>CAMYXP010000004.1 GCA_947303085.1 uncultured Bacteroidales bacterium
CCTGGCGGATTCACCTGTTTTTTAGTCTCTTTGGAATTTTAGGTTCCTTACCTTTCAGACTACTTTTTATTGGCTCATTGCTTTCAAAGAACTCGCAACCTACATCTCTGTCGATTGCGGATGCAAAAGTACAACCTTTTTCTTTACGCGCAACACTTTTTTTGAAAAATTTTTAAATTATTTTTTCAACGCTGAAAATCAACGCTTTGTGATGGAAATTTTTCCAGGAAGGACAAAAATCTGTCTGGAAACTGACGATTCCAAGGCCTGATTTTTGCCCCTCCTTCCAAAATTTCTACGCCACTGTTACGCCAAAACCATAAAAAGTCATTAATTTTTGATTAATTTTTGAAATGAGACAAAAAAAGGATGCCATATAAATGACATCCTTATAATTCGTCTGAAAACCAGAATTATCTGTTCTCCATCAAGAATCTTTCGACTTCGATTCCAGCCATAGCACCAGTACCGGCGGCAACGATGGCTTGACGATAGGTCTTGTCCTGGCAGTCGCCGGCAGCGAAGATACCTTCCACGCTGGTGGCTGTCGACTTAGGTTTGGTGATGATGTAGCCTGTCTCATCCATATCGAGTATGCCTTTAAACACGTCGGTGTTTGGCACATGGCCGATAGCCTCGAAGAAGCCTTCAACTTTAAGAGTGCGCTCCTCGCCAGTCTTGTTGTTAACCACCACGGCGCCCTGCAGCGAGCTCATAAACCCATTGACCTCGCCGAAGAGTTCTTTAGTGTTGGTGTTCCAAAGCACCTCGATGTTAGGGGTGTTCATCACGCGGTGTTGCATCGCCTTGGAAGCGCGCAGCACGTCGCGGCGCACAATCATATATACCTTATTACATAGGTGCGCGAGATAAGTGGCGTCTTCACAGGCTGTGTCGCCGCCTCCGACCACCGCCACGTCCTTGCCGCGATAGAAATAGCCGTCGCAAGTGGCACATGCCGAAACGCCGCCGCCCTTAAACTGTTCCTCCGTAGGCAGACCGAGATAACGAGCCGAGGCACCTGTCGCGACAACGATAACATCGGCCAAAAGCTCATCGCCGAAGTCCGATTTACAGTGGAACGGACGTTTCGAGGCATCGACTTCCACTATCGAGCCCATGCGGAACTCTGTTCCGAATCTCTCAGCCTGACGGCGCAAGTCGTCCATCATCTGGTTGCCTTGAATTCCCTCAGGATAACCTGGGAAGTTTTCGATCTCTGTTGTCTGAGTGAGCTGTCCGCCAGTGAGCGGTCCTTCGTAAATGACAGTTTTTATGTCGGCGCGGCCAGTGTAAATAGCTGTTGTGTAACCAGCAGGACCCGAGCCAAGTATTAAACATTGAATGTGTTCCATATTAATTAATAAGGTGTTAAATTATTTTTTGCAAAAATAATAAAAATCCATAACAATATGACCTAATTGATGAAAGAAATTTAGTATCTTTGCAGCGTCAGAAATTATTGACGTATACGGGGCATGGTGCAGTTGGCTAGCATTCTTGCATGGGGTGCAAGCGGTCGCCCGTTCGAGTCGGGCTGCTCCGACGGCGTTTCATCAACAAAAATTGCCATTTCGGCAATAAAAATTTTTATACCTTTTAAAAAAAAGATACTTTTGCATTCATAAAGTGTAAAAGTATTTTTTTATGAAAATTTCAATAAAGACATTTTTCCTGTTAGCGTTGGCCATGCTGACGGCGACAACAGTATTCGCTCAAGAGCCGACGACAGAAGGCAAGACCTACCTGTTTTCGCTCGAAGACTGCCTTCGCTTCGCCTTCTCCAACAGCTACGACAGGAAAAGCATGGAACTCAACACTGCCTCGCAAGAGGTGACCTACGAGCAGTCGAGACAGTCGCGCCTGCCTAGCGTTAACGCCTCAGCCAGCGAGACATTCACCAACACCAACAGCGGCAACGGATTCAACGGAAGCGCCGGCATCAACGCCTCAATGCCGATATACCAAGGCGGAAACATCAACAAAACCATCGAACGCAACCGCCTGAACGTCGAACGCTCGGAGATGCAGCTGCAACAATACGACAACCAACTCTCAGTGCAGATTCTGCAAGCTTTCCTGACAGCCTTAAGCAACGAAGAACTTCTTGACTATCAACAAGTTATGCTTAACTCAAGCCGTGCGCAAATGCTGCAGGGACAAGAACGCTACAAAGTTGGCTCAATACTCGAAAGCGACATGCTTCTCCTTGAGGCTCAATATATTAGCGACTCAAGCAACGTCATCGACACCCAGATAAGCTACGACAATAGCATCTTGTCGCTGAAACTCCTGCTCTCGATGGATCCGCTCGACGAGCTGATGATTGTGAAACCCGACACCGAGAGTCTCGACGACATGGCAGCCACCCTGCCTACAGAGGAAGAGGCGCTGGAGATGGCTCTCGAGGCTTATCCTAACCTGAAACTCAGCGAATACGACATCCTGCTTGCCGAAAACAACATCAAACTTGCCAAAAGCAACTATTTTCCTTCGCTCAAAGCAAACGCGGGCATCAACACCAGCCACCGCGATTTCGACAATATGGGACAGCAGTTTAACAATAACTTCAGCCAGTCGGTGGGAATCTCGCTCAACATCCCTATCTACAGCCGCGGTCAGAACAAAGCTAACGTGAAGAAGAGCAAGATAGCCCTCGAGCAGGCTCAACTCGACTACGAGCAAACGCAACTCGATGTGCGTCAGACAGTTTCGTTGGCTTACCGCAACGTCGTTTCGGCTTACAACTCTTTCAAAGCCTCCGAACTTAAAGAAAACGCCTACAGCAAGAGCTACAACGCCTACGAGGTGCAGTTCCAATACGGCAAAATCACAGCTGTGGAGCTTCTGCAGCAGCAAAACAACTACTTAAATGTGCTGAACACCTTCATCAGAAATAAATATTCCCTCGTGCTTCAGCGTAAGATTTTAGATGTTTATATGGGAAAAGAAATAACTTTGTAAATAATTATAAATCAACAAGATATGAAAAAGAAAAACATAAAATGGATTGTCACTTTAGGAATTATAGCAATTGTTTTGGCTATATTTTTCATCGTCCGCGGTGCGAAAGAGGGTAAAAAAGAACTCGTGATTCGCACTCACGTCGTGGGCAACTACACCGTCGAGAACACCGTGACGGCGACAGGCACCATCGAACCTGTTGAGACAGTGGAAGTCGGAACGCAGGTCTCCGGCAAGGTTGTCACTATTTACGTGGATTATAACTCAGTGGTGAAAAAAGGCGACATGCTAGCCGAGCTTGACAAACTTACACTTAACGAGAGTCTCAGCCGTGCCAAGGCAAACCTCGAGTCGTCGGAGAGCCAGCTGCGATATGCCAAGTCGACATTCGAGCGCACGCAGCAGCTTTACGAGAACAAAGCCGCCACGCTCGCCGACTACGAAGCGGCTCAGAACACCTACACCCAGGCGCAGATGAGCAAGAAAAACGCGCAGGCGCAGTACGACCAGGCTAAGGTCGACCTCAGCTATGCTGAAATATACTCACCTATCGACGGCGTGGTACTTGACAGAGCGGTCGAGGTGGGTCAGACCGTCGCGGCTTCGTTCAGCACGCCTACCCTCTTCACCTTGGCCAACGACCTCACCCGCATGCAGGTAGAGGCTAACGTCGATGAGGCCGACATCGGACAAGTGAAACTGAATCAGAGAGTTACGTTCACAGTAGATGCATACGCCGACGATGTGTTCAACGGCACCGTGAACCAAATTCGCATGAAGCCTACGACGACAAGCAACGTCGTGACATATACCGTCATCATCGATGCGCCGAACCCCGATTTGAAGCTGTTCCCGGGCATGACAGCCAGCGTCACCATCGTAACAGAAGAAGAGACAGGACTTGCAGCACCTGCTGAGGCTTTCAGCTTCACCCCATCGGAACAGATCATGAAGGAGATGATGAAAAACATGGATAAACCTGAGGGAAGACCAGAACCACCATTCGGCGGAAAACCTCATTTCGGTGGTAGCGCTCCAACAATGGTTTGGATCAAGAACGGCAACAACATCATGCCTCGTCCGGTGAAAACCGGAATGAGCGACGGCGCTTATAAAATCATCGAAAGTGGAGTAAATGAAGGCGATTCCATCGTTCTTTCGGCACAATATGTAGTGAAAGAAGCCGCCAAGAAGGTCGGCGAAAACCCATTTATGCCGGGACCTCCAGGCCGTAACCGCAACAACAGCAACAACAAGAACAGTAACAGAGGTGGAGGCCCGGGACCTGGCGGACCAATGTAAAATTAAGCCTTATGAGCAACAATTCTATCATAAAAGTTGAGAATCTGAAGCGCACATTCATCGTGGGCAGCGAGGAGGTTCATGCTTTGAAAGGTGTCTCCTTCGAGATCTTCCAAGGTGAGTTTGTGAGCATCATGGGCTCGTCGGGAAGCGGCAAGTCGACGCTGCTCAATATCCTCGGATGCCTCGACCAGCCTACATCGGGCGAGTATCTCATCGACGGCATCTCCGTCAAGGAGAGGACGAAAAATGAGCTTTCTGAGATAAGAAACCGCAAGATCGGATTTGTGTTTCAGTCATACAACCTGCTTCCGCGCACCACAGCCCTCGAAAACGTGGAGCTTCCGTTGATTTACAACTCCGACATCTCGCATCGTGAGCGTCACGAGAGGGCGCAGCACGCCTTGGAGATGGTGGGCTTGAAAGACCGTATGCTGCACATGCCTAACCAGCTGTCGGGCGGTCAGCAGCAGCGTGTCGCCATCGCGCGCGCCTTGGTCAACGACCCTGTCATAGTGCTTGCCGACGAGGCGACGGGTAACCTCGACACCCGCACTTCGTACGAGATCATGAGTCTCTTCCAGAGTCTGCACGAGCAAGGCAAGACCATCGCCTTCGTCACACACGAGTCGGATATCGCTATTTTTACCAACAGAACTATTTTCCTGCGCGACGGCCACATCCTTCGTGATGAGCCTGTAGCCACGAAATCGGCATTGGAGGCCTTGAAAGCCCTGCCGACAGAAAACGATTATTGATATGGATATACTTAACTTAACCAGAATATCGACAAAAGCCCTGTTGCGCAACAAAACACGCTCGGCACTGTCAATGCTCGGCATCGTCATAGGCATAGCGGCGGTCATAGCCGTGGTGAACCTTGGCGAGGGCTTGAAGCAAAGCACCGCCAACCAGCTGTCGGACATGGGCACCAACCTCATCATGGTGATGCGTGCCAACCAGCGGCGTGGCGGAGTGAGCATGGGCTCGTCGAATGTGCAGTCGCTCAAGGTGAGAGATGCCGAGATGATTGCGAAAAACGCGAAAAACATCACGATGGTGAGTCCTGTGGTGAACAGCGGCGGACAGGTCGTCAACGGATCGAAAAACTGGTCGGGAACAGTGTACGGCGGCTCTACCGACTATCTTCAGATAAGAAAATATGAGATCGCCACAGGTGTTAATTTCACTGAGGAAGACGTAAAAAAATACGCCAAGGTGGGTCTCATCGGACAGACCATAGTCGAGAACCTATTTGGTGAAAACGAAGACCCGATAGGCAAGACCATCCGTGTGGGCAATATGCCATTTAAGGTCATCGGAACGCTGAAAGAGAAAGGCGAAAACGCCATGGGCATGGACCAGGACGACATCATCATCATGCCGTACTCGACGGTGCAGAAACGTATGCTCGGCGTCGACTTCATACACCAGATTGTTTGCTCGGCGGCTTCCGAAGACGTGGCCGATGCCGCTGTCGAAGAAGTTGAAAACATCCTGCGCGTCTCGCACAAGATTCCGACTGGCGGCACCAACGACTTCGAGGTACGTACCCAACAGGAACTCCTCGAGATGATGACCTCCATGACCGGCATGATAACCACCGTACTCATCGCCATCGCCTTGATATCGCTTTTGGTAGGCTGCATTGGCATTATGAATATCATGTATGTCACCGTTACTGAACGCACAAAAGAAATTGGCCTCCGAATGTCGATCGGAGCGAAAAATTCCGCAATTTTGCTACAGTTTTTAACTGAGAGTATCATCCTCAGCCTGATAGGCGGCGTTTTAGGCCTCGTTTTAGGCGTAGCGCTCTCTTACGTCGTCGACTTGATAATGTCTTTACCATTCATTGTCAACGTGTTATGGATGATAATCTCATTTGTGTCATGCGCCGTGCTAGGTCTCATCGCAGGCTTCTTCCCTGCCCTGAAGGCATCGCGTACCGACCCGATAAATGCTTTGCGTTATGAATAAGACAACCGCACTGGAATATCTCTCGCTGAAACGAATCGCATTAGCCTCGTTGATCATCAGCCTTGGCTTTCATGTGATAATGATGCTGTCGTTTTTCTTTGGCGACACACTGTTTTCAAGTGAAATAGTAAAAGCCATGCACCCGCATCATTTCCATTTCGGAAGGTTCTTATTCTTCATTTCAACAAGTTTTATCATGGTTTTCCTGATTCTTATCTACAATAGGAAAATCTTGAGTTTTACTTTTAAAAAGAAGTATACTGAATTGACACTCATGGTGTTAGGCTCTCTGACGATAGGCGCTGTGCTTAGCATTGGGTTTGTTTTCACCCGAGCAGCCCTGTCGCCAGAACATCCCGACGCGGAGTTTTTATACAACTTCATGCGCGACAGCTTGGTGAGAGACCTCTCCATGACGGCGGTGGTTCTCCTTGTGGTTCAATTACTTAGATCGCAATACTATCAGAAAACCATAGCCGTCGAGAACGAGACGCTGCGCAGCGAGAACATCCTGACACGTTTCGAAGCGTTGAAAAACCAGCTCGACCCGCATTTTCTGTTCAACTCGCTCAACACCCTGCAGTCGCTCATCACCCTCGACACCGAGAAGGCCGAGAATTACCTGCAGCAGCTGTCGTCGGTGTTGCGCTATACCCTTCAAAACAAGGAGGTTATAAGTCTCGAGGAAGAACTGAAGTGCGTGCAGGCTTATTGCGATATGATGCAGATCCGCTACGGCGAGAATCTGAAATTTGAATTTAAAATCGACGCTAAATATAACAATTTCAAGGTTTTACCGTTATCTTTACAGTCGCTGATAGAGAATTCGGTGAAACACAACGTCATCTCGTCGAAACAGCCGCTGGTGGTGACTGTCGATACCGGCGATGACAGCGTTTCGGTGTCGAATCCTATCCAGCCGAAGACGTCGCCTGAGGAAAGCAACGGCATCGGACTGGTGAACCTCACCGAACGTTACCGTTTGAAATGGAATAAAAATGTCGAAATAACCGACGACGGCTCCACTTTCTGCGTGAAGTTGCCGTTGCAAAACGATTGAAAATGAAAGCTTTAATAATTGAAGATGAGGTTTTGGCTGCACAGTCGCTGCAAAAACTGATAACAGAGGTCGCCCCTGATACCCAGATTGTCGACGTGTTGCAGTCGATAGAGGAGAGCGTGGCATGGTTCAACGAAAACACTATGCCCGACTTGGTGTTCATGGACATTCACCTCGCCGACGGCTCGTCGTTCGCCATCTTCGAAAAGACGCAGATAACCTGCCCTATCATCTTCACCACAGCCTACGACGAATATGCGCTCAAAGCCTTCGAAGTAAGCAGCATCGACTATCTTCTGAAGCCGATAAACCGCAACGATCTTGAGCGCGCGATGAACAAATACAACGCTCTCGTGGGCGAAAAAACCGGCAACAAAGAAGCTATCGAGAACCTGCTGAGCCAAATCGGACTGAAAAAGAACTACAAATCATGTTTTTTAGTGCCAGAACGCGATAAGCTCATCCCACTTTCGACGTCGAACATCGCTTACATCTACATCGACACTAAGACGGTGAAAACCATAGCATTAGACGAGCATGTCTACTACATGAGCCAGACGCTCGACGAGATCATGAGCCAGCTCAACCCCGACGATTTCTTCCGTGCCAACCGTCAGTTTATCGTCTCGCGCAAAGCTATTAAAGACATCACTGTCTGGATTGGTAACAAATTGTCACTCAATCTGTTAGTGATAGTTCCCGAGAAAATAATAATAAGTAAGGCGAAAGTTTCAGAGTTTAAAGAATGGTTCTCGAAATGAGAACCATTCTTTTTATTCGATAATCGTCAATTCCTCGATTATATTATTCACTTTTCCGACCTTTTCGAGGCACCACAGTAAGTAGCGCGCATCCATGCAGATTGTACGCTGCACTTTCTGTTCGAACATGATGTCGCCGCTCATGGCCTCCCAGTTTCCGTCGAAAGCCAATCCGATAAGCTCGCCTTCGCCATTGATGACTGGGCTTCCCGAGTTACCGCCGGTGATATCGTTGGTTGTGATGAAGTTCACTATGAGTTCACCGTTTTCGTCAGCATAACGACCGTAGTCGCGGGCTTCGGCGAGGTCACGCACGTCCTGAGGGATGTCGAACTCCCAGTTGCCAGGCACATATTTAGCCATCACGCCGTCCATGGTGGTGTAGTAGCTGTAGTTGACAGCGTCGGCGCCCTTGTAAGGCTCCACGGTGCCGTAAGTGAGTCGCATGGTGAAGTTGGCATCCGGATAGAAATTGCGTTCGGTCTGCATCTCCATAAGGCCTCTCATGTAAAGGCGCTCACCTTTGTTGCCTTCCAAACCGGCAGCCTCGTACATCGGGTAAACCACGTTGGCATACTCGTCGATGATGTTCATCGTCAGGGCGAAGATAGGATCTTTATCGAGTTTCTTAGGTTTTGCAAGCCATTTCTCGAGTTTTGCCTGGTCGACGAAGATGGATTTCTCGAATGCTTTCTCAACCCAAGCGGTGAAGTCGCCATTATTCTTTGCACCGATTTCAGCAACCATCGAAGGCACATAACGGTCGATATCCTTGTAGAAAAGGTTAAGCAAGGCGATGGTCACGTCTTTGTCTAGATCTTTGTCGTAATCTTTGAAGAATGTCACCACCTGAGCTTTCAAGCCTTCAGTCACCTTTGCGACATCTTCTTTCGAACCTTTTTCTTTTAATAAGTTATTGATTCTCATAAATCTACGAGAGAAAGCAACTGCCTCGCCGCCGTTCCAGCCAGCCTCGCGCAGATATGTCATCGGCATGATGATGTCGTCGAGAATTGCCCATTTTGCCTCAATTCCTTCAAAAATATCACCATAAATGGCCTGACGTGCTGGGTCTTGGCTGACCCACTCTTTGAATGCCTCTTCCTGAGCTAAACGCTTGTCATACACATGATTACGCACCAACTGTTTCTTCTGTCCGATGGCATATTTCCAATAATTTGACACTCCGGCCTGCTTCGAAGCATATTTGATGAACACTTCCTGGTCGGCATCCATGTGCTTGCGGTACTCGTTGAGCTTGGTGGTACGGCAGTTGATGATTGACGGGCAGTCCGATTCGATCAAGTTTTTAACAGTGTAAGATGTTGAGTATCTGTCGGTTGAGCCTGGATAACCCAAAATCATGGCATAGTCGCCTTGTTTCACGCCTTTGATATTGATTGGCAGGTAGTGTTTCGACTGCATCGGTATGTTGTCTTCGCTATATTTTGCAGGCTTTCCGTCCTTGTCGGTATACACGCGGAAGATGTTGAAGTCGCCTTTGTGGCGAGGCCATGTCCAGTTGTCGGTGTCGGCGCCGAATTTGCCTATTCCCCATGGTGGGCAGCACACCAGACGCACATCGCGATACACGTCATATTCAAACAAAATGTATTGATTTCCAGAATAGAACGGCACTATCTCGATTTCCACATCGCGGTCGCCTTCACGTTCTTTAGTGATTTTTTTGATGTTTTCAGCAATGACTTCGCTGCGGGTCTCCTCGTCGGTCACGCCTTCGAGAACAGCCTCTGTGACATCTTCAACATTGGCCAAAAACGACACTGTCAGACCTGGATTCGGCAGTTCTTCTTCCTTGCTGTAAGCCCAGAAGCCGTCGGTAAGGTAGTCGTGTTCCACCGTGGCGTGTTTCTGTACCCAGCTTAAGCCGCAGTGATGGTTTGTTAACAAAAGACCTTCCGGAGAGATGATTTCGCCGGTGCAGCCGCCGCCAAATTGCACGATGGCATCCTTAAGACTAGGCTGGTTGAGGTTGAAAATCTGTTCGGCAGTGAGCTTGCATCCAAGCTGCTGCATCTCGTAGAGGCTCTTGTCGCTCAAACGGTAAGGGAGCCACATTCCTTCGTCGGCTTTAGCGCATAAAACGCTAATAATCAATGTGATAGCTAAAAATAATCTCTTCATTTTTATTTAGATTTAAATATTTTTCTGAAAATTTCATTGTTATGTTCAACTCTCGAACGCTCCTGCATTTTCGCAATTTGCTTGACTCCGATTTTCCACATTTTTATGTCAAGATAAATGAAAATAACATACAAACCAACTGCGATAAGTTCCATATTATTTTCCGACAAAGCTTCAGCAAGCATCAGCAGATAATCGAAGAGACCGTGTGCCACTATCGGACATAATATACTGAGTATCAAATATTTACTTCTTAAATCAGGTTGGAATTTCGCCATTCCCAGGAAATATCCCATGATGACAGCAAATAGGAAATGACCCGGCACCGAGAGCAAGGCACGCATCACTCCTGTGACTAAAGCTGCTCCAAACGATTCATTATCAAACACATACATTATATTCTCAACACAAGCGAATCCTAGTCCGATGAAAGCAGCATAAACGATGCCGTCGAAAAACTCGTTGAAGTCTTTTTTCGGCCAAATAAAAAGTATGAAAAGCGTCCATTTGCACAGCTCTTCAGGTATTCCAGCCTCCCAAAAAGCTTCATAAAACACGGTTTCGCCAACCCAGATATTGTTGATGAAGCCTACCAACAAAATATCAAGTGGAATGGAAAAAATTCCGAGTAAAAAGGCAAACACCAGCATGCGAAACGGCTCTTTTTCGTACTTGTCTTTATGATAGATGTACAAAGCCAAAAGTATGACCGGCAGAATCGCTAAAGCGAGAATTATTGAGTCCATGTTTATTAATTTAGTGGTTCAGCAAACCATTTTCCGTCTTTGAAACACATTGTTTCTTTATATCCGGCATTTTTCAGAGTTTCTTCAGCTTCTTTGAAGAAATATGTCAGTTCCCAATATTGATGCGCGTCGGAGCTGATCAAAACCGGAACATTCATCTCTTTCATGCGGGGCAGCAGCCACTCGGAAGGATAAAAACCGTTGTAACGCTGCTTGTAGAGGCCTCGAGTGTTGATTTCCACAATCAAATCGTGCTGTTTGATGAGGTCGAGGGTCTCAAGAACCATGTCGCGATACCATTTCTCATCCTCTTGGAAATAACGGCCACGCGCGTTCATCTTCACCTTGTCGAAATGCCCGATGATGTCGAACTTCTCGGTCTCAATCATCTCATTTTCCTGGTCGAAATAAGCGCGAACACCTTTTTTTATGTCGCCGCCGAAGTATTTTTGCAGACCTTCGTCGTACGGCACGGTGCTTTTTCCGTCGATAAACCACAGAGTATCAGGCGTTTTGCCTACCAGATGCACCGACCCGATAAGGTAATCCAAGCCAAAATCCTTTTTTGTCTTTTGAAAATCAACGACTATGCCAGGGATGAACTCCATCTCCATCGAGGCGAGTATGTCAATCTTACCTAAATATTTGATTCTCAAGTCTTTAATATTCTTAATATACTCCTCGTTTTTATCCATCGGAATGGAGACGCGGCTCTGGAACGGCACGCTGGAGTGGTCGGAAAAACCGAGTGTGTGCATTCCTTGTTTGATGGCTTCCTCTACGGTCTCCTCCATCAGCGACTTGCCATCCGAAAAAGTGCTATGTGTATGTAAATTAAAGTGTTGCATCGTCCTCTGTTGCTTCAACAATTTTATAAACCTTGTCGCCACGGCGCACTATGTCATGTGCCGGAATGGAGCAAAGCTCGCCCTTAACCGTCTGATTTACAGGCAGTAAGTCGACTCGAATCTCTTTCACGGTATCTTCGTAAACGCCTGTCGTCGGCCCTATTATCATGATTTCGTCACCCACGTTGAGGTCATGCGTCTCCATCCTGATTTCGGCTACGTTTATTTTTCCAAAGAAATTTGTTATCGTGCCGATGAAGAGCTTCGTCTTGGTGGCTTGCGAGCCATATTTCTTGGTCCACTCGCCCATTTTACGGCCGAGATAGTAGCCATCCCAGAAGTCGCGGTTGTAGACGCTCCGCAGACGTTCTGTCCATGCGGCGACTTTTTCCTCGTTGAAGGTGCCTGCGTTGATGGCGTCGACCGCTTCGCGATAAACGCCCACTGTCACCTTGGTGTACTCAGGCGAGCGGCCACGTCCTTCAATCTTCAGAACCTTCACGCCTGCCGCCAAAACCTTATCTAAAAACGGCAGCGTGCAAAGGTCTTTTGGCGACATAATATATTCATTCTCAATGGCTAACGTTATCTCTTTGTCGCGGTCGGTCACCTCGTATCCACGACGACATGGCTGGACGCAGGCACCACGGTTGGCACTGGTGCCGAAGTTGTCCAAACTAAGATAACACTTGCCCGACACCGCCATGCACAAGGCTCCGTGGCAGAACACTTCTATCCTCACCAGCTCGCCACCAGGTCCCGTAATATGCTGACGCTCAATCTCTTCGGTTATATGCTTCACCTGATTGATGTTGAGCTCGCGCGCGGTCACCATAACGTCGGCAAACTGCGAATAATATTTCACAGCCTCCATGTTCGTGATGTTGCACTGCGTCGACATGTGAACCTCCACGCCTATTTTTCGCGCGTACTGAATAACGCTCTGGTCGGAAGCTATGATTGCCGAAATCTTATTGGCTTTGATGGCATCCAAAAGGGCATGCATCTCGTCCATCTCCTCGTCGAAAACCACAGTGTTTACTGTGACATAGCTCTTCACGCCATGTTCATGACACGTCTCCGAGATGGTGTGCAAATCGTCGAGCGTGAAGTTTTTTGTCGACTTCGAGCGCATGTTCAGCTTGCCGATGCCGAAGTATACGCTTCCTGCACCAGCCTGAATAGCCGCTGCCAGTGCCTCGTACGAGCCCACCGGGGCCATTATTTCTATATTGTCGTAATTCATTGTAAACGGAGACGCGATGAATCGCGTCTTTACACTTACCTATTTTCAAGTTTACTTCTCAGTTCTTCATATCCCGGCTTGCCAAGCAGCGCGAACATATTTTTCTTATACGCCTCCACGCCAGGCTGGTTGAACGGGTTCACCTCGAGCATGTAGCCGCTTAGCGCGCATCCCATCTCGAAGAAATAGATGAGCTGTCCCAGCACCTTGGCATCGATTGTCGGCACCACGATGCGAATGTTCGGCACGCCGCCGTCGACATGAGCCAGTATCGTGGCTTTCTCAGCGGTCTGGTTCACCTCGTTGAGACGCCGGCCAGCGATGTAGTTCATCTGGTCGAGGTTGGCGTCGTCAGTAGGGATGCGCACCTCGTTTGCAGGATTCTCAACGCTGATAACGGTTTCCATGAGGTTACGCAAGCCTTCTTGTATGTACTGACCCATCGAGTGAAGGTCGGTGGTGAACGTCACGCTGGCCGGGAAAGTGCCTTTGCCGTCCTTGCCTTCGCTCTCGCCGTAGAGCTGCTTCCACCACTCGCTGAAGTAGCAGAGACGCGGCTCGTAGTTGACCAAAATCTCGTTGGTCTTGCCCGCGTGATACAATGCCTGACGTGCCACGGCATATTTTGCCGCCACGTTGCTATCATTCTGATTATCAACGCAATACTTCTCCATCAGCTGTGCGCCAGCCACAAGTTTCTCGATGTCGACACCAGCCACTGCGATAGGCAGCAAGCCCACCGGAGTAAGCACCGAATAACGTCCGCCGACGTCGTCCGGCACCACGTATGTCTTGTAACCTTCGCTGTCCGACAGCACCTTCAGCGCGCCTTTTGCCTTGTCGGTGATGGCGACGATACGTGTTTTCGCCTCTTCCTTGCCGTATTTCTTCTCGATATGATTCTTCAAAATCCTGAATGCCACCGCAGGTTCAGTGGTCGTTCCCGACTTCGAGATCACCGTCATCGAATAGTCTTTCTTGTCCAACAGCGCGATGAGGTCGTGCATGTAGTCTTCGCTCATGTTATGACCTGCGTAGATGATTTTCGGACTTCCGGTGTCGACAAGCTGAGCGAAATGGTTCGACAGCGCCTCGATGACGGCACGCGCTCCAAGGTATGAGCCACCGATGCCGACAACCACAAACACTTCCGACTTCTTACGCAGCTCTTCGGCCTTATCCTTCACATCTTTAATAAAAGCCGGTGTGATGCTCGACGGCAGATCGACCCATCCGAGGAAATCGTTGCCGGCTCCCGAACGCGAATAAATGGTCTTGAAAGTCGACGCGACTTTTTCGTTATACGTATTCAATTGGTTTTCAGTGAGAAAGCCTTTCACATGTCCCAATTCAACTTTGATATCTGTCATGACTTTAAGGTTTTAATTTTTTGCGAAGATACAAATTTTTCTTCAATATCGGTAAAAATTTGCACAAAAAAAAGAGACCGACCATTGAGCGTGGTCGGTCTCCAGAACCAAAAACCAAAATTTATGAAACCTTTTACGAACAATGTAAATTCCCCGGATAGGGAACTATGGATGTACATCGTTACGCACTGCAAAAATACATATTTTTTTCATACTTTGGTAAAAATTTTTTAAGATTTCCTGCAAAAAAATGAAATTTGAGTTAAAAAGTCTTCATAATGAATGATTTAGAAGCTGAAAATTTTTTAAAATTTTTTTCATGGTTTACTTTTGCGAGGTCAATAATTACTAAAACTAAAAGCTATTTTTTATGTTAAAATTTCTAAGGATTCTTTTAGCGGAACACGACAGGGATATCGCCTCGATAACCAAAAACTTCCTTGTCTCGCGCGGCTACACCACGCTGATGTGTTCCAATGGGGAGGAGGCGTTGCAGCGCTTCCGAAAGGAACGGTTGGATTTCGTGATCGCCGACATCGACATTCCAATCATCAACGGATTCGACCTGGCGACCGAAATCCGAAAAAGGAACAAGGACATTCCAATCATTTTTATCGGCGCCAACTCACGTCAGACCGACATCATAAAAGGGTTCAAAGTTGGCGCCGACGATTTCATGGCCCGTCCTTTCAGCATGGAGGAATTAGGTCTGCGTATCGAAGCAATTAACAAAAGGGCAAAAACCAGTGAGAGAAGCCAGCATATTTTTAAAGTGGGGAATTACATTTTAGACACATTACATCATGTATTGATTTTTAAAGACAGAGAAAGGAGGTTGACAACCAAGGAGTTAGATTTATTGTATCTTTTTTACGAATACAAAAATCGCGTGGTGGAACGACCATTGGCATTGAAACGGGTTTGGAATTCCGAAAACTATTTCAATGCCAGAAACATGGACGTTTACGTGAGAAGAATAAGAAACATGTTGTGCGAAGACCCCGACGTTCAGATTGAAAACGTACACGGCATAGGTTACAAACTAATTGTGCCGACTAGCGTTCACGATATGATGAATATGGGTATCTGAGATTCTCCTCAATCTCTATCACAGGAATATTGATAGATGCCGGAGCCAACGATATGGTGTTGTCTTTCAACAACTTCCAGAAAGCATCAGAGTTAGGGCCTTTGTCGGTGTTGGTGAGAACTATCAGGGTGCGGTCGTTATCTTTGTCGAACATGAAGAACGAACGATAGCCTTTCCACCAGCCATAATGATAGAAACAACCAGGATATTTGCGCGAGATGCGCCAACCGAAACCGTAATTGTCTTTTCTCTTCGAATATTTCGGACTACCCGGCTTGAAAGCCTCGGCCTGTATCGAATCGGGCACAAACAACCCATAGTCGAGAGCCACCTTGAAACGGTACATGTCCTCGACATTGGAGAACATTATTTTATCGCCTTTGACGCCGTTGAGATACTCGTTCTGCGCCTGACGAGGACGTCGTCTGCCAATGTAATATCCCTGCACGCAATGCGGGAGATACAACGACACCATAGTGTCGGTAGGCATGTCGTAGATATACGAGTCGCGCATGCCCGCCACATCAAACACATCCTCACGCATGAAGTCGACGAACGACTTGCCTGATACACGCTCCACTATGCTCGCCAGCAAAGCGTAATTCACGTTGCAGTAATGAAAACCGTTGTCGGGCTTGAAATAAGGATTGGGTTGGTATTTTGCGTAGTACTCGATCATGTCGTTGTTGGTAAACGGGATTTTCTTGTTAGGCCAGTGATTGTCGGCCAAGGTCTCGTATCGCGACAAGCCCGAGCGGTGCGTCAACAGCATCCTCGTAGTGATGCCGTCGTAAGGAAACTCCGGGATGTAAGTCTTTATATCTACGTCATAATCAACAAGACCGCGGGTTTTGAGAATCATTATCGCCTCGGCGGTGAACATCTTCGACACCGAGCTGAGCTGGTATAAATCGTTGTTTTTCAGCTCGCCCTTGCGAGTCTTGAGGTTACGCACGCCATACGATTTCTCGAATACTATCCTACCCTTCTCGGCAAACAACACCGTGCCGTTGAAAGTGGTTCTTTTCTTCAGATTCTGAAATGCCTTGTCGATCTGCGCCGCCTTATTTTTGATAATCGGCTCATCCATATTGACAAAAATAAACTCAGTATTGACAACAGGCCACTTCTCGACCTCCTCGGCCGTGTATTTTTTGTCTTTTTTCGACGAACAAGACACTAAAAAAACTATCAAAAATAAAAGCAAATACCTCGTTTTCATCCTCTTAGAAAAATATCCTGCAAATATAGCATATTTTTTGTAATTTTGCACCCTCAATTTTAATCTATGTTTCAAGATTTCAATTTAAACCCCGCAATCCTAAAGGCAATAGATGAGTTAGGATTTAAGGAGCCTATGCCGATTCAGGCGGAGGTTCTCCCGATATTATTATCGCAACGCACTGATTTAGTGGGACTTGCGCAGACAGGCACAGGCAAGACTGCCGCTTTCGGTCTTCCGCTTTTGCAGAACATCGACCCGAAAAACCGCAGCGTCCAGGCATTGATTTTATGTCCTACACGTGAGCTCTGCATGCAGATCACCAAAGACCTGCTCAGCTATGCGAAATACATCCCCGAGATTCTGATAGTGCCTGTTTACGGCGGCGCCAGCATCGAACAGCAGTTCAAGAGCCTCGCCAGAAAACCGCAAATCATAGTGGCCACCCCGGGACGTCTGCAGGATATGATACGCCGCAACCGCGTCGACTTCAGCAACGTGCAGTGGATGGTACTCGACGAAGCCGACGAGATGCTCGACATGGGTTTCCAAGAGGACGTCGACGCCATTTTGGAATACATGCCGGCAGAGAAAAACACCCTGCTGTTCTCGGCTACCATGCCGGCGGAGGTGGAGCAAATCTTGAACAAATACATGAAAGAGCCGGTGCGCATCAGCATCGGGCAACGCAATTCAGGCACCGCCAACGTACGCCACAACTACTATCTCATCCGCGCAAGCGAGAGATACCTCGCACTGAAACGCCTCATCGACTACTACCCTTCAATCTACGGCATCGTTTTCTGCCGCACTAAGCTTGAGACACAGGAGGTGGCCGACAACCTCATCCACGACGGATACAACGCCGCCTCATTGCACGGCGACCTCTCGCAGGCACAGCGCGACCTGGTGATGAACCATTTCCGTCAGGGATTCACGCAGATTTTAGTTGCCACCGACGTAGCGGCTCGCGGTCTCGACGTCAACAACCTGACACATATCATCAACTATAACCTCCCAGACGATATCGATACCTACGTACACCGCAGCGGACGTACAGGACGCGCCGACAAGACAGGCATCTGTATCAGCCTCGTGCATGTTAAAGAAAAACATAAGATCAGAGCCATAGAGAAACAGCTGAAACAGCCGCTCGAACGCGCCCTCATCCCGACAGCGCAACAGGTGTGCGAGAAACAGCTGTTCCGCCATATCGACAACCTCGAAAAAGTCGACATCATGCGCGAAGATATCGACGACTACCTGCCGATAGTGTTTAAAAAACTCAGCTGGCTCACACGCGAAGAACTCATCACACGAGTGGTGGCACTTAACTTCAACCGCTTCCTCGACTATTACAAAGACGCTAAAGACCTGAACGTAGATGAGGATAGTAAGGATAAGAAGGATAGTAAGGATAGAAAGGAGAAGAGAGAGAAGAAGGAGCATGACGATAGTAATATGGTAAGGCTGTTCTTCGGAATGGGCAAACGCGACCGCATCAAGCCGAACTCGCTGATTGGCCGCATCAACGACGTGACAGGCACCAAAGACATCGAAATCGGACACATCGACCTGATGGAAAACTTCTCATTCGTGGCCGTCGACGGCGACAAAGCCCAGTTTATCGTCGACTGCTTCGCCGACCCTGCGAAAAATAAAGAAGGAATTCGTGTCGAAATCACCACCGGCGAACCGAAAACTAAAGACAAAAAGTCTTCTTCCGTCATTTCGACCGGACATCGACCGAAGGGAGATGGTAGCGGAGAAATCTCACCCAAAAAAGAAAAGAAATCTCGTGATAATTACCACGAGGAACGTCGTCGCCATGACCGCGACGAAGAACAACATTCTCGCCGTAGCCGAAAGGAAAGCCGGACAAAAGACAAGAAAACATCTAAGAAAAGAAAATCCCGCGACAACGACCGCCCGGAAAAGAAACACGGCAAACGAGTCCGTTATTAAAAAAGTAGAGACGCCATATCATGACGTCTCTTACTTTTAACAGACTAACTGAATTAGTATTCCCAAAGATTCTGTTCGTAATCTATGATCTCCTGCTTGATGCGCTCTGACTCATACAAAGCGTCAACACCAGTGGCATAGTCGCTGATACGACGATCATAAACGTTCTCCTCTTTGTAGATATAGCTGTCAAACAGTCTCTTCCAGAACACATCGTCATACGATAGACGTGCTGCCGAGTTGCCTCTGTTGTAATAAGGAGCCTGCGACAAAACAATACGTGTGCTGTCGTTGAACGGAACCCAGAACAACTCGTTAGGCAATGGGATTGAGTCGTCGGTCATGATGACTGGACACAATGCCTGGATTCTGACCAAAAGCTGACTTCTCTTGCTGTCGAAATACCAGTCTTCCATGATATGCAGACGCTGCACCGATTCAGGTTTAAACTTGATGGTTGTTGATTGAGAACCGATAATATTACCGTTATCGTCACGCACTGCAATCTGTTTTTCCTTATCCAATGATTTTATTAACTTTGAATATGGAATAGGCTTGTTTAACTCACCAGTCGATGTGACCTCGTAGGCCTGAATATCGCTGGCTTTCAAAGCATCCATCAACACATTGATGAAACTTCTCTCACCATCGTGACTTTCAATTGGATAATAGAAAGGAAGATTCATTTTCTGACGGAAATCTATTTCACGCCATACTCTTTTTTTCCACATCATATCAGCCTCACGAATAGAAGGATATGGAACAATTTTCTTTTGCGCTGCAACTTTTGTCACATCAACAAGCAACAAAAGCATTAAAGCAACAATTGCAAAACCTATTCTTTTCATAACTATTTAATTGATACTGAGATTGAACCCATATTTCTTAACTCACCCTTAGGACTCTTAACCATGATATCCTGGAAGGTGATTCTCTGTCCTGATCTTGCGCTGGTGATAAGCTCCATCACTTCTGATGTGAATCTTGCGCCAGTGTTCTTCTTTTCAATAGGATTTCCTCTATAAGTTGACACTGTGTATGAGTCAACAGTATAGTTATATCCTTCAAAATCAAAGTCTTTCATTGATGCCGCGATTCTTCCTGCCACTATGAGCTCTTCCTTGTCAATTCTACCACCGACAATATAACCGCCGATGTTGACAACAGGGTTCGGAACAGGTTTCACACGGAATTCCTCAGTTCTCAAAGAAACAACTTTATTGTCTTCTTTTGTCGAGACCTTTACTTTCACAATAGACGCATTGTCGTTAACTTCAACGAAATAGTTTCCTGCTCCTTTGTCGTTCGACAACTTTCCACCTTCAACTGTAACAATCAAATCTTCGCTTGCAACGCCTGGTGCTGAAACCGAGATAGGATTCTTAAGCTCTTTGTACATGATCATCATCTTGGTTGGAGCCACTGTAGCTGTTGGAGCTGAAACAATGTATGAGGCTTCAAATGGATGATATTCCGTCTCACCTGTCTCCGGGCTTATCATCTCAATAACTCCGCCATATTTCTGTTGTCCGATGTTTTTTGCAGGTATTTTCAATTTGACGATACCGCCTTCACTCTTTACAACTGTAGGAGTTCCTGAGAATTTTGAGAAATTGTCAACACCCATTGCATATTTTGCGTCGAAGTTACGCATTGTATCCGATGCTACGAGGAACACCTCAGCTTCATAGTCCTGACCTTGAGTGATGTAGTCGCTCTTGGCGATGACTCTTGCCTGAAGTTTGTTGAACTTATAGTCTGAAGCGCCGATTTTATTCATCAAAGCGCCGACAGCGTCGTATTCTGTTGTCTGAATCTCACCGACATATTTGTTGAGAATAGCCATCTGAGCGATAAAAACGATATGGCTGAAGTGCTTATGCTCCCAGTCGGTAGGTTTACCGTCTTTATCCTTATACTCCATCTTTTCGCCATTCTTGTCAGTATCAGTGTATAAGCCGACATGCTGTGAATAATTTCTGATACCGGCATCTTCCATTGTGCTCACGATAAATGCGCGATAATCCTCGATCTTCTGTTTCAACACAGAGGCATTGCCCTGGGTCACCATAAAGGTCATAGGAGTGTCGTAGTTATCTTTTGAGCTAACGTTGCTGAGTTCGAATTCGTAAATGGTACGGTTATCGTTTTGAGAAATATTATCTCTGTTTTTCAGGATAGCCTTCTTCGGATCCTTCGGGTTCATAAGCTCATCCAACTTGATGCCTTCTGTTTGAAGCAGCATAGGAACCATAAGGTCTTTCTCGATATAATTTACGATTTCATCAGTCTTTTCGCGTATTGCCAAAGCTTTGTCCCAATACAGCTGAGTCTTAGCCTGCTCTTTGTTATACTGATCCTGGAAAGTGCTATATTGGTCGTTAATCTTAATCTCAATACTGGCGTTTGTCTTTTCCTGACCGTCATTCACGATGGCGAAAGCGTCGAGAATATCAGCAGAAACGTTCATTGCCAAAAGTGCAGTATAGACGAGGTACATCATACCAATCATCTTCTGCCTCGGTGTCTCTTTTGCTCCTGACATTTTCTTGTTATTTTTTTAGGTTAATGTTAGGCCTTGATATTCATTGCGTTGAGCATGTTGCCATAAACTGTGTTCATTGCAGTCATGCGTTTTGTCAAATCGCTGAGTTGATAGTTGAGATTGTCGGTTGTTGATGCTGATGCACTCACTCTCTCGATGTAGATTGACATTGTGTCGTTCAACTTCTTGTGTGTATCTGAGAGCATTGCTGTTCTTGATGCTGATTTAGCGACTTCGTCGTCGAGTGCCATGACTGATTCTGAAGCTTTATTCATAGCCTTGGTGTAGTTGCTTGTAGCTGACACTGCCTCGCTCACGTCGGCGATCTTGCCTGCGTTTTCGCTGAGTTTGTTCAAACCTGCGCTAAGTCTCTCGAGAGTTGCAGGGTTGATGTTGGCTTTTTCAAACATCTCATCCAATTTGCTTGTAACAGGATCATTATTTACGTTAGCAGTTCTCTTTCCGCCTTCTGCTGGTTTTGCCAGGCTGCCGTCACCGTGGTATGTCTCCCACAATTCAGGATAAACCAAACTCCAATCAGGTTCTTTGTGCAATGGTTCAAATGCTGAGAAGAAGAAGATGATAGCTTCTGTCACCAAACCGACTGTCAACATGAAGTCAGCGGCACCTGTCCATCCGAAAAGTGGCATGTGAGTCAATTTGAACAAAGCACCAATCATAACCACTGATGCACCAATACCATAAAGCTTCGCCATGAAGTTTTTGTAACCCTTGCTTTCTGCTATTTCATTAAATTTCATAATAAGTAATTTTTTTTGTTATTAATTTTTTTTTATTTTCAAATCTTATTTAATACGTGATGCCTTTGAAGGATTATCACCCTTGTTTCTGCCGAGGTAAGGTTGCAGGCAACGGAATCCGATGTAGCATTTTGCTGTATCCTGATACTCGTATGTGCGTGCGTCGACCTGCAAGAAATAGGCTATGTCTTTCCATGAACCGCCACGGATAACCTTTCTCTTCATTGCCGGGTCATCGTCAGTAATAGAGTTGTATTGATAATCAGGGTTCATATCCCATGTGAAGTTGTATGATGTAGGATCGTAGGCGCTCAACGTCCATTCTGCGACGTTACCTGCCATATCATACAAACCCCAGTCGTTGGCTGGGAAGTGAGCCACCACCAATGTCGTCAGACCACCGTCGGCGATGTAGTTACCGCGCAATGGCTTGAAGTTGGCGAGGAGACATCCTTTGTCGTTACGTGTGTAAGGACCGCCCCATGGATAAGGGTTGAGTTGGTGACCGCCGCGTGCAGCCCATTCCCACTCAGCCTCGGTCGGGAGACGGAACTCAGCCATGGTTCCTCTGCCGCCGTGCGACATGATGTATTTGTTCAACTTGTTGGTACGCCACACGCAGAATGCCTTGGCCTGGTTCCAGTTGACGCCGACGACAGGATAGTTGTCGTAAGCCTCATGCCAGAAGTAATTCTCAGTCAAAGGATCGTTGAAAGCGTAGGCATAGTCGTAAATCCATGACAAGGTGTCAGGATAAACGTTGATAACCTCGTTGTGAATATAAACAGAACGGTCTGTCGCACCCTGCTGACGGTTTGCGAAAGAACCCTGTGTATAGTCGTAGCTTTGGTTTGGATCAAACTGTTTTCTTGCAGCCGCTCTGAGGTCGATCCAGCTGTAGTGATAGTTGAGCTTTCTGGCGTCGACTTCTTTTCTGCCGTAGAAACGTTCGTTTGCAGGAATAAACAGGTCTTCAAGAGCTGCCTGATATGACTGGTCGTCGTTGTGCCATTTAATCTTCTCATCCCAGTTGATGATAGGATTTGGATACTGAACGCCTTTCTTGCTTTGAGTTATTTCGTATTCCGAAAAACCATTGTCAGCCAACAACTTACGTGCGATAGAGTCGCGAACGTAATACACAAATTCACGATATTCGTTGTTTGTGATCTCAGTCTCATCCATGAAGAAAGCAGCCACTGACACGGTCTTGCTCTGAGCACGGTTGCCGCCGGTAATGTCCTGACCGCCGACACCCATGGTGAAGCTTCCCATTGGCACAAACTGCATTCCGTAAGGATCCGGTTGATAAAATGGCTTGGTTTTTCTAACACCAACTAACTCTCCTGTATCGCTGCTGCCGCATCCCGACAACACCAATGCTATTAAGCTTATCAACAATAATTTTTTCATTTTTATAATTATTTATTATTTTTCCCTATGGTTTTGAACACCATAAAAAAGTGTACAAAATTATATAATTTATTTTAATATTTGAAAAAAATTTATCAACAATCTTAATTTAAATTTTATAAGTATCTGATACTCCGATAGATACGTGGCTGTCTATCAAGATCCAATTTGAAGCAATAGCTAATAGAAACCTCATGTGATCCCGGTAATTTCAAGCCCATCGTATTTATGTCGTATGCATAATTTATATTAATTCCTTTCACAGTAAACCCGACCAGAATGTCAATAGACTCCTGATACCTGTAGTTAACGCCCAAACAGAACTTATTATTGTACCACAGTCGCGAGCTGAGGTTAAACTGCGTCGAGGCTATGTCGCTCAAAACCATCATCGAAGGGTTTAAAACGAACTTAGGATTCAGGAAATGATACTCATATCCCGCCACCAGATACAGCGTACGGTCGCCCACGAAACTGGCGCTTGTCTCCGACTTGCCATCCAGCGCCTTTCCCTTTCGCTCCAACAAACTAGTGCTCGAAAACGCCACATAAAACGTTTCCGGCACCATGTAGAACACACCCACGTTAAAGTCCATGAGCATATCGCTTTGCTCCTTCGACGGAATAACGGGGTCGTTGTCGTTCAACGGCTTGGCTTTTGAGAAATCGACGCTTCGGTTGGTGAAGTTAAACGCCAGACCTATGCCCAGCGTGCCTGAGCCTAGGTCGAGATGGTAGGAATAACCCAAGTTGACGCCTATATTATTTTCAAAACCGAGCTGGTCTTTCATCAGCGACAAGCCCACACCGCCGCCCAAAAACTTGATAGGCAGGTCGGCCGACACGAAAAACGTTCGCGGCGCCACCAGCTCATTCGTCTGGTTGTCTTTGAAGCCCGTCCACTGGTTACGGTATATTCCCAACACGTTGACACCCTCGCTAAGTCCGTAATAACCAGGGTTAATGACCGCATAAGAATTGCTGTAATTGGTGAAAATAGGCACCTGCTGCGCCCGCGACGCAAACATTGCCGTCGTGGCAACCAACAAAAGCAATATCTTTCTTATACCGTTCACTTTTTTGTCAATGACGTTCTTTCCTTAACGCCAACTTTTATTTTTTATTGTCTGAACTTAAAAGTTTTCAACAAGTTTTCAACACGATTTTATACCTTATTAATTAATAAACCCTCATCGGAAGAGCCTGATAATGTCATTCCCGTTTGCATAAATCAGCAGTAAAATAAGGAAGATAAACCCTATCGTGGTAGCTCTTTCGAGGAATTTGTCGCTTGGCTTGCGGCGTGTTATCACCTCCCAGATGAGGAACAGCACATGACCGCCGTCGAGACCCGGTATCGGGAGTATGTTCATCACCGCAAGGATGATGGAGAGGAAGGCTGTCATTCTCCAGAACTGCTCCCAGATGAAGGTATCAGGGAAGATGCTTCCGATGGAGATGAATCCGCCGAGGCTCTCGTAGGCTCCTGTGCTCGGGTTGAAGATGAGTTTCAGCTGTTTCCAGTAGTCTTTAAGCTCCTTGCCGGTCTTCTTGAAACCTCTCGGTATCGACTGCCAGAAAGTGTATTCCTTTGTCGAGACCTCCAGCACTTGCGCGGCGAACACTCCGATAGTGGCGTCGGCGCCCACATGAACCACGAGCGTCATGGTATCCATGTCACGCACGAGAAGCATGTCAACATCCTGATCTTTATAATCGACGATAGCCTTCTTAAAGTCTTGGAAATAAGGTGTCTCCACCTCGTTGATGCCGATAATTCTGTCGTTTTTCAGCATGCCGGCTCTCTCTGCGTTCGAGCCGTTAGCAAATCCGCCTATCACAAACGGGTATCGCATGTTGATGAACAGCGATTTATGCTTAATCATCTGATTTACAGCGTCTTCAGGCAATTCGACGATAACCTTTTCGCCGTTGCGCTCCACCTCAATATACTCAGGTTTCTCAAGCAAGAGCTGCATCGGAATCTCGCTGAAGTTCTCGATATAATTGCCGTCGATGCTGATGATTTTGTCGCCGTCACGAAGTCCGAGGTTGTAGCCCAGACTGTCGACCGCGATGCCGTATTTGTTGACTTCAGCCGTCGAGAAATACTGTTCGCCGTGGCTTGCGATGAGTCCGATATAAATCAAAAACGCGAGGACGACATTCATGCACACGCCGCCAATCATGATGATGAGGCGTTGCCATGCCGGCTTCACTCGGAACTCCCATGGTTTAGGCTCCTGCGCCATCTGCGCCTGATCCATCGACTCGTCGACCATGCCAGCAATCTTGCAGTAACCGCCGAGCGGCACCCATCCGAGACCGAACTCGGTGCTGTCTTCAGCCCTGCGCCAGTCGTCCTCAGGCAAAGTGTTCAAATCAACAGGTTCGTAGTCGTATTCTTTCTTCTTTGTTACGGGGTCGATTCGCTCGTGAGTGATGTATTTTTCAGGCTCATTTTTGCAGAAAAACTTGAAACGCCATCTGCCATTTACTTTTTTACATCTGAAAATCGAGAATTTCCAGTCGAAAAACATATAAAACTTCTCAACCCTCACACCGAAAATCCTTGAGGCGATAAAATGCCCGAATTCATGAATAATCACAAGGATTGACAGAGATAAAAGAAGTTGTATTATCTTTATAAAAACCGCCATAATTCAATTATAAATATTTAAAACTGCAAAGATACGGAAAAATATTGGAAATCAGGTCAGAAAAATCAATTTCATTCAAAAGAAATATAATCTTCAGGGTTCATGGCACGTCCTTTAAACCAAAGTTCGAAGTGCAGATGCGGGCCTGTCGAGATGCTTCCGCCGTTGCCGAGGATGGCTATGGCGTCGCCGGCTCTCACCATGTCGCCTTCAAAATGCAGTAGCGCCGCATTGTGTTTGTAAATAGAAATAATATCTCTATCATGTTGAATCCCAATAACATAACCTCCTTCAACGCTCCAATCGGAGAAGATGACGGTGCCGTCGGCGGTAGCTTTGATGACAGCGTCGGTGTTGGCCACCACATCGACACCAAAATGCTTGTTTTTGCCGTTGAAATGGTTGGTGACAATTCCGGTGACAGGCACGAAAAACGGCGGCATATCCTGATCGTCGTTGGTGTTGATAAACGGCGAACCGAAGATGTTGTATTGCGTCTCGGCTTCAAACTGCACTCTGAAAATACTGTCCTGCTCCGACTTTAACTCATTGTTGCTCGTGATGTTAGGTTTTCTTGTACTCACCTGTTTCATCGCCTTGAGGCTGTCGTCGCCCATGTCTTCATCAAAAATGATGCGTTTCATGTTTTCGATATATTGGTCTTTCTGGCGGAAAGCCTCTTCCAGCGAGTCGGCACGATGTTCGATGTTATAGATGCGACGGTCTAAGGTCACGTCAGTGTAGCCGGGGATAAGTTCGCGCAAAGGAGTGAAAAATATGAGGCAAGTCGTTATCGCTATGAGTATCAACGAGTAAATCACCACCAAATTGGTGAATTTCATCTTACTCATGTTAAAGCCGCCCTTTTCCTCATAGGTGTCGGGGTGAATGATGACGACCTTAAACTTGCTTTTAAAATTTTTAAACCAATTATTTTTCATCTGTTTTTTCAAAAAATCATTCCAAATTAAATCTGCCCGGTGTCTTGCCCCGCATGCCGCGATAGAAATTCTCTATCATCGGCCAGTCTTTGTCGAAGTCGCCCGAAGGTATGAACGACGGACCGTAGCCGCAGCGGCGTGTCTTGAAGTCGATAAACCCAAGAACCACAGGCACTTGCGCCAGCTCGGCGATGTAATAGAAGCCACGTTTCCACTTCTCGACACGTTTGCGGGTGCCTTCAGGGGTGATAACGATATGAAGCTCGTCATATTGTCTGAACACAGCTGCTGTTTTCACCACCATGTTGTTGCCTTTGCTTCTGTCGACAGGTATTCCGCCCATCTTCGTCAGGCCCCAGCGCATGAAGCCGTTCTTGAAAAACTCTTTTTTAACCAAAAATTTCACCGAGCGACCTTCCATCCAGAAGAAACAGCGCCCGATGAAAAAGTCTTCGATACAGGTGTGAGGAGCGTCGATGATGATGCTTTTCTTCACGCCTTCAGGAAACTGCCCCACGAAGGTGAACCCTCTCATTTTGAGGTAGTTACGACCTATCCAACTTTTAAAACTCATATATCAATATTAAGGCCGAGGCCTTTCTTTAACGTCAAAACATTAGGGTTCGACTCCGCCATCTTCTCGAAGCGGCTGCGGTCGGTGTAGGCGATGTCGTCTTTCGGCTTCTCGACGATATGATGCACCAGCTTGAACTGATTGTTGTTCAGCTCTTTCGACAGATGGTCACGAAGCAGTCCCATATTATTTATATCGTTGACAACCAACATGTTATCTATTTGATAATCGATGATATTGTCAGCGCCCAGCGTGGGTTCATATTTACCGATGCCAGCCACGAAATTCGGAGAGGTGTTTTTGTTTTTCTCAACGAATCTCTTCCACGCCCCGACCAGCATCTCCTGCGTAAAAGGGTTGTTTTTCACCTCCACCGGAGCCTCTTCTTCTTTCTTCTTCGGTCCTTCGTCCAAAATGGAAATCGTTCCAGGACGTTTTACACGCTGAACGGTCTGCGGTGCAGGGGCAACTGGTTTCGGTTGTGATGCAGGTTGCGGCTGTGGTGTCGGCTGTTCCACACTTTGAGTTCTCGGAGAACTCGTAGAAACCGCTTTGGGTGGCAACTGTACTGATTGTTGTGGCAGCTGCACCTCAATCCGAGAACTCGGAGAACTCATTTGTTGCGGAACCATTTTCATCAACGCCACCTCCAAATGCAATCTTTTATTGTTCGCGCTGCGGAAATTGATGTCGCATTCGTTAGCGAGGTCGAGGGCTTTCAGCAGGAACTCCGTGCTGCAGCGCTCAGCCTGTTTGGCATAACGTTCTTTCAGCTGGTTGCTGACCTCCATCAGGCCTATGACGCGCTGGTCTTTGCCCAGCAGCAGGTTGCGCAGGTGGCTTGCCATGCCCTGGATGAAATTTTGCGGGTCGAAGCCTTTGTTAATCACTTCGTTAAGGAGCAACAGCATGGAGTTGATGTCGTTGGCGAGGATGTTCTCGACCATGCCGAAATAGTATTCGTAGTCGAGGACGTTAAGGTTGGCGATGACATCTTTATAAGTGATGTTGTTGCCCGAGAAGCTCACCATCTGGTCGAAAATCGAAAGAGCGTCACGCAGTGCGCCGTCGGCTTTCTGAGCTATGATGTTGAGAGCCTCTTCCTCGGCTGTCACGCCTTCTTTTGCGGCTATATTTTGAAGATGTTTGGTGATGTCCTCAACCGTAATGCGTTTAAAATCAAATATTTGACAACGCGACAGGATCGTCGGCAGGATTTTATGCTTCTCGGTTGTGGCGAGTATGAACTTGGCATACGCCGGCGGCTCCTCGAGGGTCTTCAGGAACGCGTTGAACGCCGCGCCCGACAACATGTGAACCTCGTCGATGATATAGACCTTGTACTTGCCTATCTGGGGAGGAATCCTCACCTGGTCGATGAGGGCGCGGATGTCGTCGACGCCGCTGTTCGACGCCGCGTCGAGCTCAAATATGTTGAACGACGCGTTGTTGTTGAAACTCACACATGACTCACATTCGTTACACGCCTCCATGTCGTCGGTCGGATGCAAGCAGTTGATGGTCTTCGCCATGATACGGGCGCAAGTGGTCTTGCCCACGCCACGCGGACCGCAGAACAAAAACGCCTGCGCAAGAGTGTTGTTGCGTATCGCGTTCTGCAAGGTCGACGTGATAGCATGCTGACCCACGACGCTCTCAAAGGTCGAAGGTCTGTATTTTCGTGCCGATACAATAAAATTTTCCATCCAAAAATAGCCTTTTATTCAGCTTGTAAAATTACAAAGAATTTCTCAAACCTTTATACATATTTATATTTTTTTAAAAAAAAGCCATTTGAACGGATGAATTTGTTATTTTTGCAGTTTCGGATAATAGGCAAAAAATAAAGTGAGGTTTTTTTAGTTATTTTGAAAAAAGAAAAATGAGAATCAAGTCATATAAAATATTAGGTGTTTTTGCTATCTTACTGACAATCATAATGTTAGCGTCGTGTTCAACAAAAAAGAACCGATGGAACCGACGTGTGTGGCACAACACCACAAGTCATTACAACGTGTGGTGGAACGGCAACCAGAGCTTGAAAGACGGCGAGAAAACGCTTCGCGAAACAGCAAAAGACGACTACACCAAGACCTTGAGAGTGTTTAACTACGGCACCAAAGAAGACGCTTTGGCACAGAATCAGAACATGGACCGCGCCATCGAGAAGGACGCCATCTGCATTCAAAAACACTCCATGCGCTTCAACAACAAAGAGTATGTGCGCTGGATCGACGACGCCTTCATCGACATGGGAAAAGCCAACTTCTACAAGCAAGACTTCGTTCCGGCACGCCGTACCTTCGACTATGCCTCGACACAATATCGCAACAGTCCCGACAGACACACTGCAACTCTTTGGTTAGCAAAGACTTATATCGAAACAAAACAGTTTGAGAAGGCTGAGGCATTGTTGCAGGCATTGCTGGTGGCTATGGACAATGAAGACGAGAAGATCCCGAGAAATGTCCGCACCAATATCGACCTTGTTTACGCCGATTTCTACATCGCTCAAGGCAAGGACAACGAGGCAGTGAAATATCTGCGAAGCTCACTTATTACTGCCAAAGGCAAATACAACAAGACTCGCGCTATGTTCATCCTCGGTCAGATTTACAAAGACCAGAACGACAAGCCACGTGCCACCGAGCAGTTTAAAAACGTCATCAGAAAACACCCCGACTATGAGATGTCGTTTGAGGCGAAGATGAACCTCGCCAGATGTTACGACGCCGACACCACTACCATCATGCGCATGCTAAAGCGTATGATTAAAGACACGAAAAACAACGACTACCAAGACCGCATCTACTATGCCATGGCCGATGTGGCTTTGGAAAACAACAACGAGACCGACGGCGTGAAATATCTGAGAAAATCGGTGGCGGTAAGCAAAACCAACAACACTCAGAAAATCAAGTCATCGCTCGACGCTGCTAATATCTTGTTCAACAACAGCGACTACGTCCTCAGCCAGGCTTACTACGACACCGCCGTGATGACGATGGACCGCACTTATCCGGGCTACGACAGTCTGCTCAACCTCTCGGTCATGCTCACCGACCTCGTGAGCAACCTCACCGTTTACAAGACACAAGACAGCCTCCTGCGCCTCGCCGATATGGACTCAATACGTCTCAACGCTGTCATCGACAAGTTGATTGACGAATACAAAGAAGAGCAGAAACGCTTGGAGGAACGCAGAGAAATTGAGAAACAGATAGCGCTCAACGGCGGCAACGAAAACACCACACAAAGCGTCACCGCCACCAACGACGGAAGCTGGTATTTCTACAACAACGTGACAAGAAACCGTGGTGCCAACGACTTCAAAACCAAGTGGGGCAACCGTTTGCTCGAAGATTACTGGTTTATCTCCAACAAACAGAGTTTCGCTCAGGAAGAGCTTGAAGAGCTATCGGAAGACGAGCTCGCCATGATGAGCGAGGAAGAACGCGAGCAATATCTGAAAGGTCTTGAGATCAGTAAAGACACCACGCAATACACTCCTCTCGACAGAGGCTATTACTTTAAGCAGATTCCTTTCACCAAACAGGCGAAAGAAGATGCCAACAAGCAGATTGCCGATGCGCTCAACAACATCGGATTCATCTACTACAGCGACCTGCAGGACTATCCGCGCGCCATCGAAGCCTTCGCCGAGCTCACCGAACGTTATCCCGACAACAGCAACGAGGTGGCGGCATGGTATTACCTCTATAAAATGCACAACCTGCGCAAGGAGACAGCCGACGCTGAGCGTTATAAGAATCTCGTTTTATCAAAATACCCTGACTCCAATCAGGCGAAAATCATCCTCGACCCTGACTATTTCGTGAAGGAATATGCCAAAGGAGCCGAGGCTGAGCAGCTTTATTCGAAGACCTTCGAAGCCTATCAAAACGGTCAGTATCAACGTGTTATGATGAATGTGAAGAAGGCTCGCCAGCAGTTTGCCGACGACACCCTTTACATGCCGCGCTTCGAGTTCCTCAACGCCGTGTCGCTGGGATACGTCAACGTGGTCGACTCGATGGCTTACGCGCTTCTGCGTCTGGTGAACAAATATCCGGAAAGCAGCATCAAGCCGTTCGCATTGGATGTGCTTCTGAAAGCCAACGACATGTACAACCTAGGTCTGAACATTGAGAGCGCGCGTCCGAAAGACGAGAAAGTGGAGGAGAAAGAGTCGCCTTACACCTTCCGTCCTAACGACGAATACTATGTGTTGATCATCTGCAACAAAAAAGTGCGTATCAACCCGCTCAAGATTCGTCTGGGCGACTTCAACAAGAACAATTTCCGCATGGATCAGCTGAAAGTCAAGAACCTGATGCTCAACAAAGAAGACGCCATGCTCACCGTCGAGAAGTTTGAGAATGTCAACAAAGCTCTTGATTATCAGACAGCTATGTTTATCAACGACTATGTTTTCGGCGGCATCGACAAAGAAAATTATCAGATTTTAATCATATCAGTGTCAAACTATCCGATTTTCTATCAAGAGAAAAACATCGAGGAATATCTGGATTTCTGGCACCAATACAACAAATAAAATTATGAGTTCAAACAATCAAGAAACATCTGTAAGGAACAACCTTATCGGCAATGGCACTACCATTAAGGGCGAAATCATCGCCAACGGCGACATCCGCGTCGACGGAACAATCATGGGAACAGTGAAATCAACCGGAAAAATTGTCATCGGACAACAAGGTGTCATTGAGGGCGACATCATCTGCAACAGCGCCGACATCTCAGGTCGCGTGAAAGGAACAGTAAGAGTCGATGAGCTGACATCGCTGAAGTCGACATCACGCATGGAAGTCGAGCTCTATACTAAACAACTGTTTATCGAGGTTGGCGCCATCTTCACAGGTAAGTGCGACATGTCGCAGCAGGTGGCTGAAGCACCAAAGAAATAATATATGGAAAAGGAGAGAAACTCTAAGTTTATACTACAACTATGCCTGCTGACGCTCGTAGTCTTTGTGGCTTCGGTGTTTTTGCGCGGTTATCTGACCACATTGTGGCCGGCGATAGTTTGTTTCTTCTTCATCGTCAGCATAGTGGTTTATTTTTTAAGCCAGAGGGCGAAGCAGAAAGACATGCGTAAGTTCGCCAACTTCTACATGGCATCGACGATAGTAAAGATGGTTCTTTATCTTGCAATCATTTTCATATACGTGATGGTTTACATTGAAGACGGCAAGCGTTTCGCAATAACTTTTCTCATTTATTATTTGATTTACAGCATTTTTGAGACATATAAACTCGCTAAAAAAGAAAAGAAATCAGATGGAAGATAATCACGAAATCATTAGTTACGAGAAGATTGAGCGTTTCAACCCCGAGCGCACCCAGAAGCTGATGGAGCACTACAGGGCAATTTTGAGCCTTTTGGGCGAGAACCCTGACCGCGAAGGCCTGCTGAAGACACCTCTGCGCGTGGCAAAGTCGATGCAGTTTCTGACTCAAGGCTATAACATGGATCCGATGGAGATTCTGCTTTCGGCAAGATTCAAGGAAGACTATCGTCAGATGGTGATTGTCAAAGACATAGAGTTGTTCTCGATGTGTGAGCACCACATGATTCCGTTCATTGGAAAAGCACACGTGGCATACATTCCTAACGGCTACATCACCGGATTGAGCAAGATCGCGAGAGTCGTTGAGGTTTACGCACGTCGTCTGCAGGTGCAGGAACGCCTGACGACGCAGATTAAAGAGGCTATCAACGAGGCTCTGCATCCGCTTGGCGTGGCTGTTGTCATCGAGGCAAAGCACCTTTGCATGTGCATGCGAGGTGTGCAGAAGCAGAATTCCGTGACCACGACATCCGATTTCACTGGAGCATTCGAAAGAAATGAGACAAGAGCAGAATTTTTAAATTTATTAGGTAAAGATTTACATTAAAAAAACATGAAAGCATACGTATTTCCTGGACAAGGAGCACAATTTGTAGGAATGGGAAAAGATCTCTACGAGAGATTCCCGAAGGCAAAGGAAATGTTTAACAAGGCAAACGACATCCTGAAATTCAATATCACAGAGATAATGTTTGAAGGCACCGACGAGGATTTGCGTCAGACCAAGGTCACGCAGCCTTCGATTTTCCTTCATTCAGTGATTTTGGCGACGATGTTGGGCGACAACTTCAAGCCTGACATGGTGGCAGGACACTCGTTGGGAGAGTTCTCGGCATTGGTGGCAAACCAGACATTGAACTTTGAAGACGGCTTGAGACTCGTGTCGCAGCGTGCCATGGCCATGCAGAAAGCTTGCGACGCCAACCCAGGCACTATGGCGGCCATCATCAACCTTGATGACGAGAAAATCAAGGAGATTTGCAACTCTATTGACGAGGTGGTGGTTCCGGCTAACCTCAACAGCCCGGGTCAGGTTGTCATTTCAGGCAGCATGAAAGGCATTGAGATCGCTTGCGAGAAGATGAAAGAAGCAGGTGCTAAACGCGCATTGCCGTTGAAGGTCGGTGGAGCATTCCACAGCCCGCTGATGGAGCCTGCACGCGAAGAACTCGCCGAAGCCATCCAGAAGACCAAGTTCGTGAAGGGTATCTGCCCTGTGTATCAGAATGTTACAGGTCAGGCAGTGACCGACCCAGAGATTATCAAGGCTAACCTCATCAAACAGCTCACAGCACCTGTTTGCTGGACACAGACCATGGAAAACATGATAGCAGCCGGTGTCAACCAGGTGATTGAAGTCGGCCCCGGCACAGTGCTTCAGGGCTTGTTCAGAAGAATGAGCGCAACACTTGAATTGTCAAGCGCAACAATAGAATGAAACGTAAATATCTGACACCTGTCTTTCTTGCTGTGGCAGTAGCTTTCGGCGTGCTGCTAGGCATTATTATAGCCCGTTCGAACGACGGCAAGGGATACCTTATTAATAAAGGTGGCGACATGAACCTTGTGGATAAGGTGTTTTATCTCATCGAGAACGAGTACGTCGACACGGTGAACATGCACGAGCTGCAGGTCGACGCTGTGACAAGCGTCATCGACAAGATGGATCCGCACAGCGAGTATTTCAAGCCTGAGATTCTGGAAGAGGTGAACGAAGACCTGCAAGGCAGCTTCGAAGGCATAGGCGTGACGTTCAGGATTGAGAAGGACACCGTCACCATTATCAGCACCATTAAGGGCGGTCCGTCGGAGAAATGCGGCATCAAGGCAGGCGACAGGATAGTTTACGTGGGCGACAGCCTCATCGCAGGAGTGAAAATCACCAACCCGAGGGTGATGAAGCTGCTCAAAGGGCCTCGCGGCACGAAAGTTAACGTGAAGATGTTCCGTCGTGGTGTGAACGACCTGCTCGATTTCACCATCACGAGAGATGTGATTCCGACGTATAGCGTCGATGTGGCATATATGCTTAACGAGACAACAGGTTACATCAAACTCGAGAAGTTCATCGCGACCACGCACAAGGAGTTTGTGAACGCAGTGAAGAAGCTGCAGAAGCAAGGCATGCAGAAGCTCATCTTCGACCTTCGCGGCAACGCAGGAGGATATCTCGTGGAGGCTGTCGACATCGCCGATGAGTTCTTGCCGAAAGGCAGTCTGATAGTCTACACACAAGGCGAGCACCGTGACAGACAGTATATTTTCGCGCGCCGGCATGGTATGTTGGAGGATACGCCTGTTACAATACTCATCGATGAAGGCTCAGCGTCGGCGTCAGAAATAGTGGCCGGCGCGCTTCAAGACAACGACAGAGGAACCATCGTCGGACGCCGTTCGTTCGGCAAAGGCCTGGTGCAGGAGCAGTTCGACCTCGGTGACGGAGCGGGATTGCGACTCACAGTGGCACGTTACTACACCCCGACCGGACGTTGTATCCAGAAGCCTTACGACGGCGACAGAGAGAAATATATACTCGAGGCTTACGACAGATATGAATCGGGCGAGATGTTCAGCGCCGACAGCATACGATTCGCCGACTCGTTGAGATATATCACACCGGGAGGCAAGACCGTTTACGGTGGCGGAGGCATCATGCCTGACGTTTATGTGCCGTTGAAGCAGGACTCGACAGAGTTTTTCTTCAACAAGATCGTCAACGCCAGCATAGTGTTCCAGTATGCCTTCGACTATTCCGACGCTCATCGCGACGAGATTTTGAGATATGGTGATGAGAAAAATTTAGACAAGAAGTTTGTTTTCACAGAAAAGATGTGGAACGACATCTTAAAAGAGGCGAAAGAGAAGAAGATAACTGGCACTGACGAGCAGAAGGAAGTAGCGAAGAAGATGGCTGCGCAGCTGGTGAAGGCGTACATCGCAAGAAATATTTTCGGTGATGAGGCATTTTACCCGCTGTATGAGCCAATGGATGAAATGTTGAAAGAATGTTTAAAAAATTAATTTTTTGTAAATTGTAATAAAAAAAAGTGTAATTTTGCACCCCGAATTGGATAAAATGAAGAAGGAGGAGAACATATTCACAATTCCATTGGCAGGATTGCCGTTCGGACATACTGATTATCAATATGTTATAAACGACAGCTTCTTCGAAGATAGAGACTATTCGGAAGTGAAAAAAGGAGTTGTGAACCTTCATTTAGGCGTCGAAAAAATGGAGACGATGTTCATTTTGACGATGAATTTTGGAGGAAAAGTGGTTCTTCAGTGCGACAGATGCGGTGATGACTACGAGCAGGCGATTGAAGGTTCGGCTGAGATTTACCTGAAATACGGTGCCGACAAAAACGACGAGGACGAGGATGTCATCATCATCACCAAGAACGATAGCGATTTCGACTTGAGTGATTTGATTTATGAATATATCATCTTGTCGCTGCCGATTCACAGAACGCACGATGACGAGAGTTTGTGCAACCAGGAAGTCCTGGCAAAATTGCACAACTACTCTCAAATCGAGGCGGTAGCCGAGGAGGATGAAGAGAATCCTTGGAGACAAATGATGAAAGATTTGAAAGATAAAATAGATAAGTAATAATTAAAAAAATAGTATAATATGGCACATCCTAAACGAAGACAGTCTCATACTAGAGGCGCGAAAAGAAGAACTCACTACAAAGCTGAGGTTCCAACATTGGCAACATGCCCAGTAACTGGTGCAATTCACGTTTACCACAGAGCATACTACGTTGACGGTGACCTTTACTACAAAGGAAAACTCGTCATGGAAGGAGCAAAGAAATAATTAAACAAAGAAAATTTTTTTCATAATCTTTATATTGTTTTTCCCCGCCTATCGTGTATAGGTGGGGTTTTTTTAAAATTTTTTCATTAAAACTAAAAAAATAGTTACAACATTACAAAATAAGTTGTATATTTGCAGCGTTAATTACATAAAAAAGACGTGATATGAAAGAGTTAACTAAAGCTGAAGAGCAGGTAATGCAGGTGATTTGGAAGATTGGCAGTGGTTTTGCCAACGAGATAATGGCAGCGTATCCTGAGCCGAAACCGGCATACAACACAGTGTTGACGGTGGTGAGGATTCTTGAAAAGAAGGGTTTTGTGGCACATGAGACGTTCTGCAAGGCAAACCGTTACTTCCCATTAATAAGTAAAGAGGAGTATTCGGAGAGCTCGCTGAAGGGATTGGTTGAAAACTACTTCAACAACTCGTACCTCGATTTGGTATCGGCGTTCGCGAAAAAAGAGAACTTCAGCATGGAGCAGATTGAAGAACTGCAGAAATTAATTAAAAACATAAAATAATAATGAGATTCCTCCCTTCGGTCGGAATGACAGCGGTATCATTAATAGAAACGTTGTCATTCCGAGCACGAAGTGCGAGGAAACTCAAAAAATAAAAACTATGGCACTAAACATTATTTCAATAGCACTATCAATTGCGATCCTCTGGGTAGTGTATCGTTTGCTGTTTATCAACAGCAACCGACTGGTTTTCAACCGCACGTTCCTCATCATTGCATTGGGCTTTTCGTTGATTTTGCCGGCGGCCGGTATCATTATTGGCCGAAGCACCCCGCAGATTGTAAGCTACAAGCAGAGTCTGTTTTCGGGCATCATGTTGGATGAAGTTGTGATTACCGCAGAAGGCGTGGCTATCAGCGCTCAGACTGATAATATTGCTGCTGAAGATATGGGAGAAGCATTGGTTACAGCACCGACGCGAAACTTCAATATTTGGCATTACATTTGGATTATATATATAATAGGTGCAGGAATAGCGGCTCTTATATTTTTAATTAAACTTGGAAAACTATTATTCATTATCATTCGCTCGCCGAAGAAGAAAATGCCAGGATATACTGCGGTTTTCACTGGAAAGGAACACGGCTCGTATTCGTTTTTCAACTATGCCTTCTTCCCTAACGAAAATGTAAGTCCTGAGATTGTGCGCCACGAGATGAGTCACATCGCCCACCACCACTCAGCCGACATACTTTTCGTGGAGCTGATGATGATTATCCAATGGTTCAACCCGTTTATCTACTTGTATAAGAGGGAGTTACAGAGTCTCCACGAGTATATGGCCGACCGCGATGTCGTCGCCACAGGAATAGACAAACAGAACTACATGATGTTGATTTTGCAGCAGTGCACGGCCGTCGATTTCAGCAACATGAGCAATAACTTCAGTTTTTTATTAACCAAAAAAAGAATTAAAATGATTACTCAAAGCAAAAAAGCCAAGGGCGTGGTAATCAAGGCATTACTTACCCTCCCACTGTTCGCCCTGTTATTGTTCGCGAACTGCAAATCCAATGGTCAGGAAAAAGCTTCAGCTGAAAAAGCCGAAACAACGACAGAAAACGAAAATCTGGTGACAATCAAGTTGGGTGAAGAAAGTTATCTTTCATTCAATAATCCAATGGAAATCAACTTTGATGGCACAGAATACACTCTCGACATCAAGAGCGTGAAAAAAGAGCGCACATTCGAGTTTGGCGACCATAAGGTAGTTGTCAAAAACAATCGTGACGAACGCAACAGTTACACTGTAACCATCGACGGCGCACCATTTGACATTACTTATATTACAAGGATGCTAACCGATGATTCGGAAGCAACTGACGACTCAGAAGTTTATACTGGAGCCGTTGAAGTGCTGCCTGAATATCCCGGAGGAACAGCTGCAATGTTTGAATTCATTCAGAAAAATGTAAAATATCCGGAATCAGCAAAAGAAAAAGGCATAGAAGGCAGAGTTTTTATCCAGTTTGTGGTTGAAAAAGACGGCAGTCTGTCATCATTCCAAGTGTTGCGCGGCGTTAGCGATGACATTGACGCTGAAGCGATTAGAGTGTTGAAAGCTATGCCAAAATGGAAGCCTGGAATGAATAACGGCGAGCCTGTCAGAGTGCAATACACTATGCCTTTCAAATTCCAACTTACAGGCAATGAAAACACCATGACTACACTTTCGGGAACACACTGGATGGGAACCGGTATAGGATACCAGGACGGCATGAAGTTCACCATGGACATGACCATGGATTTCTACAACAACAATGACGGACTTTTTGTGATGAAGCTCACATCTCAGGATAAAGAAGGCAAGACTACACAAACAGTGTTTGAAAATGTCGGCCTCGACTTCACTTATTCCTTCGACGGCAAGTCAGCGGGCTCGATCCAGCCGAAGAACACCGACGGCAGCACCCTCGGCGGTGAGGAGCAGCAGCCTTACAGCTTCGTGATGAAAGACGGCAAAATCATCGTCAGCTTCTACGACTTCAAGGAAGATATAGGTATTGAGACGATCACTTTTGTGAAGAAATGAGGCTCTACATCAAAATACTATACCTCTTTTTGATTTTGATGCTGCTCTTTTCCTGCAGCACCCAACGCTCAACAAGTGTGCCGTTTTCTACAGAAATTGTAGACGGCACACTGATGATAACCAACAAAAACATCAGGAAAATCGACAAAAAGCTACTGGCATCCGACAGTCTGCGCACCGTCATCATCGAACAATGCGGTCTGAGAAAAATCAAGTTCCCGAAAAACAATAATATCGTTTCGATAAAACTCTTTAACAACGATTTCAAGCGCATTCCGCGGAGTATCAAACATTGTAAAAACCTCGAGCATCTTGATTTAGAACATAATAAAATCAAGCACATACCTCGTTTCATCGCGCAACTCGACAGTCTGAGGAGTCTGGATTTGAATCATAACCGATTGAAACTGTCCAAATCGGACATCAAGCATGCTTCAAAAGTAAAAAAGTTGTCGATTGGAGGCAATAGTATCAAGAAATTGCCTGAAAATATTGGCATTTTGCAATGCACAAATCTCAATTTGGGTAAAAATAAATTGAGCTCGCTGCCGGCTTCATTTGCCAATCTGAAACAGGTGCATCATCTCATTTTTTATGAAAATGAATTTGTAACGATTCCAGAGGAAATTTCTGGTTTTGAAAATTTGCAGCACCTCGACTTTTATAAGAATCACATCAAGGAAATACCATATTTTATTGGGAATTACGAGAAGTTAAGATATCTTTATCTTTCCTATAATGAAATCGAATCGATCCCTGATACGCTTCGAAATCTGAAGAATCTGACTTATTTTTACGTCCATCACAACAAAATTCTGACAATTCCTGATTGGACTGTGGAAATGGACTCGCTTGAACGCCTCGGAGTGGGTTACAACAAGCTGATTTCGACGCCCGATATGTCGGAAATGCCCTCGCTGATTGATCTTAACTGCGAAGGAAACCTGCTTGAGGACTTCCCATGGATACTCGTGTTCAAGCCCGGGATGCAGATGCTGATTGTGAGGGATAACATGTTTCAGTTAAGTGACGAGGAAATCGAGTTTTTGAGTCAACCTCGGGAAGCTCCGTTGATAGTTTTTTGATGCCATTTGCAGAAATGCAACCTACCACAGGGTACTGTTGAGCATTTCGAAAATGGCATCAAAAACTCGAAAACTAACAGTTAAAAGCATCCCAGGGCATTCCCTTTGGCATAGGAGCCGTGACTGTCATCTCAGTTTTCAATGTCGGGTGCTCAAATGTGATTTTGTAAGAATGCAAGCAGATTGAAGCATCTGGATTTGAGCGCGGGTAGCCGTATTTGAGGTCGCCTTTGATGGGGCAGCCGATGTGCGCCAGCTGGCAGCGAATCTGATGATGGCGACCAGTAAGTAACTCTATTTCAAGAAGATAATAATTGTCTGATTTACCAGTCACACGATAGCGCAACGTTGCCAATTTCGCTCCGCTTGTCCCCTCTTTTACAATGTACGACTTATTTTGAGCCTCGTTTTTCACCATGTAATCGTTGAGCTCGTCGGCATCTTTAGGTGGACGGTTTTTCACGATGGCGAGGTAGGTTTTATGAAAATTACGGTCCTTCACCATGGTTGTCATACGGCTGAGTGCCTTGCTGGTGCGGGCGAATATCACGGCACCGCTGACAGGACGGTCGAGACGGTGCACGAGGCCTGCGAACACCTCGCCGGGCTTGTTTTTTGTCTCTTTGATGTAGGCTTTCACATCGTCGAGGAGGCACACATCGCCGGTTTTGTCACCCTGAACGATCTCGGATGGCAGTTTGTTGACAATGATGAGGTGATTATCTTCGAATAATATCCTTTGTGATAAAGGGACAAGGCATGCCTTGTCCGTACGGGATGAAATATCATATCCCGTTGAGGCAACGCATGCGTTGCCCTGACGATTAGAATTAGTATTGTTCTGCATCATTCGGGAACGTTACCTCTTTCACATCGTTGATGTAGGCGTGAACGCTGTCTTTGATGCTGGTGTAGAGGTTGTTGTAGCGGCGCAGGAAACGCGGTGAGAAATCGTTGCTCAGGCCGAGCATGTCCTGCAAAACGAGAACCTGTCCGTCGCAGCCGTGACCGGCACCGATGCCGATGGTCGGGATATTCAGCGACTGTGACACCTCTGTTGCCAGTGCGGCCGGAATCTTTTCCAAAACGATGCTGAAAACGCCTTTTTCCTGCAAAAGCAGAGCGTCTTCACGCAGTTTGTTTGCCTCATATTCAGCTTTAGCGCGCACCACATACGTTCCGAACTTATTGATACTCTGCGGAGTAAGTCCGAGATGACCCATCACAGGGATACCAGCGCAAAGTATACGCTCAACCGACTCGAGAATCTCGCGGCCGCCTTCCATCTTCACGGCATTGGCACCCGTTTCCTTCATGATGCGGATAGCCGACTCGAGAGCCTTCTTCGAGTTGCCCTGATAGGTTCCGAACGGCATGTCGACCACCACCATGGCATGCGATACAGCACGCACCACCGAGGCACCGTAGATTATCATCTCGTCGAGGGTGATCGGCAAGGTGGTGAGATGGCCTTCCATGACGTTGGAAGCACTGTCGCCAACAAGAATTATATCGATATTAGCCTGGTCGAGGATTTTCGCCATTGTGTAATCGTATGCGGTGAGCATCGCGATTTTCTCACCCTTGTTTTTCATCTCCTGAAGCACGTGGGTGGTGACTAAAGATGCATTGTGTGACAAATACATTTTTCAAATTTTTTGCAAAAATAGGAAAAAGATAACAGATAAAGGATAAAAGATAAAAGATTTTTTGTAATTTTGTCAGATAATTAATCATTTGACAATGAAAAGACTTCTGGTTTTTTCCGCGATATTGGGTTTTATATTGATATCTTGTAAAAAAGATGTTGACCTTTATTATGATGAAGGCGACAAGACTGTCATTTACTCGATTCTCGACATCGACGCCGACACCAATTATTTCAGGATAACCAAATCATCGTTAAACGGCGATTATTATTACGATGAAGATGACATCGATGTTTATTTCACCGGACTTTTCAAAAATGAAAACACCATCGACACCATGAAACTTGGTACTTTGACCAAGACGGAAGACGGACAGAAGCGGTCGCTGTATTTTACAACAAAAAAACTTCTTAACGGTACTGATTATGAGCTGTTTGTCATCAGAAAAGAAGACGATGTCAAAGTTTCGGCAAAGGTAAAAACCATCTGTAATTTTGGGTTTACAAAGCCCACCATCTACCCATATATCGATTTCAAAATCGTTGCGTTGAGGTCAATCGAGTGGATTAGCAAAGACGTTTCGCTCGATGACAAGATTAATGCCGGATATTTCACGGTTTTGGGATATTTCCACTACAGAGAGCTGATGCCCGGGGCGCTTGACACCGTCGACCGTTATATGAGATGGGATTTTGGCAGCGGCAAGGCCAACGATATGTTTAATACCACAAATGCTTACTATTATGTCAACTATACTCCTGTCTTGTTTTTCCATCTTCTTGATATTGACGAGTATCTTTTGAACAATAGTCCATACGGAGTACAACGCTGGCTTAAGGATTTTGAGTTTAAGGTTTACGTGACAGGCGAAGATTTGTATTACTATAATATTTCAAACAATGAGGGAGGCCATTATCCGGAGGTTCACAGCTACTCGAACGTTAAAAACGGCATCGGAGTGTTGTCGTCGTGTTATTCGCTCAGCACTTTCCGCACCATCGAGCAGGTGTGCCGGATAAAAATAGCCCAAAACTATCCTTACGGTTTTATTTACGATCCGAATCGGTAAAATAATTTTGTTGACAATAAAAAATTTTGTATTTTTGCAAGTTTGAAGGAGATTCATTTACAATGAAAAAGATTTTTTGGACAATTATCGCTATAACCGCATTGATTTTCACATCATGCAGCAATAAAGTTAACCTTTTCTACGACAGTGGCAACACAACGGTGGTTTATGCCATGCTCGACACCAACGCCGACACCAATTTCTTCAAAATCACAAAGAGTTTTGTCGGAAGTGCCAACGAATTGGCTCAAGATTACAGTGCCAACAACTATCAATATGATGAGATTGATGTCAAGTTTATCGGAAAATTCGGCAACAATGCTTTAGAAGACACCATCCAGCTTGACACCGTCTCGAAATGGATTCCATACGACGCCAACGCCACATTCTACAGCGGTTGCTACCAAACTTATTATTACACAACAGCGAAGCTCAACGAAGGCGAGACTTACAAACTCAGAATCCGCAGAAAAGAAGACGGCGTTATTGTTTCGGCAAAAGCAACGACCATCAACACAGCGTCGTTCCAGAAGCCGAACTCACCTACGATTTCCTTTACAGATTATGAGACAACAAAAGCTCATGTCGAATGGAAAGTTACCGACGCCAACTACGATTACAAGTCGACAGCATCATATTTTGAAATCACAGGATATTTCAGATATAAAGAATGTTTAAGCGGTTCGACCGACACCACCAACCACGTCATAAAATGGGTTTTAGGTTCGGGAAAAGCCGAAAACTTGTATAACTCCAACACCACCCCACCTTATTATGTGATTAGCTATACCCCGGCTTCATTCTACAAGATTTTGGGGAACAACGAGCATCTGAAAAACAACAGTCCTGATGGCATCAAACGCTGGTGCAACGACTTTGAATTCCGTGTTACCGCCATCGGCGAGGAGTTGTACAACTATTACCTTGTAACCAACTCGACAAGCGCCATCCAAGATATTCCTAACTACACCAACGTTAAAAACGGTATGGGAATCATGTCGGCACGCGGCGATATTTCAAAGGTTTTACCTATCAATATTCTTACTATAAGAAATATGATTTCGAAATTCCCGCAATACGGTTTTGTCGATCCTAACGACCCTAACAATTGAAAAAAATGACGTTTTGTCAGATTAATTTCTGATGATGTCAGTTTGACAAAGATTTTAATAAATTTTACAACTAATTGATAATCATTATTTTAGTGGTTATCAATTTTTTATTTTCATAAAAATTCAAAGATTTTTGATTTTTGGCATAAAGATTGAGAGGGAGATGTCAGAATTCGAAAAAAAGTAATATAAAATATAGGAGATTAAAATTATGTCAAAAATCATTGGTATAGACTTAGGAACAACAAACTCATGCGTTTCGGTTATGGAAGGCAATGAGCCGGTGGTTATTCAGAACAGTGAAGGACACCGCACTACCCCGTCAATCGTGGCATTCACCGACAATGGCGAGCGTAAGGTTGGCGAGCCTGCAAAACGTCAGGCCATCACAAACCCGTTGAGAACCGTTTATTCAATCAAACGTTTCATGGGTGAGACCTACGACAAGATGCAGAGCGAAATCAGCCGTGTACCTTATAAAGTAGTCAAGGGCGGCAACAACACACCGCGTATCGACATCGACGGCAAGCTTTACACTCCACAGGAGATCTCGGCAATGGTGCTTCAGAAGATGAAGAAGACCGCTGAGGACTACCTCGGACAGCCTGTCACAGAGGCCGTCATCACGGTGCCTGCATACTTCAGCGACTCACAGCGTCAAGCTACTAAGGAAGCTGGCGAAATCGCAGGTTTGAACGTGCGTCGTATCATCAACGAGCCTACAGCTGCAGCTTTGGCATACGGCTTGGACAAGAAAAAGAGCGATGTGAAGGTTGCAGTGTATGACCTTGGTGGTGGTACATTCGATATTTCAATACTCGAACTCGGCGACGGCGTGTTTGAAGTGAAATCGACAAACGGTAACACCCACCTCGGCGGCGACGACTTCGACGAGAGAATCATCAACTGGTTGGCAGAAGAATTCATGCACGACGAGAACATCGACCTCCGCAAGGACCCGATGTCACTCCAGAGATTGAAGGAAGCTGCTGAAAAGGCAAAGATTGAGTTGTCAGCCTCGACAGAGACAGAAATCAACCTGCCATATATCACAGCAACACAGAGCGGACCTAAGCACTTGGTGCGCAAGCTCTCAAGAGCCAAGTTCGAGCAGTTGTGCGACGACCTCATCCAGGCCACTATCGAGCCATGCCGCAAGGCTTTGGCAGACGCTGGCATGAGCGTGAGCGACATCGACGACGTGATCTTGGTTGGTGGCTCGACACGTATCCCGGCCATCCAGAACATCGTGCGCGACTTCTTCAAGAAAGAACCTTCGAAGGGCGTGAACCCGGACGAGGTGGTCGCAATCGGCGCTTCAATCCAGGGCGGCGTTCTGACAGGCGAGGTGAAAGACGTGCTGTTGCTTGACGTCACACCATTGTCACTCGGTATCGAGACATTGGGCGGCGTCATGACAAAGCTCATCGAGAGCAACACCACCATCCCGTTCAAGAAATCGGAGGTGTTCTCGACAGCTGTCGACAACCAGCCATCTGTTGAGATCCACGTGTTGCAGGGCGAGCGCCCGATGGCTAACCAGAACAAGACCATCGGCAGGTTCAACCTCGACAACATCCCGCCAGCGCCAAGAGGTGTCCCGCAGATTGAGGTGACATTCGACATCGACGCAAACGGTATCTTGAACGTGTCGGCAAAGGATAAAGCCACAGGCAAGAGCCAGAGCATCCGTATCGAAGCATCGTCAGGCTTGAGCGACGACGAAATCAAGCGTATGAAGGCTGAAGCTGAGGCTAACGCCGACGCCGATAAGAAAGAACGTGAGCGTATCGACAAGATCAACGCTGCCGACGCCATGATCTTCAACACCGAGAAACAGTTGAAGGAATACGGCGACAAGCTGCCAGCCGACAAGAAGGGCGAGATCGAGAGCGCACTCGAGAAGCTGAAGACAGCTCACAAGGCACAGGACATCGCCGGCATCGACGCTGCTATGGCAGAGATGAACGGTATCTGGCAGAAGGCTTCGGAAGAGATGTACAAGAATGCCGGCGCTCAGGGCGGTCAGCAGGGACCATTCGGCGGTCAGCAAGGCCCACAGAATCCAAATCCGGGAAACGGAAGCAAGGATGACGAAGTGACGGATGTGGATTTTGAGGAGGTAAAATAAGACTTTAGAAAAGGATGTCGGAAACGGCATCCTTTTTTTATATCTCTTCCCAATGAAAATTAAATGTCAGGTTAGTTTTATGTTTTCAGCAAGATGCTGAGCCACTTCCTCAATGGTGAACCTGCTCACGTTGATGGTGAAGTCGTAGTTTCGAACCTCATAGCGCGAGGCTCCCGCATAATATTTGGTATAGGTCTCACGGGCGTTGTCGACGTCGTCGATACGCTGGGCCGCCGTCTCCTCGTCGACACCATATTTTTCAGCCATTTTCTTAATTCGCACACTTCTGTCGGCGAAGATGAATATCTTCAAAGCGTTTGGGTCGTCTTTAAAGACACGGAATCCTGTGCGACCCACAAAAATGCACGATTCCTTAGCGGCGATGTCGCGCATCTTCTGAGTCTGGGCGTAGTAGGCCTCACGTGAAGTGATTTTCTTGTTCTCAGGTTTGTATGTCTTGATTCCTTCAATTGCCGCTTTGTCGTAAACATTAATACCGAGCAGCTCTCCCAAACGGAAAGCTATCTTTCTTCCTCCACTTCCGCTTTCGCGGTTAATCGTGATGATTAATTTCCCCATTTTTAACCTGTTGATTTTTTACAAAATTAATAAATCAAAAGCATAGTTTTTCGGCGCACACAAATGGTCGAACGCTTTTCACAAACAATCGAAACAAAGTCTTGATAATGGGGTGGGTATTGCACAAAAAGTCGTGTATCAAAACACAAAAAGTCGAACGTTTTTCTACTTTTTGGTGGTCATTTGGCTTCTGAAATATGTCGGAGTAACCTCATATTTACGCTTAAAGTCGCGCCCGAACACGGTGAGGTTGGAGAATCCCGAGGCTGTTGCCACATCGCTGATGCTCATTTCTGGATTGTCGGTGAGCATTTGGCAAGCATGCTCGAGGCGCAAGTCGCGGATGAAATCGGGCAAGCCCTCACAACATGAGAAGGCGGCACCGATACGGCGTTCGTTGATGTGAAAACGATCCATCAGCAGCTGACGGCTGAAATTCTGGTTAAGGAAAAGTTCTTCACTACGAATAACATCGCTAAGATAATCAAAAAGTCGCGCATCGTCAAGCTCATTCACGTCTTGAGTTTGAAGTGTGGAGTGTGGAGTTTGAAGTTTGGAGTTTTGGGATTCCTTTTTCTTATATTTCACCGATTCCATAATCTGTTCGGTAAGCAAACGGTTTTTGCGGTCGATGGCACGGCGTTGTATCAACAGTCGGATAATGAAACAAACAGACAAAATCACTAAAACAAAGCCAGCCAAAGCAAGACTTTTGTTATGTTTGGCCTTAGCCTGTTCGCGCTCGGTGTTCATGCGTTCTTCCTGCAGCTTGTAGCGTGCAGCGTAATGATATGCCTGTCCCTCCTGCTGTTTTCTATCGAGCTTTTCTTTTATGCTTTCATAGCGATGCCAGTAGTTGGTAGCGGCTTGATAATCGCCTGTTGCTTCAGCGGCAATAGCACGATTATGAAGCATTGAAGCATAATCATGATTCATGGTGTCGTTGCCCAAACGCTTGTCAGCCACGTCATAGATGGCAAGCATTTTGTCGTAATCGCCCAAAACAACCCATGTGTTGGATGCCATCATACGTCCTGAAAAGGTTTTGCCATAGTCGCTTTCCTCGAACAATGAAAGGTAATGACGTGCAGTATCTTCCTCTCCCATGTCGGCGTATGCCTTGGCAAGGAAACCATAAGCCTGGGCTGTATAGAAATTGCAATAGCTGATGAATTGTTCGTCGCTAGGCGGCATACGGAACGAGCCGTCGGCATATTCATCGCGGTGCTGACGGTAGTCGTCGATTTTCTCGATGATATGCTGGGCAAGCGGGATAATGCTTTCAGGTTGGTTGAGTATGTCTAACATATTGATTTTCCGCTTGAGCGCGATGATACATGCATCCATTTCATTGAAATGACGTTGCTCGTCGAGAGCTCCGATAACGCCGCTGAGTTTGGCGAGACCTCGTTCTTCCTCACCGAGTTTGGCCAAGCTGAATCCTATCTCGGCTTCGGTTCGCAATGCCTCAGTCTCATCGCCCTGCTGACGGCAAAGGTCAACTTTTTCGGTCGACCAGCGTATCCATTGCTCGTTGTCGCCACGTCGGCGTGTGATGGTGATAAGCAAGCCGAGCACATTCTCACGGTTAGTCGGATTGTCAACAAAATCGCTCTGCATCAGGGCTTCGCAAATCTTGAGTGCCTCATCAAAATGCAAATCAGCGGTCGATTGGCTCAAAATCTTAGCACGCAACATTTTGGCGAGGTCTGCGTCAAGATTGCCGACAATCACTGCCGAATCAAGTATTATCAATGCTCTTTCAGGATTATTGTCATATATTGACAACGCCGCATCTGCGGTGTAGATTGTATCGCCCGGCTGAGACTCATATTTCACTTTATTGTCTGTGTTTACACAACCGACAGCAATCAAAGCCAGAATCACATATAATATAAGGTATTGTACCTTTTGCATTTTAAACAGTTTTGAGATGCAAAAATACAAAATACCTGATTTTTAAGGAAATAATTATTTAATTTCCCCATTTTTTCTAAAATTTTATTTATTTTTGCAATTGAATTATACCATTTAAAATAATTAAACCTATGAAAAAACTATTATTAGCAATCGTGGCGGCATTGCTTATATTAAGCGGCTGCAACAAAACAAAGCAATTTACCGTAACCCTTAACCTCGACAACGCCGACGGTCAGACGGTTTATCTCACCAAAGACCTCGGCATGGTGGAAATGTGCATCGACTCAGCAGTATTCGCTGACAACACAGCAGTGCTGAAAGCCGATTTCGACGATCCGCAGACCCTGTACATCATCAAATACGACAAGTACGACCAATGCGGTGTGTTTACTTTTTTGCCTGAAAACCGCGATATTACGATTACCGGCGACTTCAACGACATCATCACATGGTATGCCGAAGGAAGTCAGGCATTGGAAATGTTAAATGCCTTTAATGAAGAGATGCAACCATACGCCGATGCTGTGATGGCTATAGTTCCTGACATGGAGGCTGCATATGCGGAGAATGACACTGTAAGGGGACATGAATTGTACTGGAAAGCCATAGCCTGCATGGATGAATACAACTATCGTCGTCTCAATTTTATCAGAAATCACCCCGATTGCTACGTCGCACATTATTTACTTGATGAAGCTAAGATCAATTATGATTCGGAAATATTAAAAGAAGTAGTCGGATCTTTTACCGTTGAATCGATATATAAAAAGAATATCGAAAACTACCTCAAAGAGATTGAAGAGTATGACATGCAAATGCAGACAGTTGAATAAAAAATGAGAAGGATTTTGATTATAGCGGCTTTAGCATTGCTGGTGTTTGCGGGCTGCAACGATAACAAACCGGTAAACGATTATTGTGTTGTCAAAGGTACCGTCAAAGGCGTGAAAGACGGCAAAAAACTCGAATTGTTAGACGAGTTCAATGATTGGGTTGTCGTCGGAAAAGGCGTCGTAAAAGATGGTGTTTTTGAGATACACCCCGAGGTGACCGCGCCTACACATGTATATTTATATGAGCATAACGGATATCAGCTGAAAGATTTCATTTTGGAACCCGGAACGATTCTCGTTGAGGTGGATGCCACCGATGAGTACGATTATGAAACAGGAGCCAAAGGCACACCTTTGAACGACCTGGATCAGATTATCACCGGTTATCGAAGAAGTGGCAATTACGCTGCCGCTGACTCAATAAAGGCTATTGTTATGAACGAAAACCCTGCAGGAGCCCTGGCTTTGGCCAATATCGACGAATGGTGCCAGTCGTCGGCTGAGATGCTTGATGTCCTCGACCGCATTACGCCCGAGTTTGCACAGTTGCCTTATGTCGAACAGTTAAGAGCTGAAGCGACGCAGCGCCTGAAGACCGAAGCCGGCGGGATGTATATCGACATGGCATATCCCGACTTAAACGGCGACACTATCAGCCTGAGCTCGGTGATTAACAACCCAGCCAACCGCTATGTCATCGTCGACTTCTGGGCATCGTGGTGTGACGGATGCTTGGATGACTTGCCAATGCTGGTGAAGATTTATGAAAATTATCATGATAAAGGTCTGGAAATCTACGGCCTCTCCGTCGATACCCAAAAACGCTATAAATATTGGAAGTCATGTATCGAAAAGAACAACATGAAATGGATTAACGTGTGTGACTACAGCGGTGGAATGAGAGGCAACAGCAAAGTCCGCGACGACTATGCTATAATAGCCTATCCGACAACCATTTTGATCGATTGTCAGACAGGTATAATCGTCATGCGCGACGATATCGAAAACATAGTACCAAAGTTGGCTGAATTACTGCAATGAAATCAACACTAACAAAAACCATCCTTGCCATCTGCGTGTTAGCGTTGACGTCGTGCTCGATAATCAGGGCATTGCGAACAGATGGAAAGAACGGCCCGAACGTTTATAGTTACCAGAAACGTGAGGTTGACACCATCGCCAACGGCGAGGAGGTGTTTGTATTTCCCGTCGGCCAGCGTGCTGACTGGATCGACAGTTTTTATTTCTACCACAAGGCACATGGCTGCGATAGTATGACTTTCCTTGAGGCGATGAATCGGAAAAGCAACACACAGGGCTTGCTCATTATCCACAACGACAGCATCGTTTATGAAAGATATTGGGGCGATTTCAACGCCGACACTTACGCGACTATCTTCTCCGTTTCAAAATCAATAACATCGCTGATGTGCGGCATCGCTGTTGACGACGGCTACATCCACAGCATCGACGACCCTGTCACCGACTATCTGCCGGAGCTCAAGAAAAAAGACCCGATGTGGCAGAAGCTCACCATCCGTCATCTGCTCGACATGAAGAGCGGCCTGGATTTCGAAGACACGTATGAGTTCACCTCGTGGAAAGACATAAAAATGCTTAATGCGATGTCAAAACTGAACTACGGACACGATATCAGAAAACAAATAAAAGGTCTGAAATTCCGTTGTGAGCCAGGTACCCAACTACGTTACGAGAGCATGACATCGGCGATTCTTGGTGTTGTTATCGAGAGCGCTTCGGGCAAACGTTTCGCCGACTATCTCAGCGAAAAAGTGTGGCAGCCGCTCGGCATGGAGCATTACGCGTTGATAAACATCGACAGCCGTAAACACGACATGGCGCACGCCTTTGGCGGTATCACGATGACATTGAGAGACTTGGCCAAGATCGGACAACTGTATCTCAACTATGGCTTATGGGAGGGCAAACGTGTCGTAAGCGAGGAATGGATTCGTCAGACTATAACCTTTGACGAGAATAGTCACGGCTATCATTACAACTGGTATAACATAAGCTATGAGGGTTATACAAGACCTGAAAATTCCGGCTATTACGCATATGGTATCTGTGCCCAAACAATTTACGTCAACCCGTATAAAAACCTTGTAATAGTGAGAATGGGCCGATCAAACAACGGCTGCGCATTTCTTCCGGTACTATTTGAGCAGCTGAGTATACAGTATTGATTAAAGAATGATGTTATTCAAAAATGTTTTATATTTGCATGATAAAATCTTCATGCTATGAAACATGTAAAACTAGCTTTTTTTGCTTTAATAATTTTTGCCTTCGGATGGCAGACACTCTCAGGACAGGAAAAAGTTACCAGTCCGGACGGGAAATTGGAGATTCAGTTTGAAGTTAAGGACGGCGTTCCTTATTATTCTTTGAATCGCGACGGAAAGCCTGTCGTTTTGCTTTCAAAAATGGGATTCACTTTGGAATGGCGTGACGATTTGGCGCATGCTTTTGTGTTGAAAGATGTGAAATTTGACACTTTTGATGAGACTTGGGAGCCTGTTTGGGGTGAGGAGTCGCAGATTCGCAACCATTACAACGAGATGCTGGTGACGCTGGAACAGCCAGCAGGTTCTGTGGAAAGCATGGATCACTCGACCGAGACGAAAGCCACTGTGATGCAGATTCGTTTCAGGCTTTACGACGATGGTTTGGGTTTCAGATATGAGTTCCCGATGGACAACGCCCTCGCATATTTCTGGATTAAGGAGGAACTCACTGAGTTTGCGATGGCTGGCGACCACACCGCATGGTGGATTCCGGGCGATTACGACACTCAGGAATACAACTACACCGAGTCGAAACTTTCGGAGATTCGTGAATTATGGGATGCTGGTCATAAAAACGGCGGCTGGCCTTGGACAGCGTTTTCGAAAACAGGAGTGCAGACCGCACTTCAGATGAAGACCGACGACGGATTGTATCTGAACATCCACGAGGCGGCGACCTTGGATTTCCCGACCATGCACCTCGATTTGAATGATTCTACGATGGTGTTCAGAGCATTCTTAAGTCCTGATGCAACAGGTTACAAAGGCAGAATTCAGACACCTTGCGTGACGCCTTGGAGAACAGTCATGGTTTGCGAGACAGCCACCGATGTCTTGGCTTCGCGACTGATTCTGAACCTCAACGACCCTTGTGTTTTGGATGATGTCAGCTGGATTCATCCCGTGAAATACATGGGCGTTTGGTGGGAGATGATTTCCGGAAAGAGCAGCTGGGCTTACACCAACGACTTCCCTTCGGTGAAGCTCGGACAGACCGACTATGAACATGCCACGCCTAACGGCAGACACGGCGCCAACAACGAAAACGTGCGCAGATATATCGATTTCGCAGCTGAAAACGGCTTCGACGCATTGCTGATTGAAGGATGGAACATAGGCTGGGAAGACTGGTACGCCAAGCAGAAAGACTTCGTTTTCGACTTCATCACACCTTATCCTGATTTCGACCTTCCGGCGTTGAACAAATACGCCCACGAGAAAGGCATCAGGCTCATCATGCATCACGAAAGCTCAGCATCTACTGTCAATTACGAACGTTGGATGGAGAAAGCATATACTTTGATGAACAAATACGGCTACGATGCTGTGAAAGGCGGCTATGTGGGAACTATCATCCCGTTTGGCGAGGGACACTACAGTCAGCCTATCAATAACCATTATCATTATTGTATCACCGAGGCGGCAAAACACCATATCATGGTCAACTCGCACGAGGCGGTGCGCCCGACAGGCTTGTGCCGCACATGGCCTAACATGATTGGCAACGAGAGCGCTATGGGAACCGAGTTCAGGGGCAGAATCAACCCGGGACACACGACCATTTTGCCGTTTACGAGACTTCAAGGCGGTCCGATGGACTACACACCGGGCATTTTCGAGACCGACATGGGCAAGATTGTGGAATGGGACAAAGGCGACCTGATGCGACACACTATCTGCAATCAATTGGGATTGTATGTGACGTTCTACTCGCCTCTGCAGATGGCTGCCGATTTCCCGGAGCATTACGCACAGTTTATGGACGCGTTCCAGTTTATCAAAGACGTGGCAGTCGACTGGGACAAATCCATTTATCTTTATGCCGAACCCGGCGCATACATCGTGACCGCGCGTCATCCGAAGATTTCAACGTTAAACAAGGCCGCCGAAGGCGTGGGGACGTTGGAAGACGGCAAGAAAGGTGTGATTTCGAATGCGACACGATATGTTTACGCCATCCCAGATTCTGTAGGGATGCGGCACGCCACATCCCTACAGAATCCGCGTGATGTTTGGTACGTGGGCGGCATCACCGACGAAAACGCCCGTGAATTCAAGGTAAAATTAGATTTCTTGAAACCTGGTGTTAAATATGAGGCAATCATCTATTCTGATGCGAAAGACGCGAGCGGAATCCCTGGCGACAGCTACAACCCGCAGGCGTACACGATAACAAAGAAAACTGTCACATCGAAAAGCGTTCTGAAGATGAAGATGGCACCGTGCGGAGGCTTCGCGGTTTCAATAAGGGAAATAAAATGAAGCGTTTGTGTCAAATAATAATCTTTGTCCTGCTGTTTGTTTCATGCAGTAAAACCTCGCATTTCGAGATAAAAACGCATTACACCAACGAGCCAAGGTTCAGTTGGAATTTTGAGTCGGATGCGCAAAATGTGAAGCAAACGAGCTACAGAATCGTTGCTGCCTCGACATTTGAGAATGCTCAAAAAGGCATCGGAGATCTCTGGGATTCAGGCGTAATCGATTCAGACAGAATGTTTTACATTCCTTACGAAGGCAAGCCTCTTCAAAGTCGCGACAAAATGTTTTGGAAAGTTTTTGCGGCACTATCTTACGATAAAAACAAGACTATTTCCGTTGAAAGCGACGTAAAAGCATTTGAGATAAGTCTTTTAGAATCAAGCGATTGGCAGGCAAAATGGATTGGACATGAGTTTGACGACGACCTACTTGTCGGGAAGACACGGTTGGCGGCACGATATTTGCGAAAAGAATTCAAATTGAATGAAAACATCGCTCAGGCACGGCTTTATGTCAGCGGACTCGGTCAATACAGTGTTTTCATAAACGGCATAGAGGTTGAGCCGAATGAATTGCTCAAACCGGCACTGTCAGATTATCGTAAACGAGTGTATTTCAACACTTTCGATGTCACAGATTTGCTTGAAAGCGGCAACAATGCCATCGGAATCATTCTTGCCGGAGGGCGTTTTACAGCAATGAGATACAACGCCCAGAATCCAGACTATGATTTCACCGACAATGTGCTGCATTTCGGCACTCCACGCATGATTTTGCAGCTCGAAATAACATATGAAGACGGCAGCAAGTCGTTGATTATCAGTGATAAATCATGGAAAATCACCAACAAAGGACCGATTCGGACATCAAACGAATACGACGGTGAGACGTATGATGAAAACTATGAATTAGGCGAGTGGACTTTGTCAAACTACGACGATGCTTCGTGGCTGAAAGCGGAACTTGTCGAGGCACCCAAAGGTGTGCTAAAACCACAAATGAATCCAAACATAACGATTCAGGATTTGCTAACGCCTGCTGCCATTTTCAAGAAAGGCGACAAATGGATTCTCGACATGGGACAGAACATGGTCGGGGTGTTGGAGATGAACATTTCTGGACAAAAACCAGGCGACACCATTACTTTGCGATTTGCAGAAAATATTTATCCAGACAGCACCATTGATGTGAGAAATTTGCGCTCAGCGAAGGCGACAGACAGATATATTGTATCAAATGTAGAGACGCGCCATGGCACGTCTCTACGGTGGAGGCCGATGTTTACGTATCACGGCTTCCGTTACGTAGAAATCGGAGGTCTCAGAAACACTCCGAACGTTTCCGATTTTTGTGGGCTTGTTTTCTATGATGAGATGCAGACCACTGGCTCTTTTGAGACCTCAAACGAGATTCTGAACGCCGTTTATCGCAACGCTTTCTGGGGAATTCGCGGCAACTACCGCTCGATGCCCACCGACTGTCCGCAACGTGACGAGCGCATGGGATGGACTGGCGACCGCGCCACAGGCTGTTATGGCGAGTCGTATATCTTTGATAATCATCAACTTTATACCAAATGGCTCGACGACGGCGAGGATTGCCAGCTTGAAAACGGATCCATCAGCGACGTGTTTCCGCCTTATTGGCGCAACTACACCAACAGCATGACGTGGCCCGGCGCTTTCATTACTGTTGCCGACATGATTTACACCCGTTTTGGAGACGACAAGCCCATTCGCGAGCATTACGATACCATGAAACGTTGGCTTAACTTCATGAAAACCAAATATATGTTCGACGGCATCATGAAACGCGACCAATACGGAGACTGGTGCATGCCGCCTGAGTCGCCCGAGATGATTCATTCGCGTGACAGAGACCGCCGAACACGTTCGATGATAATTGCGACGCCGTACTACTGCTATCTTTCAAATAAAATGGCAAAATTCGCTGAAATATTAGGTTTTACTGATGATGTAGAATATTATCGGAACGAAGTTTCCGCCACGGCTGAGGCTTACAATTCAAAATATTTGAATCAGCAAATATGGCGTTATGACAACAACACCGTGACTGCCAACATCTTGCCATTGTTTTTCGGGATGGTGCCAAAAGGTCACGAAAACGATGTCTTCGAAAATATCGTCGACCGCACCGAAGACCTGCACGACAGCCACGTCTCGACAGGCGTTGTAGGCATCCAGTTTTTGATGCGCACTTTGACTGAATATGGACGTGACGACCTTGCGCTGCAGATTGCCACCAACGACACCTATCCGAGCTGGGGCTACATGGTCCGCAACGGTGCCACCACCATCTGGGAACTCTGGAACGGCAACACCGCCGACCCTTCGATGAACTCCGGCAACCATGTGATGCTCCTCGGCGACCTCATCATTTGGGAATATGAATATCTTGGCGGAATTCGAGCATTGGAGCCGGGCTACACAAAAATTCAGCTGAAGCCCTACCCTATCAAAGGCATGGATTTCGTGAACTGCGCCTACGAATCTGTTTCAGGTCGTATCGAGAGCAACTGGAAGCGAAATGGTAAGCGTTTCGAGTGGGATATCACAATCCCAGCCAACACCGAAGCCGAGGTTTGGATTCCGACTTCAAAAGGCTATAAAGTGAAGAATTTGAGAAGCGGAAAATATCATTTCAAAAACAAATATTAGTATTTTTGCAAAAACATCTTTCTATGGAAAAGCTATCTTACGTTGAAAAACTATCAAAATACTTGATTTTTGTCGGCATTGCAGCTGTCATTTGCTCCATTTGCTGGTATTTCAGCTCAGTGCTTATTTATATTATTTTGGCTTTTGTGGTGTCGCTCGTCAGCCGACCGTTGGCCCTGTTGATGGGAAAAATACGCATCAAAGGGAAAAGCGCGCCCGACTGGCTTTTGGCGATTTTATCTATCATCCTCGTTATCGCAATATTGCTGATGATGGTTCTTCTTGTGATTCCTGTGGTGTCCAATATTATCAACGACGCTTCAATTTTAAGTAAAACGGAAAACTTTAACGGGAACATCGGCGATGCAGTTAACAGCTGGATTATTGGTATTTTCCCAAGTTTAGGTGAAGATTTCGACATCATTAGTCTATTGCTCAACCGCTTAAAAGTGATAATGGCCGATTTTTCTATCACCAGTCTCATAGGCTCGGTGGGTTCCGTCGTGATAGACATGGCTGTAGGACTATTCGCCGTGGTGTTCATTTCATTTTTCTTTGTCAAAGACCACAAGCTGTTTTCAAAGATTGTGGCCGCTCTGGTTCCCGACCGTATTGAAGCCTCGGTGACTGATTCCATTGATAACATCCAACACCTGCTTTCCCGTTATTTTGTCGGGCTTATTTTAGAGATGTTTTGTGTCGCGCTTTTCAACTTCCTGGGTCTGTGGCTCATCGCTCGCATCGGCGTCAGCTATGCTCTCGGCATCGCTTTCATCGCCGGAATTCTCAACATCATCCCGTATGTCGGACCAATCATCGGCGAGGTGCTTGGCGCGTTGCTGTGCATGGTGCTTCATTACGGCGCCGGTGTCGGCTTGGATGTCAACATCTGGTTCTTCGCGCTAATTGTGCTGTTAATCATGTTGGCAGTCCAGATGATCGACAACTTCGTTCTTCAGCCAATCATCTATTCGACGAGCATCAAGGCGACGCCGCTTGAGATTTTCATCGTGATGCTCCTTGCAGGAAACATCGGCGGCATTTTAGGCATGCTCGCCGCTATCCCAGCCTACACAGTCATCCGCGTCATCGCAGGCAGGTTTTTTTATGATAAGAAAGTGGTTCAGCGGCTGATGCCGGAGATTAAAAAGGGAAAATCCTAAGCAGCACATATCCCAGCACCCCGCCAATAACCCCCAATATCAACCCAACCTTCACCATCTGGGATGTGTTTATCATGCCAGTTGAGGCGGCGATGGCGTTCGGAGGAGTAGATATCGGCAAAGTCATTGCCAACGAGCAGCAGATTGCAACGTAAAGTATCAACGAGGCGGCGCCTCCGAGAGCTGTCAGCTCACTTTTGATGGCGGTTGAAACCACTGCAAGCACTGGCATCAGCAAGCTCGCCGCCGATGAATTGGAGATGAAGGTCGAGAGCAAGTACATGATGAGACCAGCACCAATAATCACTGCAACGGCCGGCCAATGTGTGAACGGAATGGCGTTGATGAGCACGTTTGCCAAGCCTGTTCCGTTGAGGCAGGTGCCGAGAGCGAAACCGCCAGCCACCATCCAAAGGATATGCCACTCTATCTTCGGGAAATCCTCTTCTTTGAAGACGCCAGTAATTGAGAACACCGCAAACGGCACCAGCGCCACGATGTTAGCGTCGAAATGCGTCCAGCCTTCGGTGACCCACAGCAAAATCGTGACAGGCATGGTGATTGCCACAATCCAGAAGTCGCGGTCGAACTTGGCGTTTGTCTCTATTTCAATCTCCAGTTTTTCCATTTTTATCGGGAAGAGAAGCATCAGCACAACCCATGCGATGAGCAGCAAAACCAACACAAACGGCACCATGTGAATCACCCAAGAGCCGAAGCTGATGTCGATGCCGACTTTCGTCAAAGCGCCAAGCGCGATAGCGTTAGGTGGTGTTCCAATAGGCGTGCCCAAACCTCCGAAGTTGGCGGCAATAGGAATAGCGAGCGTCAACGCTGCTGGTGCGGCGCTGTCTTTCGGCAAGTTCTTCAAAACCGGGGCCATAAACGCCAGCATCATAGCGGCAGTGGCGGTGTTCGACATAAACATCGAGAATGTGCCTGGAACCAACAGCAATCCAAGCAAAACAAATTTAGGTTTACTACCGAAAATATGCAACAAAGCTTTGGCGAGATATGCATCCAAACCCACTTTGCTGGCTGCGATTGCCATCACAAAACCGCCCAAAAACAGCATGATGACCGGGTCGGCAAACGATGCCATGATTTCTTTGTAAGCAACGGTAGTTCCCGAAACATCAACCATGAATCCTTTGTTCGAAACGGCAAAAAGCAACGCCACGATGGTCGTCACCGATGTCGCCCAAGCCGGAATGACTTCAAAAAGCCACATCAAGGCAGCGAAGACGAAAATCGCCATGGTGCGCTGCTGAATCACTGTCAGTCCCTCGATGCCGAACGACTCGGTCGGTAACATCCACAACACAATGGTAATCAATAATATAACTATTGAAAGAATGATGTTTTTAGTGTTAAAAGCTTTTTGCATTGAATTAATTATTGTTTTAAATTTTACGGCAAAAGTACGGATTTTTTATTTAATTTTGTCACCGAAAATTATTGAAAAATGAAAAAAATCTATCTAGCCGGCGGCTGCTTCTGGGGTACCGAGCATTATTTCAAAATGATTGACGGCGTGGTCGTGACGAAAGTCGGCTATGCCAACAGCATCAAGGAAAACCCGACTTACAAAGAGGTGTGCAGCGGCGAAACAAAAGCTGCCGAGACGGTTATGGTGGAATATGACCCTGGCAAAATCAGCCTCGAGTTCCTGCTCGACATGTATTTTCATGCCATCAACCCGACAAGTGTCAACCAACAGGGACACGATGTAGGATTGCAATATCGCACTGGCATTTATTACACCGATGTTTCTGATTTACAGACAATTAACAAAGTCATGTCGGAGCAGCAGGCTAAAATCGAAGGCAAAATAGCCGTCGAGGTGATGCCTTTGCAGAATTTCTACACAGCAGAGGATTATCATCAGGATTATCTTGAAAAGAACCCCGATGGGTATTGCCACCTGCCGCTGGAACTTTTTGAATGGGTTAAAGCACAAAAAATGTAGAGACGTTTCAAACGTCTCTACAATTTTGTTATCACAAATCGTGATTATTCCATCACCTCTTCAGGTGTTTCAACAACCTCCTCAACCTGCTCCACGCTAGACTTGCAGCACGACGGTCTCTTATCTTTAGGGATGATGAAATAAACCGCCACACAGAGGCAGACGATGACCAAGAACCATCTCAAAATGCGTTTCCATAAAGGAGCTTTCATCGTAAACGGATCTTTCGTCTTCACCACCGGATATTTGGCGATGCTCGTCAGGGTGGCGCCGAACTTGGTGTTGACAAGCACTCTGGCGTTCAAAGCCCAGCCGTTGGCGTTCAAGATCGGCGACAGGTTGCGTTTTCTCAGCTTCAGCCATGCCATAATCATAGCAGGACCCGAGATGATGAGGATGATGGCAGCGAACATTATCACCCAGTGATACCAATGCAGTCCGAGCCATGCAAACAAGCCTCCTACAGCCGATGCCACCAAGCCTAATGCCAAGCCAATAGCGGCGAAGATGCCGGCGAATTTGGCGATGTCGAACGGCGGTTTAACCTCAGGTTTCTTGCCGTCGGCAGGGATTTCTGCGTTATTGATCTTAGTGTTGGCGTCGGCCATCACCTTGGCGTCTTTTTCGGCAGCGCGTTTGTTGATCATGTCTTCGATAGACTTCGCCATCTTACGGTATGGCTGCCAGAATGCCTGACGGATGCTGATAGGATTCTCAACAATCTTTGTCACGGTGGCGTTCCAGCCCAGTCCGTCACGGTCGTAGAATACGGCGTTCTTTCCAACCATGATGCTTCCGACATCGCCATCGGTCACAACGGCTGCGATAGTCATGGTGCCTGGCTTGCTCTTGCAGGTGCAGTCGCAATACAAAATATACATATTGCTCAATGGTGCCATCGCGCCTTGTGCGCCCATGTCGCTCACCTTGATGCAGAGGTCGCAAGCGCGCTCGTCGATGTAGAGCGTTCCGGCCTGGAATATGGCCTTCTTCTCCGGCGAATAGAAGTCGCTGAATGTCACGAAGTTAGTCAGCAAGGTGAAGAAATCTCTGTAGAGATGCAACAGCTTGTCGACGCTGTCGATGGCGTTCGACTTGCTCTCGAGTGCCTTGTCTTGTGCCACGAGGTCGAGCAACACTTCTTTTTTGTTCTCGGCAAGTATGTTTTTCGTTGCGTCGTAGCCTAAAGCTTCGACTGCCGCGCCTGCCTTGGCTGCCATCCAAACGTTGTAGGCATTGAACTTTGCCAAAACGCTAACCCATTGTTCCTCAGCAAGATACTCTATATCTTTAAACTCTTTGTCAAGAACCAGTTTCTTGAGATTCGCTATTGCTACAGCCCATGCCGGGTTGACTTCGTTGCCCAACGGCAGCCTGTGCTCAGCGTTGACGCGTGCCAATGGATATGTGGCGATCTCGTCGGTGCTGGCAGCGAGGTTGTTGCCGCTGATTTCGCCTATCTTCGCTGACGACACATCCAAAACTGAAGCGCTGTCGGCGTTGAATGAGGCGAGTTTGCAGCGCATGAAGAAGTCTTCTATCTTGTCTTTCACTGCCATGCAAGCTGCCAAAGCGGCTGCTGTGTTGTCGCCGTAAGGGAAGATGTTGTCTTTGTCGGCGTCGCCTGCCTCTTTCCAAGCGGTGTAGTCGGCCAAAGCCTGATAGAATGCCTCAATATGGTCGGTGTTGATGCCCGGGTCGCCGCTGCGGTCGGTGGCTGAACCCATGGTGTCGATAACGTTCTTGATGAGCGCCTTGATGGCCTCGTCGTCGGCCGAGTTTTCAGTGATGATGCCGTCGCCGTTGAAACGTGTCTTGGCGAATATTGCCAGACTGTCCGACACGTCGGCGATGGAGATATTGTCTTTCTCAAGTCCAAGATTTTCAAGTATTTGCTTCGATGTCTCGAGCAGATGTAAGCCTTCCTCGCTGCTGGTGTTGAATGCCGAGAACGGGATGAAAGCCTCGCGTTTCAGCAGCAGCTCAGGGTCGTTAACCACCGATGTGAGCCATTTCGATGCCGCCACGACTTCCTCGATATGAATCTTGCCGTCGCCGTTGGTGTCGAGCATTGTCATTGTCTTTTCATCAATTTCGAGGTTTTTCAACGGGCAGCTCAATGCCGTCCAGAGCTTCCTGTCGAGCTCATCGAGATGCAGAATGTCTTGTCCCGACTCGATGTTGACACGTGTCACGCCACCCACCGTCGAGAATTTCCAATCGTAATTACCGTTTGATTTCATAATTATAATATTTAATGTTCCTATTTATCTGTCATTCCGAGCCCCGCCAGGGGCGAGGAATCTCATCAATTAACTTTTACAAAATTATAGTTTATATATTCTCCAATATTAAGTATCGTATAGTAAGCATCCGGGTAATGATCTTCCAGCGCGTCGACTCGCAGATAAACCACATCCTTGAATATAGTCAGGTCGCGGGCATGCGAATGTCCCTGCAGTACCAGCGAGACATTATATCGGTCGAACAGATCCGCCAGGTCGTAGGTTTCCTCCATATTGAAATTACTGGTGTGACCCTGCGAAGTGTCTTTTTTGAAGAAATGCGTGTGCGTAAACACTATGATATGTCTGTATCCATGAAAACACTTGCTTCTCAGCACTTCTTCAAGCCAGTCGCGCTGATCGACACCTAGGGTGCCGTTGCCCGAATCGAGAGCGATGTATAAGTCTTTCGAACCGTTAGGCGTATATACCTCAAACCAATATGTCGATGAGCCGCATCGCGAGAAATATTCGTCCCATTGGTTGAAATAAAGGTCATGGTTGCCCACGGTATAGAAAATTCTTCGTCCCGCATCGGTGACAGGCTTCACATGCTCCATGAAATAATCGAAATGACCTGTCGCATTGATGATGTCGCCAAGGCATAGCGAGAATGGTGCCGCTGTCGTATCTGCAAGATAATCAGATACATAGCGATCGAGATTATCTGTCGTAAAGTCGACGTGGATGTCGCTCATCGTATAAACTTTGTAGTTGTCTTGGTCGACAAAAATCTTGGCATAGCCATGCTTTTTATTGTATTCCATCGACTGCTCGAAACGCTCATCGGGCGACTCGTTTATGGTATAAAGCAAGCCTTGTAAATCAATATTTTTACTGCATGATGTCAACAAAAACAGCACAACGACGGAAACCGTCATTTCGACCGACCGCAGGGAGCTCCAAATATATTTTGTATTATCTTTCATAATCGTCATTTTAGTCTGTATTTGATTCCGATTCTAAACACCTCTTCATAATATTTCACAGTGCCGTGAAACTGCCCGGCAGGCTTCAGCATTTCCTCAGCCACGATGCTCCATCTATCCTTGAAATCGAATCTTCCACCAATGGTGAAAATAGGCTCCCACATCCTCTCATATTCAAACTCATTGAAGTTACCGGCATCAAGATAAACATCCCATTTATGGTCGAAGCCCATGAGGCTAGCTTTCACCTTATACAACAGGTTAAACGGCTCGGTAACAGGACTGTCGGTCGAATGCCAATCACGGTCCAAAGCGTCAATAGTGCGGGAAAACACTCCGGCTTGTGCCGAAAAATGGCGCATCCTGAAGCCAACACTGCCGGCATAAACGAATTCAAAGGTATTGTAATTGTTGAAAATCCTCGAATGCATCGTCCCGTCGAGGAAAACGAATCCGTTGCGGCACACCTCGAACGACGGTCTCACCGTAATTCCGATGGAATAGATATCTTTCGTAAGTGCTTCTAAATTAAGGCCAAAGTCGATATTGTCGTAATGAAAAGCACCTTTCAAATCGACACCTTCATACCATTTTAAGGTGTGATTATATCCGACAAGCCCCATCGCCGTGACATCGGCGGCAACAGTGTGTTTCTGTCCCTCCTGAGCTTCCAAAAAAGTTGCGGAAAGCAGTAAAATCAACAGAAAAACATGACGTTTTTTCCCTCTCATAGTTCGTCAATATATATCATTGCAAATTTATAAAAAAAATATTCTGATTTCACATTAAATTTATTAGTATTTTTGCTTTCTAAAAATTACAAGTATGAAAGATTTAAAAGATTATATCCGTACAATCCCTGATTTCCCGATAAAAGGAATACAATTTCGCGATATCACAACCCTCATTCAGAACGCTGAAGGCTTTCATCTGGCCATTGATAAGATGTGTGATATGGTGAAACATCTCGAATATGATGTCATCATTGGTGCCGAGTCGCGTGGATTCGTGTTCAGCGCGCCGATGGCTTACAACCAGAACAAGTCGCTGGTACTCATCCGCAAGAAAGGCAAGCTGCCGGGCAAGACTGTATCGCAGGATTTTGACCTTGAATATGGCAGTGCCACGATAGAGATGCATGTCGACAGCTTCAAACCAGACACCAAGGTGCTTGTCGTCGACGACCTTCTGGCTACCGGCGGCACTCTCGAAGCCATGATAAAACTGGTCGAGAAACAAGGCGGCATCGTCGTTGGAGCATGCGTTTTCATTGAGCTGCCCGACCTCAAGGGACGCGACAGACTCAAAGGCTATCCGGTGTTCAGCGCCGTTTCTTTTGAAGGTGAATAAAAATTTTTGTTATGTACGCGCTTTTTAAGAAAGAGATAAACAACTTTTTAAGCTCCCTCATCGGGATCATGGTGGTGGTGGTGTTTCTGCTCATCACCGGACTGTTCCTGTGGGTTTTTAAGAGCGATTTCAACATCATGACTTACGGCTATGCCAACCTCGACAGCCTGTTTATCCTCGCTCCGTGGGTGTTTCTGTTTCTCGTGCCTGCCGTCACGATGCGCTTTTTCGCCGAAGAGAAACGCACAGGCACCATCGAGATGCTGCTCACCAAGCCGCTGTCCGACTGGCAGATCGTGGGCGCCAAATACCTCGCCGGCGTCGCACTGGTACTTCTCGCCCTTATCCCGACGCTCATTTATTACATATCCGTCTCACGTCTCGCCATGCCTGTCGGCAACGTCGACCACGGCGGCATCTGGGGTTCCTACATCGGATTGTTTTTCCTGAGTTCGGCATTCGTGTCGATAGGCATATTCAGCAGCTCAATTACTAATAATCAGATACTTGCGTTTATCTTGTCGGTGTTTCTCTGCGGATTTCTCTATATCGGCTTCGACCTCATCTACTCGATGTCACTCTTCGGAAAAGTCGACCTTTTCATACAGCAACTCGGCATGTCGGCGCACTACAGCTCAATGAGCCGCGGCGTCATCGACACCCGCGATTTGATATATTTTCTCAGCGTGATTGTTTTATTCTTAAGCCTGACAAAACTCACTTTGTCGAGCAGAAAATGGTAGGAGGACGGCATGGAAAACAAGAGAAAAAATATCAAGAAAAACGAAATCACATCTTTGATTATCACATTGATAATCATCGTGTTAGTTAATATCATCGGATCATTCGTCTATACCCGTCTCGACCTCACCTCCGAGAAACGCTACACCCTATCCAACACCTCAAAAGAGATTCTAAAGAACCTCGACGACTACGTGTTTTTCCGCGTCTACCTTGAAGGCGAGTTTCCTGCAGGTTTCAAAAAGCTCCGCAAGGAGACAAAAGAGATGCTCGACGAGTTCCGTGCCTACTCCAAATTCATTGATTATGAATTCATTAACCCTTCGGAGAGCAACGACGTGGCAGAACGCAACGAGACGTATAAGATTCTATATCAAAACGGCTTGAACTACTACACCGAGACGGTTCAGACCAACAGCGGCGTGCAGCAAATCATGATTTGGCCTGGCATTATCATGAGTTACCGTGAAAACGAGCTGCCTATCGACCTGCTCTCAGGTCAGTCGGGACAGAGTCAGGAGACGGTACTCAACAACTCGGCTCAAGACCTTGAGTTTAAGCTCATCAGTGCGATAAAAGAGATTTCAACCAACAACAAACCGACCATAGCTTTCGTCGACGGTCACGGCGAGCTTGCCGACCTCGAGGTTTACGACATCGCCAACACTCTCTCGAAGAAATTCATGATAAAGCGCGCCACGCTTAACGGACAGCTTAACGCGTTGATGAAGAGAGACTTCGACCCTGACAGCAACATTGTGATTCGTCCTGCCTACGATGCCATAGTCATAGCGAAACCTACCGAGCCGTTCTCCGAGAAAGACAAGTTCATCATCGACCAGTACGTCATGTACGGCGGCAAAGTGATGTGGCTCCTCGACGCCGTCGAAGCCTCTATGGACAGCCTGCAAAGCGCCGAATCAACCATGGGCCTCGCGCACAACCTCAACCTCGACGACCAGCTGTTCAAATATGGCGTAAAACTCAACCGCAACCTGCTCCTCGCCTATCCGTGCGCCCAAATCGGACTCGTCACCGGACAAGGCAACAACCTGCAGAGCGTGCTGCTGCCGTGGTATTACTTCCCGCTGCTCGGTGCCGCGTCAGAACACCCTATAGTGCGTAACATCGAGGCGGTGAAAGCCGACTTCGTGAGCTCAATCGAGCCGACGACATCGGCACCTGAGATTCAGAAGATACCGCTGCTGAAGACCTCCGACTACACCAAGGTGTCGAGCGCGCCGGTCTACATCTCGTTAGACATCCTCAACCAGCGCCCGAGCGCGAGCATGTTCCCTCAAAAAGGCATGGCGACAGCCTTCCTACTCAACGGAACATTCACCTCACTATTCGAAAACCGCATGCCCGAAGCCATCACCGAGTCGTCGGAGATAGGTTTCAGAACACAAAGCGAGCCTACCTCTATGATAGTCATCGCCGACGGCGACATCATCCGCAACCAACTCGCTCAACTCGACTATGCCAAGAAAAACAACAAACGTATCGGCTCGCCGCTGCCTTTGGGCTACGACCAGTACACCAACATAACCTACGGAAACAAACAGTTTATCGAGAACGCCACCAGCTACCTCCTTGAAGGTGAGGGACTTATCAACATCCGCTCACGCGAGCTTAAGATTCGGCTTCTAGATATGAACAAAGTTGACGGCAACCCGATTTTGTGGCAACTCATCAACGTCGTACTGCCATCAGCATTGATGATAGTTTTAGGAATAGTTTTGGCAATTTTAAGAAAGAAGAAATATACAAAAAGTTAGTCAGTTTAATATTCCAAAAATAACTGAATAACTTAACAACTGAACAACTATGAAAAAGAAAAACACCGTTTTAATAGTCATCGTCGCGGTTCTTATCGTAATCGCCGGCATTCTTATAGGTAACAATCGCTATTTCAACACATTACACAGCGATGCCACCGACTTCACCGTCTACGACACCGCCTCAGTCACGAAGCTTTTCTTCGCCGATAAAAGCGGCAATCAGGTTCTTCTGCAGCGCACTGACAACGGCTGGACCATCAACGACCAGTATCCTGCCAACCAAAACCTCATCAACGAGATGCTTTACACCCTCAACCGCATGAGAATCAAGATGCCTGTCTCAATAAAGAAAAGCGACAACATCGTCACAAGAATGTCGTCGACCAACACCAAAGTCGAGGTTTATCAGATATTACCGCGCATCAATTTATTTAATAAAATAAAGCTTTTCTATCACGAGACTCGCAGCAAGGTGTTTTACATAGGCGACGTGACTCAGGACAACCAAGGCACTTACGTGTTGAAAGAGGGCGGCGACAAGGTCTTTGTGGCTCATCTGAACGGTTTCAGAGGCGCCATCAGCTCACGTTTCACCGCCAACCCGTTAGACTGGCGCGAGCATATCATCTTTAGCGAGCCGATGGGCAACATCGAATCGGTGAAGCTGGAGATCACCAAAGATCCTGAAAACGGCTATATCATCAAGGAAAACGGACGTTATCAATACTCGATGTGCCACCTCAACGGCGAGCCTATTGCATTCGACACTTTGAGGGTTTTGAACCTCATGTCGTCGTTCAACAACGTGCGATTCGAAGCGTTTTTGTACGATGTCGAGCCTGAGCGCCGCGACTCCATCATCAACTCGCCTTTCCAGGAACGCCTCACCCTGACGACCAAAGACGGCAAGAGCCGCAGCGTCACCACCTTCGGCATGCTTCCTAAGGCCGACATGTTTATCTATTCGGAAGAAGATATTGCGAAATTCGGCGATGCGATGAACGATCCCGACCACAAATACGCGCTTCTCAGCGAAGGCAATGAGTTTGTGCTGATTCAGGATTTCGCCTTCGGCAAACTCCTAAAACCGGCATATTACTACAGCAAAGACAACCACGAAGAGGTTCCGCAGATTTATTATCAGGAATTAGAAACCGTGGAAAGTCGATAATTAGTTAATAACTAATAATATTTCTCTACAAATTCCCAGTTAATCATCGCCCAGAACTCGTTAACGTAGTTAGCGCGAAGGTTCTGGTAATCAAGATAATATGCATGTTCCCACACGTCGCAAACCAACAACGGTTTCAGGTCCGATGTGATTGGGCATTGTGCGTTAGACGTCTGCACTATCGACAGTTTGCCGTCTTTGTCGGCGACGAGCCATGCCCAGCCTGAGCCGAACAAAGTCACACAAGCGTTCACGAACTTCTCTTTGAAAGCGTCGAAGCCACCGAAGTCGCGCACTATGGCATCCATGAGTTTGCCTTCAGGAGCGGCTTTTGGTGTCGGCGTCATGCAGTTCCAGTAGAAATTATGGTTCCACACCTGAGCGGCGTTGTTAAACATGCCACCCTGCGATGTTTTCACGATTTCTTCGAGGCTCTTGCCTTCAAACGGCGTGCCTGCTATGAGTTTGTTGAGGTTGTTCACATAGCCGTTGTGATGCTTGCCATAGTGAAACTCCAATGTCTTTTGCGAGATATGCGGCTCCAGCGCATTCATCGCATACGGTAATTTCGGTAATTCAATCATAATCTTTTAATTTTAATTATTGCATAGTTTTTGAGTTCATTTTTATTTAATTATTGATTTTCCTATTTCGAGACCGAGATTGTACAATTTCTCGATGTCTTCTTCTCTGATCGGAGCGCCCTTCACCTCAACAGGCTCGCTCAGCACGTTCCATTTGCAAGCCTCAGCGTTCTCTCTCAACGTCTTAAGTCCGCCGCCACTCCACGACGCACCGCCAAACAGTCCGAACACCTTATTTTGCGGCTTGTACTCTGCCAGCTCGTGCAGCAATCCTGTCATGTTAGGGAAGATGCTTCCGTAGTGCGAGCAAGCGCCCAACACCACGCCCTTGTATTTCCAGATGTCACTGAAGATGAACGACGTCTCGGTCTTCGCCACATCGTACACCTTGATCTCTTTCACGCCCGCGTCTGCCACGCCGCGTGCCACAATGTCGGCCATCCTGCCTGTGTTGCCGTACATCGAACCGTACACTATCACCACGCCCTCCTTCGCCTGCTGCGAACTCCAAGCTGTATATCTGTCGATGACCCACTGCAGGTTGCTTCTCCAAATCAAACCGTGCGAAGGCGCAATCATCTTGATGTCCAAAGACTGCACCTTCTGAATGGTCTTCAGCGCCATCATAGCCACCTTTCCGACGATGTTAGCGTAGTAGCGGCGCATGTCGTCTTCGTAGAAGTCGAGGTTCACCTCGTCGTCGAAGATGCCGCCGTTCAACGCGCCGAAGCCGCCGAAAGCGTCGTTCGAGAAGATGATCTTCGTCGTCTGCTCGTATGTCGCCATCGACTCCGGCCAGTGACACATAGGAGCCATGAAGAACTGCAGCGTGTGCTTGCCCAGACTCAACGTCTCGCCTTCAGCCACGATTTTCTTGTTCGCAATCGCACCGTAGAAGTTCTCCAAAGGCGCGAACGTCTTGGCATTTCCGACCACCATCACCTCGGGCCATTCTCTCAGCACCGCGCCCACCGAGCCGCTATGATCCGGCTCGTCGTGGTTCACGATCAAATAATCGACTTTTCTGTCACCCAAGATGCGCTTGATCTGGAACATATACTGCGCCATAAACTCCGGCTCTACCGGGTCGATCAACGCAACATGCTCATCTACAATAAGATACGAGTTATACGACACGCCATTCGGCAACTCCATGTGATTTTCAAAACATTCCGTGCGGCGGTCATTCACCCCCACGTAATAAATATTTTCCGCTAATTTTATATTCATAATTTTATCATTTAATTCTTTTTTATCCTTCTTATCCTCATTATCCTTCTTATCCATGACAAGGCATGCCTTGTCCCTACCGGTATCTCTTCACGTCGGCTCCACATACTCAAACTCTTCCTTGCCGTGCTTGCACAGCGGACAAACGATATCATCAGGCAGCTGCTCGCCTTCATACACCCAGCCGCACACCTTGCACACCCAACAGCCCTTCGTCACCTTTTTCTTCGGCTTGATATTTTTCTGATAATAATCGTAAGTCACTGAGTCTAAATCATTTACCTTAACGGCATCTAAAACATCCGCAATAAACATGGTGTGTGTGCCGAGGTCTATCGACTTCATCACCCTGCATGCAAAATATGCGTTGATGTGCTTCGGCAGATACAGCACATGGTTCACGGCGCGCAGCTCCTGCTCGCAGTCCGCGAATTTGTTTACGTTCCTTCCCGACTGAAACCCGAAATGCTCAAACACCTTAAACGGTGTCTCCGTTGTCAACACGTTGATATTGAACACGCACGAGTCCAAAATAAGATCGTGCGTGTAGTTGTTTTTGTTGACAACTATCGACAACCTCAGCGGATCGCTTGTCACCTGCTGCACCGTGTTGATGATACAGCCGTTGTCAATGTTATCGTAGTTCGTAGTCAGGACATAAAGACCGTATCCAATCTTAGAAAGGGCCTTGGTATCCATTATTCCATTCCGAAATGCTCTTTACCTACGCCACAAAGCGGGCATGACCAGCTTTCAGGTAATTTGTCGAATGGTGTTCCTGGAGCGATGCCGTTGTCCGGATCGCCTACTGCCGGGTCATAAACATAACCGCAGACATCACAAACGTATTTTGCCATAGTTTTTAATTATTAAAGGTTAATTCAAATCATTATTTCTTCTCAAATATTGAAGTCTCTCAAAGACTTTCACGTCGGCCGAGGCACTGCATTTGCCCTTGAAGTCATTGATGCTGTTGAAGTTATGTTTCTTCATCCAGCCTTCGAGACCTGCTACCATATCAGCTACATATTTCACGCCGTTGCGATACAATGTGCTGCACACCTGCACTGTAGTGGCACCTGCAAGTATCTGACGCACAACGTCTTCCGCCTTGTGAACACCAGTCGAAGCCGAGAGACAGCATGGGATGCCCTGTGCCGAGAGCAACGAAATCCAACGCAAAGTGTCGCTGTTTTCCTCCTCAACCGAAAGAGCCGAACCCGGAACCACTTTCATGTTCTCGATGTCGATTGTCGGGTTGTAGAAACGGTTGAACAACACCAAGCCTGCCGCGCCTGCCATCGACAATCTGAAAGCTATGTTACCAATGTTTGTGAAATGGTTGCCGAGCTTCACCGAGACAGGAATAGTCACTGTCTTTTTCACCTCATTAAAGATGCTAACTACCTCATCCTCAATGTTTTTCGATGCTATATCCTTGTCGAATGGCGACACTGAGATGTTCAACTCCAACGCGTCGGCACCAGCGTCCTGAAGCTCTTTTGCGAAGCTTGTCCATTCTCCTTTGTCGGCGCAGTTGATGCTCGCGATAATCGGGATGTCGACGGTTTTCTTAGCCTCACGGATGAGGTTGGTGTAAATCGCAATCTCGTTTCCGCGGAGGAAAGTCTTCATATAAAGGTCGGCATCCACGTTTGAGTTGTAGATGTCGGTATAGCCTTCTTCTTTCTTGATATCGGAGAGAATCTGCTCCTCAAAAAGCGATTTCAGAACCACAGCGCCAGCGCCTGCCTTAGCGCAATTGGCAATGCCTTCAACGGTTCCCGTAAAAGTTGAACTTCCAACAACAATAGGATTCTTAAGTTTTAATCCAAGATATGATGTAGTTAAATCCATAATTTTAAAATTTTCAATCTACAAAGATATGAATTATTTGAGAATTCCAAGCGTTTTCGCAAAAATTTTACTTCGTTATGACAACTTTAAGCGTCTGACTGCCATTATCCGAAACCACATTAACAGTATAAACTCCCGATTCCAAATTATTCAAAGTCGCCTCTAACTCATTAACACTCATTGTGTTAACAATGATACGTCCAATATTGTCGCATACTGTCATATTTGACTTATCAACACCTTCTTTTAACTGAACTTTAACATTGCCTTTCGAAGGATTCGGATACACGCTGACGATCTCGTTTTCATTCATCACAACTTCCTGAACACCAAGCGATTGCAATGCCACCAAGAAGTCCGGAATACCATAGCCGTCGTAGTTGTTAGGATTGTTGACATTGTTGCCTGCAGCACGAACAGCATCACAAATCTCCTGCACCGAGGCATTCGGACAAGCCTGACGCAGACAAGCCACAGCGCCTGCCAGCACCGGGTTTGAGAACGAGGTGCCGTTGCCATTGTAATAATCACCATACCAGCCTCCAGGATATCCAGATGCCACGTATGTGCCTTCTCCCATTGCCATCACATCCGGCTTGATGCGTCCGTCGTATGTCGGTCCCACCGAGCTGAAATCGGCGCGATTGCCATTGGCGTCAACAGCACCCACAGTGATGATATGCTCAGCATCTGCAGGGATTCCCAAAGTGCAGGTGCCGCCGCCTTCGTTGCCTGCCGAGTTGGTGCAGATAATGCCACGACTCGCAGCAATCTCCGCGCCGATGGTCATCGGAGCTGTGTGACCGTCGAAATGCTCAAACGGATGATCCCACTGAGGCATGTCGAAATCAATGTAGCCCAACGAGGTCGAGCAAACGTCAACACCAAGGCTGTCGGCATATTCAGCACCCGAAACCCAGTTATATTCCTCTACGATGTTTTCGCCATCGCCATCTTCAGTGTGAATAAGGTAATACGATGCCTTGTAAGCCGTTCCAACCATGTTGTTCGGGTCGTAAGCCGCCATAGTGCTCAAACATGAAGTGCCGTGTGTACTCTGCGAATACACTGATGATGAGCCGAAAACGAAGTCACGGACGCCGAGCAGACGGCCTTCAGCACGCATATTGTCGAATGTAGTATGGATATCAGTACCAACGAAACCACCATCCAAAATAGCAACATAAACACCCGTTCCGTCATATCCAAGCTCATGAAGTTTGTCGGCATTAATCTGCTTCACCTGTGTCTCGGCTCCGCCGTAATAACCTCTGAAACCACGAGTGTTTGTTGCCGAAGGCTTCATCTCATTCTCCAACCATATCTCCTTGTCACGCTGCGCCTCAGGAAAACTCGGACAGTTACGCACCACCTCCACAAACTCCAACGCGTTGATGGCATCAACAACAGCTTGACTTGAGGTGTAAACCGACACACCGTTTAACCATTTCGACGGATTCAAAAGCTGCGCTCCGCAATCTGCTACAGCCTGTAAATACTGAGGATTCACAGGAATGTCATACTCGTCAATTTCGATACCGAGACGAGCCCTTCTCTCCAAAGCCCTCTGACTCAAATATTCACTCGGATTATCAATGGAATAAGGTGAATTGGCCTTGTCAGTAAATTTCACCCAATAAATGTTCGTAGCAATCTGCGCCTGCATAATCAGGGCAGCCACAAGCATGATAAGTAGTAATGATAACTTTTTCATATAACAATTTTTAATACATTTTGTCATTCCGAACGTAGTGAGGAATCTCAATAACTCCGCAAAAATACAAAAAAAATTCTGACTTCTGACTTCTATCTTCTGTCTTCTCAAAAAAAATTTGTAATTTTGCAGCCCGAAAAATTATTTTATAATTATTATTAAAGATGAATAACGAAGAAAGAAACGGCAAACGTCAGCATGTTGCCAGAAGAAAAACTGCCGAAGTCAGGAGATTCAGTGACGAGAGATTGGAGCAGTTTGAGAGAGAAAAAGCTCGCCGTGAGGGCGATGATGAACGCCACGAAAGAAGACCTTTCGGCGAAAGAAGAAGCTTCGGTCGTCGTGATGACGAGAGAGGCGAGAAAAAATCTTTTGGTCGTGGCGAAAGAAAACCATTCGGTCGTGACGACCGTGAAGAACGCGGAACAAGAGGTGCAGCAAGAAAGCCTTTTGGAAGAAAATTTGAAGATGACGAGAAACCGGCAAGACGCGGTTTTTCAAGAAGAAACGATGACGAAAGAGAAGAAAAGAGAAGTTTTGGACGCGGAGAAAGAAAGCCTTTCGGCAAACGCTTTGACCGTGACGACGAACGTCCGACAAGAGGCGGCCGCCGTGGCTATCGCCGCGAGAAAGACCCGGAATTCGACCGTCCACGCGCGACAGGCGAAATCCGTCTCAACAAATACCTCGCCGACTCAGGCATCTGCTCACGCCGTGAAGCCGACGACCTCATCCTCGCCGGTGCCGTCACAGTAAACGGCCAGGTGGTGACAGAACTCGGAACAAAAGTCAAGACAACCGATAAAGTGGTGTACGGCGGACAAGCTCTCAACCGTGAGAAACTTCGTTATGTGCTTCTCAACAAGCCTAAAGGCGTCATCACCACCAGCGACGACCCTTACGAGCGCCACACCGTCATGGACCTCGTCGAAGGCGCATGCCAGGAACGCATCTATCCTGTCGGCCGCCTCGACCGTAACACCATCGGACTGCTGCTGCTCACCAACGACGGCGAACTCGCCAAGACTCTCACACACCCAAGCCACGAGGTGAAGAAACTTTATCATGTAACTCTCAATAAGCCTTTGACAACCAAAGACTTCGAAAAGATTGAGAACGGCATCGAACTCGAAGACGGCCCTATCAAAGTCGACAAAATCGACTATGTCACCGACGACCCTACAATGCGCGAAGTGGGCGTGGAAATCCATTCAGGCCGTAACCACATCGTACGCCGTATCTTCGAAAGCCTCGGCTACGAAGTGACAAAACTCGACCGCGTCATGCTCGCAGGCCTTACCAAACAAAACCTACCACGCGGACACTGGCGTTTCCTCACCAGCGCCGAAATAAGCATGCTTAAACGTATTGAATAATAATGTGATATCGTTGCCATGAAAAAAAGAATACTTATCCATCTTATCCTCACTATCCCTCTTATCCTCAAGGGATTGTCCCTATCTGCGTCAGCCTTCACCGCCGACACCCTGAAAGTGATGCAGTACAACATTCTGAATTATGGCAACAATACCAGCTATTGCACCGCGTCAAACAACAATATCAACGATAAAAACGGTTACATCCGCACTATCCTGACCGCCTATTATCCTGATATTTTCACCGTCTGCGAAATGGGGCGTAACACCTCACTTCCAGGCGATTTTGTACGTAACGTGCTGAATGTCAACGGTGTAGATTATTGGCTTACCAGTGCAGGTTCAAACACCACAACCCCTACGTCGTCGCTCATCAACTGCATATTCTACAACTCCGAGAAGCTGTCGCTCACTGGCCATTACGTCGCGCAAAACAACACCCGCGACGTCGATGTCTACGACTTCAAGATGAAAAGCGACAACTCCATAACTCTGACGTGCGTCATAGCCCACCTTAAAGCCGGCTCGGGCAGCGACAACGCGGCGAAACGTAAGATCATGGCCGAAAACACCATGAACTATCTCGAGAGCCATTACCAAGGCAGAAACGTCCTCATCATGGGCGACTTCAACCTCTACTCGGCTTCCGAGGCCGCCTATCAGGCGTTTACCAACGAATCGGCTTACCCGAATTCCTACTTCATCGACCCTCTCTACCCTTACGGCGTCGGCGATTGGAATTCCAACTATAACTACAGATACTATCACACCCAGTCGACTCACACCGAAGGCGGATGCGCCTCTAGCGGCGGCTTGGACGACCGTTTCGACTTCATCCTGATGTCGGAATGCATCTACGGCGGACGCGACGGCATTCGCTACGTCAACGGTAGCTACAACGCCATCGGTAACGACGGCAACCACTACAACAAAAGCATCAACAACCCTGCAAACCAGGCGGTTTCAGCAGAGGTGGCCGACGCGCTCTACGGCAACTCCGACCATCTTCCTGTAACAATGAACCTCGTTTTAGGTCATTACGACGTTAATGAATTGAATTCCAATGAATTAAGCTTCGATATCTTTCCAAATCCGACAAGCGAGAAAATCAATATCCGCTTTTATCAAAATGATTTCGGACAAGCTAATTTATTGTTATTCAACACATTAGGACAAACAGTCTATTCAGCTGATGTTTTTGTCAACGATGGATTAAGCGAGCATGTCATCCCGGTCGAGAATCTTCAGAAAGGTCTTTATTTCCTGAGGATTTCAAATGCCGACGGCTTGATGCAAACAATTAAGATTGTTGTAGAATGAGAGTTTTTCAGAAGGTCATAAACGGAAGTGTCAATTTCATGCAGAAATATCTGCCTGAGCCTTTCATTTTCGCCATCATCCTGACGTTTGTCGCCATCGCTATCGCCATGCCGGTATGCCACCAGAGCATCGCCGAGGTGGTCAGCAACTGGGGCGGCGGCGTATGGAACCTGCTCGGATTCTCCATGCAGATGGCACTCGTCCTCGTCACTGGCGCGACACTCGCGGCAGCACCTTCTATCAAGAAATTCATCAACAATCTGGCATCACTGCCTAAAACACCTGCCGGAGCCATCGCTCTCGTCACAGGCGTCTCAGCCGTGGCATGCTGGCTCAACTGGGGCTTCGGCCTCATCGTGGGCGCCATCTTCGCCAAAGAGATAGCGAAAAAACTGCGCGGCGTCGACTACCGACTGCTCATCGCCTCAGCCTACAGCGGCTTCGTGGTGTGGCACGCCGGCATCTCTGGCTCCATACCTCTCAAAATGGCATCCGACGCTGGCGAACTCGTAAAAGATACCAACGGCGTCATTTCCTCAGTGATTCCTATCGGAAACACCATCCTCGACTACCATAATATCATTATGGTGCTGCTGGTCACCGTCGCCCTCATCGTCATCAATTCCCTGATGCACCCAAAAGACGGCAACATCGTCACCATCGACCCCGTCCTTCTTAACGACGATGACGATTCTGTAGGGGCGAATAATCATTCACCCGTAACCCCGGCAATGCGATTGGAACACAGCCGCATCTTATCCGCCTTATTAGCCCTCTTAGGTCTCTCTTTCTTGATAATCAATCTCTTTGTCAAGAAACATTCCTTCGACCTCGGCTCGGTGATTCTGCTGTTTCTTTTCCTAGGAATAGTCCTGCATAAGACCCCGATCGCGTATGTCCGCGCCTTCGCCAAGTCTGTCTCCGGCGCGGCCGGAATCCTTCTGCAGTTCCCGTTCTACGCAGGCATCATGGGCATCATCACTGGCGTCGGCTCGTCGGGCATCTGTCTCGGCACCGTGGTCAGTGAGGCATTCGTAAGTATTTCAACGTCAACGACTTATCCGATATACACCTTCCTTTGTGCAGCCATCCTTAACATGTTCGTGCCATCAGGCGGCGGCCACTGGGCTATCCAGGCTCCTATCATGTTTGCCGCAGGCGAGGCACTCAACGTCGACCATGGCCTCACTGGAATGGCAATAGCTTGGGGCGATGCCTGGACCAACCTCATCCAGCCGTTCTGGGCACTGCCGGCATTAGCAATTGCTAAACTCAACGCAAAGGATATCATGGGCTTCTGCCTCATCGACCTCGTCGTTTCTGGAGTGATAATCATCGGCGGACTTCTAATTTGGGCGATATGATTCCACGCGATACCATAAACCAGATTCTCGAGACGGCACGCATCGAAGATGTCGTCAGCGAGTTCGTGACGCTCAAAAAACGCGGCTCCAACCTCATCGGAGTATGCCCTTTCCATAAGGAAAAGACCCCGTCGTTCAACGTCAACCCCGCCCGCAACATCTTCAAATGCTTCGGATGCGGCAAGGCTGGCGACTCCGTGCGTTTCATCATGGAACACGAACATTATTCGTTCCAGGAAGCGCTCCGCTATCTCGCCAAGAAATACGGCATCAAAATCGAGGAACGCGAACAAACACCCGAGGAACTGGCGGCGCAGAACGAACGCGAGCGTATGTTCAACATCAACAGCTTCGCGCAAAACTACTTCTCCAACACTATGATGACCACCGACGAAGGTCAGTCAGTGGGTCTCGCCTACTTCCACGAACGCGGCTTCCGCGATGCCATCATCAACAAGTTCCAGCTCGGCTATTGCCCTAACAGCGGCTCGGCATTCACCGAATTCGCCATCAAAAACGGCTACGACAAAGACCTTCTGACAAAAGTCGGCCTCACCGGAAGCTACGAAAACCGACTCTACGACCGCTACCAAGGCCGTGTCATCTTCCCGATACATAACCTCACCGGAAAAGTCATAGGCTTTGGCGGACGTATCCTCACCTCCGAGAAGACCAAGGCAAAATACGTAAACTCCCCTGAATCAGAGATTTACAACAAGAGCCAGACGCTCTACGGCATCTTCTTCGCCCGTAATGAGATCTCGCGCCTCGACAACTGCATCCTCGTCGAAGGTTATGCCGACGTGCTTTCAATGCATCAGGCAGGCATCGAAAACGTGGTGGCAAGCTCCGGTACCTCCTTGACTACCGAGCAGATCCGCATGATCAGCCGTTACACCAAGAACATCACCATGCTCTACGATGGCGACGCTGCCGGCATCCACGCCGCTCTTCGTGGCACCAACATGATCCTCGAAGAAGGCATGAACGTCCGCATCGTGGTGCTGCCTCCCGAAGACGACCCCGACAGCTTCGTGCAGAACAACCCTATCGAGGTGGTCACCAAATACTTGGCCGACAACGCGAAAGACTTCATCGGGTTCAAAACAAACCTCCTGCTGAAGGATGCCAAAAACGACCCTATCAAGCGCGCTACCGTCATCAAAGACATCGTCGAGACCATCGCCGTCATCCCCGACCCGATTTATCGAGCCACATATATTAAGGAGTGTAGCCGCACCCTCGAGATGGCCGAGCAAACCCTGACAAACGAGGTAAATAAAATCTTAAGAGCAAAATACCGCAAACAACTTGGTTTAGATCCGTCTCAAAATCAAGTTCCTTCGCAAGATTCCTCCTTATCAGCGCAGCGCTTATCCTATCAATCTCAGCCGCAGGCTGATAATCAAGACACCACTCCCATCGGCTTCTTCCAGGAGCAGGAACTCGTGAAGCTGCTTCTCACTCACGGTTCCGAAATCCTTGAAATTGAAGGCAAAGACGACAACGACAATGATGTCATCTACAATGTCACTGTCGCCTCGCTCATAATCGACGACCTCAAAAACGATGGACTTCTCTTCCGCGATGAGACTCACAAGAAGATTTTCGATGCCTTCGACCACGGTCTCGACACAGGCAAACTTCCTGTTGCTCAAGATTTCACATCAAACGAAGACCAAGACGTGGCTGTGCTGGCCGCCAACCTGCTCAGCACCCAATATAAACTCGACGATTGGCAACGTCACCGCATAGTGGTCAAAACCGAAGACGACGTCCTCAAAAAGACCGTCCTCACCTCCATACTGCGCTTCAAAGACATGGTCATCGAAGACCGCCGCTCCTCTATAACAAAGGAATTGATGGAAACTACCGATCCCGACGACCAGCTCATCCTCCTCAAAAAAAAGAAAAAACTCGATGAAATCCGCACCCGCATCAACCGCGACCTCGGAATCGTAATCACAAAATAGTTATTCACCATCAATTTATTACATTTTTAATGCCATTTGCAGAAATGCGACCTACCACAGGGTACTGTGAGCATTTCGAAAATGGCATTAAAAATGCAATGCTATTCCGTTAATCCGTTATACCAAAACAAACTTTTCTACATTTTCCACCACAATCCCCAATCTCGCTTCAAACGCCTCCCTCGTCGCAAACCCCACATGTGGCAGCAACATCGTATTCGGCGCCCCCAAAATCGGATTCTCAGCATTCAGCGGCGGCTCCCCATCATACACATCCAATGCCGCACCAGCGATAACGCCATTTTTAAGCGCCTCCGCTAAATCGTTAGTGTTCACAATCGGTCCGCGTGCCGCATTCACTATGATGGCCGTTGGTTTCATCAAAGCAAAATCTTTTGCCGTCAGGAAATTACGTGTTTCGTTGTTCAAAGCGATGTGCAACGCCACAATATCAGCTTCTTTGAGAAGCGTTTCCTTATCCACAAACGTCACTCCAGGCACTTGTTTTGAAGTGCGGTTCCATGCTATCACCTTGCACCCGAAAGCCTGTGCTAACGCCGCTGTTCTCTGTCCGATGGCGCCCATTCCGATGATTCCGACTGTTTTGCCTGCAATCTCACGTCCAGGTGCTATCGACGGACCTTTACAGCTGCGTGTAATCTTGTCGTTTTCAATAACATGACGATACAATCCTATCATCATGCAGATAGTTTCTTCAGCCACCGCTTCAGTTGAATATCCCGCCGCATTTCTAACTACTATGCCACGACGCTCACACTCGGCCATATCGATATGGTCAAGTCCGGTGAACGCTATCGAAAGCATTTTCAGCTTAGGACAAGCGTCGAAGAAATCCTTGCGCAACGGCATATTGCTCTCAACAACGACATCGGCATCCAACGCGCGTTCAATGTTCAATTCCGGCTTTCTGTCGGGATATACAATAACTTCATGTCCCGACTTTTTAAGTTTGTCACAAGCCCTCTCAACGGCTTCTACAGTGAGTCCCAATGGCTCCAAAAAGACTATCTTCATGGTTTTATCAAATTTTTTCAAACAACAAAGATAGTCTTTTTTTCAACATCATCGTCATTTTATTCATGAAGGGGTCTTTCCGACATGCAGTGGATTTTTATTATTATCAATTTATGAGCATCATCGTAAAACAAAATATTTCTCGAATGAAACTAGCGTCTCATAGCGGTCAGACCCCCGCCATGAATTATTCAGGTTTTTGCTCTTCGTCGTTAACCAATTTGTCGATAAGCATAAACTCATTCATCACAATCTCTGTTTTGTAACGTTTGTTTTTATCCTTATCCTCATATTGTCGTGTCTGCAACATGCCGTCAATAGCCATCAAACGGCCTTTTTTAACGAGTTTCTCAACATGTTCCGCAACTTTCCCCCATGCGATAATGTTATGCCATTCTGTCTCTTCTATTAGCTCCATTTTGTCGTTGTAATGTTTCTCGTTGGTCGCAAATGTAAACCTCGCATGTTTTTTGTTCTCACCAAATACCTTAATCTCAGGATCCATACCCGGCCTCCCAATCAAATGAACTGAATTTCTTAAAGTCCCCATAATAATTAGTTTTAGTTAATACTTTTGTTTCCTTTAGCTCCACAAAAGTACAACCACATAAAAAAATTAGTCGTACGAAAAACGACTAATCTTTTAACACGTATCATAAATCTATGAATATCAATATTTTACAATATCAATTTTCAAAGATTCTATGCCTTTTAATTGTTAATAAAATTATGTTTAATTTTTTTAAGATTTCTTGCAAAATTTTGCAACCGCAACACTCACCCATCGCTCCCCAACTTTCCAACTCTCAACCCTCACCTCAGGATGCTTCACCAAAACATCCTTGATCTCATGCGTTATGCCCGTACCCAAAAACTTAAACACCGCCTCCTTCTTCGTCCATATCTCAATAAACTTATCCCCCTTATCCTCACTATCCATCTCATCCTCATTCAACACATACTTCACCAAACTCTCCTTATACCGTCCCACCTCCTCAATGTCAATCCCCACTTCCTCGTCGTGAATCGCCACCGCCACAGCGCCCCCGCAATGACTCACACTGAAAAACAAATCGTCTCTCCCCTCAAAATACGGTTTCCCATGCTCATTATACCTCCACCTGTCATTCCGAGCGACCTCCGGTCGCGAGGAATCTCCTAAGCTCATTTGACAATAGTCAACCAAGAGCCATGCTACCGCACACTGCACCCTCCCCCTCAAATGCTTTATCGCCAACATCCGCTCCTTCCGCCACTCAGGCAACACACCCTCAGCCCACCGCACGAAATCTTCGCCCAACTCGTCTATATTATCGCAAACCATTATTTTCATACCGCAAAAATACAAAAAAAATGTAGAGACGCAAGTTTTGCGTCTCTACAATTCATTTTATAACCCTAATGGTTATTACTTAACAACAGTGATGCGTTTCACGCTGCTGCCGTTTTCAGTGTCGATTCTGACCATGTAAACACCGGCCTCATACTGACCCATGTTGATGATCATCTCGTCACCGTTGACATCCTGGTTGTAAACCATCTGACCCATTGCGTTGAACACTGTTACGTGTGTCATTGCTGTAGCGTTGATGTGGAGATCGCCGCTTGTTGGGTTAGGATAGATGGCGTTGACAACTTCGTTCTCTTCAATACCTTCGTATGTGATAGTAACTGTTGTTTCAGCCATTTCTGATTCACAACTTGCATAAACTGCAACAACACCAACCGTGTAAGTACCTTCTGGTAATGGTGTGCCACTGTTGTGGATTGTTACACCATGACCTGAGATCTGACCAAGTTCTTCACCTTCAAGATAAACCTTGTATCCGGTAGCACCTGTCATAGCATCCCATTCAGCTTGGATAGCTGCTGCACCCTGGTAATCAACCTGAGTTGCTGTCAAGTTAGTTACAGGATCGCATACAACCTGACCAGGTGTGTACTCAACTTCTGCCATGCATGACATTGCATAGTATGTAGCATCTGGATAAACCTGCTCTCCGTCGTAAACAACTCTTACGCCGTATGTAGCTTCTTCATTAGCTGCACCTACAACAATGTACTGTGAAGCGTTGCCACCTTCAACGAATGCGATAGGTTCGCCGTCGCGGAAGATTTCAGCACCAAGGATACCCTCAACTGGTTGTGGACCTGGTGTGCCAGCTTCGAGTTCGAAGATAGCAATGAGGTTAGGATCCTGCTGTGCGTTACCATACCAGCATGTGTTGCCGTTGTATTCACCAATGAAGCAACCACCGGCGATACCTGTGCAACCTGGAGCAACGTTAGAGTAGTCTAACACAACTGATGAACCGAGTGTGCCTGTTGTGATGTTGTAGTCATAGACCTTGCAGTCACTGTTAGGCTGGCAGAACAAGAAGAGGTGTTCGACGTTGTCTGAATCTTTGTAGTAAGCTGAACCGTATGCGCTTGTTGGAGCTGGACCGTTCTGGATCAAAGCACCTGTACGGCTGTACAGAGCCAATGTTGACCAGTTACCTGACCAGAATCCGTCACGCTCTGGGTCGTAGCTGATGTGACGTGATGTCAAACCTGAGCAGTTGATTGTACCAACCAATGTACGTGTTGTGAAGTCGAGGATGAAGATCTGTGCACCACCTGATGTGCCATAGAAGTATTCACCATCGGTTGTGAGGTCGCGGATACCTGTTGCACCTGCGATTTCGAAGCCTTCAACAAATGTACCGTCCATTGTGTACTGATAGAAGGTGTGACCACCTGTTGGAGCTGACTGCCAGCTTGCTGTGTAGATGTAGTTGCCATCTGTTGCAACAGCCTGCTGACCAGCGCTTGTGCCAGTGAATGATCCTACGAGATCCCACATATCACGCTCAGCCTTTGCTGAACCATGTAATGTGATATCATCAACATTCAAAATGAACTGGTCGTTGCAGTTGAAGTGGCGGATAGCAATCCAGATGTTCTGGCCTGCGTATGCGCTGAGGTCAACTGTCTTCTCATACCATGCACCCTGTGCTCTGGTCTGACCGTCACGGCCAACGCTCATTGCACCAGCTTCTTTAGCTGTCATTGTCCATTCAGCAACCATTGTGAAGTCAGCTGCTGATGTGTTACCTGTTGTTGAAACTGCAACACCGTAGTGCTCAGCTGCATAGCTTGCATCCTGTGCGCATGCGAAGAATGAAACTGATGAGTAACCTGCCTGTGTTGGAGCTACGAGGTAGTTATCTGGTGTGATAGCTGAAGCTGTTGCATTGCTGTATGAACCTGAGCAAACCAAGTCGGCTGATGAGTTGTGGCCTGAACCTGCAAGGCTTGCACCTGATGCGAGGTAAACACCACCGATCTGTGAACCCATGACCCAGTTGTAACCGTCGTTGTTAGCGTCGATTGTTGTCCAGCCCATGAATGTACCATCATCGAAGTTGAATGTCTCATCCTGACCTGGTTGTGGGTTAGGACCTGGATTACCACCACCTGGCATTGTCCATGTGAGTTTCACATCGTTGCCCTGTGCTGCTGCTGCAAGACCTGTTGCGCTTGCAAAGCCGTCACATGCTGTGTAAACCCATTCAAACTCCATCCAGTCACCGTTACCTGTTGCGTAAACTGGTCTGACCTTTGTGATGTGTGTTGAACCTTCTTCCAAACCTTCAACATTGTGCTGATAGTATGGTTCTGTTGTTTGGCCTTCTAACACACCGTCAAGTTTAACAACATAGTACAAAGCTGCACGGTCTTTGCTACCACCTGAAATTGTAACATCGTCGATGAACAAGTAGTTCATGTCGTAGCTATCCCAGTGACGGAATGCAACATACTTGGTACCTGCTGGGAGGTTGACAGTCTTTTCGTTCCATGCGCTCATGTCGCGTGAACCGCCATTTGTTGTTGAAGCCTTAACGCCTGCAACACCCTTTGAACCAGCTGTTTCTTCAAACACCTTTGTGAAGTCGCTTGTAGCTGTACCTGTTGATGAAGCATAAACTCCATAGTGATCTGGATAACTGGTATTTGTTGCAACATAGTATGTGATGCTTGCTGCACCGTCAACCATTGGAGAAATCATCCAGTTATCTGGATCCATTGAATAGCTGTTCCATGACCATGAGCTTGCGCAGTTTGTACCGCTGTGAGCTGCACCAATACCATAAGCGTCTGGTGTAGCATTCTGCCATGTGTCACCGTCGCCATCAGCATCAACTGTTGTCCAGTTACCAAGAGCGCCATCCTCGAAGTCATCCTCGAACAAAACACCACCTGGACCTGGTTGTGGACCTGGACCTGGTGTAGGCTGTGAACCGCCTTCCCACATTGCCCAACCTGTTGGTGATACGTAGAGACCGTCAACTGGAGCAACTATCTCAATAAATTCGATGTCGTATGATGCATCTGCCTCGATAGCACCGTCAAATGACCATGTTGTTGTGTAACCAGCAAATGTAGCTTCCATTGTGTATTCACCCTTGCGGACAACCTGTGTTGCTACGCCTGTTTCGTCAATTGTAACAGTGTAGTTGTTCTCACCTTCAATAGCGATTGTTGCACCAACTGGAGCCTGACCGTTGTTGGTTGTTACATTGAATGTCAATGTAGCATTCATATCCTTCTCGATCACATTTGACCAGAGGATCTCTGACAAACCGTCGCCTGGAGTTGGTTGTGGACCAGGAGCTGAACCTGCGTAAGTGATTGTAACATCGTCAATCCAGATCTCATACATATCTTCGTTCACATCGTGGAATGCAATCCAGATCTCCTGGCCTGCGTAAGCTGCCAAGCTGATCTCGTGTGAACGCCAGTTTTCATAACGGTTTTCTGCACGACGGACTGCTGCGCCACCGTTGCCTGTGCCCTTAGCACCACCGCTCCAAACCTGTGTGAAGCTTGCTGCTGTTGGGGTTGCTGCTGTTGAAACGCAAACTGAGAAGTTCTCTGGATAGTCGTCGTTAGCATTGTCTGCCCAGAATGAAATTGTTGAGTTAGCATCAACAGCGTACTTCTGAGGTGATACTAGATATGCGTCTGTATCGTATGCACCAACATAGTCAACATATGAGTAGCACATTGCAAAGCCTGTACCTGTGTGTGCGAGCTCTGTGTAGTCATAACCACCGAGGTTGTCATCACTGTTGAGCCACTCGCCACCGTCTGTGTTGACGACGATATTTGTCCAGCCTTCCAAGCTACCGTTTTCGAAGCCGAATGTAGCTGTTTCACGGCTGCGGTCAACTGGTGCATAGCCTTCATATTTAGCCTGGATACCCCACTGGTACTCACCGAATGGGAGGTTAGCCCATGCTGCATCTGTGTATTCCATCACGTCTGATGCGATGTTTTCAGCAACAATAACCTCTTCATTGTTGTAGTTGTTACGACGATAGAGGTTGTAGTTAGCAAGTGAACGGTCACCGCGTGGTGCCATTGTTGTACCACCTGTTGCCAATGTGATATCATCAACGTTCAAGATGAACATGTCTGTGCAGTTGAAGTGACGGATAGCAACCCAGATATCCTGGCCTGCGTATGCACTGAGGTCAACAGCATAGTTGTACCATGTACCTTGTCTTGTACCACGTACTTCGCTGTTAGCGTCAACTTCACCGGCGTTCTTTGCTGTCATTGTCCATTCCTGGATTGTTGTGAATGCTGCTGCTGTAGCTGTTGTTGTTGAAACTGCTACTCCGAAGTGCTCAGCTGCATAGCTTGCATCCTGTGCGCATGCCCAGAACTGGATCTGTGCACCTGCTTCTGCTGAAATCTGTGCTGGAGAAACGAGGTAGTTGTCCGGTGTCAAAGCTGCACCTGTCTGGTTAGCGTATGAACCTGAAATAACGTATGCCTCTGAAGAGTTGTTACCTGTACCTGACAAGTTAACACCTGAGTTGTGGTAAATACCAGGATTTGAACTTGAAACCCAACCGTTACCATCACCGTCAGCGTCGATTGATGTCCAACCCATCATTGTGTTGTCATCAAAGTCGTATGTTGTAGCGCCAACAACTGGTGGAAGCGGAGCCTCATATCTGTAGAGTGTAACGTCGTCGACATATGCGCAGTCGTCATTGCTGTTGACTGAGCTGTCTTTTGCATACTGCCACTTGTAGGTGTGTGTGCCTTCTGTTACGTCGAACTCTTTGTAAGCGTATGCCTGCTGACCGCTGATAGCTGCACCCTTCTCAACACCGTCGATGAAGAAGTGGAACTTATCGTAGTTAGCTTCTGAAGAAACTCTTACCCAGAATCCCATCTTGCCATCGAATGGAACATCAACTGTCACTTCGATTTCTGATGTACCGCTTGCAATACCTTCGCAAGTTGACTTCATGCAGTATGTGCCTTCATGTGGGTTGGTTGTTGTAACAGTCCATGGATATGTTGCAGGTAATGTGAAGTTGGCCTGTGAGAAGTCGCCTGTCTCGAAGTCAACAATCAATTCTCCCGGTGTCCATGACCATTCAACTAACACTGTGTTGTCTTCCTGCTCTGTAGCTGTAATCTGCTCGAGTGGATAGTAGAACTCGTGTGTATAGATGTCGATATTATCTGTTAATTCATTGTAATTAACAACAATATTTTCAACATATTCAGTATTGTCATAGCCATCTGTAATAACAGCTGCAACATAATTACCAGCGAGAATTTCACCTGTAAATGCACCTTCTTCATCAGCTGTCAAAACGAATGACTGTTCCTCACCGTATTCGTCAGTACCTCTGAATTCGACCAATGCAAATGCGATTGGCTGTGCATCGGTATCCTCATCCGGTTTGTCATAAGCATGACCGCTCACTGTACCGTTGCCTGTCATGTAGACTGTAACAACATCTGAATAGTCTGATTCGCCAGCATCGTAAACTGCTGTAACTGCGAACTGATAACCATCCATGTTGTACTCAAGATCCTCAACTGGATATGTGTTGGTTGTGATGAGTGATTCGTTAACTTTAACGATTCCATTGCCGTCTGACATATAGAGGTTGTAACCCTTGAATGTACGGTTAGCATCCCATGTGAACACTGCCACATCGCCAGGATAGAGTTCGTCGTTCTCAACTGCGAAGCCTGTTACGCCATCGATAGGTGTTGTGAAAGCAATAACTTCACCCATTGTTGTACCAGCAGCGTTACGCTCGTTAACCTGCATGAAGTAGCTCTGGTTAGGCTCGAGGTCCATAATGAATGCCGACTCAACGAGATAGTCTGTCCAGTCGATCAATGCTGTTTGTGGAGGATACTGTGTACCAACCAAAACCTGCATCTCTGTTGTGTAGTCGCCAAGAACCCACTCTGCGAGATATGGTGTTCCAACGTTGGTCTCGCCATCGTATGGAGCAACGATAACTGCCTGTTCTGGAGCAGGAACAGTGTTGATAGCAATGTTGACAGCGGCTTGTTCGTCGGCAGCGGCAACCAGATAGTAGGTGCCAGCGGGGACATACATGCCATCGATCTCAGCTGTAAATGTAGGCACGTATGGCACATATGGAGTTGGTTCTCCGCCACCGCCACCGCCACCTGAGGTGATGTCAGCGGTCACAACGATGTCATCAACAAAGAGATAGAACTGGTCGTTGGATGTGCAAGCAATGGCAACATATTTTGTTCCAGCCGGGAAGTCGTAGCTATACTGTAAATATTCTGAACTGTAGAGGTTAGTGGCAGTCACTTGGCTACCCCATGTGAAGGCGCTAGGATCATTCGTGGTGGTTGAATAACCGACTTTGAATGTCTCAGCGTAGCTTGAACTGTAGCTTGCATAGTAGAAGCTCATATTACCACCATTGTTGTCTTCCAACACGGGTGAAATGAGGTACTGCGGATAGTTGGTTGTATAATAGAAGCGGAACACTGCGCTTCCTGTATTAGCAGTATAACCTGTTGACACGCCTGTGCTACTATGGCAATTATTCATTGTCCAGTCACCCATTCCATCTTCGAAACCTTGTTCAAGGAGAGTTTGAGTTTCGCGGTTGCCGCGGTTGTTCTGTGCGAGCTGTGCCTTTGGAGTGTTCATCACTTCACCGTCGATAGCTGCAATCTCGCTTGAAACGCCGTTACCCTTAGGCATACTCATGTCAGCAAGATTCATTGTAACCTCGCGACCTGTAGGCAATTCGAGCATACGAGCATAAATCACAGGAGTGTAAGTTGTGTTGCTGCTCCACATTGGAGATGATGCGTTTGGATTGTATGTCCAAATCTTACCATTAGCTGTGCTGACTGGATATCTGCCGCAGTATGCTGCGTACGGGCTGTCTGAATAGAAGATAACCCAGATGTCATCGTTGCCGCTGATGTAAGCTGGTTCTTCGAGGTTGATATCGAAGAAATACAAAGCTTCAGGGTTTTCTATACCACCCATACCAATCAAATCACCATCGAATGGGGTTGCACCACCTTCGATGATATAGCAGTAGTATGGATAAGCCTCACGAGCTGCTGCCTCAACCTGTGTGATTGTGAGACCTGCAAGACCGTTAGCTGCGATAACGTCAGTTGAAAGCTTGTAGCCGAAGTAGAAACCGCCACCAGCTGAGGTGCCGTACCAGGTGTTGGAGCCAGTGTAGTCATAGGAGAACCATATGTTGGTCGGGCCTGGGTTAATCTGTGGACCGTTATAGACATACTGGTTGTCGGCCATAGGACCGTCTTCACCGTTAAAGTCTTCTGTATAAAGAACAACGTTACCGTCTTCAGCACCTGCATAGAGGAGGACATCCTGGTTGAATGTCAACTGATAAACAGCGTCGTTAGCTTCTGTAGCAACAGGAAGCTCGTAGTTCTTGTACATTCCTTCTGGGAACTGTGTTGTATAAGGGGTCTGAGCTGCCAAAGCAGGAACTGCGATAGCCTGTTCAAACACGTCACCTTCAGCCGGGTTGTAAGCGTGGGCAGTGATTTCGAGCTGCTCAGCGTCTCTGTTGTTGCCACTATAGAGGACAGTGATTGTGCTGTTCACCTCACCAGGTTCAGCCTCACCATGGTTCACTGCAACTTCGAGTGGGTTGTTTCCGCTAACAGTAGCCGGCAATTCAGCGTTGTATGTGAAATAATTGCCGCTGAAATCCAAATAGTTCACTGTGACAGCGCCAACGTTGCTCTTCATGTTGAACACGTATGGAGCCATCCAAGCGCCGTTTGGACGATAACCGAGGTCGAGAACACTAGGAGTTGTTGAGAATGCTGTTTGTGCACCACCGCCAACAGTATAATCGAAGGTAACCTTAGGCAAGAAATTCTTCTGGCCAAAGCTGCAATCAGCAAGACTGTTGTAGTTGTAACCTGAACCTGATGCGCCAGTTACTGACTCACCATACCAATATGAGGTTATGTAGCTGCCTGTAGATGTCTCATAAACACCTACGAGCAAGTTACCACCAGCATAAGCATAAGGTGTGTCGAAAGTCACAACCATTTCACCATCGGCAATGCTCAACTGGCCTTCATAGACAACTGTACCAGGACCAGCAAAAGCGCTGATAGTAGCATCTGCAACTTCAGCAACGAAAACTTGGAAGTTTGCACCCCAGTTAACGCTGGTTTGCGATGCGTAGAACGTAAGGCTGTTAATCGTGCCGCCTGCCATCGCACTCAACTCGGCTGCTGGATAAACCATCTCGCACTTGTTGTAAGCGTCGGCATAGAAACCGTAAACAGGAACATTACCATTTGTGGTAGTTCCTTCATGTACGGTCAACGACTCAGCTCTCATTGTACCTGTGAAGGCAAACAAAAGCATCGTTAAGAATAGAAATACTTTTTTCATGATAGAAAAATTTAGTTAATAATTATGTTAATTTTCTCAATTTTTCATTTTTAACTCCAATAAGGAGCGTCACTTTTTACGGTGACGTTCCTTATTATATTAATAGGTGTTCAATTACTTGACAACTGTCACGCGTTTCACGCTTGAACCATTTTCAGTAATGATATTGACCATGTAAACACCTGATTCGAACTGTGCCATGTTGATGACCATTTCGTTAGCGTTCACATCCTGTTCGTAAACAACCTGACCCATTGCGTTGACAATGCTGATGTGTGTCATTGCTGTAGCGTTGATGTGGAGATCGCCGCTTGTTGGGTTAGGATAGAGAGCGTTGACAACTTCGTTCTCATCGATGCTCTGGTTGTTCTCAGCTGCATAGTTGATCTGGTTGACACCTTCAACAACGCATGACTCTAAGTAGTCTGCATCAACCCAGATAACTTTGTACTCATGTGAGTTGAAGTCACCTGCATCATATGTGAAGGTCTTGCTTGCTGTTGCACCAACGAGTTCGCCGTCGAAGAAGATGTTGTACTTGTTAGGAACAAGGCCTGTTGGAGCTGGACCGCTACCTGCTTCAACGTAAGCGCGGATGTTCCAGTTGCCGCCGTATGAGCCGCTTGTTGCTGCGTAGAGTGATTCATACCATGATGAACCGTCGGTTGACAACCATGAACCGTTGGTCTGACCTGGTGTCTGGCCATCGTATGAAGCAACATACTGACCGCTTGTGTTGTGCATAACAACCCAGATGTTCTGATCGGCGTCAATCTCAACTGGTTCGCCCATTTCGATCTCAATAACCTGTTCTGAACCTGTTGTGCTGTACTGCTGTGAGTAGAGCTGTGTGCCAGGAGCTGATGTGCCACCCTGGTAGATAGTAACTGTACCAGCACTTGGAGTTGAGTCGAAGTATGAAACCTTGGTGAGTCTGTTGCCTTCAATTGTTCCTGCAGGGAACATGATGCCCCAGTAGAAGCCACCACCTGCTGACAAACCGATAGCGTCGTAGTTTGTACCATTGTCATAGTAGTACCATTCACCGTCGCGGTCGTAGTTAATAGTGCCGAAGCCCTTACCTGCGTTAGCGAGTGTACCTGCTGCCAAAGCCTTGGCTGGAGTTGTCAATTCGATATCGTCAACGTCGAGGATGAACATGTCGGTGCAACCGAAGTGGCGGATAGCAACCCAGATTTCCTGACCTGCGTATGCGCTCAAGTCGACTGTATATTCATGCCATGAACCCTGGACGCGGTTGCCGCTGCGTGTTGCGCTTGTTGGCATACCTGCACCCTTGCCTGTCATTGTCCACTCCTGAACTGTTGTGAATGCTGATGCTGTAGCTGTTGTTGTTGAAACAGCGACACCGAAGTGTTCTGCCACGTAGCTTGCATCCTGACCGCATGCCCAGAAGCTGATACCTGTGTACTGACCCTTAGCTGGTGATACGAGGAAGTTGTTAGGATTCAATGCTGCACTTGTGTAGTTGCTGTATGAACCAGAGCAAACAAGACCCTCTGATGAGTTGTGGCCGCTACCTGCAAGGCTTGCACCTGCTACTAAGTAGACACCGCCAACTGCGTTACCTGCAACCCAACCGTAACCGTCGTTGTCACCGTCGATTGATGTCCAGCCCATCATTGTACCATCATCGAAGTTGAATGATGTACCCTGGTTTGGATTTGGATTTGGATTCGGGTTAGGATTTGGTGTTTCACCATCCCATGCCAATGTAACATTGGTGTTGTTCAAAACGTTGGTTGCAACGAGTGTGTCAACCTGATGTGCTGCACTGTTGCAGTCTGCGAATGTGAACTGTGCTGATGTGAATGTACTCATACCTGTTGAGTAAACAACTGCTACTTCAACTGTGTATGCTGTACCGACTGTGAGGCCTTGCAACTGGATGTAGTTCACAACCGGCTCAGCAACTGTTGTACCATTCAACTTAACCATGTATCTCTCAGCGATTCTGTCAACCGGAATAACTGCATCCCATGTCACATAACCTGTTCTTGAAGCATAAACATTGTCGATTGGTTTGAACACTTCTTCAAACTCAGCGTTGATTGTTGTTTCATGCCAGATTGACATTGGTGTGTTGTGGTATTCGCTTGTGTAACCTTCGAGGTCAACTGTAACTGTGTATTCGCCCTTGATGAAGTCGTCAACAACTGCTGTACCTGTTGAGTCGAGAGTGATCACGAAGTTGGTGTTGAGGTATGTGTTGTGGAATGTAACAACTGTACCTTCTGCTGTACCGACTGGAACAACTGCGTTAACTGTAACTGTTGTCTGGATGTCTCTTGGAAGGATATTTGACCAAATAACAGGAGTTACAGGGTCGTCGTTGCCTGAGCCACCGAATGTGATGTCAAGTTTAATATTGTTCTTAACATTCAACACTGTACCTGAACCTGGAGCTGCCGGGTTGTATGGAGCTGAGTCTTGGTAGATACGGATAGCCTGTGATGTTGCGTCGCTGACGTAATAGGTATTCGATGATGTCCATGAACCTGTGAGGTCGTTGACAACAACGCAGAGGTTAGTACCATCAAAATCAAATGGAGTGGTCAATTCGATTGTGCTCCATGTGTTGGCTGTCCATGCCACTGTACCTGAGTAAACGAGGTCAGCGTCTGTTACAGGGATCCAGTCTGTTGCGCTTGCGAAGCTGGTCTTTTCTGTGTTCACCATGTAGATGTTGAGGTTACGTGATGCTGCGTTCACTGTAGCAGGCATGAATGCGATGCTGTTGATTGTACCGGCGCCACCGATTTCCTCAGCGGTGTAGATCTGGTTGGTGCATGAGTAGTTGTAGAGGTTGTAGGTTGGAACGTAGCTATTTGTAGCTGTACCTTCACCGATGATAACCTCATCACGTGTACCACCCTTAGCTGGGCTTGGATAGACTGCTGAAACACCATACTGATAGAGACCTGGTTCCATATCTTCCCAAGCGAAGTCAGCATACTGTGTCATACCTGTAACTGTTGTAATATAATAAGGTGCTACGTTTTCAATTTCTTCAACGTAAACTGGCTCGCCGTTTTCTGTAAGATCAGCAACTCTATAGAGTCTGAACTCCTGAACGTCGCGGCCACCCTTTGCATTGCCATGCAATGTGATATCGTCAACATTGAGGATGAACTGGTCGTTGCAGTTGAAGTGACGGATAGCAACCCAGATGTCCTGGCCTGCGTATGCGCTGAGGTCAACTGTCTTCTCATACCATGAACCCTGTGCTCTTGTTTCACCGTTACGGCCGATGCTCATAGCGCCAGCGTCTTTAGCTGTCATTGTCCATTCCTGAACAATTGTGAAGTCAGCTGCTGATGTGTTGCCTGTTGTTGAAACTGCAACGCCGTAGTGCTCGGCTGCATAGCTTGCATCCTGTGCGCATGCGAAGAATGAAATTGATGACCATGCTGCCTTTGTTGGAGCTACGAGGTAGTTATCTGGTGTGATAGCTGAAGCTGTTGCATTGCTGTATGAACCTGAGCAAACCAAGTCGGCTGATGAGTTGTGGCCTGAACCTGCAAGGCTTGCACCTGATGCGAGGTAAACACCACCGATCTGTGAACCCATGACCCAGTTGTAACCGTCGTTGTTAGCGTCGATTGTTGTCCAACCGCCCATTGTACCATCGTCGAAGTTGAATGTCTGGTCTGACACTGTTGTGCCACCACCTGTGTTACCACCACCATTGTTTCCACCTGGAGTTGGGAATGCTGGGGCTTGAAGAACCTCTGTCATAGACCATTTCACTCTTGACATCTCTTCATCCATTTCTTCTGCGATAACGCTCATAACAGGATTGTAAACCTCGTGAATAACGAAGTTGACTGTCTCTGTTGTGTTGTAAGCGAGTGTCACAGAATTCTGTGCTGGCTCCATACCTTCTAAACGTGCTGTACCAGTGTAGTTACCGGCCTTTACATTATTAATAGTATAGACACCGTTTGCATTTGTTGTGCCTTCGAATGTGGCGTTGTTATCGAACTCGTCTTTACCAACGAATTTAACGTTGACACCAGCCACTGGCTGACCGCTGATGAGTTCTGTAACTGTACCTGTCAATGTGCCATAACCTGAAACGTGAACCATAACAGCGTCTGACATCTCTGATTCGCCTTCGTCATAAACAGCTGTCACTGTAACTGCATTACCTTCCAACAAATTGTATGGAAGAACACCGTTGAGTGTGTACTGTCTTTCTGCGATCAAATCACTGTTAACCTTAACAGGAGCTTCGTTACCATTCTGATAGTAGAGGTTGAAACCGCTTAAGCCACGGTTGTTTGCAACACCCTTGCCACCGCAAGTGAAGGTCACTTTTGGTAAGAAGTTACGCTGGTTGAATGTAACGCTTGCCAAAGCACCGCTGTTGTAACCTGATGCTGATGCGCCTGTTGCTGAAATACCATAGAATGATGCTGACTTGTAGGTGCCGTTGACTGTCTCCTGGATACCGACGAGGAGGTTACCACCTTGATATTGATATGGCTCATCGAGTTCGATTGTCATTGTTGTGCCAGTACCATCGAGATAGCCTGTGTAGCAAATCTGTGCGTTGGCTGCTGTGTAGTATGTCGACAATGTTGTAGCGTCAACTTCCTGGAAGTAAACCTGGAACACGTCTGGTGCCCATGTTGCTGTAGCTGGTGTGCTGAGGTAGAATGTCAATGATGTGATTTCACCACCTGTCATTTCTTCGATCATTTCAGCTGGATAGATCATCTCACTTCTTGTGTAGTAGTCTGCCCAGAGACCGTAAACAGGAACGTATGAGTTGGTTGTTGTACCGTCAGCAACTGTGATTTCACCTGAGAAGCCACCGCCGCCAGCGAGTTTCCATTTAATAGTTGTGCTGCCGTCTGTGAAGATTTCTTCTTCTGTAGCTGTAACTGTGTTAGGAGCGATCAAAGCTGTTGTGAAGCCCCAACGTGGACTAACAACTGTGCCGTTTGAGTTCTTGGCTTTAATCTGCCAGAAGTACTGTGTTGTAGGAGCAACGAGGTCTGAAACATCGAATGAACCGTAGTTGTCGTCAACCATTGTCCAATCCAAAGCGACTGTTGGGTTGGTTGGTGATGTTCCGAAGAGAACCTGATACTGTGTAGCATTTTCGCCGCCTTCCCATGTAAGGACGATATCGCCTTCAAGACCTGTGTCGCCGTTGGCTGGTGCCAAAAGTGTGAGATCTGTCGGAGCAGGTCTCTGAGCAACACCACCTTGGATATGAACTGTATTCAACTGACCGGCAACAACAACATAATATTGTCCGGCGAGAAGAGTTGTAAGAACGACACCGTTTTCATCAACTGCGACAGGTTCAACTGCTGCTGTTGGGTGGAAGTCGTTAACTTTTTTGTAGACGAAAATCTTATCTGTGTTTTCATCTGTGTAAAGCATCACATCAGCGTCTTTTCCAAGATTCAATACAAATACAGCGTCGTTCTTCATTTCTGTCATGCCATGGAGCATGTAGTTTGCCTGAAGATCATTAACTGTTTCATCGATTGTTGCTTCACCGTTTGAGTATGACAAAGCGATTGGCTCTGCTGTCTCAACGATATCACCCCAGTCAGCTGTGTAGAATGTACCTGTCACAGGAACTGTGATGATGTTTCTTGTTTCAACATAGAACAACGTGAATTCCTCAGAGTATGTACCGTTAACGCTATACAAAACTTCGAAATCAATAGCTTCGTCTGTTCCAAGAGTCTGGTCGATTTCTTCACTTACAGTAAATGGAGTAACACCTGATGTGTTGCTCATTGAACCCTGAACGTTTGCAGGTGCGCCTTCGTTGAGGATTCTAACTGCGAATGGTTCCATCCAACCGTTTGTTGGTCTGATACCAAGATCCCATGTTGCAGGAGTGATTGAGAGGTCACCTGTTGGAGTTGGGGTTGGACCTGGTGTTGAAGATGGAGTGATGTTGAGAACGATCTGGTTTTTCACATCCAACACTGTTCCAGTGTAACCACTTGGGTTGGTTGGGTCGTAGTTGGTTGGGTCGCTGTAAACGCGGATAGCCTGTGCTGTTGCGTCGAAAACGCGGCAAGCCATACCACTTGACCAACCATTTGTGTTATCATCAACAATAACAGCAAGGTTTCCACCGGTGTATGTGAATGGAGCTGAAAGAGTGATAGTTGTCCACTCACCGGCAGCCATCACCACTGAACCGCTGAAAAACTTGTCTGTTGCAGCAGCTGTGATCCAGTCTGTTGCACTGGCAAAAGCTGCTTTGTCTGTGTTTACGAGATAGAGATCGTAATCACGAGTTTTTTCAGAACCGCCATTGTAGAATGCGATGCTGCTGATTGTACCCGCTCCGACTCCGATTTCATCAGCAGTGTAAATCTGCTGTGATAATGAGTAATTGTAAAACGAGTAGCTAGGGAGATAAGAGTTGGTTGTTTCACCAGAACCTATCTGCACTTCGTCTGCTCTCAAGAAGCTTGTGCTTCCGAATAAGAGCACCATCAAAAAGAGAATAAGTTTTTTACTCATAATTTGAATGATTTTGTTAATAAAATTGTTAATTGTCTTCTTATTTTTAAAGTTTTTAACCTTTTTCAATAATTTTTAACTCGCAAATATACGGACTTTTTAAATACACACATGCGAATTTTTAATTTTTTTTTCAACAGACCTGCAAATTTTTTATCCGACATGGATATTTTCTTTCACCAATTTCATGATTTTTTCCTCATTATTTCCGAGTTCGGCACGAAGATTCGCGTCGTTGAAATTTCTGAGATATTTGATCAGATAATCGATGATATTATCAGAAAACACGCCCTTTGCAGTGTATATAGCTCTGTCTTTTTCGAGTTCGTCGGCAGCCTTCACGCACGAGTCAGGAAGCTGCTCAAGTGACTCGGCCACGGCCTTGTTTTTGTCGTCGTGGATATTCACGCCCAAACCTACGTAAGTTTTTTCAGCCACCTTGAGAGCGTCGGGGCTTTCCATGCCGTAGCGTGCCGCTGCACACAATGCTGCCATGAGAAGGTAGAGGTCGGCGCAACCGTCTGAAGCGCGCCACTCGAACGTCTGCTTGTCGCTGAAGTCGCGGTTCGACGCTTTCTCAACAGGGTTGCAGTCGGCGAGCATGTCTTTTCCGTTGTTGATCCAGCCGAGAGGCACACGCACCAAAGCACTGCGGTTAGAGAACGACCAGCAGAGCGATGTAGGAGCCTCTTGATGAGGCACTAACCTCATAAACGACAATGGGTTAGGATTGCCGAATGCTGGCAACGATGTACCTGCCATCATGTAGCCGGCGATGGCTTTCTTGCACTCATCCGTGAGTTCGCCGTTGCGTACCATCATACTCTTGCCGTCTTTGGTGAACTTGCAGTGCACGTGCAGACCGCTTCCGGCCTTGCCCACGGTGATCTTCGGAGCGAAGGTGATGGTGACTCCGTACTGGTATGCCAACTGACGCATAATCCATTTAGCCACAACGAGTTGGTCGGCTGCGTCTTCTATGTTTGTCGGTAAAAACTCTATTTCATTTTGCTCATAAATCTTGCCGTCTTTGGTGAAGTTACCCACCTCCGAGTGGCCGTATTTGATGAGGCCGCCGGCTTGTGCTATGAGGCGCATGGCTTCAACACGGTAGTCGGTGAATTTGTTGAACGGGGCGCTCTCGTGATAGCCTTTCTGGTCTGGCACTTCATAGGTCTCCTCGTCGTCGGCGATGATGTAATATTCAAGTTCGCCCATGGTTTCCATGGTTAAACCGGTCGTCTCTTTGAACACCTTATGTGCCTTGCGCAGGATGTATTCCGGAGAGCTTTCAAAAGGTTCGCCGTCGCGGTTATAGAACGAACAGAGTATGTCGACTGTCGGGATTTCGGTAAACGGGTTACGGAATGCCGTTTTGAACTTCGGAATCACGTAAAGGTCTGATTTTCCTGCTTCTATAAACGGGAAGAGGCTCGAGCCGTCGACGCGTTCGCCTGCCGAGAGGATGCTGTCGAGGTGTTCGTAGCTGTGGATGACAAAGTTGAGCGTCTTGAGTCTGCCGTCCCATCCGCAGTAATGAAAATTAATAAATTCCACTTGATTTTCTTCACAATAGCGGATAATATCCAGCTTTGTAAATTCTGCCGCCGGTTTCTGAAGATAGCTCACCAGCGAGTTTGGATTCATTTGAATTCTTGCGTCCATTTTACAATATATAAATTTTTAAAATTTTACAATGTAGTTGGACTTGCAAAGATACGGCAAAAAATTATACGTTCGACAATTTTTTCAACATTTTTTCAACACACCTCCTGTCATTCCGACCGAAGCGCAGCGGAGCGGAGGAATCTCGTATTCATTTTACAGAATACACTTCAAGCAACCTTCTTGCTCCTTCGTAAGCGCTGACGCGTTTATTTTCAACATCGTTTTCAACAACCCTAAGCATGTCTTTCACCAGCGTGTTTTCATAGAAATTCGTTTTCAACGTGTTTTCAACAGTGTCGAGCATCATCTGGACGTCCTGGCGGGCGCGTTTATCATCGAGATATCCTGATTTTCTTATGTTTTCGACGTGTGTAAGTACCATGTCCCAGACCTCCGGCACGTTGAAATGTGTCATGGCCGAGCATGTCGTCACCTTCACCTCTTGTCCCGACTCCGACGGCGGGAACAGATGCACAGCGTTGCGAATCTCGGCGGCGGCACGGTTGGCGCGGTTCACGTTGTCGCCATCGGCTTTGTTAACCACAATGCCGTCGGCCATTTCCATGATTCCGCGTTTGATGCCCTGGAGTTCGTCGCCGGCACCTCCGATAAGCAAAAGAAGGAAGTAATCGACCATAGAATAAACGGCGGTCTCACTCTGTCCGACGCCCACAGTCTCCACAATGATTGTGTCGAATCCTGCCGCCTCGCAGAGTATGATAGCCTCGCGTGTCTTGCGTGCCACGCCGCCCAAAGTGCCGGCAGACGCTGACGGACGGATATAGGCGTTACGTTGCTGCGAGAGCATCTCCATGCGGGTCTTGTCACCCAAAATACTGCCTTTTGATCGCTGTGAGCTAGGGTCGATGGCCAGCACAGCTATGCGTTTGTTTTGCTTGCAAAGCTCCATGCCGAGCGCCTCGATGAAGGTACTCTTTCCGGCGCCGGGAACGCCAGTGATTCCCAGGCGTAGCGCCTTTCCGCTATGCGGTATGCATTCGGCTATGATTTCCTGTGCAAGCTTCTGATGAGCGGGCAACGAACTCTCGACAAGGGTTATCGCCTTGCTCAATATGGTGATGTCGCCGGCGAGGATGCCGTCGACGTAGTCTTTCAACGGGAGCAGCTTCTGTCTGCTCGACAGCAGTCTTTCCAACGCGTTAGGGTTAACCTGCACCGCATTCTGGTCGCCGCCAGTAACCTGCAGTGCAGATTCCCATTCGTGTTTCTGATTTTCAAAATGTTCATTTTCTACCATGTGGCAAAAATAAACATTTTTTCATCATGAAATGTATTTTTAATCGAAATTAAATCCGAATCCTATCGACACCTGATAGAGGTCTTTGAAATTACCGTCACTGTCGTAGGCTTGCATGAACTCGGTGAGGCCCATTCTTGCGAAAAGCACTCCGTCATCGCCAGCGAGTGAAACGATGGCATTCAAGCCTAACGGATTATAGTCGAAATTGTTGGCAATAGTGTGTTTCGAGCCGCCATATCTTGCAAACGAACGTACTCCAAAACGCCATTCAGCTTCAACGCCGGCTGCCAATGCCAATGGTGTGCCGTTGATATTGCACTGTGCCTGAACCATCAAAGGCAGACGCAAGCTCCAATAGCGGAGGTAACTGCGGTGAGCATAGTTGTTTTCCGGACCATGTCCTAACCCGCCTTCATCTGTTGATTTTGAATAATCAGAAAGTAACATAAAACCAGCCTTATTTTCATCATTAGGGTCAATTCCCACAACAAAAACCTTATCATGCGAGAAGAGGTTATAACTGTTGCTGATACCGAAGCCCCAAGTCATTCCGAAATGACCGCCTTTTGTGCAGAAAATGGTGTGTTGGTTATAAGTACCCCATTCAAATGCTGATGAGCGAAGTGGAATATTTGCCTCAGGACCGAATGGTTCGTTGCAAAGGTTGAGGTAGCCGTAATATAAGTCAGGTAATGTTTGCTGCAGTCTGCTGGTGAAAAACTTCTCAACGATGGTTGTTGTCTCTTTGCCCTCGTCGGTCTCTTTGATAATAACTGTCGTTTTTTCGGTTTGCGCAATAACGCTTGCTGTGGCGAGCAGCATGAAAGCCGCTAAAATTGTGAGTTTTTTCATGATTTTATTATTTTACCTTTCTTTCATAACGCAAAAATATGAATTTTGCTGCATTGTATGAAAAAAAATTAATAACTTTATACTATTGATTATAAAATTCCAATACTTTCACTCTATAAATGTATTCGTATTTCGCCTGGAGCATCTCGCTCTCCGACTTGAACAGTCGGTTTTTGCTTTCGTTGAGCTCAAGCAGAGTGGCTTTTCCGGCGTCGTAGCTCTCGTTTGAGAATCGGTAAGCGACTTCAGCGGCGTTGTACGTCTCCTCAGCGGCCTTGTATTTCTGTTCTGAGGCGACGGCATTATAGAACGCCTGCTGTATCTCTTTCTTCAGTTCCTTCTGAGCAGTGTTTATCGCAAGTTCTTGATTTTCAATTGATAATTTCGACATACTGACACTATATTTCGTCTGCATGGCATTGAAAATCGGGATACTGAGACGAAGTCCGAGCTGTGTTCGGCCGTTGTTGTTGAGCTGGTCGGCGAAAGGCTCGTTGACATAGCCCGACGAGAAGTAATTGTAGTAGCCCGTGGAGTATCCGGCATAGAAGCTCAGCGACGGATACCACGCTGATTTTCTGGTCTTTACGTCAGAATAAGCCTTCTCTAGGCGCAGGTTGGCGGCCTCCATTTTAGGCTGGTGACGCAAAGCGAAATTGTATGTCGTTTCTTCCGACGGCAGCAGTTGCGATTGCATGTCGCCGAAGCTCTCGGGTGACACCACATCGAATCCGTCGACCGACTCCAGCTCAAGTGCCTGCACTATATCTAAAATACTGAGCATCAAGGTGTTATCAGCCTGCACAAGGGACGATTTCGCTGTTGCCACCTGTGCCGCGCTCTCGTAAACGTTCGCTTCGGCGACTTTGCCAAGTTCGAATAGCTGTTGGGTCTTGGCGTGCTGTTCCTCGGTAAGGGCGAGCTGTTTCTCGGCAATAGCCTTAAGTTCCTTATTATAAACCACTTGCATGTAATATGCCATGATGAGAAGCCTCAGATCATATTTCGCGGCTTCGACGTCTTTTTTCGATGCCTGCAGTCCCAGATTGCTCGATTTTGTCTGATAATACAGGTTCAAGCCGTTGAAAAGCGGCATTCCCAGCGACACTCCGAACGATGTCGAGGCGGAGTTGTTTTGCACGTAAATGCCGTTGGCTGAAGGCGATTGGCCGAATCCCAGACTTTGCGAAGCCTCGGCGCTAACGGTCGGAAGCCAGGCGTTTTTCGCCATCTTATACTGGTACTCGGAGCTGTTTTGACTCACCACGCTCTGCAGTATCGTCACGTTGTGCTCCATGGCATAGTCAACGCACTCGTCGAGTGTCCAGACCTTCTGCGCGTGAGCCTCGAACGCTGTCGTTATTATTGAAATTATAAGAAGCAGCTTTTTCATATAGTATTTGATTTAATAATTCAATAATTATTATTTGTCATTTCGTGCAACAAACTTATTTCTGTAAAGAATGAGATTTATCCATTCCGTTTCGCTTCAGTCGAAATGACAGGATGATTATTTAAATATTTCATTGCCTCTGATAACATCACCGGCGTTCAATCCTTCGGTGATAACGATGTTAACTCCGTCGGAAAGTCCGGTTTTCACCGGTGTCTTCACGTTGTCTTTATACACAAACGTGCTGTCGTTACTGTAAACGATGCAGCTCTCAGGCACCGTCACGGCATCGACTTCCTGTTCGGTGATGATTTCGCCGTTGGCGCTGTATCCGGCGCGCAGATAAACACCTTCAGGGATGATGAGTCGGGCCTTCATCTGGAAGAACACCGCTCCGTTTTCGGAAGTGCCTTTTGGCGCTATATATTCCAAAACGGCGTCAAATTTCTTGTCGTTCATGGCACCGATAGTAATCACCATCGGCATGCCCTCATTGATGCGGCCAACCTCAGTCTCGTCCATCTTTCCTACAAAAATCATGTCGTGCATGTCGGCCACAGTGGCTATGGTTGTGCCGTCGTTAAAGGTGTTCGAGTTGATGACGCTGTTTCCGACCTTCACCGGGACATCCAAAATCATGCCGTTGATGGTCGATTTTATTGAGGTATTGGTGTATTCCGAGGCGTTTTTCGAGATGCCTTCCTTCACGATGTTAAGCTGGTCGAGGGCGTTGTTGTAGTTTTCCTTAGCCTGCTCGTATTCCAGCTGCGATTTCTCGAACTCCTCAGCGGCTATCAAGCCCTTGTCTTTCAATGCCTTCTGACGTTCAAACGACTTTTCTACATTATCCAGATTGAGTTTAGCGAGTTTCACCTGCGACTCTGTTGCGGCTAAGTTTGCCACGTCGGGGATGATTTTCACCATTGCTATGACCTCGTCTTTCTTCACCATCTGTCCCGCTTCTTTGTAGATTTTACTGATGATTCCCGACACCTGAGGCTTTATCGACACCTCATCTCTCGGGTTGATTTGACCTGTCACTACAGTTTTTTTCTCTATCGTTCCGATAGTGGCGGTCACTTCCGCGTAAACTTTTTCCTTAGGCTGTGATTTCTTGAAAAGATATGAGAATGTCCATATCACCGCTGCGCCTAACGCAATGAAAAACAAGATTTTAAAGAATTTTTTCATATTATTAATAATTTAACTTTCAACTCTATACTTTTAACTTTAAACTACTCTCAACTCTAAACTATTCCTCTCTAATGGCATCTATCGCCTTAATTTGTATGGCTCGCGTTGCCGGAAGCACTCCTGCCATCAAGCCCGACAGCACGATAATCACCGTTGCCGCAATCGCCGCACTAAACCCTATCTGCGGGTCGAGGAACATCACATCGGGCGACGGCGTGTTACCGACAAATTTAGCCACCACAGCCATTATCGCCACACCAATTACCAGACCCACAATACCTGCCAAAATCGTGAGCAACAGGCTCTCGGCTATCACCTGACGGATAATAACAGCAGGTTTTGCCCCAAGTGCGCGTCGCACACCAATCTCACGTGTTCTTTCCTTGATTGTAACCAGCATGATGTTGCTCACGCCGACCACACCCGAAAGCAGTGTGCCGAGACCCACAATCCAAATCAAAATCTTTATTCCTAAAAACAAATACTCAAAAACCATAAACAACTGTTCGAAATCGAACATCATCATGGCTCCGTCGTCGGTTGGAGCTATGTCGTGACGCTCACGCAACAAAGCCTTGACTTCTTCTTGTAAACTCTTTGTTTTATATCCTCTTGCGGTTGTAAACACAAAGAAATCGAATTTGTCGCCTGTATGATAGGCTATCTGCATGGTTGTCAATGGCAAAATCACCGTTTCGTTCATTGAGCCGCCGACACTCACATTGGCATTATATGCCTCAACCACTCCAATCACTTGATAATAAATACCGTTAGCCTTAACCATCAGTCCAAGAGGATTTTTGTCGGCACCGATAAGGTCTTCATACACTTTCTTGCCCAAAACACATACTTTTCTTGCCTCATTGATATCAGTTTCATTGATGAAACGACCGTAAAGAATCTTTCCTCTGTCTATTTCATTATAGTTCGGCAACACGCCTTTCATGCCGAAATTACTGCCTTTTATACCAAAAAACACGTTGTTTTCGCCATTATATGAATAATTGCTCGAGATAGGCGAAATCATATCCACTCCCTTGACTTTCCTTCTAATAGCCTCCATGTCCGACATATTCAGCTCCCAACTGCGGCCTTTCTGATAGCCTTTGTATGCCTCTGTGGTATTTGTTGGGATGATAAAGGTCGAATTTGTAGCGAAACCCTCCACCTGACTGCGGATTCCGTTGTCGAAACCGTTGCCGCATGCCAGCAAAACCACCAGAATGAAGATGCCCCAAAACACACCGAATGCTGTCAACAAACTGCGTGTTTTGTTGCGGGCTATTGTCTGCCAAATCTCGTTTATATTATCTAAATCAAACATTTTTTATTATTCTAGATGCGATGAATCGCATCTCTACAGTTATTGTTTTATGTTAACTCCAAACTATCTATAATTCATTGCCTCTATTGGTTTAACCTTCACTGAATTCCACGCTGGCGCGAATCCTGCTACTACACCGCTGATTATCAACACCAAGGTGGCTAAAACCATTATTCTTACATCAACTGTCGGGTCGACAAATACCGACATTCCGTTGCCGTCTCCCAAGCCGCCGCTCGCTTCCAAAATCGAGTTGACTAGTTCTGTCACACCTATGCCGCAAATCATGCCGATATATCCGAAAATAGTAGTGATTACTAACGATTCCATAACTATCGAAAGAAGTATCGAACGCGGCTTGGCACCCAAAGCCTTGCGGATTCCTATCTCGTTGGTTCTTTCTTTCACCGTGATTCGCATGATGTTGCTCACGCCGACCACTCCCGATATCAACATCGCGATGCCGATAACCCAGATAAAGATGTTGATTGTGTTGAAAATCCTCATGGTTTCCATCGACTCGAGCATGTGACTGTCGATCCAAACACCACGTTTGTCTTCAGGTGAAAACTCATGCAAAGCCGCGAGTTTTTTCTTCAGAACAACTTTAAAATTCTCATTATCTTCTTTTGAATCAAGTCCTTTGGTAGTGAATGTGAGCTGATAATAGTCGTTCACATTGAAAATAGCCTGTAAAGTGCTGTAAGGCGCGAAGCACTGACCCATATCGCCAAATGCCATACCCTTTGAAACACCTATCACCTTGAAACTTAAACCATTGATATACACCGTCTTACCTATCATAGAATCCTCACCCGTAACACGAAGAAGCTCATCGTTGGAGCTTTTGTCAATCACAACAACCTTCATCTTGTTTTTCATGTCGTTTTCGTTGATGAAACGACCTTCAAGCACCTTTATTCCTTCGATGTTTTTGAAAATCGGTTTCACGCCTTCCAAGTTGACTGACCTTGATTTATCGCCGAAGACGAGTGAGCCGCCTCTTGACAGCACAGGCGACACCTCTTCCACCTGGTACATCGACTCGAGCATTTGTATGTCTTTGTTATTCAACATGATATAGCGTCCCGACTTATGTCCTTTGTAAGGCAGTTCGGTCGAGCTTGACCATATCGTATAGGTGTTGTTGATTCGGTCGGCGAAGTTGCTGTTGACACCGTTTTTCAGTCCGTTGCCAGCTGAAAGCAGTATTATCAGCATGAAGATACCCCATGAGATGGCGAATCCTGTGAGAATGGTTCTCAGCTTGTTACGCCTGAGTGCCATGAAAATCTCCGACCAAAAATCTCTGTTAAACATTACTTTATCTCTTTTGTGAAATCCATTTTATCAGGGTCGTTTTCCTGTATCGACTCAATCAAACCGTCTTTCAGATGCACGATTTTTCTTGTGAGATTGGCTATTCCGCTTTCATGTGTGACAATCACCATGGTGATGCCTGTGGCGTTCACCTCGCGCAGAATCTGCATCACCTCGGCCGAGGTCTTGCTGTCCAAAGCGCCCGTCGGCTCGTCGGCGAGAATCAGTTTCGGCGATGTCACAAGTGCGCGGGCTATTGAAACACGTTGTTTCTGACCACCCGAAAGCTCGTTCGGATAATGGTCAGCCCAGTCTTTCAAGCCGAAACGCTCGAGATATTCCATCGCCATCATATTGCGTTTCTTGCGGTTCACACCTTGATAAAACAAAGGCAAAGCCACGTTCTCGAGTGCCGTCTTGAACGGAATCAGGTTAAACGACTGAAAAATAAACCCGATAAGCTTGTTACGGAACTCCGCCGCCTGATTTTCCGAGAGGTTTTTCACCAGTTTTCCGGCAAGGTAATAGTCACCGTCGTCGTAGTTGTCGAGTATGCCTATTATATTTAATAAGGTAGACTTGCCTGAACCCGAAGCGCCCATAATCGACACCAGCTCGCCCTCTTCCACATTGAGATTGATGCCCTTCAGCACATGCAACGGTTGCGCTCCAAAATAGGTTTTGTTTATATTTTCAAGTTTTATCATAGTGTACTACGTATCTAAGACACTGCAAAAATAGTAAAAATATTATTATGTCAATATTTTTTTTAAAATTTTTTGACATTTTTTGTTTTTGTCATTCCGACCGAAACGGAACGAAGTGAAGTGTAGTCGAGGAATCACGTGATTTCTTCGCTACTGTCGAAATGACGTTAATAGAACGTTAAAGTTTACATTTTTGCTGCACAAACAGCAAAATTTTATTTCAGATTTGATGAAACGAATTCTCTCAGCTTGTCGCCCGACAGGTTTTTCTCCAAAATTATGCCGTTGGCATCAAGAATGAGATTTTGTGGTATAAATGCGATGGTGTATTGCTCCGCGACGGCGTTTTTCCAGCCCTGAAGGTCTGAAACATGGTTTTTCCAGGTAAGATTATCGTCGGCGATAGCTTTTTTCCAAGCCTCGGCATCGGTGTCAAGCGACACGCTCACGATGTCTAAGCCTTTGTCTTTGAATTCATTATAAACATCAACAAGATTTGGATTCTCCTTGCGGCAGTCAGGACACCACGAAGCCCAGAAATCGAGGATTATGATTTTGGCTTTGCCAATGAATTCCGACATAACGAAATCATTGCCATCCACTTCTTTCTGAGTGAAATCGATGTAAGGCTTACCTGGCTGTGTCATCTTCAGGCCTTCCATATATTTGTCGGTGAGATCTTTATAAGCGCTCTTCATGTTAAGTGGCATTGCCTCAAAAATTCTTTCCAAATCATCAACCTGGAATGCCCATTTGTAGCGGTACAAGGCGTAGGCGCTAATCGGATTATCAATGTTTTGCTTCACAAAATCAAGAACAAAATAGTAGATTTCCTGCTCGTCTTCAATTTTATTAACTTCATCCATGAATGTGTTGAGTTTCTCCTGACTCTCTGAAGCCAAAACATTGATTCCGTTATATCTTTGATAGTCGCCTGTGATTGTAACATTTTGATTATCAGCGAAGAACGTCAGAGGACGTCTCCAACCTTTAATCATAATGCTATAGGCGTCGAGATTTTCGCTTTGTTGAACTTTAAAAACAGCCTTATTATCTTTAGCCACAACCGAATCCAGATTGATTATAGCGTAGCCGTCATATCTCTGGAGATAAACTGTTTTGTCTGTTGAATTTTCAAGATTAACATTGATTTTGAATGACTTAGTGCATGATACCATGCTCACCATGACTAAAATTGCGATGAATAATTTTTTCATACGATTATTTTTTAAGTGGTTTAAATATGTAAACTATTAAAATTATCACAAATAATGAGAACGGAGCGCTCAGCAAAACTTCGAGCAACACCCTTCCGAACAGTCTGATACTGAATGCTTCGAGCCAGAAGAGGAACAGATTATGCAACACCAGAAGCAACAAGCCGTAAAGCGAGAACCACTGCAAACCCATCTCTGTTACCGAAGGTGCCGTTTTATCTTCAATATCGCTCTTTCTTGTAGTGATTCCTATGATATAAGGACGCATATATGCCATGAAAACTGTAGCAGCCGCGTTCAAACCCGGTGTGCCGTTGAAGATATCAACCAGCATTCCGATGGCAAAACCTTCAACAAGCAAACGCCATTTCGGCGTGTCGAAAGGCATCAGCATGATGAAAAGCACGTAAATATACGGGTGAATATAGTTTCCGAGACGAATGTTATCGAAAACCAACACCTGCATAACAACCAGGGCAATGAATCGTAATATATTGCGTATCAACGTGTTATACATAACGAATCTATTTCTGCCTTAAAATTGTTTTTAACAACATAAACATGTCGCAAAGTGCTGAAATTGGTCGAGAATTTCAGTTTTGCCGTGCTGAACATGCCATTTTCATCATCGAGGTTGTCTTCAATTGTTCCAACCATTATGTCTGCCGGGAACGAATTTGAAAAACCGCTGGTCACCAAGGTGTCGCCGACATTAATAATAAGGTGCGACGGGATATCCTTCACAAGTCCGTAACGATAATATCCATTATCCCAAACTACATTTGCAACATATTGATTATCAGTGAATCTACAGCTTATCACCGACTTAATGTTCAGCATACTCATCACCGAGGCATAATGCTTGCTCACATTGAGAATCTTTCCCACCACGCCTTCGTCACAAATCACGCCCATGTCGGGTTCTATCCCGTCGATGCTGCCTTTGTCGATGACAATGTAGTTGTTTGATTCATAAATGCTGTTGTTCACAACATGTGCCGGGATGTAGGTGAATCTGTCGTCGTAATAAGCGGTGTCGGCTTCCACTTCATCGCAGCCTAACCTACTCATTAACAATGCATTATGTTCAGCAAGTAATTCATTTTCACTTTTCAGGTGCAGATAATCGTTCCAGTTAGACGTAGTCTTATGAATTCCGCCGGCGATGCTGTTCGACATGCTTACCATTTTTCTGTTATGATAAGGGAGGCTCTGCACGACCATGATGACGCACAGTATCTCAAGCAGAATAAAAACTATTGCTGCGCTGTTTTTCTTTATGAAAATGAATAGGTTATACATCCCCGATTACTTTATCAGGAACGGGAAACCGTCGAAGTTCTTCAGAGCTATGCCTGTACCGCGTGCCACTGCGCGAAGCGGGTCTTCTGCCACGTGGATAGGGAGCTGTGTTCTGTCATGCAAACGTTTGTCGAGACCTCTCAGCAAAGCGCCGCCGCCAGTCAGGTAGATACCTGTTCTGTAGATATCGGCCGAAAGCTCAGGAGGTGTTGTCTCAAGGGTGTTAAGCACTGCTGTCTCGATTTTCGAAACGCTCTTGTCGAGGCAATGTGCTATTTCCTTATAGTTCACTTGTATTTCCTTCGGGATACCTGTGAGCATGTCGCGTCCGTGTACCGCGTAATCCTCTGGCGGGTTGTCGAGGTCTTGGATGGCCGCTCCAACTTCGATTTTAATAAGCTCAGCGGTGCGTTCACCAACGTTGAGGTTGTGTTCCTTACGCATGTATTCCACGATTTCATCTGTGAAGTCGTCGCCTGCGATACGTATCGACTTGTTTGTGACGATGCCACCGAGTGCGATGACAGCGATTTCAGAGGTACCGCCTCCGATGTCGACGATCATGTTGCCCATTGGCTCAAGCACGTCGATGCCGATACCGATAGCGGCAGCCATAGGCTCGTGAATGAGTCGCACTTCCTTTGCTCCAGCCTGCTCAGCACTGTCTTTAACAGCTCTCTCCTCCACCTCGGTGATGCCCGAAGGGATGCAGATAACCATCTTCAACGCCGGCGGGAACAGTGTGTTGTGGAAATTGATCATCTTGATCATCTCTCTCAACATATACTCCGCAGCCTGGAAGTCGGCGATGACACCATCGCGCAAAGGCCTGATAGTTCTGATGTTTTCGTGAGTTTTACCATGCATCATCATGGCGCGTTTGCCAACCGCCATAATCTGGTTGGTGTCACGTTTTATAGCGACGATTGAAGGCTCATCGACCACCACCTTGTCGTTGTACATGATAATGGTGTTGGCTGTGCCGAGGTCGATTGCCAATTCTTTATCGAAAAATGAAAATAATCCCATATCTTTAATGTTTAAAATGTCTGTATCCTGTGAAAACCATGGCAATTCCGAGCTTGTTGCAAGCGTCGATCGACTCTTGGTCGCGCACCGAGCCGCCAGGTTGAATTATCGATTTTATGCCGGCCTCGCTTGCAATCTCAACGCAGTCGGAGAACGGGAAGAAGGCGTCGGATGCCAACACAGCGCCGTTGAGGTCGAAATTGAAACTCTTAGCCTTTGCGATAGCCTGACGCAACGAGTCGACGCGTGAGGTCTGACCGATGCCGGATGCGTAAAGCTGTTTGTTCTTCGCTAAAACGATAGCGTTCGAGCGGCTGTGTTTCACTATCTTATTTGCGAAAATCAAGTCATCAACATCTTGATTATCAATAAGTTTCTCTGTTACAGGCTTGAAATCGTCTTTTGTCTCGATGTGAAGGTCGCGGTCTTGTTCAAGAATGCCGTTGAGTGCCGATTTATAAACCTTTTCAGGGAATTTGTTTGATTTCAGCTTAAGCACGATGCGGTTTTTCTTCGAGAAGAGGATGTCGAGCACACCGTCGTCATAACCTGGCGCAACACATACCTCAAAGAACATTTTGTTCATCTCTTCCGCGGTCCTCACGTCGATTATGCGGTTGCTCACAAATACTCCGCCGAAGGCCGATACCGGGTCGCCAGCCAAGGCAGCGTCGTAAGCCTCTGATATTGAAGGTCTTGAAGCTATTCCGCAAGGGTTGTTATGTTTCAAAATCGCGAATGTAGGCTCGTCGAACTCACGGATAAGGTTCAAACCTGCTTCGAGGTCGAGTAAGTTGTTGTACGACAGGTCTTTACCGTGCAATTTCTCGAAAACGTCGTCCAAATTTCCTTTGAAAACAGCCTTCTGATGCGGGTTTTCGCCGTATCTAAGAGGTGTCTCTTTCTCACCCGAGAACCAGTTGAAGATGGCCGTGTCGTAGTGCGAGCTTGTCGCAAAAGCATATTTCGCGAAGCGTTTTCTGTCGTCCAAAGTCGTGCAACCGCCTTGTTTTTCGTACATTTCCATGAATTCCTGATAATAATCGGACGATGGCACTATGAGGCAGTCTTTGAAGTTTTTCGCACCGGCGCGGATGAGAGATATACCGCCGATGTCGATTTTTTCGATGATCTGCGCCTCGTCGTCGGTGTTTCTCACCGTCTCCTCAAAAGGATAGAGGTCGACGATAACGAGGTCGAGAGCCGGAATCTCATACTGTTTCATCTCGGCGAGATCCGACTCGTTGTCGAGACGACCGAGTATGCCGCCGAACACTTTCGGATGCAGTGTTTTCACTCTTCCGCCAAGAATTGAAGGATAGCCTGTGAGCGACTCCACTGAACGCACTGTATCATCAAGTTTTTTAATGAAATCAAGCGTTCCGCCTGTGGCATAAATCTGAACTCCATTCTTTTTCAAAAGAGCTACGATTTTATCGAGGTCAGTCTTGTAAAATACTGATATTAAAGCACTTGTAATTTTTTTGGATGACATTTTTCGTTAATGTTTTAAGTTGCAAATATAATAAAAAGTTTAAAGTTTAGAGTTTAAAGTTTAAAGAATTTTTTGTAGTGAACGGATCGCATCCGTCCATTCGTGACGTCGGGTTTGTATTTCGTTAATTATTAACAGGTTATCTTTTTTTATATTTTTTTAATCAAAAAAATTGCGTTTTTTCTTGGAAAAAAGAAATGTTTTTTGTAATTTTGCAAGTTAAAATTTGTTTTTGAGTGGAAACACGTTGGATTATAGCACAAGATGTAGATAAACAATTAGTTAAGGGCTTGTCGGAGTCGCTGGGCATCGATGAGATTTTGACTACATTGTTGGTTCAGCGTGGTATCACCAATTACGATGAGGCGAAAAATTTCTTCCGTCCGTCGCTCGACCATCTTCATGACCCGTTCCTGATGAAGGACATGGACAAGGCGGTCGACCGTCTGCAGAAGGCGATGAACGATGGCGAGAAAATCTTGATTTACGGCGACTACGATGTCGACGGAACAACAGCTGTCGCATTGATTTACACCTACTTAAAGAATTTCGTCAACAAAAAGAAAATCGAGTTCTACATCCCTGACCGTTACGACGAGGGATACGGAATTTCATATAAAGGCATCGACTATGCCGCCGACAACGGCTTCGGTCTGGTAATTGTGCTTGACTGCGGCATCAAGGCGGTTGAAAAAATTGAATATGCCAACGAACGTGGTGTCGACTTCATCATCTGCGACCACCACCGTCCTGACGAGGTGATTCCTAATGCGGTGGCAGTGCTCGACTCAAAACGTCCCGACTGCCAGTATCCTTACAAGGAACTTTCAGGTTGCGGCGTTGGTTTCAAGCTCATCACAGCATTGTCGATGCGTTTGGGCAGACCTATCGAAGAAGTCTACGAACTCCTTGATTATGTTGCAGTTAGCATTGCGGCAGATATTGTTCCTATCACTGGTGAGAACAGGGTTTTGGCATATTTCGGACTGAAACAGCTCAACAAAAATCCTCGTCCGGGCATCGAGGCGGTGTTGCGTCAGGCAAATATCGGCCGCAAAAAAGACGTCCCGGCAACAGAAGCCGAGCAAGGCAACGCCCTCGAAAGAGAGATGACAATCAGCGATTTGGTGTTCCTCATCGGACCACGTATCAACGCTGCAGGCCGTCTGGAGAAGGCAAGCGACTCGGTGCGACTGCTGCTCGCCACTAATTATGACCATGCCGAGAAACTCGCGGCAAGCATCAACGACCTCAACTCGAAACGTCGTGAGTTCGACAACGCCATCACAGAAGAGGCACTCCAGATGATCGACGCCGACGAGAAGTTGCGCAACGCAAAAAGTACCGTCATCTTCAATGAAAACTGGCATAAAGGCGTTATCGGCATCGTGGCATCACGTCTCACCGACTCATACTACCGCCCGACCATAGTGCTGACACGCTCAGGCAACCTCATCACGGGTTCGGCGCGTTCAATAAAGAATTTCGACATCTACGACGCCATCGACGACTGCTCCGATTTGCTTGAGCACTTTGGCGGACACAAATATGCTGCGGGATTATCGCTGAAACCTGAAAATCTGAAAGAGTTCTCCGAAAGATTCGAGAAATATGTGTCGGAACACCTCGAAGAGGAAGACCTCACACCGGAACTCAATGTCGACATCGAGATGGATTTCACCAACATCACTCCTAAGTTCGTGCGCATCCTCAAGCAGTTCGCGCCGTTCGGACCAGGTAACCTCTCGCCGGTGTTCTTGACCAAAAACGTCGTCGACGCAGGTTTCTCACGCGCCGTCGGAAATCGTAAGCACCTGAAACTCAGCGTAATGCAACAAGGCAACACCGATTTCGTGTTCTCGGGCATCGCATTCCAAAAAGGCGATTTATTCGAGCGCATCCACGAAAAAGAACCTTTCACAATGTGCTACTACATCGAAGAGAACTTCTGGCAAGGAAAAACCACGCTGCAACTCAACGTTAAGGATATAAAATTCTAATCCTCCTTGTCATTCCGACCGACCGTAGGGAGCGGAGGAATCCCATATTAAGCGAGGGGGTTATCTAAAGAAAATCACTCTGATTATTAATGCTATTCCGCACAATGCCAAGATGACTCCGGTTCCTTGGTTAAGGAGTTTCATGCGGCGTTCGGTGAAGAAGCGTTTTAGAGAATAAGCTCCGACGATTTTCAAGATATCGATTGAAAAAACCGTGGCGAAGGTGCCAAGGAAAAACAACGCCACTAAGCTTTCGTTTCCGTTGTAAATCTCTGAACCTGAGACAGTTGCAACTGTTGTCATCCAGAATACCCAGATAAACGGGTTGAAAATATTCATCACGAAACCTTTCGACAGATAAACATACCATCTCGGTCCGTCGCGTTTGATATCTAGTTTCTCATCGATTTTGTCAAGTTTTTCGTCGATTTTTTCAAATTTCTTTTCCATCTCGGCCAGCTGAGCGCTCTTTTTCTCCGACCGAGCCACTATTTTTTCAGGTTTGCTGTAAAAGGTAAATATTCCGAACCCTATGATTATCAATCCTGCTGTTACTCCGGCCATCACCACATTGCCGCTGTCGTCAAGGGTAAGCTGAATCGAGGTCATCATCATAAGCACGACGACAAAAATATCGCTCAACAACACTCCTGTGTCGAACAACAACGCGGTTTTGAAACCTTTGCTAATGCTTGTCTGGATTAGCAAAAAGAACGCTGGGCCAACACCAAAGATTGTCGCCAAGGTCAAACCCATCAAAGCACCGTGAAAAAATACCATAAATGCTCGTACTATTTCAAAAACATACAAAAGTACGAATATTTTTTAATACAAAACGATTTTTTCTTCGCAATTATTTGCTCGCCACGACGACAGCCTTTTTAAATCTTTTTATATCTCCTTGAATATCAAATACTTCCACAAACACCACATAAATTCCAACAGGAATAATTCCACCGTTTTCGTCCAGTCCGTTCCACACAAAACGGCTTTGATTCGCAATGTTTTGGCAGTTCACAAGGTTCCTTACAAGTCGTCCTTGCGAGTCGAAAATCATGATTTTGGCAGTATATCCGCTCCCAAAGGCCGTCAGATTTATCGTCGTGATGTCATCGAAACCGTCGCCGTCGGGAGAAAAAATGGGCGGAGTTATCTCGACATCGGCTATTTTGTCTTCATTTTCAACGAAAACGGAGTTTTGGTAACCAGGGGTGCCGTATAAAGGAGCCGCCGCCGAATGCCAGTTTTCGGGATCGCCGGAAGCGATGTTCGGACTTACTCTTTCAAGCGAAACGCCTTTCGTTTCGGTCAACAACGGATAATGCGAGTCTTCGGAATAGCTCATACAATCTATCATTTTATCGCCAAAAAACAACGCGGCGGCGGCTCCACCATTGGGATACGACGGAAAACTCTTCATCGTTATGAAATTATCAGTCGAACACTCGTATTGAGTGCCAATTTCATTAGGTGTCGTGGTCAACAGAAGATACGCTCCTGGCAAAAGCTGACGGTTTTCTGTACAGATTTCCTTAATCGTAGTGTCGGGAGGATTGGGAAAGGTCTGTTTTATCATCCCAAGCCTTAAATCACTGATATTCAGCACTTTATCAGATTTATTATATATCTCAACATAGTCCGAGGCCGGACTTATAGGGTCAAAAAGTATCTCATTTATCACTACGTCGCCTGATAACGCCTCGCTCGGGAGACCGAAAGCATAACTACAACCATCCAAGATGGGTGCTCCCGAGCAATTTGTTAAACCAAAAACTGATATTTTATAAAAAGAATGAACCAAGAAAGCCTGCGGGAAATACAGGGTTATGCTTTTAGCATCTTGTGATGGAACAACATAATATGGATGGGTATTAAATTCAACAATAGTATAATTATCAGCGTTTCCTAATGATTTCGAGTCCATTTTCTGGTTGAAAAACACCTCGATACTGTTTTCTGAAAGCACGTCGACATAATCGATGGCGGGCGTTATTGTAACTATTCCGTCGACTGAGTTTTTTGCGCCCGGAGTTCCTCCGTTATGATTGCAGCTGGCACGCCAGTTTTCGGCAGCCAAACACGGTGAGTGTGGGTCGATCTGTTCCAACGACCATCCTCCATCAGATTTGACGTTGTCACGATACCAAGTTTTATCAAAAAATAATTCAAAAATAAAAGTTTTATGAAACTCTAAATAAATCAAAGAACCGCTGTTTGGTATCGAAAACGATGAAAAACCCACACAATCACCATATTCTGACAAAAACTCTATAGATTCTTCCTTACATAATATTACATATCCATTTGATTGAATATCAACATCTTGTGTTATTTCTTTCTCACTTGTGCCAATAACCAGAACCCAATCTTTCAAATTGATGACATGGTTTGTAGTGTTGTATAATTCAATATACTCGCACGACGGCAAACCGACGCTTGGCTCTGGATCGGCCATAATCTCGTTTATCACAATATCATTTTCATGAACATTATAATGAATAAATTGGTATTGAATATTTTCGCTAATGTTTCCCGAAAAATCTTGTATCTTATTGATAGTCAGTGTATAATAAACACCCTCCTCAATTTTGTTTGAAAACGACAATATCAACGAGGAACGGTTGGTGCCGTTATATTCGGCATACATTGGTGTTCCCACATTATTATCCAGGTAATAATTATCCGGCTCAAAAGCAAAAACATTGTCGACAAGTTCATTAAAATCCAATTGTATCTTGTTATATTTCAATACTATAAGATTATTTAGCTGTGGAGGTTCCGAATCAACAATGAGTGCTCCGGCATAAACATCGTCGAGATACACTTTCTTTGCGTTGCTGGCACTGAAAGTCGCCCTGATTCCAAACCTTCCAGTCGGTTCGTAAGTGTCATCAACACCTTGAGCTTCAAGTAGATAGTCGTCGGAACCCGTTTTGTCGACATAGATTTTCCACGTTCCGCGTGCATCGCGCGTAATCTTGAAGAAGGCGGAGAATGACGAAGCGATAAACGTGTCCGTTCCTCTGCAAACACTAACACTTGTTTCTCCTTCAACACGTTGTAAATCAACAACATCATTACTCCCCGCTTCTCCAAACCTAACAAAATATTTATCACACAAGTAAATGTCACTGTAATTGTTTGCTGAAGGAGAGAATGCCTCACGAAGCCAAAAATGCCATTCATATTCGCCATCAGCAACACCACCAGCTATATCAGCATCACAAAACAGGCTTGCTTCTCCGGCATTCTCCGCATTCAACTGTAATTGATAATTGGCGTTAACCACAAAAAGCGATTCAGTTCCGATCCAAACAGGATTGTCGGTGAAATCTCCATCAGAGAAATCATCAACAACCTGTCCGAAACAGCAAATCGGCACAATTAATATAAGGTATGTCAATATCTTTAACATTTTTGCAAACATAGCGTTAATTATTGGAGTTTTTTTCTTACTTTTGCGCAAAACTATAACATATTTTTTTATGGTTTTTCGTTTTTAACACTTTTTAACACAAGCTGCGGAAAAATGGCGGAAATCTTAATAAAATATGTAATATTCGGGTATAATTGTTAAAAAATTTTAACATTTCGGAGGAAGAAAAAAATGAAAATCGCGGTCATCGGAGCCACAGGACTTGTAGGACAAAAAATGCTTCAGGTGTTGGCTGAACGCAAACTGCCAATTGATGAGCTTATAGTGGCGGCATCGGAGCGTTCGATAGGAAAAACAACGAATTTCAAAGGCAAACCCTACACTTTGATTTCGGTTGAGGAAGCTATTGAGAAACGTCCCGACATCGCTATTTTCTCAGCCGGAGCCGACGCTTCGCTGAAATATGCACCGCTTTTCGCCGAAAAAGGTACATACGTGGTCGACAACAGCTCGGCTTGGCGCAAAAAAGAAGGCATTCCGTTGGTGGTTCCCGAAATCAATGCAAGCGACATAACCGCTGATACTCATATCATTGCGAACCCAAACTGCTCAACCATCGAGCTTGTGATGGCTCTGGCACCAATGCATCGTCGTTATGGAATCAAACGTATTGTGGTTTCAACATATCAGTCGGTGAGCGGCAGCGGCATCAAAGGTTTGAACCAGCTGCATTTGGAGCAACAGGGAAAGAAGTCGGAAAACCCTGCATATCCTCATCAAATCCACGAAAACATCATACCTCACGGAGGCAATTTCCTTGATGACGGCAACACCACTGAAGAGGAAAAACTTATTTTCGAGACAAATAAGATTTTACATTCAAAGATAGCTGTCTCGGCAACAGTGGCCCGCGTTCCTGTTTATGGCGGACATTCAGAATCGGTGAATGTGGAGTTTTCACAACCTTATGATTTACAAGAAATTAGATCTATTTTAGAAAAAACTCCCGGCATTATCGTAGCCGACAACCCAAGTGAAAATCGTTATCCGACACCTTTGATGGCATACGATAAAGACGAGGTCTTCATTGGCAGAATGAGACGCGACAACAGCATCGAAAATGGTTTTAATTTCTGGGTTGTTAGCGATAATATCAGAAAAGGAGCGGCAACAAATGCCGTTGAAATTGCCGATTATTTAATTAATAATGTATTGTAGGGACAAGCTTGTCCGTACGGGATGAAATGAAGATTTATTACGACATAAATGATTTTGAACAAGTACCGCATGCGGTAGTCACCATCGGAACGTTCGACGGGGTTCATCGTGGGCATCAGGAAATATTGAAAAACCTGGTGAGTCAAGCGAAAGAAATCGGTGGTGAGAGCGTCGTGGTTACATTTTACCCACACCCCCGACAGGTGCTGAGTCATGACGCGGGCATTCGTTTCATATCTACACAAGAAGAAAAAATAAATCATCTTAAAGCATTAGGCATTGATAATCTTATCATTATAAAATTTACCAAAGAGTTCGCAAGTACTTCATCAGAAGATTTTATTAAAAATTATATCGTTAAAAACATCGCTCCTGCAGTGTTGATTATCGGCTATGATCATCATTTCGGTAGTGGCAGAACCGGTGACTTCAGCATGCTTTACGAGCTTGGAAATCAATATAATTTCAAGGTTGAGAAGATTCAGGAACAAGATATCGAAAATGTGGCAGTCAGCTCAACGAAAATCCGTCATTATTTGGAAATCGGCGATATCAAACACGCCAATATGCTGCTCGGATATGAGTTTTCTTATACTGGAAAGGTTGTAAAAGGTCAACAAGTAGGCCATAAAATAGGTTTCCCGACAGCAAATATTGAAGTTGCAAAAGAGTTTCAACTCATTGAAAAACAAGGTGTTTACGCGACTTTTGTTGATGTCGGCGGCAAATCTTATCCGGCAATGACATATATAGGCAAACGCCCGACTATGCACGACAACCGCCCCCAAAGCATCGAAAGCAACATTATCAATTTCGATGAAGATATCTATGGCAAAGAAATCAAGGTAAGATTTGTGGATTTTGTGCGTGAAGATATAAGATTTGATAACACCGAGGCTTTAAAAAATCAAATAGAAAAGGATAAATTAAATATTATAAACATTTTAAATTAAATACTATGAAGAAATTACTAACATTATTAGCAATTATTTGCCTTCTTGGAATGACGAAGGCGAGTGCATGCACCAACTTCCTTGTCACCAAGGGAGCATCGGTCGACGGCTCTACCATGATTTCGTATGCCGCTGATTCTCATGTACTTTACGGTGAATTATATCACTATCCGGCAGCCGATTATCCGGAGGGTGCCATGCGCCAACTTTATGATTGGGACAGCGGCCGTTACCTCGGCGAGATTCCTGAAGTGAGCCATACATATAATGTTGTAGGCAACATGAACGAATATCAGCTGGCTATCGGTGAGACAACCTACGGCGGACTTGAATGTCTTTGGGAAGGTGAAGGCTTAATGGATTATGGCACATTGATTTACATCTCGTTACAGCGTTGCAAGACAGCTCGCGAGGCCATCCGTAACATCGCCGAACTTACAGCAAAATATGGCTATATCAGCGAAGGCGAGTCATTCTCAATTGCCGACACTGAAGAGGTTTGGATTATGGAAATGATAGGCAAAGGCAAGTTTGAAAAAGGCATGGTGTGGGTGGCACGCCGCATCCCCGACGGATATGTTTGCGGTCACGCCAACCAGGCACGTATCACAACATTCCCGCTTGCAAAGAAAAACAAGACATCTGTCACGTCGAAAGATTTCAAGAAGTTCATGAAAGACATGAACATCGACTGCATCTATTCGGAAGACGTGATTTCATTCGCAAAGAAGAATAATCTTTACGTCGGTAAAGACGAAGACTTCTCATTCTCAGACGTTTACGCTCCTGTCGACTTCGGCGCGGCACGTGGCTGCGAAATCCGCGTGTGGGCAATGTTCAACCAGGTTACAGAAGGCATGGACGCATATTGGGACTATGCCACCGGCCGTAACATCAATCGCGCGAAACCATACGTGGTTGGTGAACCCCAGACAGTTGAGAATTTCCCGAGCAACAGAATGCCTCTTTGGGTTAAACCAAGCAAGAAAGTGTCGGTTCTCGACATGATGAGCTTCATGCGCGACCACCTCGAAGGCACCGAACTCGACATGACCAAAGACCTTGGCGCTGGTCCATTCCACTGCCCATATCGTTGGCGTCCAATGGGTTGGGAGATCGACGGTGTTGGATACGTCCACGAGAGAACAACAGCCACACAGCAGACAGGCTTCTCGTTTGTTTCACAGAGCAACGCCAACAGCATCCCTGAAATCGGCGGTATCATCTGGTGGGGTGTCGACGACGCTGCAAGCACCGTCTACTGCCCGATGTACACCTGCATGACGGAGATTCCGCTCTGCTATCGCGAAGGCAACGGCTCGATGATGGAATTCTCAGAGACATCAGGATTCTGGATTTTCAACCAGATGTCGAACTGGGCTTACACAAAATATGACTACATCCACCCTGAAATCGAGGCAAAACAGGCAGAATACGAGCAGGGCTGGGTGAAATCAGTGCAAAACGTCAACACCAAAGCGGCTGAGATTTATGCAAAAGACCCTGCAGAAGCAGTGAAATTCCTCACAAAATACTCAAACGAAGAAGCCACAAGACTCTGCAACGAATGGAAGGCGTTCTATCAGCAGCTCTTTGTGAAATACATGGATGGCAACGTGAAAACAGCCCGCGAAGTTCCTGAAGGTTACAAATACTATGCACCAAAAGTGGAACAGCCAAAATACAGCGAAGAATTCTACAGAGCTATCATTAAGGAAACTGGCGATAAGCTGAAAGCTTATTAATGATTAATAAAAACCAAACGACATAAACCTGTCTGGATAAGCTTCGCTCACCACAAGGCCTGTTTTATTGTCGTTTGGTTTTTTAAAAATATGTTATTCTTATAACATCTTATAAATAATCGTCTTAATGTTGATTCCTTCAGCTTGAGCGGTGTAGTTGCGAACAAGGCGGTGGCGGAGAACCGGCACCGCTACTTTTTTCACGTCTTCGATGTCGGGCGAGAACTTGCCGCTCATCAAAGCATTGGCTTTGGCACCGATAATGAGATATTGAGAAGCACGCGGACCTGCGCCCCAGCTGAGATATTTGTTTGCAAATTCATGAGCGCGCTCGGTGTTAGGACGGGTCTTGGCAACCAAACTCACTGCGTATTCATAGACGTTATCAGGCACCGGCACACGACGCACTAACTGCTGGAAGTAGAGAATCTCTTCGGCACTCATCACTGCCTCCACCTTATTATTAATAGCAGCTGTAGTGTTTTTCACAACCGCTATCTCCTCCTCGTATGAAGGATAATCGAGCATCAGGTTGAACATGAATCGGTCGAGCTGAGCCTCAGGAAGCGGATACGTTCCCTCCTGCTCGATAGGGTTCTGGGTGGCAAGCACGAAAAACGGCTCGCTCAGCTTGTAAGTCTTGCCCGAAACAGTGACGTTTTTCTCCTGCATGGCCTCAAGCAACGCCGCCTGCGTCTTAGGAGGCGTACGGTTGATCTCGTCGGCAAGGATAATATTAGCAAACACAGGACCTTTCACAAATTTAAACTGACGCGACTCGTCCAAAATCTCCGTTCCGACAATATCGCTCGGCATCAGGTCTGGAGTGAACTGTATACGATTGAAACTCAAGCCTAACGCTTGCCCTATTGTATTGATTAACAACGTCTTAGCAAGACCAGGAACACCCACCAAAAGCACATGTCCCTGACAGAAAATCGACAAAATGGTATCGTGAATCACCTCGTTTTGTCCGACGATGACTTTACCGATTTCCTTTTTCAGTGCTTCGTATTTATTTACAAGGGCTTTCGCGCCTTCAACATCCGAACTGTACATAATTTATTCCTCTATCTTCCAATCAAATTGAAAATCACAGCCTTGATACTCCTCGCTGATCTTGATATATGCCTTTGTTGACTTCGATTCAATCCATTTGTTTATAGCATCCTGACGCAGCTTTTGCATTGTCCACTGCTGGATCAAAGCGTAATCGTCTTTCAGATTTGCCTTGTGTGGTGTGGTTTTCTTCTTGATAATCAATAATCTATATGCGTCTTTACCATTTTTTGTCTTCATTGGCACCGGGTTACTCACCTCACCCACCTGCAGTCTGTTGACGACCACCGAAACCTGCTGGTCGAGGTCTTCAGCCGCGAACATTGTGCTTCCCGTGTTGGGATTCACAAGGTAACCGCCGTTCATCTTATCGTCTTCGTCGCTGAATTTCGTCACAGCCTCATCGAAAGTGATGCTGTCGTTTCTGATAAGATTTGCTATAGAATCCAACTCATTATAGGCATATTGCAAAGCCTCAGGTGACACCTTCACTGTAAGCAAAATATGACGCACATTGACATAGTCGCCACGACGCTCGATAAGCTGAATGATATGATAACCATATTCTGTTTCAACGACTTCGGAAATCTCGCCGTCTTTCAAAGCGAATGCGGCTGCCTCAAACTCAGGCACTAGCTCACCTCTGCCCTGGAAGCCAAGCTCACCGCCTTTCTTGGCAGAACCCGGGTCTTCGGAATACAACAAAGCCATTGTCGAGAAACGCTCGCCTTTCAAAATACGGCTGCGCAAGCCATAAAGACGGTCTTTCACAGCAAGTTTCTCGTCAAGGGTGATTGGCGGTTTCTTCACCAGCTGCGCAATCTCGTATTGTGCGCTCACCATCGGGATGGAATCTTTAGGAATGCTATAGAAAAAGTCACGCACATCGCTCGGAGTTGCATTAACACCCTCAACAATCTTGCGCTGAACCTCCTCCATAAGCTGTTTCTCCTTCAACGACTCACGAAGCTCCGCTTTGATTTCCTTGATTGGTTTGTCGTAATATTTCTCTAATTTTTCCTGCGAGCCAAGTTGATTGATATAATATCTGATATAACGTTCCAACTCCGCATCTATTTGAGAATCAGTAACTTCGATACTATCAAGTTCTGCTTGGTTAAGCATGAGCTTACGGAAAAGCTGGTCTTCGAGAATCTCACAACGAATAGAGGAAGCGCTTCCTTTGATACCACCCTGAAGCCTGTATTGCATATATTGCTCTTCAATATCCGACTGCATGATGATATTCTTGCCCACAACAGCCACTATTTTGTCAATAACCTGCGGTTGCTGTGCGTATGTTGCTGAAACACAAATAGTTATAAAAGCAACTAAAGCAAATATTCTTCTTAGCTTCATAATTAATAAATTTCAAAAATCCTATCTTTAACAGCCTTGCTGTACAGACTGTTATTCATATTTTCAATAAGCTCTTTCTTCCTCAAATTCAATATGATATATCGAACCGATTCCTTATCCATATCAACTGATGAGTTATCTTCGATATAAGCGGCAATCTCTTCATCAGAAACAACAGTGTCGAGGTTTTGCTCTATCAGCATCGACTCGTACTTATAGATTATCAATGAGTTACGATAATCTTCCAGCTGTCTTGAAAAATCGAGTTCCGATTTGTCGATGTTGTTTTCTGCTTGATGAATGAGCAGCTGGCGGCGAATCCAGTTGTCGATGAAAGCTTTCGTCCTGACGAGGCTGTCGTTGACGCTAATACCTTCATACAGAACGCTTTGCAAATCGGACTGATACAAAGTTTTGTCATAAACGGTAGCGACAATCCTATCGCCGTTGCCGTTTTTTGAGTTCTGACACGATACAAATGCCAGCAAACATATCAGTCCGATTGCAAGTTTATTTCTCATAGTTTTTTCTTACTTTCTCCAAGATTTTTTCATTAACCGTCACAGGATACTTCTCTTTCAGAGCCTCGAGCCAGTCGGCTTCAAGTTGTGTCTGATATGCCGAAGTGATAACGCCTCTTGCCTCTTTGTAAGTCTTAGGCTCCGGCTCACGGACATCCAAAATCTTCACGATTTTCGTTGATTTATCAACAGTCGAAGGAATGACTCTGATGGTACCGACAACCCATTCTGTCTCGTCGATATCAACGTTGTCGCCCTGCTGGAAATAAGGTGATTTCACTGTCACACCCTTTAACGATTCAGCCTTGATGATTGATCTGATGCTGTCGGCGCTGATATCCTGTTTGATGATTTCCTCAGCTCTTGCAAGGCTTTCCTCATTATGAACAGTCATAAGGATGGTTTTCACACGCTTGCCCCACATGTAGTTTTCCTTGTTTTGTTCATAGTAAGCTTTTATGCCAGCGGTGTCAAGCTCGGCCTTTTTCCAAACCTCTTTATCCATCAAGTCAAAGAGAAGGATGCCGTCGTGATATTCCTGAACGAGAAGCTTAAAGTCAGGATATTTCTCTTCAAGATGAGCGTCTTCGTAAGCAAATGCTGATTCTTTCAAGAATTCATCATAAAGCTGGTAGGCATACGATGCCGATGTCATAAACGGCTGTGCCGACTGATGTTGTTTGATATATTCAATGAAATCAGAGATTTTATATTCATCTTTTTTGAATTTGAAGAGAACTTTATTCACGTCAACGCCTTCCGACACTTTGTATGCGCCTTGTTGCAAGGTGGTGTCGATAGTTGCGATGAAAGCGTCTTTAACTTTGACATATTCCTTGAATTTATCCTCTTTCATGATACGTTTCAACACCATTTCGTCGCTCAACTTGGCACGCATGTCTTTCTCAACGCGTTTTGTGATGTTTTCTTTCTCTTCGTCGAGACTCTTCACGCCTGATTTTGAGATAAGTTTAACGATATGATAGCCGTAGCTGGTCTTGATAGGCTCTGAAAACTCATTGTCATTCAATTTCTTAACCTCGTTGATAAACTCTGGCACTATCTGGCTGACTTTGAAAGGAGTGAGTGTGCCGCCATGAGATGCGCTGCCTTTGTCATCAGAATATTTCTTAACGATGATATCCCAGTTTTTGCCATCTTTGTCGATTTCATTATAAATGTTGTAAATCTTAGCTTTTACAACAGAATCCGACTTCAGCGGGTCTTTTTCGTCGACTGCCAGGAAGATGTGGGCGGCTTTTATCATGCCGCAAGCCGGAGTCTTTGAGTTAACTTTGATGATATGATATCCGAAGTCGGAACGCACTGGCATTGAGACCTCGCCGACTTTGGTGTTGTAGGCACCTGTCTCGAAAGGATAGACCATGTCAAACACCGAGAAATAACCAAGGTTTCCGTGGTTTCCTTTGTAAGAACGTTTGTTAACGACGGTGTCGCGTGCCGACGGGTCGTTTGAAGCTTCTGTCGCCACCTCACCAAAGTCTTCGCCACTCAACACACGTTTGCGAAGCTCCATTGCTCTGTTGTATGCCTTGAGGGTGTCGGCAGGAACAGCGTGAGGGTCGCATTTAATAAGGATATGCGATGCGTTGAGATCCCACTGCATGCGTTCGTAAGCCTCGTCAACAAGAATTTCTGTTGCCGCGTCGTTCGAGAAATAAGGCTTTGCAAGCTGTTTGCGATAACCGTCATATTCCTTGACAAACTTTGGCAAAGTATCCATCTTACGATTCTCAGCCTCAATGACTTTCAACTTGAAGTTGATATACATATCGAGATATTCATCGACGTTTTTCTTATCGATGACATCGCTTTTCACGTTATTTTTCTCGTAAACCTCCATAAACTCCTTGGCAGAGATGTTGTTGTCGCCAAGAGTTATCAAAGTCTTTGATTTCCAACCCTGAGCAAAGAGGATGGATGGAGTTAACATTACTAAAAGAACTAATAGTTTTTTCATATAATTTCTTTTTTTTCTTTTATAGTTTCCTCGCACTTCGTGCTCGGAATGACAATTCTTCGTTCTGATAGGTCCGCTGTCATTCCGAATCCCGTAGGGATGAGGAATCTCCTTCTGATTAACGTTACTTTTACTGTTTTATTACGCTTTACGGCTGTAATTCGGTGATTCCTGTGTGATTGTGATGTCGTGCGGATGGCTCTCGTTCATGCCCGATGCGGTGATCTTGATGAAACGCGCGTTGTGCAGCTCCTCGATGGTGTGTGAGCCTGTGTAGCCCATACCTGCGCGGAGTCCGCCGACCATCTGATAGACCACTTCCGAGAGGCTTCCTTTGTAAGGAACGCGACCGACGATACCTTCCGGTACGAGTTTCTTGATGTCGTCTTCCATATCCTGGAAGTAACGGTCTTTCGAGCCGTGCTGCATTGCCTCAAGTGAACCCATGCCGCGGTATGTCTTATATTTACGGCCTTCGAAGATGATGGTGTCGCCTGGTGACTCGTTGACACCTGCGAACAGTGAGCCTGCCATGATGGTTGAAGCGCCTGCTGCGATGGCTTTCACGATATCGCCTGTGTAACGTATGCCGCCGTCAGCGATGACTGGAATGCCGCTGCCTTTGAGGGCTTCCGAGACGTTGTAAACAGCTGTCAGCTGCGGAACGCCGATACCTGCGATGATACGTGTTGTGCAGATTGAGCCTGGTCCGATACCGACTTTGATAGCGTCGACATCGAGTTTGGCCAAATCTTTAGCTGCCTCTGCTGTAGCGATGTTTCCAATCACGAGGTCGATGTTCGGGAATGCCTTGCGGAGCTCTTTTGTGACGTTGAACACGTTCTTTGAGTGACCGTGCGCTGTGTCGACAACGATAGCGTCAACGCCAGCATTTACAAGGGCTTGAGCGCGCTCCATGGTATTGTATGTGATACCAACGGCGGCAGCGACTCTCAAGCGGCCGTGCTCGTCTTTTGAAGCGTTAGGGCGGGCCTTGATTTTGATGATATCTTTGTAAGTGATAAGTCCGATGAGGTGATTGTGCTTGTCGACGACTGGCAACTTCTCGATTTTATGCTCCTGCAGGATGTCAGCAGCTGTAGCAAAATCAGTGAATTCGGTTGTGGTGATGAGGTTGTCTTTTGTCATCACTTCCGAGATCGGGCGGTCTGTCTTACGCTCGAAGCGGAGGTCACGGTTAGTGACGATTCCCACGAGTTTATTGTCGTCGTTAACCACCGGGATGCCACCGATGTGGTAGTCGTTCATGATTTTGAGGGCGTCACGTACGAGAGCGCCTTCCTTGATGGTCACCGGGTTGATGATCATGCCGTTTTCGGCACGTTTCACCTTGGTCACCTCGGCGGCCTGCTGTTCAATCGTCATGTTTTTATGAAGCACGCCTATGCCGCCTTCCTGTGCGATAGCGATAGCCATCGGGGCCTCGGTGACGGTGTCCATACCTGCAGTGACGATTGGGATATTCAGCCTGATGCGGCGAGAGAAGTTGGTTCTCAAATCGGCGTCGCGAGGGATAATATCGCTATAAGCCGGAATCAGTAAAACGTCGTCGTAAGTCAAGCCTTCTTCGACAAATTTTTCATTTTTTGACATAATATGAAGTTTTTAATTATATTCATTTAATTAATCTGCAAAAATACATAAAATAGTTTAAAGTTTAGAGTTTAAAGTTTAAAGTTTTTTCAACAAAAATTGATTTGTTTCGAAAAAAACTATATTTCAAAAAACTTAACAAATGAAAAATTATATATTTTTGCATCTATGAAAACTCCTGATTATCTTAAAAAAGGCTCGAAGATAGCCATTGTTGCGCCGGCATGGAAGGTGACCCCTGACAAAATCACCGCTGCCGTGAAATGGATTGAAGAAAAAGGCTTCGTTGCTGTTTACGACGACCGCTTATTTGCTGAGTATCACCAATTTGCGGGCGATGACGACTTCCGTGCAAGCGTGTTGCAAGATTATCTCGACAGAGACGACATCGATGCTATATTCTGCGCCCGTGGCGGATATGGCACAATCAGAATTATAGATAAACTTGACTTTACAAAGTTTGAAAAACATCCGAAATGGATCGTGGGTTTCAGCGACGTGACAGTGCTGCACGCCAAAATGCAACAGCTTGGCTATCAAAGCATTCACGGAGTAATGTTGAAATATTTCGAAAGCAATAACAAAGAGCCGGTGGAGACATTATATGAGGCATTGACAGGAAAATGGTATACCGTAGAGACGCACTGCCGTGCGTCTCTACACAACGTTCCGATCGTCGGCGGCAACCTCTCCGTCCTCTATTCAATGCTAGGTTCCGACCTGTTTCCCGAAACGGACGGCAAGATATTGTTCATTGAGGACGTTGACGAATATCTCTACCACATCGACCGAATGATGATGGCGCTGAAACGTGCAGGAAAACTTGCTAATTTGAAGGCTTTGCTGGTCGGAGCGTTCAACGACATGCACGAAAGCTCCCTACCGATTGGCATGACCGCCAAAGAAATCATCTACGAGAAAGTGAAAGACTACGGATACCCGGTGATTTGGGATTATCCGGCGGGACATATTGATAATAACCTCGCAATAGTGCTCGGTTAAAACAATTCTTTAAACAACTGTCCTATCGTCGCCACCGGCACCACTTTGATCTTGTATTTGCTGGTGTCGAGGCCTTTCACGCTGTATTTCGACACGAAAATCTTATCAAAACCGAGTTTGTCGGCCTCGGCGATGCGTGCCTCTACCCTGTTCACGGCACGAACCTCTCCTGAAAGCCCGACCTCAGCGGCAAAAGCGCATCGGCCATCGATGGCGACATCCTCACTCGACGACAAAACAGCTGCCACTACTGCCAAATCCATTGCCGGGTCGTCTACACGCAAGCCACCTGCTATGTTCAAGAACACGTCTTTGGCGCCGAGTCGGAATCCTGCTCGTTTTTCAAGAACCGCCAGAAGCATGTTCAACCTCCTGATATCGAAGCCCGTGCTTGACCTCTGTGGCGTTCCGTAGGCCGCCGAACTCACCAACGCCTGTGTCTCCACAAGCATAGGACGCAGACCTTCGACCATGGCCGCTATCGCAATGCCACTGACAGCCGTCTCACGCTGTGAAAGCAAGATTTCACTCGGGTTCTTGACCTCTCGCAAGCCCTCAGCGTTCATCTCGAAGATGCCGAGTTCAGACGACGAGCCGAAACGGTTTTTCACGGTCCTCAAAATCCTGAAACCATAATGGCGGTCGCCTTCAAACTGCAACACAGTGTCGACGATATGCTCCAAAATCTTCGGTCCGGCGATGGTGCCGTCCTTGGTGATGTGACCAATCAAAAACACTGGAACATGAAATGTCTTGGCGATTTTGTTCATCTCGGCCGCAGTCTCACGAATTTGACTGATGCTACCGGCTGTTACCTCAACCGACGGCGACTCCAAAGTCTGAATTGAGTCGATAATCATAATGTCGGGCATCACATCTTTAAAGTGTTTCAAGATGTTTTGTGTATCAGTCTCATTGAGTATCAGGCAGTTATCGTTTTCTATGCCGATTCTGTCGGCACGCATCTTAATCTGTTGCTGACTCTCCTCACCCGACACATAAAGAACCTTTTTGTTCTTGATTCTCAACGCCATCTGAAGCAGCAGGGTCGATTTACCTATGCCAGGCTCGCCACCGAGAAGCACCAAGGATCCGGGAACGAGTCCTCCACCGAGTACCCGATTCAGTTCCTCGTAACCCATATCGAGACGTTCCTCTTGAGCGCTTGTTACCTCTCGAATTGGCGTAGGCTTGCTTTTAAAGTTTTGAAAATCAATGTCTTTTGAAACGGTCTTACTGTCTTTTCCCGTCACCACCGTCTCTTCCACATAGCTGTTCCACGCTCCACACGCAGGGCAATGACCCATCCATTTCGGCGACTCATTGCCACATTCCTTGCAGAAAAATACCGTTTTTGTCTTTGCCATAATTTTATTCCTTAACAAATTTCCTTGTCACCACATTACCATTTTTCATCACAAAACGAATCATGTAAACTCCTGATTTTAAGTTATTTACAGAGATTTTGTCGATATTTGTCGATACTGATTTTTCACTATAAACCGGACGTCCCATCAGGTCATAAACCTCATAACGAACCACTTCATCATTAATGTCATCGATTTCAGAAACGTTGGTGTGATCGACAACAGTAGCTATTTCCGTCAAGCATCCGATGTTCATTTGGCAGTAACGCTGACCCATTTCGAAACTGTTGACACTCTGTCCTATCATATCGTTTGGGGTGTGGATATATGGACTGTAATGGTCAACATCCTCGAAAGGATAAATACCCTTGTAACCATGCTGGTTGAATGATGTATGGTCGCTGTCGCCACCCGATAAGGTGACATGACGAACTTGCATCTCAGGGAAATAAATGTTTGCCACATTCATATAATAATCGCCGATTTGAGCTACCGAATTAGGATAGATGCAGTCGATATGAATCGCATCGCCATAAAGATATCCATTCATGTCGTTGTTGAAATATCCGATAATCTCCATGCCTTCCTGCTGGCAACGGGAAGCATAAGCCTCACTGCCGTAAAGTCCCATCTCCTCACAGCCGTATGCGCAGTAAACAATTGAATATTCAAACTCATACTGAGTCATGATTCTGGCGCTTTCAAGCACGCTGGCCACACCGGTAGCGTTGTCGTCGGCACCAGGACAATTACCACTTCCATACATTGCCTCATATGAGAATGAATCGAAGTGACTACCACAAACGACATAAACATCAGGATAAAGCGTACCGCGCTGAATACCAATAACATTTGGAGCCGCTTCCCCACCGCCTGTCCAAGTGCTGGCATAAAATGGCTGTTGCTCAACCTCGAGACCGAGAGCTGCCATACGACCGGCAATCCAATCGGAAGCTGCAAATGCATTATCTGAATTCCACATTCTGCTTTGATAATCCTGCAAATGCTGAACTGTTGCCTCGAGTGAGTCCATGTTCACTTGATCCATCATACCACGAATTATCGGATTTTCAGCTGTAACCACCGGGAAATCACGGGTTGCGACAGGTAACTTTGCTTCTTTGTTGAAAATTGCCACAGCACCATCATTTTTATATGGCATGGCGGCGCCTTTCACCAGCACGAAGTTTGATGTTTGTAATAATGCTTCTCCATCACCAAGATAGTTTTGTTGCTCTGTTTGAGGACAATAAACCAATGTATAAACGTCATTGTCGGAAAATGCCTGTGAATCCAACACTTTCATGCTTTCGTCAACAGTTTTAGCTGTAGCCAACACGAAATTGTCGGTATAATAATGAATCTTAAGATTTGAATTGTTGAACAAATCTTCTGTTTCCTGTTGATTATCAGTGTTTATCATCACAAAACTCTGTGCGAAACCAAACATCGCAATCAACATTAATGTCAATAAGGTAAAAGTTTTTTTCATGGTTTTAATTTTTAATGTTAATTTGTTATTTTATTTTAATTTTATTTCTAAAAGTCGAATTTTTTCTAATTTCGTCACAAATAGACGAATTTCGTCACAAAATAGTATCTATTGGTCGAAATTATTAATTTCACGATACATCTCCGAAAAACTCTTTTCAGCAAAAGCCGGAATCTCACGACGAGCACCCCAGGTCTTTTTCAGCATCTGTTTCAACTCAACTCTGTTGAAAAACTCCTTAGATTTATCCATATCCTTGCGGTTACTAACATGTTTTAATATAAAATTAAAAACACGTTTTTCACCAAGTAAAGATCCGTCTTCTTTAGCGATTTCAATCCTGTTTCTCAAAACCAAATCACTGATTTTGATTTTCATCGGACAGTATTCCTCACACTGATGGCACGACAAACACAGAGTAGCAAGATGAGCTGAATTTTCGTAACCGTCTGATATCGATTGTATTACTCCGACAGGTCCAGGAAAAGCGTTGTCGTAAACATGTCCGCCAATGGTGTTGAAAACCGGACAAACGCTATGGCAGGCGCCACATTCAATACATGTCAGAATACGGCGCTGCTGCTCTTTCTCAAGCATTTTTGAGCGGTTGTTGTCAACTAAAACGACATATAATTTCTGATTACGGAACTCGTCCTTAGCCGGCTTGCTTAAAATGGTATACAATGACTTGGCTTTATTTTTCGTGACTTCATAAAGCGATGAAAGCGGAAGTAAAACGCTCAGGTCGTCGATAGAAGGAATAAGCTTATCAATGCCGACTAAAACTATATGAATATCAGCGTTTGCTATCGATTTCAAAACATTACCTTCGTCTTCAGAAAGGATGATATCGCCAGTGTCGGCAACAAAGAAATCAGCGCCAGTGATAGCGGCATCGGCATTTAAATACTTATCGCTTAATACTTTACGAGTGACAGTAATCAACTGTTTTGGTGAGAGATTTTCTTTGACACCGAATTTTTCAGTGAATGTTTCTGAAATATCCTCTCTGATTCTATGCGCTGCCGAATGTTTCGGATCTGACGGACGTTCATTGTACTGATAACAGATAAAATCGCCGGTATCAGTCTCAGTGATGTTGACTTTTTTCATCTCAAGAAACGGCATCAAGCCAATTTCTTCAGCCAAAATACTCTTGGTTTTCACAACATTTTTAGCTTTTTCATCACTTAAAATATTGTAAACCATATATTTAGCTTCATCAGCATCTCTAGCCCATTTAACAATACCGCCATTGTTGATAACATTAGTCTCAAAATCGACAAGAAACTTGTCATAATATTTGAAAGCCTTGTTTCTTATATTGAAAGCCCTTGATTTCTCAAGCTCAACATTGGCATAATGATTGGCACAGTCTTCAGCCACACACTGGAAAAAGATATAGCGGGCGAGCATCTTTTTCTGATGTTCCTCATTGAAAGCTATATGCTTTACATTTTGGCTAAAAATCGTACCCTTTTCTGTCATTTTGTTTTAACGGATATACGCCGTCTATCCCCTATATTATTACAAATCAATTTTTTTAATTCTGTTCAAATGGCGACCGCCTTCGAAATCGGTTGTTAGATATGCTTTCACGATATTCCATGCCATTTCGTTACTAATGAATCTGCCAGGCAATGCCAAAATATTTGCGTCGTTATGTTGGCGAGCCAGTTTTCCAAGTTCAACATTCCAGCAAAGAGCCGCACGCACATGCGGATGATGGTTGGCAGTCATTTGGGCACCATTGCCGCTACCGCACAAAATGATTCCTAGCGGATATTTTCCATCCTGAATATCCTGAGCCAAAGGATGTATCATATCAGGATAATCGACACTTTGCTCTGAAAAACAACCGTAATCTTTAACTTCATAACCGCTATCTTTCAGTTTATCAATAAGATACTGCTTCATGGCAAATCCGCCGTGATCTGATGCTATAGGAATAATTTGATTCATATCACAAATGTTGAAAAATTTTTACAAAAGTAAAAAAAATTTCAGAACGCAGCATTGCTTTTTTGTTAATTTTGAACAAGTTATAAAAATGCTATTTTTTAACCAAATTTATATCTCTTTGAAAATCAAAATCTAAAAAATTATCAACATTATTTTAATAAAATTTGTTAATAAAATTTTGATAAAAAATGATAAAATTTTATGGCTGTTAATAAGCCTGAAAATTAAAAAGTTTTTAATAGTTATTTAGTTGAATTTAACAGAAAAATCAACAGATTTCAACACTTTATCAGTTTGGTTTTTAATGACTTAAAGAGTTATCAACAGAGAGTTATCTATCTAATTTTTTATTAATTCTTTTTTATTAATATTAATCAAAAAAAATAGATAGAGATTCCTCCGCTCCCTGCAGTCGGTCGGAATGACAATTAAAAAAAAAGTTATAAAACTCCTAAATGCTCTAATAATATTTTTGTTCCGATTAAGATTAAAATTACGCCGCCTATGATGCTGGCTGGTTTTGAATATTTTGAACCGAAAAAGTTTCCTATTGCGACTCCGGCGAAGCTGAAAATAAAAGTTGTCACTCCTATTATTAATATAGATGTCCAGATGTTAACTTGCAGAAAAGCGAATGTCACTCCAATGGCTAAAGCGTCGATACTGGTGGCAATTGCGAGTAAAAACATTGTTTTGGCATCATTTTTATTTGAATTTTCAGTTTCTTCGTCTTTAAAAGCTTCATAAATCATATTTGCGCCAATCAAAAACAGAAGTCCGAAAGCAATCCAATGGTCGATGTTGGTAATCAAACTTTCAAACTGTTCGCCTAAAAAATAGCCGATTAATGGCATTAAAGCCTGAAATCCGCCAAACCAAACACCACATAAAATTGCGGTTTTAAATGAAAATTTTTTAGTTGTAAGTCCTTTACAAATCGACACTGAAAAAGCGTCCATTGAAAGAGCGATTGCGAGACTTAATAATGTTAAAAAATCCATATTACTCAGTGTAATATTTTATCATTTTTTCAATTGCGCGCTGACAAACCGGGCAAAACTTATCGCCATCAAAAGTTCTCATTAGGCAATCCATCATCGGGCGATAGATGCCATGCATCTGATAACCTGCGCCTTCGTAAACACCGACAGTTTTTTCATATTTTTTATCGACAGGAGTTGGAACAGGAGTCTTTTTACCAATCATATCATTCCATTTTGCATCGAAATTAACCAAAGTGGTGATATTAGGCTCCCAAGGTTCAACTTCGAGTTTATAATTATCGGTGCCGTCGTAGGCATATTCATCGGCAAGTCCAGCAAATCCATGTCCAAATTCATGAATAATGACTTCAGAAGAGTATGAATTACCTGTTGTGCTTACACAATATGAGTTAAAAATACCTCCACCGCCGTATTTCTTGGTGTTTGCTAGGATGTAAATCTGATCGTAAGGCACTTGTCCGGCAAGAGTTTTCATAGTCTCATTATCGTAAGTCATACAATAACGCTCACTGTCGAAAGTCCAGAAACTACAACTTAAAGCTGTGTTTCTGTAAAACCCGTCACCAGGCATTGTAATATCAGAATCCTGAGAAGGCACCATCACAGCACGAATATTAAAACGGTCTTGATAATGATTATATGGCTCATAACTGAACAAACTTTTCACAAAAAACTGGCAGTCTTGCACAAATTTACCCATCTCCTTTTCGGTGTAACCATCAGGAAGCAGTACAATATCGACAGCTTTATCAACAGGATAGTCGCCGTAAACATTATAGATTGCATAAGGAAGTTTAGGTGCCGGCTTGATGAAATAATCATTAGGATTGACAGTGATTTTCATCTTTTCAACTGACATAAGATCTTCGGTTTTTGCATAAAAAACAACATCAACCGGCTCTTTTGGAAAAGGTATAACCACTGATTCATGGAAACCTTTGCTAATTTTTGTAGCCTCGTCGGTGGTTTGCCATTCACCGAAAAGCAGGCAATAGCCATGCGAATAAATGACTTCTTCAGAATCAGTCGGCATCACTTCGATGCTATACATTCCGTAATTCATATTATCGACAAGCTGAACACGCGGACCACCCCATTTAGGTTCTTTCACGAGTTTGTCGAGTGCGTAAATCACTGTATCGGCATTTCCAAAAAGGTAATAATCGATTCGTAACTGATTATCAGTAAAATAATTATCATATTCCACTTGACCTTTTACTTTAAGATTAGTAAAAATCAAGATTGTTGATAAAATTACAAACAGAGCTTTCTTCATGTTGATAATTTTTTTGCAAAATTACTATAATTTTTTTTATTTTTGCAAGTTAATATTTTATGAAAAACGAGAATTCATCAACAAAACGCCGTCTCAGAGGTTCGTATCTCATCTCATTGATGAGTATCATGCTTGTTTTGTTTGTGCTGAGTCTCTTTTCTTCATTGGTGCTTTTCGCAAACAGGATTTCCGATTATATCAAGGAAAATATCGGTTTTGAAATTGTGATGAAAAAAGGAGTAAAAGAAGCCGATATTATTGATTTTCAACATATTTTGGATAAGAAAAAATATGTAAAATCAACAGAATACATCTCACAGCAGGAGGCTACGCGACGGCTGACTGAAGATTTGGGCGAGGATATATTGGAGTGGCTTGGTGATGTTGAAAATCCGCTTCTGCCTTCAATCGACGTGAGGTTTAACTCAGATTATGCCAACAACGACAGTATAGCGAAGATTGAACAGTGGGTTTTGAAGAATAAAAACGTGAAAGAGGTATATGTTCAGAAGTCGCTGATACACTCTATTGATAAGAATGTCAATAAGATAGCTGCTTTAATTCTGCTTATTGGAATAGTGCTTTTGATTATGGCGGTGACACTGATAAGTCACACAGTGAGGCTTTCGGTTTACTCGAAAAGGTTTACTGTGAGGAGTATGCAGCTTGTTGGCGCTACGGAGAATTTCATCATCAAGCCGTTTATGAAATATTTTGTTATTCAAGGAGTTATAGGCTCGTTGTTAGCTTTGGTGCTTCTTACTGTTTTCTTGGTGACGATGATGAGAAGGGTTCCTGAGTTGGCGGTTTTGATAAACTTTGGTAATGTGGCGTTGATTTACGTCTCGGTGATGATTTTAGGAGTTTTGCTTACCACTTTATCGACGTTTTTCGCTATCAGGAAATATCTGCGTGCTGATGTCGACGAACTATATGAATAATTTGAAATTTTACAGATATGGCAACAAAAAATGATGTGAAAACCACAGAAAAAGAGAAAAAACCGATGCCTTTCGGTCGTGACAACTACAAATGGGTGCTCATCGGGTTGGCGTTTTTGCTTGTAGGTTTTCTTTTGATGATTGGCGGCGGCTCCGACAATCCGGATGTCTTCAACGAAGGAATGTTCAGTTTCAGGAGGCTGACGCTCGCTCCGATTTTGATTCTGATTGGCTTCGGAATACAGTTTTATGCAATAATGAAAAGACCTAAAGAATAACCTTAAAAATGGACTGGTTACAAGCTTTATTATTAGGAATTCTTCAGGGTTTGACGGAATTCCTACCGGTGTCGAGCAGCGGACACTTAACAATTTTATCGAATATTTTCGGAATGAACGGCGAGGAAAACCTCACATTTAATGTCGTTTTACATGTTGCGACAGTCTGTGCCACTTTGGTAATATTGTGGAGCGAGGTTGTATGGATTTTCAAGGATTTGTTCACAAAACAGCAGTGGAATTCATATAAAAACCTCAACGGAGGCACAAAATACGCCATCAACATCCTCATCTCGATGATTCCAGTTGGCATCGTAGGCGTGTTTTTTAAAGATACTATCGAGGAAATCTTCGGCTCCGGCTTGTTGATTGTCGGCATTATGTTGTTGGTTACCGCCACTTTGCTGACATTTGCACATTTTGCAAAACCACGTCAGCGTGAGGAGATTTCGGGATTGCACGCATTCATCATCGGTATCGGTCAGGCTTGTGCCACTATGCCGGGTTTGTCGCGTTCCGGAACGACCATCGCCACAGGTTTGTTGCTTGGCAACAAGAAAGAAAAACTTGCTCAGTTCTCGTTTTTGATGGTTATTCCTCCGATTTTGGGAGAGGCTTTGCTTGATGCGAAAGATGTTCTTGAAGTCGGTTGGAGTGCAGCGATGGCCGGAATCTCACCGTTTGCGCTCATCATAGGTTTCTTGGCAGCGTTCATCACAGGCTGTCTGGCTTGCAAATGGATGATTAGCATAGTGAAAAAAGGCAAATTGATTTATTTCGCGATTTACTGTGTGATAATTGGTATCCTCGCAATTTGTTTCGCATGACAAATTTCAATTTTGAATCCGGCGAAGTATTCCTAATTGATAAACCTCTTGATTGGACATCGTTCGACGTTGTCAATCTGATTCGTGCTGTCATCAAGAAATACCATCAAATTCGGAAGCTGAAGGTCGGTCATGCCGGCACCTTGGATCCATTGGCAACAGGATTGCTGATTCTCTGCACTGGTCGTATGACCAAGCAGATTGACAATTTCCAGGCGCAGGAGAAGGTTTACACTGGCACAATGCTTCTTGGACAGACCACACCGACGTTTGACCTTGAGAGCGAGCCTAATCAATTTTTTCCGACTGACGGGATAAGCGCCGAGGCGTTAGACGAGGCGCGTAAAAAGTTTATTGGTGATATTATGCAGCGTCCTCCGAAGTTTTCGGCAATCAAAATTCAGGGAAAACGTGCTTTCGATTATGCCCGTTCCGACGAGGAGCTCGAGCTGAAAGAACGCCTTGTTCACATTGAAGATTTCCAAATCGACACAACCAATTTCCCGAAAGTCGATTTCATGGTGAAATGCTCCAAAGGCACTTACATCCGTTCTTTGGTCAACGATTTCGGTCAAGCATTGGGCAATGGAGCATGCTTAATCTCGCTTCGTCGCACAAAAATCGGCGATTTCGACGTAAAATACGCCTGGGATTTGATGGAGCTGAAACAGAAGATTATTGAGACGGCACCAGACATTCCAGAAAAATAATGTAGAGACGTGCCATGGCGCGTCTCTACTATTCCTTTATTTCGATTTCTTTAGTCTTTAAAAGATTTTGATTGTTTTTCACAAATTTTATTATTGCAATGATGCCGATGGCAAATGTACCGAGAATTGCGAAAAGCAGTGCGGCCAAGTAAATCAGCACAAAGATCATAATTGCAATAAAGGCAAACATAAGAATTCCGCTGACGGTGTAGCCGAAGCCTGTACCGACGACTCTGTACAGCGTTCCGCCTATATTTTTAATTGCCAGTGTTGGATTCAAAGCCTCGCCAATCATAGCCGGAAGGGCGATAAGAGTAGCGCCGATCACACCCAAGATGATGGTGAAAATCGAAGCTGCTGAATCGCTGACGCTGCCCAAAACGGTGTTACCGGCTTCTTTACTTGCGGCTAATTCTTCGGCAGTAGCCGGGACGAAGGCGATAATTGCGTAGCAAATGTAAAATAGAATAGACAATAAAGTCAGTACCAAGACGCCCCATTCCGGGTGATATCCTTCGGTGCCGTCAAATAATGGCATGAAGAAAGCTATGAATAATGACGCGATGACGCAGAACACCAGCAGCCACGCGACCCAAACCTTTCCGTTGTAAACATATCCTGCGGTGTCGGCATTTTTGTTTTTAATTCTTTTGAAAACTGCGAAAATAGCCAATGTCGGCGCGCCAATCAAAGCAACAATGATTAAAATTGATAATAACATAATGATAGTTTTTTGTAATTGAACTTAAATTAACTCTACGCTTCAAAATTAGAAATATTTTTAATTGTAATGAAAAAAAATTTCGTTGATTTTCAATAACAAGTCGACTTTATTTCAATGGAAAACCTTCTTTTATCCAGTTTTCGAGTTCTTCAACGCGTTTCTGGTATTTTTCCAGCTGGCTTTCAACGAAATCATCGCTGTATTTGCGGTCGCAGAAACCATTTCCGCGGGCGACGTATTCGTCGTCGTAAAGCGAGCCTAAAATATCTTCATAGTTTTCAACATATTGTTGATTTTCGGCAAGCAACCGTTTCAAATCGTCCAAATCAGCTTCAAAAGAATCACCTGAAGAAAAAGTATAGCGTTTTTTCATTGAAAGTCGTCTTTTTGATGTTGCAAAATTATAAAAATTAGCCGTTTGATGCGTTGAAAAATTTTATACCTTTGCCATGTGAAGAAACTTTATCTTATACTATCAATCTCGTTATTCCTGCTTGTCCTCGCACACTGCACAAGCAACCCAAAACCATGGTATGCCGACAAACCTTATAACATTTCTCCGGAGCTTCTTCGCATCGACAACCTCATGTGGCTTCAACCCGACAGCGCGACCCGTGAATTGTCGAGATTTTGGGCAAACTACAACATTGACAGCACCGATGCGTTTAACAAACATTATTTCAATTTGCTTGTATCTGAAGCGTTGTTTAAGGGTGGATATCCGCAATCAAACAGAAAGCGTCTGCTGAAGGCGGTCAATTATTTCGACACTACCGATTCTTGGCTTTCGGCTCGCGCCCATTACATGAACGGTGTGGGGTTTAAGGCAGAAGACAGTGTTGTAGAGGCTTTGTATGAATATCTGCACGTTTTGGATATCGTGGACGAGCATATTCCAACACCGCCACATCCCCGTTTCATGATGCTGATTCATTGCCGAATCGGCGACTTGTTTTCAGAACAGTATATGCAGGAACCGGCTATCGTGTGTTATGAAAATGCATTAAGATACAATGATTATGGCGAAACCAACCCATTGACTCGTTCTTATTTGCTTCAGGATATTGGTTTTCAATACGACAAACTGCAAAAGTTTGACACCGCCCGATATTATTATAATGAAGCCCTACGTTTTTTGCCTGACACGACAGATGTGTTATACCCCAAAGTACTATTTTATCTTGCGATGCTTGACTGCACATCAGGCTCTGACTTTGAACACGGAATAGTTGAATTGAAACGACTGGCTTCGCAATGTTCGGAGTCGAATCGCGATTGGCGATATGTCAACATTGGGTTGATTTATCAGGAAGCTGGACCTGTCGATTCTGCTTTGGTGTATTTTCAAAAAGCATTTGACACTGGCATTAATGATGCTATGAAATCCTTTGTGGCTGAGTTTATTTATGAGATTTATGAGAATCAAGGCGACACGCTCAAAATGACTGAATTTGCTAAATATCTCATCGAAAAACCGTCAAACGAGCGTGTCAGCATGGCTCGCGTCTCAACGCTCAATTCAATGTTTCAGGATTATTTGACTCGTCATCAGGAAAGACTGCAACAGCAAAACCGAAAGCGGGCAATTATTTGTGTTTCAATAGCCGTTGCAATAATTTTATTGATGGTTTTCATTATTGTAAAATTTAGAAACAAGAAGAGAATCATTGAAAATCAAAAGCTTCAAGAAGAAAAACAGCGTTTGCAAAAGGAATATGAAAACAGCAAACGCCAGCAATATGAAGCGTTGCAAAATCGAGTGAAATCAATCTTCAAAGAAAAGAACGATAATTCTTTGCCATTGATTATCAATGAGTTTAAGTTAGTTTATATAGATTTTCTGAATAAGATCTATTTAGCTTATCCGAATCTTTCCGAAACCGAAAAGAATATTCTGATTTTGACCTTGTTAAACTTCCGCATAAAAGAAGAAGCCATAATTTTGAACTTGAGCGAAAACACAGTGATGAAATACCGCTCCAACCTCAAAAAGAAAGTTGATTTTGACCTGATTTCGTTACAGATCAAATAAAAAATCTGTATATCTCATTTTACTAAAATATTGATTATCACTTGTTTAGTGGAATTTGCTACCAACAAAAATCTGTATTTGCGGTTCCCCATTTCTTTTCAAGCTGATTTTTCATATATTTTTGAAAAATGAAAAGCACAATAATAACTCTCATTTTTTCCCTGCTGTGCGGACTATTGTCCGCGCAGCAGGACACTTGTGCAAAATCTATAACGCTCGACGCTGTTTATGTCACCGCCGAAAAAGTAACCTATTTCTGTAGCAAACCAAATTTCGTGATGCTCGACTTTGAGATTGTGGATGATAAATTCTTTATCCTGCAAAAGAAATTTGGCATAAACACCGATTATCGTGTTCTGATTACAGATTTATTTTATGAGCCAATTGACACTATATTCTTACCACAACACATTAAGCCTTATCATATTATCCTCGACTGCATGAATAACTGTCAGATAGTGGGGCAGGACTCGGTTTATCAGATTGTCAATGAGAAAAACGACTTTATTCTTGCTTTTCCAAGTGAAAAGAGGTATTACAAGAAAGTTATGGACAATATTCTTTTTGTAACTGATAAATATTTGTATCTCAATGAGTTAAAACTTGATGGATATGTTTCAAGATTTTATAGAATCAGTCTGGAAACAAAGAAAAAAGAAAATTTGTTTTTTAGTGACGACTCAAAATCGTATCGTGAAGTTCAGCGAGAACTTAAGTGGCATGAAGCACATATGCATGTTGTTGATAATATTTGTCACAGCCCGTCTGTCGAGGATTGGGAAGTTTTTATAAAAAATGCGTGGTATCACACAAAAAACTGTCATCTTGCGAAAGTGGCTGATACTCTTTATTATTTCGATCATCTTAACTGTAGAATTGAGGCTTACAATGAGGGTTTGGATTTGATTCATAGCTGCGAAATTTCTTATCCTGAAAAGCAAAACTATTGGCGTCACACCATCTATCAAGACCGCGCCTGGGGCACTTTCTACACCATCTTCGGCACCACTTTGAACGAAATCGACATCAAAATCGGCAAAACAATCCCCAGAATCAACGCCAACAACTATCTCAGCCAAAAGATGATTATTTACAAAGGAAATCTATATTCTCTGAAAAAACGCAGAGATTCTGGCAACACCGAAATATCATTTATCGAAAAAACAAAGCTTTATTAAAGTCTTATGAAAAAGTCATCGCTCATATTACTCCTATTCATCCTATTAGCCTTATTCGCCCTATTCGTCCTATCCCCATCTCGCGTTTCTGCGCAAAATTTTTTAGTCTCTGGTAATGTCGGAATTAAAGATGTCAATATCACAGAAAACACCACTTTCATCGGCACCTCATCCGACAAAAACGGCAATTTCCAACTAAAAGTTTTCTCTGAAGATGCAACGTTGCGTTTTACTTGTGTCGGATATGCTGATACGATTATATCATTGAATTCCAATGATTTCCATAATAGGGAAGCATCGATAATTTTCAAAATGCGACAAATCAGCTACGACTTGCCGTCGGCAGAAATATCTGCTTCCAAATACTTCTATCGCAGCAAATTTGGCGTTTCTATCGTGGATATTTCGTTCATAGATGATAAAACTCTAATCCTTGAAAACAAAAAATCAAAATCAGAACTTAAAGTTATTGATAATGAAGGAAATAATGTCGCTAACATCAAGTTTGACAGCCTCTATAATGAGATTTTTTTGGATTTTTTCAACAATTATATTCTTGTAGGCGAGCATTATTGCCAGCAGATTCGGTTCGACAATGACTATTCCATCGGAAAAGTGGCTAATTTTTCAAGAAAAGACTTTGAAGAGAAACTGCGAGTAGGAGTGAGAAAGTTCAATGACTGCTTTGTTTTTAAAGACAAGCCATTGATTGTCAACAATATTTATGTTCGTCGTGATCATAACAAAAGCATCGGATATTTCTATATAAATCCCAACGATTCTGTTGTTGAGCGTCATCAGATTCATCGTTTTATTGATGAAGAAGGTTATAAGGCTGCAGCTGCACTTTATGCGGAGATAATCTCGCTTTACCATGCGTTTTCTGATGAAAACGATGATTTGATAAAGCTCGGCTTATGGGATGGCAACCTTATGCGCATCTTGCCCGAACCTGAATGCTCGTTCGCTGTCGAAGCTCCTTGCGGCTGGCGAACTCGCTGTTTCGTATATATAAACCAATATATTAAACTCGATGCCAAACCATTGAACATCAGTGTTTTTGATAAAGACAATATCTTGTATTTTGTTTATTTGGATGAAATGAAACTCCTGTCTTTCGACGATAATTTCAATCTTTTAAGTGAAAAAGATATTGAACTTGGCGCTAATGCCAAATATTTTACAAATACAATAATTGAAGATTGTGCTACCGCTGATATTTACGGAGTTTTTGTAAAAGACGGAATCAGTTTTCTTGCTTCGCTCGATTTGGAAACCGCCAAGTTTGAACATCTTACAAAGGTATCAAACTTTATTTATCCCAACGTATTGAAAATCAACAATAATATTGCCTATTGCGCCTATTTCAATGCCGAAAAACAATATAGTTTCATCCAAAGAACAACAATAAAATGAAAAATCTATTCGTCCTATTAGCCCTATTCGTCCTATCCTCTATTAGTGCTTCCGCACAAGAAAACATCGCGTTTAAAGTTGAGCTCCCCGAAGCCACTATCACCGCCCAAAACATTCCCCATATCGCCTACAACAACAAGGTTGTCAGCATCGCCGATTTCGAAATCAACGACATGGGAATTTACATCCTCGCACATCGCATAAGGAACTACTCTCTGCTGCATCTCTCGTTCGATTTCGACACCATCGCTGAAATAAATCTGCCTAGAAAATTCGATAAGCTTTACAAAGATGTTTACAACCAGATTCATGTGGTCAGCCAAGACTCTGTTTACTGGGTCGGCACCATGAAACGAGGCGACGAAATCGCTGGCATTGCATTGATGATGGGCATCCGGAAAGACCAGTTCGACTACATTCACAAGCACGTTTCAGCCGCCACCGATAAGGTGATAATCACTCATTTATACGCCAACGGAAACCAGGAACTCTATTATTTCGATATCGGAGGTTGCGACGGAAAAGTCGACACCACGCTTCTCGAGCATATTCGTTGGGAAGAGGGATGCGACCTCATGTTCAACATTCGCATGTTCGGTCCGATGGGACTGAAAGGAGAGGCGCAATCGCTGTTCCTGAAGCCAATCTACGACCCTGTTTTTAATATGAACAACGAGATTTTTGTGTTCAATTTCGAAGACAACATCATCAATCTTTACGACAACTGTGCTCGGAAAATCAACTCGTTTCCGCTCTCGTTCCACAAACGCAAAAGTTGGGGCAACAGAATTCGTCTAGTCGAAGGCTGGAACAAAAAAGTCCTCATGGACGCACAAAACAATGCATTTTACGCAGTCTTTTTAACCGATGGCATCACCACTTTGAAAAAAATCGAAATAAAAAACGGAACAGCAGAAACCGTTGCAGTGTTTGGAGGTTTTCCCTTCATCGAAAACCTCCGCATCTACAACGGCAAAGCCTATTTCCTCTACGCCAACGATGTCTCAAGAAACAAAAGACTATACGAAGTGGTAATAGAATAATTATTTAGTAATAAAAATTTAATGTCAAATAATAAAAATATCATGAAAAAATTAAAAATCAACAAAAAAAATAACTAATTTTACAACTATGAAAAAGTTATTTACAACAATCGCAATTTTAATGCTCGCAATGGCGGTATCAGCGCAACAAATTTACATACATGAGACTGATGAAGGAACATGCCGCCAAAACTACCACTCATTGGTTACATCGGATGGGTGTATTATTGTCGATGAGGATTTGTTTGAGGGTGAGAATGGTAGCACGGATCTTGCGAAAGCACAAAACAACGGTCTTACCATCACTCCTGACACCCTGTGGTTCGAACCAACGCCAACGGGAGACATTCCAGAGTTCGTCATCACCAACGAAACTGCCAACGACGTAATCATCGAAGACATTATTCCTGAAGATATGGGATTTGTTATTGAGGGCATCGACTTGTCTTACACCCTTCCGGCAGGACAATCGGTGACCGTGACGGTGGTTTTTATGCCAGCTCCAGGAAAAAACGATTACCTTGATTATGATATACTAATCTTGACTTCAATAGGTGAGTACCATGTTACCGCAATGCTGAATAAAACCATGATTGATTATGGTTTGGTTATCGTTGGCTCACCTTATCAATATGTGGAGGATGAAAACGGTGCTGGAGGTTGTCTGCAAAACCGCTATTTCGGTTCGCAAATCCCCGTTGAAATCTATTCCGCCACCGAAGTGGGCACTAATTATCTTAACATTGTACCCGATTGGCCATTGCCACACACACTGAATCCTGCCGATTGGTTCACCTTCATGTTTTACGCCAAAAATCCTGTAAAAGATAGGGTGATAACATCAGTGATTGTCGATTCCAGTGACGGACAACGTGAGTTTGTGGTCACCATAAGCGATGAATTGCTATCTGTTACAGAAATTGGCAATAAATCAATCAGCCTTTATCCCAATCCTGCCAATGATTTTGTTAGAATTGAAGGCGCGGAAGCAGCCGAAGTTCAAATCTTCAACACCCTCGGCCAGTCAGTGAAAACCTTCTACAACACCAACAATCTCAGCATAAGCGATTTCCCCGAAGGAGTCTATCTATTGTGTATCACCTCAACCGATGGAAATACCTTTACCAATCGTTTGGTAATCAGATAAATTAACCATCATATTTCACCGCTGTTCTTTAGAGACGTGCCATGTCGCGTCTCTACATAGTGTTTTATAACCGATTGACGTTTTATTTCATTAGAAACCTCACTAATCTCAATACATCCTCAGTTCCTTTAACCTTCTGAATTCCATACACATAGCCGTTATAGATAACAAACTTATTCTTTTTTATTGAAAGGTCGTAATCAGTGCACTGAAATGAGTTTTTAGAGATGGTTTTATTTTGCCCCACTGAATAAGCATGGAATGAGTTTTTATCCGCTTCGTCAATATATTCAAAGAATATGATGTTGTCGCCATTGCCTTTGATTGCTGATGTAAACCACGATACAGTTAACGGCTCTGTGATGTGATTCATGCCGTTTTCAAGCTGTTTGACAAACTGCTGCTGTTTCTCGGCCAGTTTCTCCGGGTTTGGATATTTTTGCCAAATATCGAATTCCTTCTTATACTTTTCGATAGCATCAGACTGCATTTTTTTCTGTTCCTCAACCGACAAAACTTTTGGTTGCCAATCAAGTTTCTTTTCAATCAGGCTGCTTTCAGTGATATTATAAAGTAACAGCTTTCCCGCATCCGGCAAAGCAATTGCCAAAACATTGTCTGAAATCTTAACCATGTCTACTCTGTGGTTTATTAAAGCCTTGGCATAAATCATATATTCGCCACCAATAGAAGTGGTTTCTTCAAAATCATCATATACGATATGATAATCACCGGTGCCAATATCCAAAATAGCAACAAAATAATGCCATTGTGTTTCCCATGAAGTGCCTCCGAAAAGCGCAATCTTATCATTTGCAAGCGGAATCATTTCGTGGCTTGAGAAATCAACAGTTATTTCATTGACAATCAGCCCGTTATCATTAAAGAAATAGATAATTCCCTGACTGTTTGTTCCAGTGAAATAGAGGTTGTTGATTTTTCCGAAAACGGGCTGCAGGTTGAAAGGCTTTTTCTTTCCGTTTTCGAAGTAAATCTTGATGTCTTTCAATAACTTGCCGTTTTTGTCGAACAGCGAATAACGGTTTTCATTGGTGTGGCTTATCATGGCTGTACCGTCGTCGAAAACAGTCAGTTTTTTTGCATTGTCACATATTTTGGTCCAATCTCCGCCAACAGCGTACGACTCATCTTTTACAAGGTTAATAGTCTGTGCATCAATGATATACGATGCAAACAGAATTGTAATTATTAGAAGCAGTTTTTTCATTGTGTTAAATTTTAAATGTTATTTTCAATATATGTAAACAGCTGTTCAGTCATGGGCTTGTTGGCATCATACTCCTCAATGGTGATGAAGTCGTAGATGTCGTAGTTTTCAGGTTCTTTTTTGAAACCTTTGATGATGAAAAACGCCAACAATATTGCGCAAGCCGTTGAAAGAGAAGAGATTAAGATTATTCTTAAGGTTCTCGTTTTCTTCGGTTGGTATGCAATCTTGAAATCCGGAATCTCAGCTTCATTTGGCACGAATGCTTCAATTGATTTCTTTACATTTTCGGCAAAAACACGCTGATTTTCAACTTGTTTGCTGCATTCTTGGCAGTTTTCAAGATGTTTTTCGACCTCGTTTCTCTTTTCCGGAGAAAGCTCGTTGTCGAGGTATTTCTGGATTGTTGTTTCATCAAAGTGTTTCATAATCCCTCCTTAATTTTTCCAAAATTCGTGATAAGGTTTTTCCGACAGAATTGAAACTCATGGTTGTAATTTCGGCGATTTCCTTGTAGGAATAGCCTTCGCTGTAAAGCACCACCAGCGATTGGTCTTTGCCGTCGAGTTTTGAAATCAGATTCGATAAACTCATTAAATCTATCTGATTATCAATGTTTTGCGATGTGTTGTCTTGTCTGACAGCGGTCTCATCAGAGATGATTTTCTTGTTTTTGCGCAAGAAATCGACACCTTTGTTTATGGTGCATCTGATGAGCCAGTTTTTCGAGTCGTTTATGACTTTTTTGTTTTCACAATTGAAATAATAAGACATAAAGACGTCGTGGACCACGTCGCGGGCGGCGTCAGAATCGCGGAGCATTTTCGCTGCAATCCTGAACAATCGCTGGTAGTTACTTCGATATATCAATTCAAATTCTGAATTCATCTTTCAATCAAATTCGAATATAAGACGTTTTAGAAAAGCTTTTTGTGACATGATTTGAGAATTAATCTTCATCTTCAAGCATGAAAATCTCTTCCACGCTTTTTCCGAACACCTGCGCCATCTTCAGCGCCAGCACTGTCGAAGGCACATATCGTGCTGATTCCACAGCGTTGATGGTCTGTCGGCTCACTCCGATGCGTTTGGCGAGCTCTTCCTGCGTGATGTCGAGTTCGGCACGCGCTATTTTCAAACGGTTTTTCATAGGGCACCTCCTTTGTTGGCTTTGTACAATTCAACTCTGAATTTGATGATGAAAAGAATCAAAAACAATGGGAAAATCGAATACATTGCATACAGATAAGACCAGCTATAAATTGTTAATGTGAAGACAACCAACAAGATAGCTGCACAATAAGTTGCCCAAACAAGACATTGTTCCCGAATGCTTTTCACAAACTCATCCTCGATTTTTTCTTTTGAAAATCCGATAAAGATGAGTCCGGTGATAAGAACTGGGATGATAAATGTGAGCAAACCGCAGTCTGCCATGCAGAAATACTTGCCTTCACTGAATAAATCCCCGTTTATCAATGCGGGCATTTTGAATTCCGGGCTGGTTTCCAAACAAACCCAGATGATTAATGCAATTAATGCAATTGTGGTAAGCGCCACTCCGACAGGTTTGAAGCTGTTCGGAAACAAATAGTTCTTTTTCATAGTTTTTATTTTTTAATGGTTTAACATTTAATTCAAAAGTTTAACGCTGCAAAAGTAAAGAATATTTTACATATAGACAAATTAATTTTACATTGATTTGAAAAAAGTTTGAAAAAGTCAGCAAAATAAGGCTAAAATTTTGTATTTTTGCGACCTCAAAAAAATTGAAAATGAGCAACTTTAAGTCATTTTTGAAAAGAAAAAACGTCGATGTTTCGGCGAAGGCATATTTGCTGGACGCTCTTGGCGCTATGGCGCTCGGTTTGTTCGCATCATTATTAATAGGAACAATTTTCGACACCATCGGAAGCCGTTTGAATATCCCGATGTTTGTTGAGTTTGCGAAATACTGCAAAATTGCTGCAGGTCCGGCTATGGGAGTGGCTATCGCCTACGCCCTTCATGCTCCTGCTTTGGTGATGTTCAGCGCAGTGGCTGTGGGAGTGGCAGGCAACACATTGGGCGGTCCCGTCGGAGTGTTAGTGGCAGTGGTCATCAGTACCGAACTCGGCAAAATGGTGTCGAAAGAAACACAAGTCGATATCCTTGTAACTCCTTCTGTTACAATTATTTCAGGCATATTACTCGCAATGTTTGTCGGACCATACATCAGCAGTTTCATGACCGCATTCGGCGACTTCATCATGTATGCCACCAATCTGCATCCTTTCGCAATGGGAATCATCGTTTCAGTCAGCATCGGAATGGCGTTGACTTTGCCGATTTCGAGTGCCGCTATCTGTATCGCCATCGGACTTTCAGGAATTGCCGGAGGTGCAGCTACTGCCGGTTGTTGCGCACAGATGGTGGGTTTTGCAGTGATGAGCTTCCGTGAAAACCGTTGGGGCGGACTCATCTCGCAGGGAATCGGCACTTCGATGCTTCAAATGCCGAATATTTTACGTCATCCTTTGATTTGGATACCACCAACATTGGCAGCAGCTATCACTGGACCTCTTGCAACATGCGTGTTCCATCTCGAGAACGTGCCGATCGGCTCGGGCATGGGAACCTGCGGCCTCGTCGGACCTCTCGGCGTCATCTCAGCAATGCCTGACGGCGGCTCACAAATGTGGTGGGGTATCTTGCTCATTTGCTTCGTGCTTCCAGCTGTTTTAACGTGGTTATTTGGACTCATTTTCAGGAAATTACACTGGATAAAAGAAGGTGATTTGAAATTAGAGCAATAGCCTGATAATCAATTATTTAGTATTTTTTTCTTGACAAAATTTTCGTTTTGTTGTATATTTGCAATCCTTTTTCGAAAATTGAAAAAATCTAATAATATTTGAAATGAAACTATCACAGTTTAAGTTCAATTTGCCGCACGACCTCATCGCTATGTATCCGCCGAAAGAGCGCGAAGACGCAAGAATGATGGTGCTGCACCGCGACACTCAAACCATTGAACACAAGACATTCCGCGACATTCTCGAGTATTGCAATGCTGGAGATTTGTTCGTTATCAACAATTCGCGTGTTTTCCCTGCCCGCATTTATGGCCAGAAAGAAAAGACAGGTGCTGATATCAAAGTGACATTGCTACGCGAACTCGACCCGGAAAGCCGTTTGTGGGATGTCCTCGTTGACCCAGCCCGTAAAATCCGTATCGGTAACAAGTTGTATTTCGGCGAAAACGACGAACTCGTGGCTGAAGTCATTGATAACACCACGTCACGTGGTCGTACACTGCGTTTCTTGTTCGACGACAACCATGATGAGTTTAAAAAAGTGCTTATGGGTTTGGGTGAGACTCCAATCCCTGAAGATATTCTTAATTTAAGAGGAGAGAAGCACGCTCAGCCGGATGACGAGTTTAACTATCAGACAGTTTATGCAACACAGGAAGGCTCTGTCGCCGCTCCAACAGCAGGCATGCATTTCAGCAAGATTTTGATGAAACGCATGGAGCTTCAAGACGTTAACTTCGCTGAAGTGACACTCCACACAGGAATGGGCAACTTCCGCGATATCGAAGTCGAAGACTTGACCAAACACAAGACCGACTCAGAAGAAATCAACATCTCGCAGGAGACTTGCGACATGATTAACGCGACAAAAGAGGCGAAACATAGAGTTTTCGCTGTCGGAACAACCACTTTGAAGGTCATGGAGACAGTGGTTAGCATCACAGGCAAGCTGAAACCTATGAAAGGCTGGACCAACAAGTTCATCTTTCCGCCTTACGATTTCAACACCGCTGACGCGCTCATCACCAACTTCCACCTCCCGAAATCACCTATGATGATGGAGGTCGCCGCCTTCGCGGGTTACGATTTCTTAATGAAAGCCTATAAAGAAGCCGTCGCAGAGAAATACAATTTCTTCACCTATGGCGATGCTATGTTAATTCTTTAATACTCAAAGAAATGAATCAAGAAGAATTCTTTAAAAAAATAACTTCACACGCTAAAGAATACGGATTTATTTTTCCGTCCAGTGATATTTACGACGGACTGGCTGCCGTTTACGATTACGGCCAGAATGGTGTCGAACTGAAGAAAAACATCAGAGAATACTGGTGGAAAGCCATGGTGCAGATGCACGAGAACATCGTCGGATTGGACGCTGCAATCTTCATGCACCCGACAGTGTGGAAGGCATCAGGTCACGTCGACGCTTTCAACGACCCGATGATCGACAACAAAGACAGCAAGAAACGTTATCGCGCCGACGTTTTGGTTGAAGATTACATGGCCAAAATCGAGGAAAAAATCAACAAGGAAGTTGAAAAAGCCCAAAAACGTTTTGGTGACGCTTTCAACAAAGAGCAGTTTGTAACAACAAACGCCCGCGTCCTTGAATGGAAGAAGGAAATCGAGACCATCAGCCACCGTCTTTACGGCGCGATGGAGAAAAACGACCTCGCCGACATCAAGAAACTCATCGAAGACCTCGGAATCGTTTGCCCAATCAGTGGAACACGCAACTGGACAGATGTTCGTCAGTTTAATCTGATGTTCGCGACACAGATCGGCTCGCTGGCAGAAGGCGCAAACACTATTTATCTGCGTCCTGAGACAGCACAAGGTATCTTTGTGAACTATCTTAATGTGCAGAAGACCGGCCGTATGAAGATTCCGTTCGGTATCGCCCAGACCGGAAAAGCTTTCCGTAACGAAATCGTTGCCCGTCAGTTTATCTTCCGTATGCGTGAGTTCGAACAGATGGAGATGCAGTTCTTTGTACGTCCTGGCACTGAGATGGAATGGTTCAAGAAATGGAAGGAAGAACGTCTGAATTGGCACCTCTCACTGGGTATCCCAGCAGAAAACTATCGTTTCCACGACCACGAGAAACTCGCTCACTACGCCAACGCCGCAACCGATATCGAGTTCAACTTCCCGTTCGGTTTCAAGGAGTTGGAAGGCGTTCACAGCCGCACCGACTACGACCTCAGCCGTCACGCTGAATTCTCAGGTAAGAAGTTGCAATACTTCGATCCTGAAACTAACGAAAGCTACACTCCATACGTCATCGAGACATCAATCGGTTTGGACCGTATGTTCCTTGCTATGTTCAGCTACGCTTACACAGAAGAGAAACTCGAAGACGGCAGCGAACGTGTCGTGATGAAGTTGCCTCCGATTCTCGCACCTTACAAAGTCGCTATTTTGCCATTGGTTAAGAAAGATGGACTTCCGGAAAAGGCTCGCGAAATCATGGACAGCCTGCAGTACGACTTCATGTGCCAGTACGAGGAGAAAGACTCAATCGGAAAACGTTACAGAAGACAGGATGCTATCGGCACTCCTCTCTGCGTAACTGTTGATAATCAAACACTTGAAGATAACACAGTGACAGTTCGTGACCGCGACACCATGGAGCAGATCCGTGTGAACGTCAATGAGTTGCACGAAATCATCAGAAAGAAAATTTCTCCAAAGAAATAAAAATGGACATTAGCGCTTTTCTCAATCCCGTCAAGGAAGAGGTTGTCGAAAACTGCCATCTGACGCATAAAAAACAGCTTGGCAACACGATTACAATCTTCAAAAATGAAGAAGATTTTCCGAATTTGGAAGGTTTTCAGATTGCAATTATCGGAGTTGAAGAAGAGCGTTATGCTGTTGATAATGAAGGATGTAAGGCTGGTCCAGATGCTATCCGCCATGCCTTATATCCTTTGTTTAACCACTGGCCGGACCTGAACATCGTCGACCTTGGCAATGTGAAGGCAGGCTTGCGTGTTGAGGACACCTATTATGCGCTGAGCGAGGTGTTTCTTACGCTTTTGAAATACCACATAGTGCCGATTATTCTTGGTGGAAGTCAGGATTTGACATATCCGATTTATCAGGTTTACGAAAATACTGGTAAGTTGGTGAATATCACTGCAATAGACCCTCGTTTCGACCTTGGTGAGGATGGCGAAAGCATTAATTCAGAGTCATATCTGAGTCATATTATTTTGCATCAGCCTAACTATCTGTTCAACTACACCAACATCGGTTATCAGACTTATTACATTGATAATGAGAATATTAACCTGATGAAGCAACTGTTTTTCGACATCTATCGTTTAGGTACGATAAAGAACCATGCTGAATTGTCAGAGCCGTTGCTTCGTAGTGCTGATATCATAACTATTGATGCCGCAGCTTTCTGTGCTGCCGATATGCCAGGTGTGAAACGCAGTTCGCCTAATGGATTCAGCAGTGAGGATGGCTGCAAGATGACACGTTACGCCGGATTGAACCCGAAACTGACATCGATAGGGTTCTTCAACTATAATCCTATTTTTGATGTCAACTATCAGAGTGCCAATAACTTAGCGGAGATGATTTGGTACTTCTTGGAAGGTTTTTCATTAAGACAAAACGACTTCCCTACCGATGATAACCGCGATGAGTTCACGAAATACATAGTAAAACTTGAAGATTACGACGAACTTATCTTCCTTTGCCACAAAACCACTGGGAAATGGTGGATGGAAATCTCTGAGCATTTCATTCCATGCTCAAAATCAGACTATGACATGGCAATGCGCAATGAGTTACCGGACAGATGGTGGCAGTTTTATCAAAAACTAATGTAATCTCTTTTCCGGATTTTGTTGTAAAAACGCTTCCCAGCTATTAAAACTTTTCTTTCCTTTTGGAATTTTCGGAAGTTTCGATTCGCCAGTGCCTCCAACGATGTTGAGTTGGTTTTGGAAGCTGTGACAGACTGCAGCTGCCATGGCGTCGGTGGCATCGAGATAATCGGGATGCTCGGTGAAGTTGCAGATTTTCTGTACCATTGCAGCGACTTGCTCCTTCGAAGCAGCACCGTTTCCTGTTATCGACTGCTTGATTTTTCTTGGAGAATATTCAAAAATCGGGATGTCGCGATAAAGTGCCGCAGCCATAGCAACCCCTTGGGCGCGACCGAGTTTCAGCATCGATTGCACATTTTTTCCGAAGAATGGTGCCTCGATAGCAAGTTCATCGGGATGATATTCGTCGATGATTTCGAGCACACGTTCAAAGATTTTACGAAGCTTAAGTGCTTGATTTTCAAGTTTACTCAGCTTCAACACACCCATTCGAAGCATACTCAGTTCCTTGCCTCTCTGGAGAATGAGGCCGTAACCCATCACCATTGTTCCAGGGTCGATACCTAATATTATTCGGTCAGTTTTCAAAATTTATTATCTTTGCAGTCGAAATGAGTGCGAATTCACATAATGCAAAAATAATGAAAATTGCCGAAACGGCGATAAAAATTCTCATAGTGCTTGCTGGATGTTGGGTTATCTACGTCAAAATCATTGATAATCAGAATATTACAGAGATGTGGGATTCGGTAAAACTCTCATTTTCGTCACCCAAAAATAACCTTTTGATGGCTCTAGCACTTCTTTTAATGCCTGTCAATATGGCGTTTGAGACCAGAAAATGGCAAAAATCGGTACTTCCGGTCGAAAAGGTTCCTTTCAGAAAGGCTTTTACCGCAATTTTCACAGGTGTGACGGCTGGAATGATGTTTCCTAACCGCACCGGCGACTTTCTCGGACGCATTTTCATTCTTGAAAAAGGCAACAGGATCAAGGCTGCTATGCTTACTTTTGTGGGAAACATCGCGCAGATGCTTGTCACGGTGACGCTCGGGTGTTTTGCCTGGATTTTCTTCTGCAAAGGTGTCTTACAATTTTATGCAGGAGCTTTTTCTTTGATAATCTTAACTTTAGGATTTCTTTTTTATTTCAACATAAGAATTTTGATTTATTTTAAACGTTTAATACCGAAAAAATGGCGTCCCAGAGTTGAGAAATATATGGAGATTTTCGGTAGTTTCTCAAAGAAAGATTTAGCTCGGATTTTGTTGCTCGCAATAGCCAAATACCTTGTTTATTCATTCCAATTTGCGCTTTTGATATGGGCTTTCGACGTGCCGCTCAACTATTTCGAGGCGATGATTCCTATCATGTTCACGTATCTTTTAATGACTGTTATTCCGTTTATCACGATCACAGAGATTGCGGTGCGCGGTTCGGTTTGTATTTTTGTCTTCGAAAAATGGTTGAGTATCAAAGGAATAAGTACGGCATTCAGCATGATGGTGTTCTCTGCCAGTACAATGTTGTGGCTATATAATCTTGCTATTCCCGCCATTATCGGATTGTTTTTTATCCGAAAATTGAAATTCATGAGAAAGAGTTATGAGTCTTGAAACCATACATATCATATTGAATATCATAATGATATTTGCTGCAATGTATTTAATTTGCATCGGGGCGTTCACGTATGGATTGTTTGTGCTGTCGCGTTCACACCCCGTTATTTCGACCGAAGCGAAGCGTAGTGGAGATATCTCTGTCATTATCGCTGCCCGAAACGAAGGCAAAAACATAGAAAATTTATTGCAATCGCTTTATAATCAATCATTTAATAAAGAAAAATTTGAGGTTATAATCGTTGATGACCATTCGGTTGATGATACATCTGAGGTCTCAGAGAACTTTCGAGTTCTCCACCCCGAAATGAACCTGAAAATTTTAAAAGCAACCGGTTTTGGTAAAAAACAAGCCATCTCTCAGGCGTTGCATGCCGCTGAAAATGAATTGATTATGGTCACCGATGCCGACTGCGAGCTACCTCAGCGTTGGATAGAGTCGATGGTTGGTTATTTTGTGCAAAACAACCTGAAAATGTTGCTTGGACCAGTTCTTTTGTCACCAGCCAACACTTTATTTGAAAAACTGCAAGTGCTTGAGCATCTGAGTCTTATCGCTAGCACTGCAGGTTCAGCAGCTATAGGGATGCCTGTGATGTGCAACGGCGCCAATATGATGTACGATCGCCAAGCTGCTATTGATGTAGAAAAATACCGCACCGACATGAAAATCGCTTCCGGTGACGACATGTTTCTGATGGAGCAATTTATCAAACATTATGGAAGTAATTCGGTGAAGTTTCTCCTTGATAATGAAGCGATTGTGAAGACGACTACAATGCCTAACTTGAAGGCGTTTTTCCATCAGCGGAGACGTTGGGCATCGAAGACAAAGGCGTACAACAATTGGAAAATTATTGCAACAGCGCTAGTCGTTTTGATGTTCAATTTAAGCATCATTTTCTTCTTTGTGGCGGGCTTTTTCATGAAAGTTTTCTGGGTTTTCTTCGTGCTTTATGTCATCATGAAAACCCTCATCGATTTCCCAATCCTAAAGAGAATAACGCATTTCATGCGGCAGGACAAGCTCCTTTACTGGGTGTTCCCGTTGGAGTGTATCTATCCGTTTTATGTAGTGTTTACAGCGTTTTCGGGGTTGTTTACTAAAGTGAAGTGGAAATAAATTATCCCTTAATCATCGCCTCCACCAGATTCCACGCTCCTTGGTAAACGTCTTTTAACGTTGCGTCAAGCATGAAGCACGGTGTTGAAAACACTTTGTTTTCCTTGTCAATAGCTACTCCGCCGTTGGTTGTCTCGGTGTGCTTGCAGCCAATCATCAGGAGTTCTTTAGCTTGACGGCAATTGCCACTTCCCATCGTAACGTTCACATTACCAATGACTTTAGCAACCATCAATGGGGCAATGCACATAGCTCCGATCGGCTTGCCTTGGGCGTGGATGTCGCGAATAGCCTTTTCAACATCTTTATTTACCTTGAAATTGATGCCGTCGTAGGCGTAAGTGAAGATGTTTTTTGCAGCTCCACTGCCTCCGGGGAACAACAAAGCGTCGAAATCATCGGCGTTGAATTTTGTCAAAGTCAGAATGTTTCCACGCACAATTCGAGCTGCTTCAACAAGCATGTTTCTGTACTCATCAGCACGTTTGCCAGTTGCATGATTCCACACTTCAGCCTGATTTGCATCTGGTGCAAATGCTTGATATTCAATATCATGCTGGTCTAATGCCAACAATAATGTCACGGTCTCGTTGATTTCAGAGCCGTCCATGGTGCCGCATCCGGCAAGAATAACCGCTACTTTTTTCATATCAAATCCTCCACCGTTTTTTCAACTTTTTTGTATTCTTTGTCAAGTTTTTCAATCCAGCCTTCTTTATTTTCATAAATCCAGGTCGCAACCTTTTCAGAATTCTTGTAAAGCTTTGATTCTTCGCAAGTTTTTTCGTTCAAAACATCTTTAACTCCAAAGAAATCAAGGAGTAAGATAACAACACCGACAAGCAAAAACCCTTTGGCGACACCAAAAACGGCGCCTCCTATTTTATCGAAAAATCCAAGGCTGATAGATTCGACAAAACCTGCCAATAAATTTCCTAACCAATTGATTAACAATGCTAAAGCAATAAAAACAATGATAAATGAAATCACCGACATCCACTCGGCACTGACATTTATAAGCTCGCCTAACCATTGTCCGACATAATCGGAAAGTTTAATGGCTCCATAAATGCCTAAAATGAACGCCAAAAGCGAAAAAGCCTCTCTGATGATACCGTTTCTGAATCCACCAATTGCAAAGAGTACCAATATAATACCGATGATAATGTCTAAGTAGTTCATGATTTTTTTGTTTGTTAACGCTTAATAAGGGTGTAAAATTACAAAAAATTAAAAAATGTATGTTATTTTTTATAAAAATAATTATTTTTGCAAGTTAAAAGTGTTTTTATTATGAATCTCGAAGAAGCTGAAAAAGAAGAAAAGAAATCGCTGAATTTCATTGAAGCGAAAGTTGAGGAAGATTTACGTAACGGCAAGAACGCCAAGCGAATCCAGACACGTTTCCCTCCGGAGCCTAACGGCTACCTCCACATCGGTCACGCGAAAGCTATCTGCCTGGACTTCGGCATCGCCAAGAACTACGGCGGCGTTTGTAACCTGCGTTTCGACGACACCAACCCCACAAAAGAGAATATGGAGTATGTGGATGCCATAAAGGAAGACATCCAATGGCTTGGTTATCAATGGGGTAACGAATATTATGCTTCCGATTATTTCCAGCAGCTTTGGGATTTTGCAATTGAACTGATTAAACGCGGTAAAGCATATATCGACGAGCAGTCATCAGAGGAAATAGCAGCACAGAAAGGCACTCCAACACAGCCTGGTACTGAGAGTCCGTATCGTAACCGCCCGATTGAGGAATCTTTGGAGCTCTTCAACAAGATGAACTCAGGCGAAATCGAGGAAGGCAAGATGGTGCTTCGCGCAAAGATTGACATGGCGAACCCGAACATGCACTTCCGCGACCCTATCATCTACCGCGTGGTGAAGACTCCGCATCATCGCACCGGCACAAAGTGGAACGCCTACCCGATGTACGATTTTGCTCACGGACAGAGCGACTACTTTGAGGGTGTCACCCACTCGCTCTGCACACTTGAGTTTGTGGTGCATCGCCCGTTGTACGACCTGTTTGTCGACTGGCTCAAGGAGATTCGTGGTGAGGGTGACAACATGGACGATAACCGTCCGCGTCAAACAGAGTTCAACAAGCTGAACCTCAACTACACCTTGATGAGCAAGCGTAACCTGCTGATTTTGGTGAAAGAAGGCGTTGTGAACGGCTGGGACGACCCACGAATGCCTACAATTTGCGGTTTCCGTCGCCGTGGCTATACTCCAGAGTCAATTCACATGTTCATCGATAAGATTGGATACACCACATACGACGCTTTGAACGACTTTGCGTTACTCGAAAGCTCAATTCGTGAAGATTTGAACGCTCGCGCAACACGTGTTGCAGCAGTGGTGAATCCTGTTAAGTTGGTGATTACCAACTATCCTGAAGGTCAGACTGAGGAACTTGAGGCTATCAACAACCCAGAAGATGAGTCGGCAGGCAGCCACAAGATTGAATTCAGCCGCGAGCTGTGGATTGAGAAGGAAGACTTCATGGAATGTCCTCCGAACAAGTATTTCCGCCTCACTCCAGGCAAGGAAGTGCGCTTGAAAAACGCCTACATCGTGAAATGCACAGGTTGCAAGAAAGACGAAAACGGCGAAGTTGTTGAGGTTTACGCAGAATACGACCCGATGACACGCAGCGGCATGCCTGAGGCAAACCGCAAGGTGAAAGGCACCATCCACTGGGTCAGTCAGGCACACTGCCTCAAGGCGGAGGTGAGACTTTACGACAGACTTTGGAACGTTGAAAATCCTCGCGATGAATTAGCAAGATTGCAGGACGAAGGCAACACCCCAATCGAGGCAATGCGCAAGATGATGAATCCTAACTCATTGGAAATCAGAACTGAATGCTATGTTGAGAAATATCTCGCCGATGCTAAACCTCTCGATCATTTCCAGTTCCAGAGAATAGGATATTTCACCGTTGACAAAGACAGCACACCAGATCATCTGGTGTTTAACAGAACCGTAGGGTTGAAGGATACTTGGTCTAAAACGAATTAAACGACAAGGCTGCCTTGTCGCAACGGGATGTTAAGTATCCCGTAGAGGCAAACGCAGCGTTTGCAAAATAATAAAAATAACATTATGAAAATAGAAAAGGGTTTTATCGAAGGCTTATACGAAGCTTTGCCGGAAGAGACAAGGCATTACCTCGACATAGCCATCGAAAAGATAGTCGAAGCCAAACGTCGTGGCGGCAAGGTGGTCGTCGTGACAGGCTCAGGCCCTAACATCCACGAAGGCGTCACCACTTTGATTGCCGAGTTTATCAACAAAGGCCTAATCGACGGAGTAACAACGAGTTCGGCTGTCGTGTCTCACGAGATGGGTGGCGTTCTCGATAAGGTGAAAAGAATCAACATCCACGATGTTGGCGAGGAATTCCTTGATTTCGACAAGATGCCTCGTGGCGACATATTTGAGCTTACCGAACTCACTGACGCTCAATGGGCTGACCTCAAGAAAGAGATGATTATTGACGATGCTTTGGTGCAGCGTTGTAACGAAAAAGAAGGCACCGTCATCATCAAAGCTGCCGCTAATATGGCATACCCGATGGGTCTCAGAAACGAGACATTTGCAGCGAGCATCATGGAGATCGCTCACACCAAACACGTTCCGTTTGAGGAAGTCGTCGGCTGGGGCTGCGATGAGCGTACCATGCTTGGCGCGGGTGTCCGCAACAACGTCCCTGTCCTCGTGAGCGTGCCGCAGCTTATAGGTGGTGGTCAGGTCGGTATCAGCATCGCCGACAGTATCCCGGTAAGCGACAGAACGTTCCGCATCTCGAAGATGTTGGGCAGTGCTGACGTCATCATCGAGTCGGCCGTGGCTCTGACACAGGAGATTCACGACGGACCGTTCGAGACATATACTGGTCACGGCATCTGGGCAAGCTGGAACGGCTATCCGACATACAGCCTCAAAGATAAAACTTTGATTCGTTTCGATCTCGACGAAAACCTCAAGAAAGCTTGGGATCTCGATAAAAAATCAGGCGACGTGCAGGCTGCTATTGACAAAGGTTTGCCGAAGACGAAGATGTCGAAAATCCCATTCCGTATGGAGATGTCGGCATTCTCACGTCTCGAGAAGTCAATTCCGGTCGTTGGCGACATCGGCGTTCTCTGGTCAGTGATGGCACTGAAGGTGGCGAAGGCGCTCAACATCGAGCTCGACTACATCAGTTATCCGCAGCAAACCGAGCCGGGCAAGGCAATGCGTGAGTGGATTGTCGACAACATCGATTACATGAAAATGGATAAAATTAAAGAATGGTTAAACAAATAATCACTATGGAAAATACATCAACAGTTAGACTCTATAACCTTGATTTTGATCAGGTTAAGACATATTTGTTCGCGACATTGTTCGTGGCAGGTAACATTATTCTGCCACAGCTTTGCCACCTCATCCCGAATGGCGGTCTCATCTTCCTGCCAATCTATTTCTTCACGCTGATTGCGGCTTACAAATATGGCATGAAGGTCGGTTTGATGACAGCGGTTTTGTCGCCCATCATCAACAGCTTGCTTTTCGGAATGCCTCCTGCGGCAGTGGTTCCGAGCATCCTCATCAAGTCGATTTTCCTCGCTGTCTCAGCAGCTTGGGTTGCTGAAAAGACCAACAAAGTGTCGCTTTGGACCATCCTCTTGGTGGTTTTGGCATACCAGCTGTTCGGCTGTCTTGTAGAGTGGCTCGTAGAGGGCTCTTTCGCAGCAGGATTCAACGATTTCCGCCTCGGAATCCCTGGAATGCTGATTCAGTGGATTGGCGGTTATTTGTTTGTGAAATACATTAAATGACCGAACCCTTAGAACGAGCGAAAACATTATTATCATCAACTGATTCCACTATCGCAGTGGTTTTAGTTGATGATATTTTCACTTCGCAGGAACGCGGTGTGAAGCCGCTTTTGCATCTTCTTTCAGAGAAAAAAGGCTTTCTGAAAGGCGCTTCCGTTGCTGACAAGGTTATTGGCAAGGCGGCGGCGCTTCTCATGGCTCTCGGCGAAATCAAAGAGGTTCACACTTTGATAATCTCAGAACCTGCCATCAAAGTGTTTGAAAAATATAATATCCCTTGTTTTTACGACAAAAAAGTCGACAGAATCGTCAATCGCACTGGAGATGGTCTTTGTCCGATGGAAACGCTCTGTTTGGATGTTGAAAATCCGCAGGAAGCGTTTGACCGCATCACTTCACTTTAATGTCAAATCCAGACCAGTCGTTGCTTTCCGACAGTAAGTCGAAGTAATAACAGATGTTCTCCTCGGTGATTTTATCACCGTTTACCGAAACAATCCTGTCACCGACCTTGAATGATTCATTGCCATCGATAAGTCGTGTCAAAATCTTCAATTTGCCATTATCGACAATGAGTTTGTAGCGGACAGCGTGATATGGATTAACCTCGTTGTTGATATGAGGCTTGGCATATAATTTAGGTGGATCTGACACCATAGAAATTATCCAGTCGAACTGCGAGATTGCCTTGAGCCCCATGTTGTTATGCGGAAGGTTTTTCACATAGATAATATCAGTCTCTTTGTCAGCTTCAGCGATACTGAATCTTTCATTCGGGGCATCGACAAATCGCTGCTTGTTAGTCTGACCGTTAATACCAGTTCCGTACGAGCCCTCATATACATAATCATTCGTTTTGGGGTTTTCAACCCTTTGCTCACCTTTTAAAACAAAACCGGCGCGTCCGTTTCCAGTATCAAAGATGCATTTATATTCCACCCCGTTGATTTGAGGATAAACCCAAAGCACTCTTTGTTCATACGTGCACTTAACAGGAACAAATCCAGTGGTGTCAATGGGCTCTTTATAATTGACAAATCGTATCTCACTATTAGTGAAATCTAAAAATTCATGACCAATGTTTAGGCTTTCTAAACCTAATAAGTGATGGTCGGAAATTGTATAATTCTCACAAAGAGGCTGTTCTGGAAACAAGACAGCCTGACCAATTTCTGTGTTATAAATCTTCTCAGTCCCGACTTTCGCATACAGCGTCGTGATTTTGACACTTGATTTTTTTTCGAAACCAGTCACCCGAACACGATAAAACTTCATCTCTTTGGGGCGTGTGCCCGGCGTATACATCAGCGTAATAATCGAATTGTCACCCGTATCGTAAATCAACGAATCCGGCTTGCCATTCAACTCAGCCTTGAAAACAATATGCTGCCCGTTGTTTTTGAAATGTATGGTGTCATCAAATAGAATATCAGCCTCAACAATTTCCTTTGTATTTACCTTTAACGTATGAAAATACAATCTAACAGGGAAATAATAGAAAAAAACGGCGCATGACACCACAATGATTGCCAAAAACGCAATCAAAATGATACGCAAAACTCTCTTTGTTTTCTTTTTCATAGTATTTAAATATCAGGTTAATTATTTGACTGCAAAATTATAAAAAAAAATTGAGACGGATGAAAACCCGTCTCAATTATTGGCTATCAGCTAACGGCTAATGGCTATTTCTTCCCGCGTTTTTTCGACGCATTATCCGGATTATTCACGATATCCAAACAATCCTGATAACTCAAATTATTTGCGTCATAAGTGCGCGGAATCTTGTAGTTTGCCTTCTTGTATGAGATATAGATTCCGAAACGGCCGCGTAACACCTTCATGTCGACGTCTTCAGGATATGTTGTGACTACATTGTCGGCATCCGATTTGCGCTTGCTCTCGATAATTTCGATGGCGCGCTGGAATGTCACCAACGACGGATCATCAAGCTTCGAGAGGCTGTAGAATGCGTTTTTGTGCTTCAAATACGGACCGAAACGACCGATTGCGACCTGAATCTCAGCGTCTTCGTATTCGCCAAGTGAACGTGGAAATGCGAACAAATCCAAAACTTCGTCCAGAGTAATTGTCTCAATGCTCTGGTCTTTATGCAAACCTGCGAACTTTGGTTTCTCATCCGATTCGGTGTCGCCAATCTGTGCGACCGGACCGAAACGACCGATCTTCACATAGACGTTCTTGCCCGAAACCGGGTCAACGCCAAGAAGCTTCTCACCGCTGAATTTACCTGAGTTATCGCCAGTTTCGGTGATTGTCTTATGGAAGTCTTTGTAGAAATCCTTAATCATCTTATTCCACTCGCAGCGACCCTCGGCAATCTTATCGAATTCCTTTTCTACATTTGCTGTGAAGTTATAGTCGACGATAGTCTCGAAGTAACTGATTAAGAACTTGTTAACGAGTACTCCGATGTCGGTCGGGACGAGTTTAGCCTTCTCGTAACCGATGTTTTCCTTGCCGGTCTTCTCGGTGATTTTGTTCTTTTTCAGAGTGTAAATCTTGTATGTGCGGGTCTCGCCGGCGATGTCTTTCTTCTCGACATACTCTCTCTTCTGAATTGTCGAAATTGTAGGAGCGTAGGTTGAAGGACGGCCGATGCCAAGTTCTTCCATTTTCTTAACGAGAGAAGCCTCAGTATATCTGAAAGGCTTGCGCGCGAACCGCTGCTGTGCCTCCATCTTGTCGAGATCAAGCACCTGTCCGACTCTCATTGGAGGAAGCATATTGTTGACACTTTCGCCGTTCTCGTCGTCGACGCTTTCGATGTAAACCTTAAGGAATCCGTCGAAGAGCACCACCTCGCCTGATGCCACGAAGTCTTTGTCAGAGTTAGAAACATCGATATTGACAACTGTCTTTTCTATCTGAGCGTCAGCCATTTGTGATGCGATGGTACGTTTCCAGATGAGTTCGTAGAGCTTACGCTCGTCGGCTGTACCTTTGATGTTCTGCTGGTCGAGATATGTCGGGCGGATAGCCTCGTGAGCCTCTTGCGCGCCCTTGCTCTTTGTGGTGAACTGACGTGTCTTCACATATTGTGCGCCATAGAGATTTTCGATTTCTTTCTTGGCCTGACCGAGTGCGAATGTTGAGAGGTTGACGCTGTCCGTACGCATGTACGTGATCTTTCCTGATTCGTATAACTGCTGGGCGATGCGCATGGTATTGCTCACCGAGAAACCGAGCTTGCGGCCGGCTTCCTGTTGCAGTGTTGAGGTAGTGAACGGAGGTGCCGGGCATTTTGAAACCGGTTTCTTCTCCACCGCCTTGATGGTATATCCAGCGCTCTTGCAGTCTTCAAGGAACTTGCAGGCTTCCTCTTCGGTGTCGAAACGTGTAGGAATCTCGGCAAACAGCTGATATTCGTGGTTGTCGATGGTAAACGAGAAGTTAGCCGTGACGCGGTAAGCGCTGCTGTTGACGAAGTTCTTGATTTCGTCTTCGCGCTCAACGATGAGGCGTACCGCCACGCTCTGCACGCGACCTGCTGATAATGCCGGTTTCACCTTCTTCCAAAGAAGCGGTGAGAGTTCGTAACCAACGAGACGGTCAAGGACGCGGCGTGCCTGCTGAGCGGCGACGAGGTCCATGTCGATCTTACGCGGGTTGTCGATAGCGTGCAAAATTGCCGGTTTCGTGATCTCGTGGAACACGATGCGGCGGTATTTGTCTTCGTTCAAGCCCAATGTCTCGAACAGATGCCATGAAATTGACTCTCCCTCGCGGTCCTCATCGGATGCCAGCCACACCATCTCGGCGCCCGCTGACAACTTCTTAAGTTCCGCAACAAGATGTTTTTTATCGTCAGGAACCTCATATTCGGGCTGGAAACCATGTTCCATATCCAAACTCAAGGTCGATTTATTCAGATCTCTAACGTGTCCGTAACTCGATTTAACCGTAAATTCTTTTCCCAAAAAGCCTTCAATCGTCTTAGCCTTCGCCGGGGACTCAACTATCACAAGATTCTTTACCATAACAAAAATTTAAATTTCACACTAATTTTTCGCGCTGCAAAATTACTACATTATTATTTTAAAAATGAAATAAAAAATAAAAAAATTTTCAATACATTTGATAATCAATAACTTATACCTCAAACTTTCAACTTTCAACTAAAAAACTACTTTAAACTCTAAACTCTACACTCTAAACTAAATTTTGTATCTTTGCGCCATGATTATAATCGACAACGTTATAGTAACCGACGAGTTCCTCAACGCCCGATTCTGCTGTCAGCTCGCGCGTTGCAAGGGTGAATGCTGTGTGGCTGGCGACGCCGGCGCTCCTCTCGAACCCGATGAAGTGGGCATCATAGAGGAAAACATCGAGCAAATAAAGCCGTACATGCGTCCCGAAGGCATCAAAGCCATCGAGGAAAACGACGTTTACGACTACGACGACTTCGGCGGACTTACCACCCAGCTCGTCAGCGGTGAAGAATGCGCCTTCGTCTATTTTCATGAAAACGGCACCGCACTCTGCGCCATCGAAAAAGCTTACAAAGAAGGCAAAATCGACTTCTGGAAACCAATCTCTTGCCACCTTTACCCTATCCGTTTGATGGAAAAAGACGGCTTCACGTATATAATGTACCACGAGTGGAGCGTGTGCGTGCCCGCGAAACGCTTCGGCGAAAAGGAAGGCATACCGCTGTATAAATTTTTGAAAGAACCATTAATCAGAAAATTCGGCGAAAATTGGTATCAAAGACTCGAAAAACAAATTTTTTCAAAAAAAGTTTGATTTATTTCAAAAAAATTGCTTAATTTTGTAAGTTAATTTTCGACTTACAAAAATGAAGGTATTATTTATCCACCAAGAAATCACACCCTATCTCAAAGAGACGCCGATGTCCTTGATTGGCAGATACTTACCGCAGGGGATTCAGGAAAAAGGAAAAGAAATACGTATATTCATGCCGCGCTTCGGAAACATCAACGAACGACGCAACCAGCTGCATGAAGTGATACGTCTTTCGGGTATGAACATGATCATCAACGACACCGACCACCCGTTGATTATCAAGGTGGCTTCAATCCAAAAAGCCAGAATCCAGATTTATTTTATCGACAACGACGATTTGTTCACAAAGAGAAAATCAACAATCGCTGATAAGGACGGCATTTTGTATGAGGATAACGACGACCGTACCGTGTTCTTCTCACGTGGCGTCATCGAGACAGTGAGAAAACTCAACTGGCCACCAGATATCATTCACTGCAACGGCTGGATGACATCGCTCGTGCCTCTTTATATCAAACGCGCATTCAAAGATAACCCGCTGTTCAGCGACTCGAAAGTGGTTTATTCTCTATATGACGATGATTTTGAAGGTGCTTTCCGCGATAACTACGACAAGAAACTCAAAATGCCAGGCATAGTGGCAAAAGAGATAAAATGGCTCAAAAACCCAGTGTACGCTAATATTCAGAAGTCGGCACTCGATTTCTCCGACGCTATCGTGATGGCAAGTCCAAATATCAATCCTGAAGTCGAAAAATACGCCAGATCGTTAAATAAACCTATTCTTGAATACCAAGGAGAAGAAAATTACGTTGATGCTTACAACGAATTTTATGATAAGATAAAGTAATATGAAACTTCGTGCACTGACACTGATTTTGATTATAGGTCTGATAGGCTTGGCATCTTGTAAGAAAACTCCTAAAAAAATCGGCAACGACTTGCAGCCGACAAATAGCCTTATTACCGTGTCGTTCAACGACCAACAGAATATCGAGGCGAGTACTTTCACAGTGCCATTCCTTAGTACAAAAAATCTTAATTATGCTTTCATCGGAAACATGAACGACCCTGTTTTCGGTAATTCAAATTTCGATTTTTACAGCCAATATTCACTCAGCACCAGCAGCGTCAACTGGGGTGAAGATGCAGTTGCCGACTCAATAGTGCTTAACCTTTGCTATAACGGTTATTATGGCGACACCACCGATAAAGTTCTGACTGTGAGAGTTTATGAGATTTTGGAGGAGATGTATGCCGATTCAACATACAAGTCAAACAACACTCTTGAATGTGACGCTACTGAGCTTGCATGTCACAGCTTTGTGCCTCGCCCTCTGACAGCCATGGATTCGACAATCGACAGAGGCGTGCTTCGTATCAATATCGATAACTCTCTCGCCGAAAAGTTTGTCGCACACGGCGCTTTTAACACAAATGATGATTTTAAAGAGTTTTTTAAAGGCCTGCATCTGACTTGCGATAAAGATGCTGTCCCGGCTTCGGCTGTCTCGTTCAGCCTGACACACAGCTATTCTTATCTGAGAGTTTATTATCATAACAGCACCGATACTCTGAAATATGATTTCGACGTAAACTCGTCGGATGTCAGATTTAATCATTATACACACGACTTTTCAACAGCTATTGAGCCTATAGTTTTCAATGCTGCCGATAATGAAAAGCTTTATGTTCAAGGTGCTGCCGGAACTAGAGTTTGGGTCAATTTCCCGAATCTCCAGGAGTGGGCAAGTTCTTTGGAAGGCAATGTGGCCATCAACGACGCGAAGCTTTATCTCACCGGTGTTGATGCCGATTCGACTGAGCTGGCGATGTATGCTCCGCCGTCAAAACTTGTGGTGGCAGGCGCCAGATTTGAAGCCGACACATCTTATGTGATTATCCCTGATCAGCTTATCAGCGCTGATTATTATGGAGGAAATTATAATGCAACCGATGGCATTGTTTGGTTCAGAATAACGGAATATATCCAAAACGTCATCAAAAACGGTGTTTATGCGACATCTTGCAACGGTTTGCTGATTTATGCCGACCAAGGTTCATTGTCGCCTCACCGCTGGGCTTTCTATGGTCCGCAATGCGACAGCACCGACAAGAGAATCCGTCTGGAACTGGTTTATTCATTGATTAACGATTAAGAAATATGAAAAAATTATTATTAATACTTTGCGTTTTTTTAGGTATGACAGCACAAGCACAAAATGAGACTAAAGTCTTGATTAAGACTAACTATGGCGACATCACAGTAATGCTTTACGACGACACACCGTTGCATCGCGACAATTTCATAAAACTCGTTAACGAAGGCTGGTACACAGGCTCGCCTTTCCACCGTGTCATCAAAGATTTCATGATTCAGGGCGGACAGAATGCCGATGGCCGTGTCGACCCGGGTTATCGTATCCCTGCAGAGATTAAACCTAATCATTTTCATAAGAAAGGCGCTTTGGCTGCAGCACGTCAGGGCGATCAGGTGAACCCGCAGAAGATGTCAAGCGGCTCACAGTTTTACATCGTGCAAGGAAAGGTGATGGACGAGGTGATGCTTAACAGATTTGAACAATATTATGGCAAGGCATTCAGCGCAAAAGAACGCCAGGCATATATGAGTATAGGCGGCACACCACATCTCGACGGCGAATATACCGTTTTCGGCGAAGTGCTTGAAGGTCTTGATGTTGTCGATAGAATAGCGGCAGTGCCGACACGTCCGGGCGATGTCCCTGTCAAACCTGTCTCAATAATCTCAATGGAAATTGTAAAATGAAAGAGAAAATAGAAAAAATTCTTGCGGAAGTAAAGTCATTCCAGGCCGATAGTAAAGAGGCGCTGGAGCAGTTCCGTATTCAATATCTTAGCAAAAAAGGCACTATTACAGAGCTTTTCACCGAATTCAAACAGGTGGCTCCCGAGATGCGCAAGGAGATGGGAATGCGCCTCAACGAGCTTAAAAACACCATCCAGGATATCATCGACGAACAGCAGGCAAAGTTTGAGACAAAGTCGGATGCGAAAACAGACCTCGACCTCTCACTTCCTGTCGATGCCATGAACGGCTCACGTCACCCGCTCTCGATAGTGAGAAACGAGATTAACGATATTTTCAAACGTCTCGGCTTCGTGGTGGCTGAAGGTCCTGAGGTGGAAGACGACTTCCATGTTTTCTCGGCTTTGAACTTCCCGCCTGACCATCCGGCACGCGATATGCAGGACACCTTCTTCGTGACCAAGTCGCCCGACGTGGTGCTTCGTACCCACACCTCGAGCGTGCAGGTTCGCGTGATGGAACAAGGTAAGCTCCCGATTCGTATCATCGCTCCGGGAAGAGTGTTCCGTAACGAGGCCATCTCAGCCCGCGCGCACTGCATCTTCCATCAGATTGAGGGACTTTACATCGATAAAAACGTGTCGTTTGCTGATTTGAAACAGACTTTGTATCATTTCGTGCAGGAATACTTCGGCGAAGGCACCAAAGTACGTTTCCGTCCGTCATATTTCCCGTTTACCGAGACATCGGCCGAGATGGATATCTCGTGCAACATCTGCGGTGGCGCAGGCTGTAACATCTGCAAACACACAGGCTGGGTTGAGATTCTCGGCTGCGGCATCTGCGATCCTAACATCCTCAAGGCTTGCAACATCGACCCCGAAGAATACACAGGATTTGCATTCGGTATGGGTATCGAACGTATCGCGATGTTGAAATATCAGATCAACGATTTGAGAATGTTCTTCGAGAACGATTTGCGTTTCTTGAAACAATTTGAAAACGCTTAATTAAGAATTAATTATTTCAATCTCATGCATTTCGATGTCCTCCAGAAGGGCATCGATTTTGCTATTCATATCCAAATCAACGAGATAGGCAAATTGAACGCCTTCGATATGCTTGATTTTTTCGAGGGTTTTCATGAGGTTTTCATCGTTGATGAAATTGCGAATAACGATGAGATAATCAGTGGCTGGTGAGAAATTGACCCAGCGTCCATCCGCATTTGCAATCTCCACAAGGTTGAAAGTGTTGCAGTTTTCGCCTCCGTCGTAGAGATAAAACGAAAACTCCAATCCGTCCTCGTTGACGATATCGGAATACTTTACAAGATTGATATTCAATAACTTATTGATATGCCATGCGAGTTTATAATCCTCGAGATGTGTGCATATTCCTATGATTTTTATGTCGTCGAAGGGCTCGACAACAATTTTTTTCTTTTTTTTCACCATAATCTTTTGTTTTTAGTTGTTTTGTTCTTCTTCAAACATACGCCAAGTCTTCTCAGCGGCCAGCTGTTCGGCTCCTTTTATTGAGAAATCCAATGCTTTGGCATATTCTTTTTCGTCGATAACCACTTGAATCTCATAGAGTTTTTCGAATCCCTCGCCTTTAGTGCCGTTCACTCTAAACACCAGCTGATGTTTGCCTTTCTGCGCCCATTCGAGGAGGCGGCTCTTGAAGTTGGCGTCATTTTTCTCTATATCGTCGATGTCAAGATGGATTCTCATTATGTGGTCGACTATGATTTTTTTAGTGAAATCGTAGCCTCTGTCGAGGAAAAGCGCGCCTGTGAATGCCTCAAAGGCATTGCCGCCTATTGAGCGGAAAACCGCGTGTTTGTCGTTTGGTTTAGCGCACATCACCACCTTGTCGAAGCCCAGTTTCATCGAAAGTTTATTGAGCGATGAGCGGCTTACTATGCGCGAGCGCATCTCGGTGAGAAAACCCTCCTGTTTTGCCGGATATTTTTTGAAAAGATATTCAGCCACAAGAGAACTCAGGATGGCATCTCCAAGATATTCCAGTCGTTCGTTGTTGATGGTAATGCCACCTAACTTATTGTGGCATATAGACTTATGTGTAAACGCAAGCTGATATAGCGAAATGTTGCGCGGATAAAATCCGAACACATTATTAATATATTTAGCTAAATCACGTTCAGCCTTGTTCCGATAACGAAAAAGACTTAACATCGTTAAAATTTCTTGAAGATGATACTTGCGTTGTGTCCGCCGAAACCGAAAGCGTTGCTGATGGCGTATTTGACACTTCTCTTCTTAGGTTTCCAGAAGGTGAAATCGATTTTTGGATCGATGTTCGGGTCGTCGGTGAAGTGGTTTATTGTTGGAGGTACGATGTCGTTTTTGCAGGCCATGACTGTCGAGATAGCCTCGATGGCGCCTGCTCCTCCGAGAAGGTGGCCTGTCATCGATTTGCCTGAGTTGATTGACATGTCGTAGATATGGTCGCCGAACACCGTCTTGATGCCGAGAATCTCAGGAATGTCGCCTGCTGGCGTTGATGTTCCGTGAGTGTTGATATGGTCGATGACATCAGGGGTGATGCCGGCTTCTTTGAGTGCGCGTGTCATGCTGAGTGCCGCGCCTTGTCCTTCAGGATGTGGTGCGGTGATATGATGAGCGTCGGCCGACTCGCCGCATCCCACTATCTCGCCGTAAATCTTGGCTTCGCGAGCGAGGGCGTGGTCAAGTTCTTCCAATACGAGGCATCCGGCGCCTTCGCCCATGACGAAACCGTCGCGGTCGGCGTCAAACGGACGTGATGCTGTCGCCGGGTCGTCGTTACGTGTCGAGAGCGCTCTCATGGCTTCGAAACCGCCAACGCTGATAGGGCAAATAGGTGCTTCTGAGCCGCCTGCTATCATCACCACGTTTCTGCCATAGTGGATATAACGGAATGCGTTGATAATTGCGTTGGCCGACGATGCGCATGCCGACACAGTGCAGTAGTTTGGACCCTGGAAACCGTATTTTATTGAGATATGACCCGCTCCGAGGTCAGGAAGGAGTTTCGGTATTGTAAAAGGATTCACGCGAGGTGTACCGTCGCCTCTGGCGTGATCGACATTTTCATAATAAAGGCTTTCAATGCCTCCGATACCAGATGCAAAGATAACTCCGACTTCAGTGAAATCGGTGTTATCTTTGTCGATGCCGGAATCTTTAATCGCTTCGTCCGCCGAAACAATGGCGTACTGTTCGAATAAATCAAGTTTTCGTGCTTCTTTCTTATCGAAAAACTGCAACGGGTCGAAATTTTTAACCTCGCAAGCAATGCGTGATTTGAATTTCGATGCATCGAAACGTGTTATCATCGTCGCTCCGCTAACGCCTTTGAGGAGGCTGTCCCAGTAGTCCGGGACGTTGTTGCCTATTGGCGTGATAGCACCTAAGCCAGTAATGACTACACGCTTCAACTCCATTATGTTATGCTTTGTGTTCTTCGATATATTTAATAGCGTCACCTACTGTTACGATGTTTTCTGTTTGATCGTCAGGAATTGATACGCCGAATTCTTTTTCGAAGTCAAGAATCAATTCAACAGTGTCAAGTGAGTCGGCACCTAAATCTTGTGTAAAGTTTGCTGTTTCAACAACTTCTGATGGATCAACACCTAATTTATCAACGATGATTGATACAACTTTCTCTTTAATTTCTGACATTTTCAATAATTTTTAATTAATAAATTTTTTTCTGCTCTAAAGAAAAACTTTTGCAAAGGTAAGGTATTTTTTCAAACGAACGACAAAAATTTTGCCTAAAATGGAATTTAAAAATGTAATATATTGATTATCAAATGTTTCAAAAATGCCTTTTTTAAAGAAAAATTTTTAAATTTTATAAAAATCATGATTTTTCAGAATATTTAAAGCTAATTGACAAAAATTTGCTAATTTTACACATTATTAATATTGCTTGTTATGATAACTAAAAATACAGAAAAAGTCTTCCTTTTGGACGCCTACGCGTTGATTTATAGGGCGTTTTTTGCGCTTAATAAGAATCCGCGGATGACATCGAAAGGATTGAATACATCAGCTATTATCGGTTTTTTGAATACTCTTTACGAGGTTTTGAAAAATGAGAAGCCGTCGCATATCGGCGTAGCTTTTGACCTTGGCGCCCCTACCATGCGCACCGATAGTTTCTGCGATTACAAGGCAAACCGCGAGGAGATGCCGCCCGATTTGAGAGCCTCGATACCTTATATTATTGAGATTATCAAGGGTTTCAACATCCCTATTTATGCCGCTGAAGGCTATGAGGCCGACGATGTTATCGGCACTCTGGCGAAAAAAGCTGAAAAAGCAGGCTTTTTAACCTACATGATGACTCCTGACAAGGATTTTGGACAGCTGGTGAGCGACAATATTTTCATCTATAAACCGGCGAAGTTCAATGATCCGGCAACCATCATGGGGCCGAAAGAAGTCTGTGAGAAATACGGCATCAATACTCCTACACAACTCATTGATATTCTTGGTCTTTGGGGCGATGCGAGCGATAATATACCGGGAATTCCTGGCGTTGGCGAGAAGACTGCAGCGAAGTTTGTGCAGGAATATGGTTCACTTGAAGGTTTGCTTGAACATACCGATGATTTGAAAGGCAAGATGAAGGAGAATGTCATCAATTTTGCCGATCAAGGTAGGATGTCGAAGATGCTGGCAACAATAAACACTGATGCGCCTGTTGAATTTGATGCTGAGGAATTGAAGGTGAAAACGCCGAATTTGAAGGAGTTGCTGAGGATTTTCGAGGTGCTGGAGTTTAGAACGATGGCGAAGAGGATAGTTGCGGATTATAAGGATAAGATGGATAAGGAGGATAAGAAGGATAGAGAGGATAAGAAAGATAGAGAGGATAAGAGCTTCGCTGATAAGAAGGGAACTGTTAAAATGGTGCCAAAAGAGCTGGATCTGTTTTCAGAGCTCTCAGAGAATTTAGAGAACTCGGAGTACTCCTTGTTTTCATCAAAAGAATCAGTATCTTCAGTGCAGCATGAATATAAAACAGTTTCAACAGAATTAGAGCTTGACGATTTATTGAAACAACTTGAAAAAGCAGAGGTTTACGCAATTGATGTTGAAACAAAAGAGATTTCGTTTGTGATAAAGGCGCACGAGGCGTACACGGTGCCTTTCACTTTAATCAAAAAAATTCAAAACATCTTTTTAAACCCTTCTAAAACCATCATCGGTCACAACCTGAAATCGGTCATTTCCATTCTCCGTCGCAATGGTATTGAGCTGAGAAACAAGCTTTTCGACACCATGATTGCGCATTATCTCATTGAACCGGAGCAGAGGCACACCATGGATTATCTCGCTGACGTGTATCTGAACTACACCGTTACCAAGAATTCTGCGGAAAATGCCGATATTGCCTATCAACTTTATGAGAAATTCAAGCCTATTCTTGTTGAAAATCAATTAGATAAGCTGTTTAACGAGATAGAAATGCCATTGGTTCCCGTGCTTGCAACCATGGAGGCTAATGGTGTGAAAATCGACAGCGACAACCTTCGTCAGATTAGCGAACAGCAGGCTTTAGAGATAAAAGGCATTGAAAATCAGATATTTGAGGCGGCGGGAATGCAGTTTAACATTGCTTCTCCAAAGCAGCTCGGTGAGGTTTTGTTTGAGAAGATGAAGATTAAAGCACCTGCCAAAAAGACAAAAACCGGTCAGTATCCGACGGGCGAAGAGGTGCTTCAGAAGATTATAAATGTGCATCCGATAATTCAGCAAATCCTTGATTATCGTGGACTTACAAAACTGAAATCGACTTACGTTGATGCACTGCCCGCTCTGATAAGCAAAGAGGACGGGTTGGTACATACATCTTATAATCAAGCAGTTACGGCGACTGGAAGATTGAGCTCGACGAATCCGAATCTACAAAATATCCCAGTGCGAACTGACAAAGGACGAGAGATTAGGAAAGCCTTTGTGCCTCGTGATAAAAACCACATTCTTTTGGCGGCTGATTATTCGCAAATTGAGCTTCGAATCATCACGCATCTGAGCGGTGATCCCGCGATGAGCGAGGCTTTCCGTGAAGGATTGGACATCCATGCGGCAACAGCTGCTCGTGTTTACAAAGTGCCGATTGACCAAGTCACGAAAGACATGCGCCGTCACGCGAAAGCAGTGAATTTCGGCATTATCTACGGAATGTCGGCCTTCGGTTTGGCAGAAAGACTGGGTATTTCTCGTTCAGAAGCTGCTTCGATTATTGAAAATTATTTCAAGGAATACGTTGGTATTCAACAATATATCAAAAACAATATCGAGTTTGCACGCCAGCATGGGTATGTGGAGACTATGCTCGGAAGGCGCCGTTATCTGCGCGACATCAACGCTCATAACAGCGTGGTTAGGAACTTCGCCGAGCGCAATGCTGTTAATGCACCAATTCAAGGAAGCTCCGCCGACATGATAAAAATTGCCATGTCGAACATCTATAAAGCAATGAATGACAAGCAGTTACAATCAAAAATGATACTTCAGGTACACGATGAATTGGTTTTTGATGCTTGTCTGAACGAATTGGAAATTTTAAAAGAAATAGTAAACGATAAAATGGTAAACGCGTTGCCGCTGAATATCCCGGTGGTTGTAGAATTGAACACGGGGACGAACTGGCTTGAAGCGCATTAATTTAGGCCATTGGCCGTTGGCTTTTAGCTGTTGGCAGCTAATGGCTAATAGCCAATAGCCAAAAGCTAAAGACTAAAATTATGGCAGAACACAATGAATTAGGAAAATTAGGCGAGCAGCTTGCTCGTGACCTTCTGATTGCTAAGGGTTATCAGATTTTGGAACAGAACTGGAGCTGCGGTCACAAGGAAATAGACATCATCGCGAAAGACGGCGATGAGCTTGTGATTGTGGAAGTGAAAACGCGTCGGGTACAGTGTCTGGTCGACCCCGAAGAGACCGTCGACAAACTAAAGCAACGTTTTTTGATTTGGGCTGCGGAGTCGTATGTTGAGCGCAACAACCTCGATATCGATGTTCGTTTCGATATTGTGGCTATCGTGATCGATAAAAACAACGAACATCGGATAGACCACATTGAAAATGCGTTCTACCCGATGTTAAGTCGCAGATAATCAACAGATTATCCCACGTTGCAGCCTGGTGCCACCATCTGGCTCGGAGTGACTACGACCAAACGGCCGTCTTTGTCCTCCGCCGAGAGTATCATGCCCTGACTTTCAACGCCTTTGAGCTTACGCGGCTCGAAGTTGGCGATGAAGCAGACCTGCTTTCCTACCAGTACTTGCGGGTCTGGGTAATATTTGGCGATGCCGCTCACGATGGTGCGCTTCTCCATGCCGTCGTCGATGAGGAATTGCAGCAGCTTGTCGGCTTTCGGCACCTTGGTGCATTCCAAAACGGTACCCACGCGGATGTCAACCTTCATGAAGTCGTCGAAACTCACATTCGGCTTGACCTCATTGGGTTTCCAAGCGTTGAGCTCGTTCTGTTTCTTGGTGTCTTCCAGCTTCTTGATCTGTGCTTCAACGACGCTGTCTTCAATCTTTTCGAACAGCAACTCCGGCTGACCGATAACGTGACCTGCGTTAAGCAAAATCGTGGCATCTGCCTGGTTCCAGCTTGTCACCTCGAGACCAATCATCTTCTGAAGTTTCTTTGCGCTGAATGGCAGGAACGGCTCGCTCAAAATAGCAAGTTTTGCTACTATTTGCAAAGAAAGAGCCATCACTGTCTTGGTGCGCTCAGGGTCGGTCTTGAACTGCTTCCAAGGCTCGTTTTCGGTGAGATAACGGTTGCCCAAACGTGCAAGGTTCATCAGCTCGCTCACTCCTTCGCGGAACTTGTAGTTTTCGATGAGTTTGCCAATCTTTTCAGGATATTGGTTCATCTCAGCGATGACTTCTTTGTCGCGATCGTTGAGGTTTTCCAAAGCAGGAACTGCACCTTCGTAGTATTTGTGCGTCAAAACCAAGATACGGTTGACGAAGTTTCCGAAGATAGCTAACAACTCGTTATTGTTTCTGTCCTGATAGTCCTTCCAGGTGAAGTTGTTATCCTTCGTCTCAGGAGCATTTGCTGTCAGCACATAGCGCAAAATATCTTGTTTTCCTGGGAATTCCTGCAGATATTCATGCAACCACACTGCCCAGTTACGAGATGTCGAGATCTTGTCGTTTTCGAGGTTCAGGAACTCGTTTGCCGGCACGTTTTCAGGCACTATGTAGCCGTCGCCGTAGGCCTTGAGCATGCATGGGAATATGATGCAGTGGAACACGATGTTGTCTTTTCCGATGAAATGCACCATCTTGGTGTCGTCCGACTTCCACCATTTCTCCCAGTTGTCGCCGCGTTTCTCGCAGATTTCCTTGGTGTTTGAGATATATCCGATAGGAGCGTCGAACCAAACATAGAGCACCTTGCCTTCAGCACCTTTAACAGGTACAGGCACACCCCAGTCGAGGTCGCGGGTGACGGCACGAGGCTGAAGTCCGCCGTCGAGCCAACTCTTCACCTGACCGTAGACGTTGGTTTTCCACTCTTTATGTCCTTCAAGAATCCACTGGCGGAGCCATGTCTCATACTGTTCGAGTGGCAGATACCAGTGTTTCGTCATCTTTTTCACCAGCTTGGCGCCGCTGATAGCTGAATGCGGGTCGATGAGCTCCTCTGGGCTGAGAGTGCTGCCACATTTCTCACACTGGTCGCCATAAGCGCGGTCGTTGCCGCATTTAGGGCATGTTCCGATGATGTAGCGGTCGCTCAAGAACTTGTTGCGCTCAGGATCGAAAAACTGCTCTGTCTCCTTCTCGATGAACTTGCCTTCTTTGTAAAGCTTCTCGAAGAACTCAGCCGCTGTGGCGTGATGAATCTTCGATGTCGTTCTCGAGTAGATATCGTAGCTCATGCCGAAATCCTCGAACGATTTCTTAATCATCTCGTGGTAACGGTCGACTATATCCTGAGGTGTGACGCCTTCTTTCTCAGCTTTGATGGTGACAGGCACTCCGTGTTCGTCGGAACCGCCAATAAACAGTACGTCTTCGCCTTTCATGCGGAGGTAACGGACGTAAGTGTCTGCAGGGACGTAAACGCCGGCGAGGTGGCCGATGTGCACCGGGCCGTTGGCGTAAGGAAGCGCTGTTGTTATCAGATAACGTTTGAAATTCTTTTCCATTTTTGCAAAATTTTCAAGGTGCAAAGATAGTATTTTTTATTGAAAAAACGGAATAGTTTTTTCCGAATATGCAAAAATCAGTCTGGATATGCTCCGCATACCGCAAGGCCTGATTTTTTGCATATTCTACAAAAACTGGATTGTTAATCTTTCAAAAATTTCATTGTCACCTCACCAATTTTGATGAAATAAATGCCTTCGGTTAATGATGAAATATCAATTTTTTGGTTTTCTGATGTGATTTTGCCAGTTATTATTGTCTGTCCCGTCAGGTTTGTGATACTGTATTCGCCTGTAGAGACGTCACAGTGTGGTGTTTCATGAGACGCGATGAATCGCATCTGTACAAAGGATATATTGATGATAATGTAATCAGATGCGGGATTCGGATAAACCGAAAATCCGTTTTCTGCAATCACATTTTCCTTTACAGCGCTGTGCGGTTCCACGGCGTTGACGGCGGCGAGGGCATCGACGCGGCCTACACCGGTGATGTTGCTTTTGTTTGGAGTGAGTTTCAACGATGTCTCCTCCAAAATCCTGCAGATATCAGCTGGCATTAGGTTTGGATTTTTCTGCAACATCAGCGCTACAATACCCGACACGCATGGAGTGGCCTGCGAGGTGCCATCCATATTGGTGTAACCGTTAATATTCTGATAATCAAGTGATTTGATAGCTACGCCTGGAGCGCAAACATCCGGTCTTATCAGTCCGATACCAGGCTCGTAAGCATAATCACCAAACTCGGTATCTTGCCAAGTCACAGGACCTCGCGAGGTGAACGATGCCGCAGCGTCGTTGCCATCGACAGCGCCCACCGCTATCACGCAGCTCAGTTCGCCTGGGTTTACAAGCTGGTCGGGGTCGAGATATGGCGGAGGACAGCTGGCTGGCACGCGCACATTGTCGGGAATAGGATAAGCCATCAAAAGAATGTCGAGACCTTCATTGCCGGCGCATACCGCAGCCACTATGCCAGCATCATTTACTGCCACACAAGTGCTCCGCAACACAATCTTGTCGGTGACTGATGCACCTGCCATTCCCAGCGACATGCTTATCATATCGCAGCCATGTTCAACGGCCCATTCCATGCCTCCCGCAATGTTGACCGCTCCTCCGAATCCATCTACGGCGATGCTTTTCACGCACATCAATGTGGCATCGGGAGCCACACCTGTTTGCGAGCCTGAAGTGCCGTCACCACAAACGATTCCAGCGACATGAGTGCCATGACCTATGTCGTCCATCGGGTCGTTATCTCCATTCACGATATCGTAGCCATGATGCGGAAACTCGTCGCCACCATCCCACAAATGGTCGGCCACATCGGCATGTTCATAGTTGACACCTGAATCAACTACAGCAACGATGACACCGGCACCTGTATATCCCTGCGCCCAAACCTGGTCAGCATTGACCTGCAACACGTTGTGGGTGATTTCGCGGGATGTCGTGGAGACGCGATGAATCGCGTCTGTACATTCGGGAATCAATTGTTGTTTCTTGTTCAAACCGATAATCTCGATATCATCACGATTGGCGATTTCCATAATCACGGCCTTCGTTGCCGAAAAATACAACGCATTTGCAAAATGCAATGATGAAACATTATTGATTTTTGCAGTATTTTCAAGGTAATCGACAAGGTTTTTCTGTGATTTTTCGGCGAACGTTTTCAGTTCTTTCGCCACATAATCCCTGCGCTCAGCACGTGTAGGAAACGTATTGGCTTTCTGATTGAGAGGGGTTCTGTCGTAGCGGTCCTTCATCACCACAACGACCTCAATTTCATCATCATCCGCACGACGATTTATCTCATCAAGCAGTTGATTGTCAATGTTTTGAGCGTTTATAAGAGATGCACAACAAATCAGGATTAAGGTCAAAAGATATTTTTTCATAATCATCGTTTTATGTAATTATTTGTTTGCAAAGATAATGGTTTTTTCCGAATATGCAAAAATCAGACTGGATATGCTCCGCATACCACAAGGCCTGATTTTTTGCATATTCTACAAAAACCGGTATGTTATCTTTTTAAGAATTTTGTGGTTAAGCCGTTGCTGCTGATGAAATAAATTACATCGCTAGCAAAACCAATAACTGTGCCGTGAAAATTCTCAAGAACATCGTCAGCGGATAGACGGTGGCGTAGCCTGTGTTTGGCAATTTGCAGCCTTCGGGAGCGATGTTGTTGGCAAAAGCCAATGTCGGAGGGTCGGTGTGTGAGCCACCGATGAATCCCATGAGGGTGTAGTAGTTCATCTTCAGCACCAAGCGGCCGAATGTCGCCACAATCAATGGTGGAACGATTGTGATGATTACGCCGTAAACCACCCAGAGGTAATGTATCTTCACTGTTTCGACGAACACGCCACCTGCACCGAGTCCGACGCCAGCGAGGAACAACGCAATACCTACTTCACGCAACATCCAGATACCATGGCTGTCGGTGAATTCGGTGGTGAACCAGCCTTTCTTCACGCCTAACCAACTTCCGATGATGGCCATTACCAAAGGACCCCCCGCCAGTCCTAATTTCACAGGGGCGTCCATGCCCACAGGAATCGGGATTGAACCTAACACGATACCCAACGCGATGATGACAAAGATCGGGATGAGATTCACCTTGTGGCGTTGCGATGTAGGCGTAGCTTGCTTATCGGTTTTGGCTTCAAGTGTGTTTTCGGTGGAAGGTTCATTTTTCAAATCTATTCTGCAAATCGGGCGCAGAAGTATGCATGTCATAATCATACCGACAACAGCCAATGGATACGCAACAGCGTAGCCTGCAGCCAGTCTATTCGCCGCATCAGGGTCACCAGCATCGGTAACAGCCTGTTGGGCAGCCGATAGTCCCGGAGTGTTGGTGATGGCGCCGGTGTAAACGCCCGCCATATCTGTCAAGCTCTCGTTGGCTACCTTAGCTATGATATATGTTATCAAAACGCCTAATGCCACGTTGGTCAACGCCATGAGGTTCATTGCCAATCCACCTTTTTTAAAGGAATTGAAGAATGTCGGACCTACCTGCAATCCAACAGCAGTGACGAATAAAATCAATCCGAATTCCTTGATAATGTGGAGCATCTGTGCGTTGAGCGTCACGCCTAAAGCGCTGATGATGATGCCCACAAAAAGCACCCATGTTATTCCCAATGAGATGTTGGCAATTTTTACCTTACCAAGCAAAAGTCCAAGAAAAATGGAGATTGCAAGGTATAAAATGCATGGTCCGACGCCGGAACCTGTGAAAAGATTATACATTTTTCTAATTTAAATTGAAAATGCCCCACCGAAGCAGGGCATTTCCTGACATATTTATTTAAAAATTAGTCACCAAGTGTTGCAACCATCACAGCTTTGATGGTGTGCATACGGTTCTCAGCTTCGTCGAACACGATGCTGTTCTTGCCTTCGAACACCTCTTCTGTGACTTCGATGCCGTCCAAGCCGAACTGTTTGTTAACATCGCGGCCGACCTGTGTCTCGAGGTTGTGGTATGCTGGGAGGCAGTGCATGAACTTGCAGTTCTTGTTGCCGGTCATGTCCATCATCTTCTGGTTGACCTGATATGGACGGAGGAGGTCGATACGCTGTTTCCAGACCTCAGCCGGTTCGCCCATTGATACCCACACGTCGGTGTAGAGGAAATCGCAGCCTTTAACGCCTTTCGCGACATCGTCGGTCACTGTAACCTTTGCGCCTGTCTCTTTAGCGATCTTCTTGCAGGTGTCGATGAGTTCTTTTGAAGGCTGAAGAGCCTTTGGAGCCACGATACGGACGTCCATACCCATCTTTGCGCCACCGACCATCAAGCTGTTACCCATGTTGAAACGGGCATCGCCGATGTAAGCGTAAGTAACCTGGTTGAGAGGTTTGTCGACATGTTCCTGCATAGTGAGGAAGTCGGCAAGGATCTGTGTCGGGTGGAACTCGTTGGTAAGACCATTCCATACCGGAACACCAGCATATTGTGCGAGCTCTTCCACTGTCTTCTGGGCGAAGCCGCGGTATTCGATACCGTCGTACATACGTCCGAGAACGCGTGCTGTGTCTTTCATTGACTCCTTAACACCAATCTGTGAACCTGTTGGGCCGAGGTAAGTGACGTGAGCGCCCTGATCGTAAGCTGCTGTTTCGAAAGCGCAGCGTGTACGTGTCGAAGTCTTTTCGAAAATGAGGGCGATGTTCTTGCCTTTCAAGCGTGGCTGCTCTGTACCGGTGTATTTGGCGTGCTTGAGGTCAGCTGCCAATGTGAGGAAGAACTTAATCTCTTCTGGAGTGAAGTCTAAAAGCTTCAAGAAGCTTCTGTTTCTGAGGTTGAATGCCATAGTATTTTACTTTTTTTAATGTTGTTTTCAAATTTTTTGCAAAATTAGTAATTTTTTTAATGATAATAGGTGTTGAAAAATATTTTTAAGAAAAATGTTGCACGTATTAAAATATGTAGTATTTTTGCAGCCTGAAAAAGAGATGCATCCTTAGCTCAGTTGGTAGAGCAATTGACTCTTAATCAATGGGTCCAGGGTTCGAATCCCTGAGGATGTACGAAATGTAGAGACGTGCAATGGCGCGTCTCTACGCATTTAAAATCAAAATGATTATGGAAAAAAGAACAGGCACAGTCATTATTGGAATCGAAAACCGTGAAGCGGCACCATCAGTAAACGCTATCATTTCGAAGCATTCCGATATCATAATCGGGCGTCTCGGATTGCCACGTACCGAAGGTATGAGTCTCATCAACCTTGTTGTTGAAGGCACCACCGACGAGATAGGCTCGCTCACCGGACAACTCGGCAAACTCGACGGCATCGAAGTAAAATCGGCAGTATTAAAACGGGATTCCGCGCTGCGTTCGGAATGACAACCAAAACATAAAAAGAACCGTTGTCATTCCGAGTGCGAAGCACGAGGAAACTCATTATTAAAACTATAAACTAAAAAATATGAAACTATTCAAATCACTAATCAACTTATTGTTTCCGCGTGTTTGCGCCGCCTGCGGCAATCTCCTTCTCGAAGGCGAGGACACCGTTTGTACCACTTGCCGTTTTCTTTTGCCTAAAACAGGCTATGAAAATTTCCCCGACAACCCTCTGGCGCAGATGTTTTACGGTCAGATGCCGTTCAACGCAGTGATGGCCGAATTTTTTTTTAGCAAAACCGGCAAAGTACAACATTTGGTGCATGGTCTGAAATATCATCACTGTCGTGAAAACGGTATCTTTTTAGGGCAGGAAATCGGGAAAAGTCTGCTTAAAGCGGCTGATTATCAAGGAATTGACTATATTATTCCAATTCCGCTGCATCCAAAGAAAGAAAAGATCCGTGGTTACAACCAAAGCCACGTCATCGCCGAAGGAATAAGCCAGATAATGAATATTCCAATCGCCGAAAATTGCTTGGTAAGAAGTGTCTTCACCGACACTCAAACGAGAAAAACTCGTGATGAGCGTTATGAGAACGTGAAAGATATTTTTGCACTTAAAAACCCAGAAAAACTTAAAGGAAAACACGTGCTTTTGGTCGACGACGTGCTCACCACCGGCGCCACCTTGATGTCGGCTGGCAAAGCTCTGACACAGGTCGAAGGAATAAAAATCAGCGTCGCGACAGTTGCTTGTGCAGGTAACTGATTTTTTACTATCTTTGCGACGTGAAAATAGTGTTGCTCGTGATAGGAAAGACCGACGAGGCGTATCTCGAGACTGGTATCTCTAAGTATATCAGTCGGTTAGAGCATTACGCTCAGTTCGAGATGAAGGTGATTCCCGACATTAAGAACCGCAAGACTTTGTCGGAGGCGCAGCAGAAAAAACTAGAGGGAGAGCTGCTTCTAGCTCAGTTTATGGCAGGCGATGAAATAATTCTTTTGGATGAAAACGGAAAGACTTTCTCGTCGCGTGGCTTCTCGCAATGGTTTGAACGTCAGATGAATACGGGATGCAAACGTCTGGTTTTCGTCATTGGCGGTCCTTACGGCTTCTCGCAGGAGGTCTACGACAAAGCCAACGCGAAAATCAGCTTGTCGGAGATGACATTCTCGCATCAGATGGTGCGACTCGTCTTCACGGAGCAACTCTATCGGGCATTCACGATTTTAAAAGGAGAATCTTATCATCATGATTAAGAGTTTAGAGTTTAGAGTAGTTTTTAAGTTGAAAGTTTAATAGTTTAAAAGTTTATTATATGAAAAGGACGTTATTAACAATTATTACGGTTATCATTTTCGGTGGTATTCTTCGTGCTGACGAAGGCATGTGGATTCCTGCTTTGCTTCAGAAAAATGAAGCTGAGATGCAGGCTATGGGCATGAAAATAACTGCCGACGACATCTATTCAATCAATCACAGCTCAATGAAAGACGCTGTTGTACTTTTTGGCGGCGGCTGCACTGGCGAACTCGTCAGCGACCAGGGTCTGCTCCTCACCAACCATCACTGTGGCTATGGCTGGATTCAGCGTCACTCGACAGTTGAGCACGACTACCTCACCGACGGTTTCTGGGCTATGACTCCAGAGGAGGAACTCGCCTGCCCAGGGCTCACCGCTATCATGCTTAAAAACATGGTCGATGTCACAGACAGAGTTTTGGAAAACATTACCGACGAGACAAGCGACGAAGAGCGTGCCGATATCATTAAAAAGCATATCAAAAGCATTATTGAAGAAGCTGAAAAAGATACCGAATATAAAGTATCTGTAGAGTCGTTTTACATTGGTAATCAATACTTTCTGATGTATAACGAGGTGTTTAATGACATCCGTATGGTTGGCGCTCCACCATCAAACATCGGTAAGTTCGGCGGCGACACCGACAACTGGGTATGGCCTCGTCACACCGGTGACTTCTCAATCTTCAGAATTTATAAGGATGGCAAGCCTTACAAACCAGATTATCACTTCACTATCTCTTTGAAAGGTGTCGAAAAAGACGACTTCACCTTTGTGTTCGGCTATCCTGCGCGCACCAACGAATATCTGCCATCAGTGGCTGTAAATCAAGAGGCTACCGTGGTTTATCCAGTGGTTGTCAACCTTCGCACTCAAATTCTCGACATCTACAACAAATATCAGGAAAAAGACGCGAAAGTGAGAATCCAATACGCTTCAAAGCATGCAGGCTTGGGCAACGGCTGGAAGAAATGGATGGGCGTCATCGAAGGTATCAAGAATTTCAAGGGAATCGAGAAGAAAAAAGCTTTTGAGGAAGCTTATGTCAACTGGTGCCAGGAGACTCGCGCCCGCATGAAATACTTGCACGCTCTCCGCGATTTTGACGCTGTCTACGCCGAATATGAGAAATATCGCATGGCTACAACATATCTAACAGAGGCTGGTCTTTCAATCGAACTTATTGAATTTGCCGCCAATTTCGCAAAGCTTGCAGATATGACAAAAGATACTCCGCAAGAGGAAATCGATGAGCTTATCGATGATTTAAGACAAGAAACGGCAGCATTTTTCAAAGATTACTATCAACCTATCGACGAGGAGGTGGCAGTCACAATGCTTACAGCTTATCGTGCTAACCAACCAGAGGATTTCCGTCCGGAGATTTTAAATGAGATCGATAAGAAATTCAAAGGAGATGTTACGGCTTATGTCGATTATCTTTTTGGGAAATCAATTTTAACTTCTGAGGAAAAGGTCATTGCATTGCTCGACAATTTCAAGCCTTCAAAGGCAAAGAAACTTGCTAAAGACCCTGCTGTTGTTGCTGTTAACAGCATGATGGATTTCTATGTTGACAACATAAAAGCAAAGTCAAGTGAATGTAATACAAAGATTAACAATCTTCGCCGTGTTTACATGGAAGGTCAGATGAAGATGATTCCTGAGGTTTTCCCTGAAAGAAATCTCTATCCTGATGCTAACTTCACTCTTCGCGTGACTTACGGCAAGGTGGGCGGTTTCAAGCCAAAAGACGCTGTCGAATATCGTCATTTCACCACCCTCGACGGTATCATGGAGAAAGAGGATCCTAACATCTACGATTACGTCGTAACCGACAGATTACATGAACTTTACGAGGCAAAAGACTTTGGTCGTTATGCCGACAAAGACGGCTCGATGCACGTTGCTTTCATTGCTGGTAACCACACCACTGGCGGCAACAGCGGAAGTCCTATCCTCAACGCTGAAGGTCAGCTATTAGGCTTGAACTTCGACCGCACATGGGAAGGCACTATGAGCGACCTCGTTTATGACCCGTCGATTTGCAAAAACATCAGCGTCGACATTCGTTACGTGCTGTTCCTCATCGACAAATATGCAGGTTGCACACGTCTTATCGACGAGATGACAATTGCTGAGTAATATGTCTGATAACCAAAAGTTTACAGAGCGCATGCTGTCGTGTGTGCGCTCTGCTACACCCAGTGCGCTGAAGACCATTTGGTGGCTCACCAAAATCATGATTGGAGTGTCGTTTCTGATCATGCTTTTGCAGTATTTTGGTGTCATCGATTGGATTTCACAGCTTTTAACGCCTGTATTCTCCAGTTTCGGACTCCCTGGCGAGGCGGCGCTTGCCTACGTATCAGGCTATTTCGTGAACTGTTACACGGCTATGGCTGTCATGACATCGCTGCATCTCGACATGCGCGCCGCCACAATCCTAGCTGTGATGGTGTTATGCTCGCACAATATGATAGTTGAGACCACAGTTCAGGCAAAAACCGGCTCATCGGCACTTAGAATAGTGATTATCAGAACGTTATCGGCATTCATTTTGGCGTTTGTGTTAAACAAAATCATGCCTGGAGAGTTTGTTGCCGGCAAGACTGAATTGGTTTCTGCCGAAAATGTCACTTTTGTTGAAATGCTGAAAAACTGGGCGTTCCGCACTGCCAAAACCGTTGCCCTGATGATAGTTTTGGTCTATGCTCTGACACTTTTGCAACGAATTTTGAATGAATTCGGCATCATCAAACACATCTCCAACTTCCTGAAACCGGTGATGGTATTTTTCGGCTTGCCGCCTCGCACCGCATTCTTGTGGCTTGTAGCAAATACCCTAGGTCTCGCCTACGGAGCCGCCGTGATGATTGACGAAGCAGAGACTGGCACCACAACCAAAGAGGAAAACGATCTCTTGAATCACCACATCGGTGTTTCTCATAGCAACCTCGAGGATTTGCTGCTCTTCACAGCCATCGGCGGCAGCTTCCTCTGGATGCTTCTCTCCCGCTGGGCGATGTCGCTATTGCTTGTTTGGGAACGAAAAATAGAAATGAAAATTCGCCATTAAAAAATTTTTCCATCCCAAAGCATTTTCAGGAAATCTAGAACATAGATAAGTTCTTTGTCACCTGATTTTCGGGTTATTGGGTCAAGAGACACAAGAATCAAACGGCAGTCAGGATGCTCTTCTTTGAATGCTTTAAGACCTTTTTTATGTTTGTTTTCTACGTGTTCAGTTGACTTTATTTCAATTGCGACTTTTGCGTCACCGATAACGGCATCCACTTCTTTTTTGTCGTAGGTGTGCCAATAAGAGATTGTGTCAAGCTTATCGTTATATCCTTTGTAAGCAATAATTTCCTGCATCACATAGTGTTCGAAAGCGTGTCCATAATCATCAGTGCCTCGTATCAGGGAGTGACGCCCCATTAAATAATTGGCAAGTCCGACATCAAAATAGTAGAATTTTGGAGATTGGATTATCTTTCGCTTAATTTCCTTCCTGAATGCCGGAATTTCATATCCGATAAGTGTATCGTAAAGAATTTGAAAATATGCCTTGACTGTTTTTGCTGAAACGCCACAGTCAGAGGCTATGTTTGTATAGTTCAGCATCTCTCCGTCGGAAATAGCAGCAACCTCCATAAATCGTTCAAATGCATCAAGTTCACGCACTTCACCTTCTTCACGAATTTCTTCGTCTAAATACACTTTTACATAGCCTGAAAGTCGCTTTGTGGCGTTCTCCACCATATAATGACGTGGAATCATGCCATTCTGAACAGCACGATCAATTTGGAAGTCTGTAACCTCTGGCCACACAAGAGGATAAAGTGTTTCGGGGATGGCACGACCTCCAAGTGTATTGGCACCCGAACGTTTCAGTTTTCTAGAACTTGAACCGCTAAGTATAAACCACAGCCCATTGTCCACCATCAACGAATGAACAACATCCAACAGTTCAGGAACTTTTTGGATTTCATCCACGATGACAAGAGTGCCTGCGGGTTTGTTCTGAAGAGCTTCTTTCAGTGAGTTAGGATTCCTTTTAAAAGCTTTTCTAACATCAGGATTCAGCAAATCGTAATAAATCGCACCTTTAAAACGTTCTTTCAAAAGCGTGGATTTTCCAGTCTGGCGTGCGCCAAACAGAAACATTCCTTCATCCAATTTACTCTCAATATTGAATATTCTCTTGTACATAAAACCTTTTAAATTTAGTAATTATACTCCACATTTTTATATAAAAATCGGGAGTATAGTCACGAATTTTAGCATTTTTTACAGTGCAAAAATAGTATTTTTTCTATTACAGAATTCTTTTTTCTCACATTTTTTTACTTTCGAAATGTAAAAAAGCAAAAATTCATAATTTAATGTAAACTATAACATTACATATTCGACAACTAAAAAGCATAAAATATCGCTTAATATAGATGATATTGATTTTAAATAAATAAATAAATAATTATTCCATACCTTTGTTATCAACGATTTTATCATTATTTTAACTAACCCCGACGAGCCAAATGGGATATAACTTAGCAAAAAGCATGACAAAAGAACCGCACATAGGACACCTTATTAAACAAGAGCTCCGTAACCAGGGACGAACTATCACCTGGCTTGCCAAACAACTCGAATGCTCACGCCAAAACGCCTACAAAATACTAAACCGCCATTGGATTTACACCGACTTGCTTTTAAAAATCAGCAATATTCTAGATTACGATTTTTTCAAATGCTTTTCTGAGCATATAAAAGAGATTAAATCAAACTAAATTTTTAAAAATAGTTTTTGATATTAAAAAAAGTTGTATTTTTGCAGTCCGAAAAATCGGGTTCGGGATGTAGCGCAGCCCGGTAGCGCGCTTCGTTCGGGACGAAGAGGCCGCAAGTTCGAATCTTGTCATCCCGACACAAAAAAGTCAGCTGAAAAGCTGACTTTTTTAGTTACCAGTTATAACTTCTAACTACTTAAATCTTGAGCAGTCGCACTTATCGCCTTTTCTGTGGTAATTACTTGGCTCGTACGCCCTTGAACAGGAGGCGAAAATAATCGATAATACACTGATTATCAATAAAATTCGAAAAATATTTTTATTTTTTTTCATATACAATCTAATATTTAAAGATTTCTCCACTCCGCTTCGCTTCGGTCGAAATGACGAGAAGGTGATGTCGCTCCGGTCGAAATGACGAGAAGGTGATGTCGCTTCGGTCGAAATGACAGGAAGGTTACTTCAGCCATGTTTCCGGATTCGTGTTATTCTTATCGTTCCAAACCTCGAAATGCAATGTCGTCACGTTGTCGGTGGCGCCGGTGTGAACCAACCCCAGCTTCTCCCCTGTCTTCACCTTGTCGCCAGCCTTCACAAAAACCTTATCCAAATTGGCGTATAAAGTAAAATACAAACCATGCCGCACCATCACCACGTTAGTCAAGCCGGTGTTGAACACCGTAGAAACCTGTCCGTCGAACACACACAGCGCATTGCTTCCCTGCTCCGTCGAGATGTCGATGCCGTTGTTGAAAACCACCACCTTGCTCTGCGTCGGATGCGGATTGTTGCCGTATTTCTTAGTCACAACGCCAGTTTCGACAGGCCACGGCAACTTGCCTTTGTTACTCTCGAAATTAGCCGAAAGCTTGGTGTCGACAGCCGCGTTCGCCCTGCGTTTCGATACTTCTTCCTCGATAATCTTCTTGATCTTTGCCTGCAAATCCTTTGTCTCTTTCTCCTTCTGAGCAATATCTTTCTTTATAGTCTTCTCTTGCTTCTTGAGCTTTGCCACCTTGTCGTTGAGCGCTTTCTTGTCTTTGTTCAGCGCGTCGCGTTCTTTTTTCTGCGTATTGTTAAGATTTTCAATACGTTTCTTGTCTTCTTCGTTCTTGTCGATGCGTTTTTTTATGTCGACTTTAGTGTTGTCAATCTCTTCCATTTTATGTTTCAGCAAGTCTTGAAACTGTTGAATATATCGCATCCTCCGAATCGCCTGGTTGAAGTCTTGTGACGAGAAAATAAACAGTAAGTTATTGAGATTGTTACGATTACGATAGCTTATCACTAACAAGTCGGCGTATTCCTGACGGTTTTTCTCAAGCTCGTTTTGCAGGTTGTTGATGTCGTTTTTGTAGGCTTTAGTCTCTTTGTTTAAAATCGAGAGCTGCTTCTCGTAAGTCTTGATCAAATCGTCACGTTTCTTGATTTGAGTCTGCAAAAGCTCAACTTCTTTCAAAGTCGTCTCTTTGTTTTTCGAAGTCTGTTTCAACAGATTCTGTGAAGTCTTTATCTCCCCTTGCAACTTATTGACTTTCTTTTCCAACTCACTGACACTCTGTGCATTACATATCATATTGATGCTAAAAAACATCAAAACACATAGCAGTTGATATGTAATTTTTTTTGTCATCTGTAAATTCTGTCGTATTTGTTAGGAACGTTGAAGTAGAAGTCAATATTATCATTGACAATAATATTTGAATAGTCGATTCTGACTTTTAAATATGTGTCGCCATGAATGTTTATTTTAATTTTTGTAGGCACATATTTTCCGTTAACTTTCTCAAAATCAGAGTATTGCAATCCAATTTTACGCTTGTTGTCGTTGTATTCCCTGATGTTGTATTTTGTGATTTTAAAAATATTGGGGTCAATCCAAAGATATTTCAGCATCACCTTCCAGTCATCGTCTTTTTGTTTGATAGACTTCTTTAACTTATGGGAAATCAATAAGTTATACTGACCGTTATCGATTTGAACCTTGTAGTTGTCGCTTTCACGAAGGTTAAGGTCGTTGCCCACCAGCATCGATTGCAAAAACCCGATAGAAGTAATCATCGGGGAGATGTCGCTGAACATGTTTATGTCTTCGCAAAAGTAGGTTTTGTCGGTGCGGTTGAGGAAGTAAACCGAGTCGGGCTGAATTTTTATACGAATCATCTCGAGTCCAAGAGGAAGCGCGACGCTAACCCATATAACGCTGTCGTGTTGCATCCTCAGCTGACCTTTCAAATTGAAATTCTTATTGTTAGTCTCGATTTTCAAATTCATTTTCGCTTGAAAATTGTCGAAAACAAACTCGTTATTCTCCACTTCTTTGATAAGCTTGCTCGCCGTAAACTCTCGAAGGCTTGATTTAGTCACACTTTTTTTCGTCGTACAGCTTGTTACGAAGATGGATAAAACTATCGCAAAAAATATCAATAATATATGATTTGTTTTATTCATAAAGTTTTTCATCTTTTATTTTTTTATCCAAAAACTCGGAAACCTCACCGCCTGCTTTCTTGGCTTTCTTCCAGTTTTTCACAGCGTTTTTAGTATCATCGAGTTTATATAAAATGTCTCCAAGATGTTCATAATTAACGCCTTGCGGATTTTTATCATATTTAAAAACCTTATCCATATACTTTTTCGCCTCCTGATAACGCTCCAGTTTGTAAAGAATCCAGGCATAAGTGTCGAGATAAGTGGCATTTTTCGGTTCGGCTTTTATGGTCTTCGCCGACATCTGCAAAGCTCTTTCAAGGTCTTGATTATCAAGTGATAAGTAATATGAGTAATTGTTTAAGACATAAATGTTATCAGGCTGGGCTTTCAAAACCCTGTCGTAAGCTTCGAATGCTTTTTGTTTGTTGTTTAAAAGATGATAGGTGTCGCCGATATAAGTGTCGAAATTGGCTGTAAGTTCTTTGTTTGCTGATAGTTTGCGACCTTTTTCAAGAACTTTAACAGTCATTTCATAGTCTTTATTATTGAAATATCCAATTCCAGAAAACAAATAGAACAACGGCTGTTCAGGATATAAAGAAATAGCCTGTTCAGTATATTTTATCACATTGTCATAATCTTGTAAGTCGATGTAACACAATGATAATTGATACAGAGTGATGAAGTTGTTTTTATCGCGTTCGAGTGCCTGAAGGTAGTAATCTTTTGCCTTGGCATAGTCTTTATTATTGTAATATACAGTTCCAATAATATAATAACCAAGAGATTTGTCAGGATGTGTCTCAATGAAGGCGTTTCCAGCCATCTCGGCTTCATCGCCTATGTTTTTTTCGTCTTGTTTTTGAAACCAGAAATCGTAAATCTGTGCTTTTGTCTCGAAATCAAGATTTTTGTTTTTTATTGCAGCCACAAACTCTTCGAAAGCTTTGTCAAGCTCGCCCATGCTTTGGTAATAATCCATTAAAGAGATGTTAATATATTGATTATCAGGCTCTATCTCTTTAATTTTAAGATAAACTTGAAAGGCTTCTTTGTCGCGTTTCATCTTGCGGTAAGCTTCGGCCAGCATAGCGAGATAGCGTGTGTTTTCGGGCATAAATTCGACAAGATTCTCCAGTTCTTTGATAGCTTTGTCTTTTTTGCCTTGTTCGTCGTAAATCTGTGCTTTTTGAAGGAAAATATACTCGTTTTTGCCGAGTTGCTGTTCTACGACATCAAGTTTTTCAATCACTTTGTCGTAGTCGCCGATGCGAAGAAGCACGTCGATATAAGCTTCGAGATAATCCAGATTGTCGGGATCATCGGCGAGAAGCTTGTCGTAAATATTCATAAACGACTGATAATCAGAGTTTTGAAGATAAACTTGCGCCAATCTGATTTGATACCATTTATTGTCGGGTTGCAGCTCGGCGGCACGTTGAATCAGCGATAAAGCCTCGATGCTTCTGCCGGCCATCTGGAATAATCCGGCGAGTTCGTACATCGAAGCGTCGTCGTCGGTGTAAAACTTCAGAGCCTGCTCGAAGTTGAAGATTGCGACAGGGTAATTCTCGTTGTATTTCGCCTCCAAACCTTTCGAGAAACACTCGGCATTCTTCGCCATATCCTGCCTGAAAGCTATGGTGTCGTTCGGTGCCTCGCCAACAGCTTCAATTTGCGCGAAAACGTTGGTTGCAGATAATACTAATAAACTGAATATCAAAAATTTAACTCTCATAATAAGCTATTAAAAATAGTCTCGTCCCGTACGGACAAGGCATGCCTTGTCCCTACTTTCCCGTATGTCCGAAACCTCCAGCGCCGCGTTCGGTTTCGCTAAGCGTTTCAACCTCAACCACTTCCATTTGTTCGTGCTTGGCAATGACAAGCTGAGCGATGCGGTCGCCGCTTTTAATCACGAAGTCGACATCCGAAAGGTTGATCAAAATCACCTTCACCTCTCCCCTATAGTCAGCGTCGATTGTGCCTGGCGAGTTCAACACCGTGATGCCGCTTTTTATTGCCAGACCGCTGCGTGGACGCACTTGTCCTTCATATCCGACTGGAATCTCCATAAACAAGCCTGTTGGCACCAAAGCACGCTGCATCGGTTTTATAACTAATTCACCATCAGGAAGATACGCTCTCAAATCCATACCGGCCGAGTTGACGGTCTCGTAAGCAGGCATAGCATTATTCGATTTATTTACAATCTGCAATTTCATATTTTCAAAGTATTTTTACGTTCAATGACAAAAACTGTTCCAAGATACACTAAAATAAGTAATGTATTGATAATCAATTTACTGACCATGCTATAATCGGCAAATACAGTGCTTAACAGGAATATTCCGATGGCAAAAATCATGTAAAGCACGATTCTTCCAACCTGATAAGGCACCGGAAACACTCTCTGTCCCCAGAAATACGACACCAGCATCATTGCTGTGTAGCAGGCAAGGTGCGCGATGGCGGCTCCGAGATAACCGATTTGCGGCACCAACACAAACAGGCAAAGCAAGGTCATAGAGGCTCCGATTATTGAGATAATGGTACCTGAAAACGTCCTGTCGGTTAGCTTAAACCATATCGAAAGGTTAAACACAATGCCATAAAACATGTTGGCAATCAACACGATAGGAACGATTATCAAGCCTTCGTGATAGTCGCTGCCCTCTTTGCCAACGAAGTATTTCAGCACGTCCATGTAAAGCATCACGCCGAGGAAAATAAGCAGGCAGAAGATGACGAAATAAGTCATCACTTTCGCATAAAGCTCAGGTGCGTTGCGATCTTTCGCCTTGCCGAAGAAGAATGGCTCTGAGGCATAACGGAACATCTGGATGAAGATGGTCATCAGCACCGCGAGTTTATAGTTAGCACCGTAAATTCCCAATTGCTCTAGGGCGTATTCCTGTGCCGTCATGCCAAGCGTGGCAAGGGTTTCAGCATCGGGAATCGGGGTGAGATATTTAATCAAAATCTTGTCGGCCACCTCGTTGACCATGCCAACTAAGCAGATAAGAAGAATCGGCAAAGAATAAGCCAACATTGGGCGGATAAGGCTTTTGTTGAGTTCGAAATGGAAATTTTTAAACTGTGGAAGCAACAAAACCAAGCTCAATAAACTCGAAAACACATTGGAAATCAACACCCAAACGAGCAAGCCAGCCTGTGGACCAAACAGCTTGTTTGATATTGCCAACGCTGTTTCGGGAATGACGAGCAAAAAGAAAAGATTCAATCCGACACAAAGCGTGACGTTTGCTATCTTAATGACAGTGAATAACTTAGCCTTGTTGTTGTTTCTCAACTTCGCAAATGGCACGGCAGTAAGAGCGTCGAGGGCGACTATTATTCCCAAGAGCAGTACATACTGCGTATTGTGTTCATACTGAATGAGATGCGCGAAATTTTTATATAAAAATACGTAGAAAATCAAAAATACGGTGGTCGTGGTGATGATACACGAAACGATGTTGTTGAACACCTTGTCGGGATTCTCTTTCTGTGTAAAACGGAAGAATGTCGTCTCCATGCCATACGTCAGCACGGCTATCAAGAGAGCCATCCAGGCGTACAAATCGGTGATTTGACCATACACGCCTGGGGCGAATACGCGTACATAAAGAGGAACCAAAAGATAATTCAACAGTCGTGGCACGATGGTTCCCATGCCGTAAATGACAGTCTGGCCCGCGAGGGCTTTTATAGGGTTGTTGCTCATGACGTCGTTGTTAACGTTTCAAACTGCAAATATATTACATATTTTTTAAAATAGGTATATCAATTGTGAAAACTGTGCCTTTGCCGAATTCGCTTTCACAGGTGATGTTGCCCCCGATTGACTGGATGATGTCATGCGACACCGACAGTCCGACACCCATTCCGCTCGATTTTGTGGTGAAATTCGGGAAGAAAATCTTTGCTTTGTCTTCATCTTTAATTCCGCAGCCGTTATCCTCGATTTTTATCCTGTACCTCTCCCCTAACCTATTGAGATTCACTTCGATACGACCATTTTGTTTGTTGCCAATCGCTTGAATTGCATTCTTAATGATATTACCTATTACTCTGCCTATATTGTTTTTATCGGCAAACAGCGACCAGCCTTCATTCTCGTTGTAAATCAAAGAGATAGATATATCTTTCTCAACATCGTAGAGTTTTATCGTGCTTTTCAGAAGCTCATCTAGATTGAATGTAGTCGACACATTTTCCGGCAGTTTAGCATAGTCGGAGAATGCTGTGGCGATTTGCGACAGAGTATCGATTTGTTCAAGCAACGAATTGAGTGTCTCTTTGAGATTATCTTCAAATTTCGGATCTTTTCTGTCCCACAGCATCTGCAGATACTCGATGTTTAGGCGCATAGGAGTGAGCGGGTTTTTGATTTCGTGCGCCACTTGTCGTGCCATCTCACGCCAAGCACTCTCGCGTTCGTTGCGCGCAAGCTTGTTGGCTGCTATCTCGAGCTGACGACACATATTATTATATTGTTGCACCAAAGCGCCAATCTCGTCGCGACCTTTGAAGTTTATCGGCTCATTTTTCCCTTCAAGATTGATTTTTCCCATCTGTTCCTCAATGATTTTCAGCGGCTTAAGAGTTTTGCGAGTTATAAGAAGAACAATTATTGAAGAAATGCCGAGCAAAACAATAATAATATTGATATAATTGAGAATGAAATTTGATATTCTATCATCATAATCGGAATTAGATTCGAAATATGGAACATTCAAAATAGCGACAAGATCATTGTTTTTGTCGAGGATAGGGAAGTAGTAGGAGCTGCATTTTTCATCACCATAAAACTCAGTCTGCATGAAATATCCCGCATTTTCTTCGACAATGTTTTTATAAGCCTCCTCATCGATACTTTCGAAATTATCTTTTATTGTGGTGTTGATCAGGGTACCGTCAAGATCATAAATGTTGATATCGCAGAGGAATGACTCTTCGAGGGTTTTAAGATAATCTTTATTGATAAGGCTATTCTCAGTTAAAATATTGGATTCCAATCTGTTACGAATAATGTTAGCCTGTTTGTATTGAGTTATTTCTGTCTTTTTGGTAATATTATTATTCAAAAACAGGAAAGAAACGAGTCCGACGATGAAAAACGAAAACGCCAGTGTAAGCAAGATTGTGAGCTGCATCTTGCTGTGGAAGCTAAGTCGATGATTCTGACGGCCATTAGAGAAATAAACATAGAGCGAGTAGGCGAGGAGGAGAAGTAAGAAAATGATTGAAAATGGTGCCACAAACCTCATCCAGCGCTCGAATTCTATAGTGACAACGATGGTTTTATTGTGATTTAAATCATTGTAAATCAGATGTTTATATTTTTTACCTTTGTGAATGCCATCCTCTTGGGAGATGAAGTTTTTCAGGCTATTCGGATAAAGATAATTGCCGTATTTATAATCAAGGATATTGTTTTTGTAGATACTAAACGAGATATTTTTAAGATAATCGGTTTTTAAAACATTGATATTCAGCTCTTTATAAAACTCGAAAAATATTGTTTGGTTATCCGGCAAGTCGATTGAAACGACATAATAAGAATCGGTTGTCGGGTCGTCGATATGAATCAGGTTGTCGTTGATGATGATGTTGTCGTTTGATTGGAGAAGATCGACAAACCAGTCGTTGCAAAGAATTTCAGAATCGTTTTCAAGCTGGAGATATGTCTCGTTGTCGCAAAGTGCAAAAGCAATATTATAAGATTTTAGTAAATCAATATTATTGAAATATTTGGTTTTAATATAAGAAAAGAGACTGTCGTCGCTAACGATATTGTCAAGCTTGATGGTAATCAGCGAGTCGTTTTTAATCTGTTCGATAAAAATGGCAGCTGAGTTTTCGAAATCATGATCCGATTCGTCGGCGATGATTTTGGCGAAACGTTCCATCTCGGCGTTCTCGTTGCTCTCGTTCCGTTGATGCACGAACACGGTGACGGCGATGAGCGCGATTGTGATTAATATAATGTATAGCTTCTTCATATCCTTATTTTTAACAAAAATCGTTCCAAAAACAGCTTCGATTTAAGACAATTTTTCAAAATTTTTGATGTACGACTCGTTGAAAATCAAAAATCGCTTAAAACGGCTAAAAATCGTCAAAAATCAAATTTTGTGAAAAACGTAGATCAAACTCGAATAATCTCCTGTTTTTCTTGCCTTGCAGTTCGACTTCCAGCCGGTGACGATGCCTTTGATGAAAGAGTTGCCTCGGCCGATGTAATTTTCACTCATCATAGAGATGTAGTAAGCGTCCCATTTCATCGGATGGATTTTTTCAAGCTCGAATTTGCCGGCAAAAACATTTTGCAGCGACTCTTTGTGAAAATGGTTGAGATGGCGCGGCACGTCGTAAGCTGCCCATTTGTCTTTGTAATATTGCGCGTCGTACGACATATAATTCGGAACAGCTATCACAAGGCGGCCGTTTTCTTTAAGTAAGCGCTGAAGTTGTTTGGCCTGAAAGCGAAGATTATCAATATGTTCCAGTACGTGCCACATTGTGATGACATCGAAGGTGGAGTCGGGGAGGGCGAAGATTTCTTCTGGAGTGACTATGGTTTTACCCAGCTTTTCCGAGGCTAATCTGCGAGCGTCTTCGCTCAGGTCGCAACCAGTTATTTCGCAACCTTTTTGATGGGCGTAATGCAGGAAATCGCCGACGCCACAGCCGAAATCGAGGAGGTGCGGTTTTGTGCGGTTGCCAACCGCAATCTTATATTTGTTGCGGATATTGACTTTTTTCACCTGGTTATAGATACATGGCACAAGACCTTTTTTATGCTCATTGTGCGAGAGATAATCATCCGATTTGTAGTATTTTCCGATGACGGATTGATCCGGTCGGGGAGTGGTAAACAGCAGTTTGCAGTCGTTACACTCGACGATTTCGAAGTCTTCCTGAGAGAGAAAATAATCTTTCAGTTTAAGGTAAGACTTTGTGTTTTCTGATTCGCAAAACGGGCATTTAGTGCTCATGAGATTCTTATTTTATTGTTGTTTTCAAAAATTGTTCCACGTGGAACATTTTGGGATTATCGTCCTAAAAAAACCGCCAACACCGAAATGTCCGCAGGGCTTACACCACTGATGCGCGATGCTTGTCCCAATGTTTGCGGTTTGTGTTTCGTCAGCTTTTGACGAGCTTCGATGGTCAGTGAGTGAAGGGCGTTGTAGTCGAAATCCGGGTTCAGTTTCACGTCTTCGAGGCGTTTCAGTTTGTCGGCCACTTCGCGTTCTTTGTCGATGTAACCTTCATATTTCACTAAGATCTCCGCCTCCTCGACGACGCTTCGCGTCATCTCGTCGGCGAGGTCGAACTGTGATTTCAGCGATTCAACATGATTGATAATCTCGTTCAAACTCAGCTGTGGACGCGTCAGTATATGTGCAAAACGGGTCTTTCCTGCGATTTCAGGCGTTTCTTTTGCCATCAGAAGTCCGTTGATTTCTTCTGGAGAAACGTTTGTCTCCTTTAAGAAAGTGATAAGTTCTTCAACACGGCGTTGTTTATCTAGGAATAAATTGTAGCGTTCCTGCGTGGCGAGACCGAGATGGTATCCTAGAGGCGTGAGACGTGCGTCAGCGTTGTCTTGACGGAGCAAGATGCGATATTCAGCACGGCTTGTGAACATACGATAAGGCTCGTCGACGCTCTTAGTGATGAGGTCGTCGATAAGAACGCCAATGTAGCCTTCATCACGACGTAAAACCACAGGCTCTTCGTCGTGAATGAGGCGATGAGCGTTGATGCCGGCCATAAGACCTTGAGCCGCAGCCTCTTCGTAGCCTGTCGTACCGTTGATTTGTCCGGCGAAGAACAATCCGTGAATCTTACGAGTTTCAAGGCTGTGATAAAGCTGCTCAGGAGGGAAGAAATCATATTCGATTGCATAGCCTGGACGGAAAATCTTGGCGTTTTCGAAGCCTTCTATGTTGCGTAGAGCTTCATATTGGATGTCTTCCGGCAGCGACGAGCTGAATCCATTGAGATAATACTCGCACGTGGTAGCGCCTTCAGGTTCCACGAAAAGCTGGTGGAAATCCTTACCTGCGAAACGCTCGATTTTGTCCTCGATGCTCGGGCAGTAACGTGGGCCGATGCCTTGAATTCTGCCGGTGAACATTGGTGATTTGTCGAAGCCTTTGCGAAGTATGTCGTGCACTTTCTGCGAGGTGTAGGCGATGTAGCATGAACGTTGTTTCAGCGGTTTCTCAACGTTCATGAACGAAAATCCTGTCACTTCCTCATCGCCTTTCTGTTCCGCCAATTTGCTAAAGTCGATGGTTCTTCCGTCTATTCTGACAGGTGTTCCTGTCTTCATGCGGTCGGCTTCGAAGCCTAGTTTCACAAGCTGTTCGGTTATCCCGTGGCTTGCTGCTTCTCCAATCCTGCCGCCTGAAAACGACTTCTCACCGATGAAAATCTTGCCGTTGAGAAATGTGCCGTTTGTGAGGATGACGGTCTTGGAATGCACGTCGCCGCCCATCATGGTGTGGACGCCTTTTATCTGGTCGCCTTCCACCAGCAATCCATCGACGTGGTCTTGCCAGAACTCGAGGTTTTTCGTATGCTCAAGGGTGTTTCTCCACTCTGCTGAGAACGCCGCCTTATCGCTTTGCACGCGCGGGCTCCACACAGCCGGACCCTTGGATTTGTTGAGCATACGGAACTGTATCATCGTCTTGTCGGCAATGATGCCCATTTGTCCGCCCAGTGCATCGATTTCGCGCACTATCTGTCCTTTGGCGATGCCACCAACGGCAGGGTTGCACGACATAGCCGCCATGAAACTCATGTTCATGGTGATGAGCAAGGTCTTGTTGCCCAGGTTGGCTGCTGCTGCCGCCGCCTCACATCCTGCGTGGCCTGCGCCGACCACTATAACATCGTATTTTTCAAATATCATATCTCTAGTGTTCCACGTGGAACATTTATGTTAATCAATTGAATTAGAATTCGTTACGTCGCATTGAAAGACATTTTTCCTCCTGTGCTCGCATCACTGCGGCATCGGTGTCGGTCTTGTCTTTGAAGCCGATGAGGTGAAGGACGCCGTGCGCAAGGACGCGATGAAACTCGTCTTTGAAGGGTTTGTTTAACTGCTGGGCGTTGTCGCGTATACGGTCGACGCTGATGTAGAACTCGCCTGAGAGAAACTCGTCGCAGTCGTTGAGCGGAAACGTCACGATGTCGGTGTAGAAATCGTGGTTCATACGCTTCTGGTTGAAATCCAGGAGGTATTCGTCGCTGCAGAAAAGGTAATACAGCTCGCCGATTTTCTTGCCGTAAGAAGCGACAAATTCCTCGATCCATTCCTTGGCTAACCGCTGATTCAAAGAAGGCATTTCAATGTCGATGTTTTCAAATTTTATCATCTTTTTATTGGATAACGCATGCGTTATCCCTACATGTTATAATATTGTTAATAATTCTTTTTATGTCCCGTTGGGATAAGGCATGCCTTATCCGTTTGATTAATTACCCTTTTTAAAGAAATATTCGTTAATCTTTTGTTTATAAAACGGTTGATATTCAATAGGATTCGTGCGTAAGAAATCTTGTTGCTTCTTGATGCTCTCCTCATATCGAATCTCATCTATTTTGTGACCTTTTTCAGGTCCTTTGTACTCGTCAGACTTGCGTTTTTCTTCTTTCTCGCGTTCTTGCTGGGCATTTTCCGCCTTTAGCATTCGCGACATGATGTCTTTGTTACGACGTATAGTCTGATTCGTAATGCGTTTATTTACAATATCTTCCTCCAGTTTTTCCATGTCTTTGATAATCTGGTTGATGCCGTCGTCGCCAAGCACGCCGTTCTTTTTCATCTCTTCGAGCATCTGCTGCATGCCTTCACGGATTAGTTCCTGTTGTGCCGCCATACGTGCCAGTTCCTCGCTCATTTTCTCCATCGGCATGCCGTCTTTTTGCTGTTGCTGCATCTGCTGTTGCATCTTCTTAAGCTGCTCACCCAGCTGGTTTTGCAGGTCTTTCATGTTTTTCATGCTCTTCGGCTGGCCTTGGTTGCCCTTCGATTTGCCTGGTTTTGAACAAGAGCTGCTGCTGGCTCCGTCCATCTGTGACTCCATATCGTTGAGCGATTCGGCTAGCATCAGCGCGAGGTTGTTCATCGACATCATCGCGTTTTGCTGCTTGTGAGTGGCGTTGCCGAATCTCAGTTCGAGTATGTTTTGCATGGCCATTTCAGTTTGCTGGTCGATGATCTGCAACTCATTGAATACGAAGTTTTTAATAGTGATCTGACGGTTTGCCATCTTACGCAGAGAGTCTTCCACCATAGCGAAATTCTCCGACAATTCTTTTTGGCGAGATATCTTTTGCGACACTGTCGGGTCGTCTTTTTTCATGATGCTGATTTCCTGCATCAGCTCTTCCTCGGCATGCGACGAACGCACCACGTTTTCAAGCAGAATACGCACCAGGTAAGCGTCTTCGGCCAGCTGGTCGTCACCGCCGCCAAGCATCAAAGAGTTCATGTTTTCCGTCATCTCCTTGATTTTGTTTCCTGCTTTCTGCTTCTGTTTTTTAGCGCTCTCATGGTCGCCTCCAGACTCCGATTGCTCGGCATCGTCAAGGTCTTGTTCGGCCTCATCGAATCCTTGTTCGTCTTTTTTGATATCAAACGGGTCGGCTAAACCTTTATTTTTCTCTATTATGGAATCGAGCTGCTGTTCGAGTTTATTCAATTGATTTTCAGCGTCTTGTGCTGAAATGGAATCGCTATTTTCAAGAAGATCGTCGGCAAGTTTCTTCATCTCATTCATGAGCTGATTCATGTCTTTCTCCACCTTCAGCTGTTCGAGAAGCGAGAGGTTGCGATCCATCATCTGTTGCAGTGCCTCGTTGTTTTTCTTGAGGTCTTTCATGATTTCCTGCATGCGCTCGCGCGGCATCTCGTTGAGAAGCTGTTCGATCTCCTCCATCATCTTCTTCATCTCGTCGGGAATGACCTCGTCGAAGAGCTTGTTAATCTCCTCCTGTTTCTTAATCAAATCCTCATTGAAAAGCTCGTTTTCCTTAATAAAATCAGACAGTTCCTTCTGTTCTTCCTGAATCTTGTTCCATTCCTCCTGAACTTCTTTTTGTTTCTCGAGAAGCTCCTTCATTTTCTCCTTATCGCTCCAGTCGAGATCTTTTTTCGACATAAGGTCGCGAAGCATATCTTCAATATCCTTACGGAGATTTTGAAGCTCATCGGAACGTTGATTCAGATTGTTAAGTATTTGATTTTCAGAATATTCTGCTATAGAGTCAAGTTGTTCGGTAGTTGGAAGCATGAGATAAAACACCTCAGAGCGTTTAGATTTAGGACCATTGATGCCATCGTTGTCGAAAATCTCGAAATAAGCCTTAATCTCATCTCCACGATATAGTGTAAGTGTATCAGTATCAATACTATAGTAGAACGAAGAGCGAGTATTACGCTTGTCAATAGGGATATTTTTCACAAACGACTGATTCGGTTTACCGTCAACCTCAAAATGATATAATAATTTCGTGAAGCCATAGTCATCGGCGATGAGGCCGGAATAATATGTCTGTTTGGCGAAGTCCTCGTGGAAATTCTGCACCTGGATGTCGGGATAGGCATCGGGGATTACCTCGACAGTGAACGGGATGGCGTCGGTTGCATTCCAATTATTATAAAATGTGATGTTGAATTTTGTGGTTTTCAGGGCATTCAAATTGTAAACGTAATCATTCGATGATGGTAGGGGCGAATCATTATTCGCCCTTACAGGGGCATTATCGGATGGAATAGTTATAGATATTGAATCAACGTCCCTTGTATGGAATGTATATTCCACGTCGGTACCTTGTGGCACGATGATGCGTGTTTTTCCGCTGAGGTTCTCGTTTTTGCGGTGGATATATTTCGGAAACGTCAGTTTTGCCTCGTAATACAGCATTGTTGGGTTGGGACGGACGGTGAGGTTTATCATTTGGCTACGGTAATCGCCGCCTTCGACGTAGAATTCCTCGTTTTGATAAACGTTTTTGAAAACGAAACGGAAATCGTTGGTTTTCATGCGGTTCATTAAATGGGTACCTGTTGGGACGTTTCTGGAAACGTCTTTACATTTTATGTAGAAGGCATCTGGAATGCGTTCTCCAGTGACGTGGATACGGAATTCTACGTCCTTGCCCTGTGTCACCTCGATCTCGGTTGCTGAAAGTTCGACTGAAAAGGGGAGAGGCTTCTCAAATTCTTTTGAATAGTTGAAAATTCGCTGAGCAGGCTTCTTGGAAAAGTCGGGGAGAAATATTAAAGCGACGCTTAACACTACAAATGCTAAACCAAATATCTTCAAGTATTTATAATTCTCTTTCAAGTTGACTGCATCTGAAAAGTTGATAGGCTTCAAATTCTCTGTACGCTGCTCGATTGTCGCTGCAAGCAGTTCATTATCAGCGTTTTGCGAATATTCATTAGAAAGTTGAATAGTGTTAAGCAGTTTGTCGCTTATTTCCGGGAAGAATTTTCCAATGATGACAGCAGCTTGCTCGTCGGACATCTTTTTGCGGAAACGAATGAGGTTGATGATTGGAATGGCGAAGTAGAAAATAGCGACAAAGCTTATGCCGAGGATAAAAAGCAGTAACAGAACCAATCTGCCTTTCTGTGGAAGCCATGAAAAATACTCTATTCCATTGATTATCAAGAATAAAGCTATCATCAAGACGAGTCCTATCAGCGCACCTTGAATGAGGCGGTTGAGGTAGAACTTCCTGATGAAGCGCTCGATTTTCGATATCAATGCAGAGTTTGACATAATAACTATAAACTTGCAAAGATACGAAATTTGCATAAAAATAACCTTAGTTTTCACAAATTTTGTATTTTTGCAATCAGAAATTATATAGATAGTAGTTATGAAAATTACTTCACAGCCTATAAGTCGTAATAAATTAAATGAAATGTTGCCAGGTTATTTTGGTGACATGATTAAAGCTGTTGTTGACATTCAAAAAGTGATAATCGGTTTAGATGCTGAGCTTCATGCTGACATTGAAAAAGAATTGCTTTCGCAAGGTTCGGAACAGACGGATTTGTGGGGAATAAACTTATATCCTGAGATGGAAGGTGAAGACTTTATTGAGTTTGACTCGCTTATCAATATTCGTCCATATCAAGGTAATAGGAGTCGTGATGTTCAGGACCCTGCCATTCGTAAGCGTATTGTTGAAGTCGTTAATACATTGATAAAATGAGCAACTATCAGCATACAGATTTAGCTGCCGGAAGGTGGGCTACGATGACTTTAGCGGAGCAGATGCTGAATATCGGCAGCGAGGTATCGCGTGCGAACCGTTGGCAAAGTAAAGGAAACATCGAACAATGTCATCGTGCTGCTGACAGAGCTTTGGAACTACTATCTTTAACCATTGATGCTCAACGAGGAAAGCATGACCTTGGAGAATTTTGTCGTCTTTATGAGGTTCTTGCTGACTGCTACTACGGCGACAATATATACCAAACCGATCCTGTGAAGTTGCAGAAATACTTTGATGTATTCTACAATTAACCTACATATTTTATTTCACAACAATCTTTTCTGTGAATTCTTTTCCGTCGCTCATTCTCACTTTGATCAGGTATAAACCTGAGGTGAGGTTGGCGATGTTGATTTTGTTGAAACTATCATTTTGCGATTTCATTAATCTGCCGTCGATGGAATAAATATCAATTGAACGATATTTTGCATTGTTGGAAAAGGTGATATTTACAACGTCTTTCGCTGGGTTTGGGTAAACAGATATTCCATTTGCAAAATCTGTTTCTTCTACGGAATAATATCTTTCAAAAACAGGATAACCTTTGTTTACATTCATTATATCCATTGCGTAAAAATCACCATTAGCGTTTAACAAATTGACAAAATCTTGGGTTTTCATAAAAGCTTCTGATTGTGGGGTGCCGTATTCATTATCACTTTCGATGATGTCAAGATAATAACAATTCGTTGAGACTGCTTGAGCGTCATCAAATTTATATCCGATAATACCTCCGATAAATGAAGGAATGTTTTCTCCTGTAATGTTTATATCAGTAGCGCTGTAACTATTCGTCACAGATAGATCTTTCTCTGACATTGTGCTTCCTACAAGTCCTCCCGATGCTGTTGCGATAAAACTGCTAGGCTCATTAATGGCAACATTCATTTCTAAGTAACCTGTATTATAGCAATTTGTCATACTTCCTGACATTATTCCGACTATACCGCCACAAAACTCCCCCTCGGCAAAATTATTATTTCCGCTTTGTGTTATAAATAGATTTCCTTGATTACTGCAATAATCAATATTACATTCATATAAGCTTCCACAAATACCACCGAAAGCCAGTCCTGAATAATTCGTTTTTACTTCTAAAATTGTCATATTACCATTATTATGGCAATCGGTTATTGTAGAATTCTCCATACGACCGAATAATCCACCAAACAATGAGCCAAACTCAAAGCTTCCATACTCAAAAACCATGCTAACATTATTGAAACAATGATCTACAGTAACATTCTTACCATATCCAACGAGAATGCCCAAACCACCTGGTATTCCCAAGAGATGAAAACTCGGTAAGTCTATGTTTGCACCGTTAATAGTAATGTTTTTAATGCTTCCGTCTTCAATATGACCAAACAGACCTATAAATTTTCTACCACTTCCGTCTTTAATATTCATATTCGATATTGTATGATATCCGCCATCGAAATGACCTCCAAAACACCTGGTTTGAAGGCTGATACCATCTTGTGCAATAGGTTCCCATTCAAGGCCGTTTTCACCACCCAAATCAAGGTCGACAGTCAGAAGAAAACATGTATCGACATACATTGTTCTATGATTGACACCATTATACACATTTTCATTTGTTTTTTCTGCGATGTAAGCCAATTGTTGTGCGTTTTCGATAAGATAAGGGTCGTCTTCGGTACCACTACCATGAGTCCAACGTTCTGCTGTGCCGTCCCAAACTGAAATTTGTGCGTCGAGTGCCGATCCCATCAACACTGCAATGATAATTAAGGTAATCTTTTTCATAGCAAAAAATTTTAAGTTATACAAATTTGTTTCCGACGACAAAATTATTTCCAAAATGCAGCTATGTCAAGGGAAACTGGGTACGGAAAGGTACGATTGTCATTCGATTGCGATGTTGCGCAATGTTGTTGTAAGATCGAAGTCGGAAGTAAGAATCTTTTTCAGCTTGCGGCTACGGTCGCTTACGGTTGAGTACGCTTTTTGCATAAATGCCGCAATATCAGGCTCTTTCATGCCGAGCAGATACAAAACGCAATAGTTCACGTCGTCGTTGGTGAGCTCCGGATATTTGTTTCTGATACGCTCCGTGAATCCGTTAAGATGGTTGTCGGCAGTGGTTCGTAACGTCAGCAGCTGTTCTTTGTCGAGCGCGAAATCCTTGTAAATGGTGCAATCCATTTTCGACTTGAACTGCTGCTCGTGCGCTGTTTCGAGGATGTATTGACAAACAGGCTCGTTGATAAAGGCGTTATAGCCGTCCGTGTTTGCCTCTTTTTTGAAAGTGTTAAGTTTTCTTTTGTGCCGAATCACCAAAAAGACAGCAATTACTACTGTTATAGCGATTGCAACAATTATAATAATGGTGATTTCGTGCCTCTTTTTCTGTTGTTCCAATGCCAGAGTTTGCTCGTGTTTTTGTTTGAGATAATCTTGAAACATGCCGGTGAGCTGCCATTCGTCGGCTTTTGTGCCGAATTCAGGCGGAGTATTCTCAGTGATGAAACGCGAGTAGGAATCCGCTTTTACGGTGTCTGCTAAATGGTTGTAAATCTCGTAAAGGTGGTTTGCGCTTTGTGTTCTAAGGAAAATATCAGGAGCGTCGTTGAAGACCTCGTTAAGATAAATGAGAGCGGTATCATATTGATTTTCAAGAATATAAATATAACCAAGTCCTAAATATCTGTCATAGATCTCATAGTCTTCACCTGTTTTGATAATGTTTTTTAATGATTTTATTGCCTTTTCTCCATCATTATCAACGGTATATGTGGCAATTGTCTTCCTGTTCATGACATTTCGATACAGAAGGCTGTTGGTGTCGGAAATATTATCCAAAGAGAGGTTGTAATAATAGATTGCGCTGTCGGCTTTCTCGCCTTTTTCAAACTCATAACCTATGAAAAACAATGTGTTAGCGACGTTTGAGTGAAGGTCACGTTTCTTATATTCGAGTGCGTTTTTGTAGAAAACGATAGCCGGCTCGATAAGGAATTTGTCGGAATAGATATTTGCCAAACGAGTGTAAATCAACGACATAAACTTTGGGTTGCAATCGAAAGGTTCAATGATTTCCAATGCCTTGTAATATTGCTGGCAAGCCTCGAAAACACTGTCGTTTTCATAAAAACCTACGCCGTTCATGTAGTGGGAGCGGGCTGAGAGCAGAGCGGCGGTTTCGTCTTTGGGATTAGCCTCGAAAATGCTGTCGAAGTAGGTGAGGGCATCTATTAATTCTAGGCGAACAAGCTGCGGAGCGTCATTTTTGTAGAGGGCTTCGGAAACAAGGAGATAATAATAATTTTTTCCTGTTGCGCCAACGCATGCGTTGGCGGTACGGGATGAATCAATCAACATCATAAATGCTGAATCAGGGTGTTGTTGCATGACACTGTCGATTTCAACCAATTCAGGTGACAATTCAAGTTGCGTCATCTTGTTAGAAGCGCCGTTCGAGCAAGAAATAATGATTGCGGCGATGATGCCTGAAAACAATAAAACCTTGAGTTTTTTCATACCAAATTTAAAGAGACAAAATTAGTGATTTTATAGAATTTTGTCAAGAAAAAATGGTACGGATTGGTACGGATTCCGCAAAAATATGTGGAAACAATGAGAGTTAGATTTATTTAATCATTGTCTTTTTTAAAAGCTCGACAAAAGTGTATGATGCACCCAAGCGCGAATATGATGTAAACGACTAATAGAAAATAGTTTTTATTGTCATTTTGCCATTGTGCGCGGATGTTCAAGCCAAAATTGACGATAAGGACTGCGGCACACAACGAACAAATTATGTTCCAAATGAGCCTAATCTTTTTTTGATTTTGTACAGATATTTTACCGTTTTTTAACATTCTGTCGAAAATAAAGCGGCATGCTATTGCAATAATGAAAACCGCAATTGTGATGAATAACACCTTTTCCATAGTAATAAATTTTTGTTTGACAACGCAAAAGTATTACAAAAACAACAATAAAAAGAGGTTTTACAAACCGGATTTGGGCATTTACAATTTTTTTTGAATGAAAAATTTATAAATCATTGATTTTTAAGTGAATATGATTTTGCATTTACAATTTTTATTTGATGGTATTACAATATAATCTGCGAAAAATTTCTTAATTTTGCGAAAAACAAACATCGATATGATTCTGATAACCGACAATAAAATAATCAACAGCCAAATTGTATTGGTGATTTTTGCAACTATGATGGTTGCGACCATTCTTGTAAAGCTGCTTATAAAACTTTGGCGGCTTATGAGAGAGAACAGAGAGGTGAAACTGAAGCTCAACAAGACAAAAGAGGAACTTCAAAACATGGTGAAACCTGAGGTTGTCAGGAAAGAACTGTCGCGGCAGTTGCATCTTATCATCATGGCGAATCGCATTCGAGAGCATGCGGAGGATATTAAAAAAGAATGGAGTTCTTTGGTTTATAAAATCAACAATGAAAAAAGCAACATGTTTGAAGCTTCGGTAATCGCCATCGAAAGGGTATATCCGGATATGTACGCCATAATCCGACACAAATATTCGGATTTGAACGACACAGAATCTAAGGTGCTGCTGCTTTCGTGCTCAGATTTGACAAACACCGAAATCGGGTATATACTGGGCTTGAGCGTGCACTCGGTGAATAAAAGTAGGAGTGAGATTAGGAGGAAAATTGTAGTGTAGAGTGTGAAGTTAAAAAAACTAAGATCTAAGGTCTAAAGTCTAAAGTCTTTTTACTATTTTTGCAAAAATTTTGAAATAATGAAAGAAGTAAGAGTTCGTTTTGCTCCAAGTCCGACCGGACCGTTGCATATTGGCGGCGTGAGAACCGCTTTGTATAATTATCTTTTCGCTAAGAAAAACGGTGGAAAGATGCTGCTCCGCATTGAAGATACCGACCAGACACGTTTTGTGCCGGGCGCCGAGGAATATATCATTAAATCGCTCGACTGGTGCGGAATAAAGTTCGATGAAAGCGACATCGTGGGCGGTCCTTACGGTCCTTACAAACAGAGCAACCGCAAGCCTCTTTACAAACAATACAGCGACGAACTGATTGAAAAAGGCCATGCTTACTATGCATTCGACACTGCTGAGGAACTCGACAACCTCCGTAAGGAAGCCGAAGCACAAAAAAAGACCTTTATCTACAATGCTGAGACACGTCAGGAGCTGCGTAACTCATTGACAATGACCAAAGAAGACGTTGATGAGCTGCTTGCTAATGGAACTCCTTACACCGTGCGTTTCATGATGCCGGAAAACTACGTGGTGGAGATGCACGACATCATCCGTGGTGATATCAAGGTGAACACCAACACTTTAGATGATAAGGTGCTGTTCAAATCGGACGGCATGCCGACATACCACTTGGCAAACATCGTCGATGACCACTTGATGAAGATTTCACACGTGATCCGCGGTGAGGAATGGCTGCCTTCGATGCCGCTGCATGTGCTTCTGTATCAGGCATTTGGATGGGAAGCTCCGGAGTTTGCACACCTGCCATTGTTGCTGAAACCGGACGGCAACGGCAAGCTCAGCAAACGTGACGGTGACCGCTTGGGATTCCCTGTGTTTCCTATGCAATGGGAGAATCCTGAGACACATGAGATTTCGTCGGGATACAAACAGTCGGGATACTATGCAGAGGCATTTATCAACATGCTCGCATTGCTTGGCTGGAACCCAGGAACAGAGCAGGAGATCTTCTCGATGGACGAATTGATTCAGGCGTTCTCATTCGACCACTGCAGCAAGTCGGGAGCAAGATTCAACGTGGAGAAGGCAAAATGGTTTAACCACGAATATCTGATGCGCCGCTCGAGCGAGGAAGTGGGCAAGGAATATCAGGAATGGCTGAAGGCAGAAAAGAATATCGACGCTGATATTGAGTACGTTACAAAGGTGGCGGCATTGGTGAAAGACCGTGTGAACTTCGTGAAAGAGATGTGGGATCAGAGCTTCTTCTTCTTTGAGGAGCCTACCACCTACGACGAGGTGACAGTGAAGAAACGCTGGAAAGAAAACTCAGCTGACTTGATGCGCCAGGCTTCGGAAGTGATAAAGAATATTGACGATTTCAGTGCTGAAAACATCGACAAGGTGTTGAATGATTGGATCACCAAGAACGAACTCGGCATGGGACCAGTGATGAACGGATTGAGATTGATGCTTGTGGGAGCAGGAAAAGGCCCGCATATCCATGAGATTTTAGGATTGATTGGAAAAGACGAGGCGTTGAAGAGGATTGAAAAAGGAATTGAAGTATTAAAATGATCCTGTAGGGGACAAGGCATGCCTTGTCCGTACGGGATGAGATAAATTATGGCAATCATATCAATAGAAAAAATGGAATTCTACGCCTATCATGGCTGCTTTGAGGAGGAGCGCAAGATAGGGACGTGGTTCAATGTGGATTTGAGCATGGAAGTCGACACTTCGAAGGCTGAAGAGAGTGATAATCTTGAAGATACGGTCAATTATCAGGAGGTTTATCAGGTGGTGAAAAAGGAGATGATGGTGTCGTCGAAATTGCTTGAAAACGTTGCCAGAAGGATTTTGAATGCCATAAAAGAGGCGTTTCCGGCGGTATCGTACGCCTGGGTTAAGGTGAAGAAAATGAACCCGCCACTGGGAGGCAAAATGGAATCGGTTTCTGTAGAATTAGAGAGCTAAGGACGACTTCCAAAACTATGCAAAAAGCCGCAGGCTCATTTACAGCTTGACGCAAGGCCTGCTATTTTTTGCATAGTTTTTCCAGTCTTTTATCGAATGATTCGGATCTTTCAAATGAAGAATTTTAAGACCATTTTGGATATGATGCCTTGCGTGTAGTTTTTTTTTGTAATTTTGCATCGATTTTTGGTGCCGAGAAGGCTTAATAGGGAATCGGGTGAGAGTCCCGGACAGTTCCCGCTGCTGTAAGCTCTCAAAATCTGTCAGAATGCCACTGAAATATAGCGTTTCGGGAAGGCGGCAGACCTCGAGGAGCGAGTCAGAAGACCTGCCAAAAGTCGTAAACAAAGCTTTCGGGATAAAAGCTGGCTTATCCTTATTTTATAAGGCCTACCAACATTTTTCCACGAGGTTTTGAGGTAATTAAATAATTAAATTAAACCTTAAAAATCTTAAATTATGGTTAAAAAATTTACTTTAATGTTCCTTTTAGGAATCTTCGGTCTTTTCTCGACCAACCTTTTCGCACAGGAAGATGCGACAATCGACCCTTCACAGATTAAATTCTGGATTGGCGAGGGCGAAAGTGAAGTGGTTTTCATCGTCAACTGGGCTGAACCTGACACAGCATTGGCTTGGGGTTACCGTTTTGTTGGCGAAAATGTCGTTATGAAAACCATCATGGATGACATTGCGGCAGCTGATTACCGTTTCAGCTATGAAGCAGGAGGGTTTATTAACGATTTGCATTTCAATGACGGTGTTCTCAATCTAAGTCTTGTGGAAGCTGGATGGCTTACCTATTTAATCAATGGTGAATCAACATGGGATACTTATGATGTTGCAACAGTCGCTAATGGTGAATATGTGAAAATAGGCGACACACATTGTGGCACAATGATTGATCCGGAAAACTGGATTTATGTCTATGAAAAAGAAGTCGCTCCTGTTTACGCTCTTGGCGAAGAAGCTACTATTGACCCATCGGAAATCCTTTATTGGATTGGCGAAGGTGAGAATGAGGCAATCTTTGCTGTCAATTTCGCTGACCCTGAGGATGTTTGCTATGCATGGGGTTACAGATTCGCTGGCGAAAGCGTCACAATTAAGGAAATGATGCAGGCTATTGCTGATGTTGACCTTCGCTTCGCTTTTACTGACGAACCGTCTTCATGGGGTGGTTATATGCTTACCGACCTCACATTCGACTATAATGAAGTTCATTATGACCTTTCTGGCTATAACGCAATGTACAACGTTAACGGCGTGCAGTCGTGGTACACTTTTGACGAGCAAACAGTTGTCAATGGTGATTTTGTGAAATGGGGTGACTATACTATCGGAACTGAAATCGCTGCTTGGACGTACGTTTGGGAAACCCCAGTGCAACCTGTGTCGGTTTACAGCAATGTGAACGAGATGGCGGCAACAACAATGTCGATTTATCCTAACCCTGCAACAGACAGATTGTTTGTCGATGCTGAGAATTTGCAGCGTGTTGAGATGTACGACATCCTTGGTCATAATGTGTTGACAACAACCAATAATGTTGTTGATTTGAGCGGTTTGGAAGCTGGCGTTTATTTCGTCACAGTGAGAACTGAAGGCGCTACAAAAACAACCAAACTCGTTGTAAAATGAGAAAATTTTTAGTTATTATAATGATGGCTTTGATGCCGGGTATGGCTTTGGCGCAGATCGCTCCGTTTGCACCTGCACAAGATCAGCCTGGCACCACGGCCATACATGCTGACTCGTCGGCGTTTATCGGCTGGGCAACAGGTGTTGAGGTGGTTCACGGTCCGTGGAACATCGCTAACCTCAGTCTGGGATATACCGGCGGCGACCAGTATGCTGATGAGAACGCTCTCGGCGCTCCGGAAGGAACATACGGTGTTACCTGTCTCGGTGACGGCGGCTATGCCACATTGACATTCGCTTCGCCTATCTGCAACAGACAGGGACCTGATTTCGCCGTGTTTGAGAACGGTTTCAAGAGCGGTAGCCAGTGGTTCCTTGAGATAGCTTTCGTGGAAGTCAGCTCCGATGGAGAGAATTTCTTCCGTTTTCCGGCAGTCACATGTGTGCAATATGAGACACAGCTGGGTGGCTTCGCGACCATGGATCCTGCATATATTCATAATTTCGCAGGAAAATATGGCGCTTTCTACGGCACTCCATTCGACCTCGACGAAGTTCCGAACGATCCGCTTCTCGACAAAAACAACATCACACACGTCCGTGTGATAGATGTTGTCGGAAGCATCGACCCGGAATACTGCACATACGACTCACAGGGACACCCTGTGAACGACCCGTGGCCGACACCATTCAACTCGAGCGGTTTCGACCTCGACGCAGTTGGTGTTATCCATGACATTGCGCACTTCCCGACTCCGGAAGATGAGCCGCCATTCGTGGCAAATCCGGTGGGTAACGTGGTTTTTGAGGAATATCCTCAAACAATCACTGTCAATCTCGATGGTGTGGTTTCTGATCCTGATAATGACGACGAGTTGATAGAATACAGCATAGTTTCGAATTCAAACGAAGAGATGCTTTCAGCGACAATGGAAGGCAAAATGCTTAATCTGTCACGTTTGTCAAACGAAGAAGCCGCTGCTGACCTCGTTATGCGTGCGACAAGCAACGGTCTTTATGTTGATTTTAACATTCATGTCATTATGAATTATTTACCGAATGGCATTGAAGAAAATGAAATCAGCGTAGCGATTTATCCGAATCCGGCAACAGATTTTATTCGCGTAGAGACGCAAAATTTTGCGTCTGTACAGATTTTCGATATGATGGGTCAATGTGTTTTGAATACGACCGAAAATGAAATCAATGTGTCGGAATTGGATGCAGGAGTTTATTTCATCCGTGTCAATATGGGTGAAAAAACCATAACCGAACGTGTAATTATCAAATAATTGAAAAATGAAGAAGATTTGTCCTCGTTGCGGAAAAGAGTTTGAATGCGTACATTCAAAAGACTGTTGGTGTATTACGGTACATCTTTCTGATAAAACGAGGGCAAATCTTTCTAAATACAAAGATTGTTTGTGTAAAGAATGTTTAGAAGATTGCGCCCGCGATTAGATAGACAAAGAACGCACAGAGCCAAGCCACGCAACATTGAAACAATATCACGGTAAACATCCATTTGGTGCCTAATTCGCGCCGTATTGCCGCCATTGCCGCCACACAAGGGGTATAGAGCAGGCAGAACACCAGCATGGAGATCGATGTCAGGGTTGTGAACAACGGCATGGCATTTAGCACCTCGAGGGTGGCGATGACGCTTTCTTTTGCCATGAATCCGCTGACCAGAGCCGTCACAATCTGCCATTCGCCGAGGCCGATAGGTTTGAAAACAGGAGCTATCCATCCGGCGACGATGGCGAGCATGCTGCCTTCGCCATTTTCGACCATATTGAAATGAAAATCAAAGGTTTGCAGGAACCAAATCGCCAATGATGCGCAGAAAATGACAGTGAAGGCACGTTGCAGGAAGTCTTTGGTTTTGTCCCACAGCAGATGCGCCACGTTTTTAGCACCAGGCATACGGTAGTTTGGCAGCTCCATGACAAACGGAGCGACGTCGTCTTTGTTGCCTAACCATTTGGAACCCAATGCCACAACTATTCCGACGATGATTCCGAAGAGGTACAGACATATAAGCACCAGTCCGCCATGGTGAGGGAAGAACATGTTTGTGAAGAAGGCATAAATTGGGATTTTTGCCGAGCAGCTGATGAAAGGAGTGAGCAGGATGGTGCGCCAGCGGTCGTGTGTTGAGTGCAGGGTGCGTGACGACATCACTGCAGGCACTGTGCAGCCGAATCCGATGAGCAGCGGCACTATGCTATGGCCGGTGAGACCGAGTTTTCGCAGGAAACTGTCGCTTACGAACGCCACACGTGCCAGATAGCCGCTGTCTTCAAGAATACTCAGGAAGAAGAATAGCAGGATGATGATTGGCACGAAGCTGAGAACGCTGCCGACGCCGCCGAAGATGCCGTCGACCACGAGCGACTGCACGGCAGGGGTGACATCCCAGCGTGCCAAGGCATCGCCGCAAACGCCAGCCAGCCAGTCGATTCCATCGTCGAGCCAGTCTTGTAAAGGCGCACCGAGGGCATCGATTGATAGCCAGATAATACCTGTCATCACAAGGATGAAGATGGGGATGGCGGTGTATTTGCCGGTGAGGATCTTATCGATACGGCGTGAACGCTGATATTCTTTGCTTTCTTTAGGTTTTACTACTGTTTTGGCGCACAGACGCTTGATGAATGTGAAACGCATCTCGGCCATGGCAGCGGCGCGGTCGAGACCACGTTCCTCTTCCATCTGAATGATGAGATGTTCGAGTGTTTCTTTCTCATTTTGAGTGAGTTGCAGAGCCTTTAGAACGATGTCGTCGCCTTCAATGAGCTTCGATGCTGCGAAACGCACCGGAATCTCAGCCCTCACAGCATGATCTTCGATGAGGTGCATGATGCTGTGCAGGCAGCGGTGAACAGCTCCACCGTTATCTTCTTTGTCGCAGAAGTCCTGTCGCACAGGCTCTTCCTGATATTTTGCCACATGTATGGCATGTTCGACCAACTCACGGATACCTTCGTTTTTCGAGGCGGAGATAGGCAGAACAGGTAATCCCAGGATGTTTTCCATCTCGTTGACGAGGATGGAGCCTCCGTTGTTACGAACCTCGTCCATCATGTTGAGCGCCAGTACCATAGGGACGCCTAGCTCCATGAGCTGCATGGTGAGGTAGAGGTTACGTTCGATATTGTTGGCATCGACGATATTGATGATAGCCTTAGGTTTTTCCTTTATAATAAACTCACGAGAAACTATCTCCTCGTTGGTATAAGGCGAGAGCGAGTAGATGCCCGGCAGGTCGGTCACCAGGGTGTCGGGACAGCCTTTTATGACGCCGTCTTTGCGGTCGACGGTGACGCCGGGGAAGTTGCCGACGTGTTGGTTGGCGCCTGTCAGCTGGTTGAAAAGTGTGGTTTTGCCGCAGTTTTGCTGTCCGGCAAGCGCGAAGGTGAGGGTAGTGCCTTTCGGCAACGGATTTTCATGTTCTTTGTCGTGATAAATACCTTCCTCGCCGAGACCAGGGTGAGCGTTATGGTCGTGTAACGAAGTGATATACAATCGGTTAATATCAAAATCGTTGTTTTCCGGAATACTATCGATATCGGTCGGCTCAACTTCGATGAGTTTGGCGTCGGCTTTGCGAAGGGTGAGGGAGTATCCATGAATCAGGACCTCCATAGGGTCGCCTAGCGGGGCGAATTTCACGAGTTTCACGACGGCATCGGGAATCACGCCCATGTCGAGAAAATGTTGGCGACGAGAGCCTGTTCCCTTGACGGTTTTTATCACCGCCGATTGTCCTATTTCAAGTTTATCGAGAGTTATCATCGAATCATTTTTTCATGGTGCAAAAATACGAAAAATACTTTCACGGGTAAATCAATATGTGTGCATTCCGCCGAGGAGATTGACACCGAAGTAGGTCATCAGCACGAAAAGGAACGCCAAGATATTGAAAATATGGAAATTAAGTGGCTTCTGCAATGCGGGAGCCATTTTCTTATGCAGCGGGATGGCGTAAACCATCAGCGTTATCAGCGACCAGGTCTCTTTCGGATCCCATGCCCAATAGTTGCCCCACGAGATGTTAGCCCACACCGAGCCGATGATGATGCCGAAAGCGAGGCACATCACAGCAGGGAAAAGCATATTGCGCGACACTTCTGACATTCGCTCGATTTCAAGCATAGAGTTTTTGTTGCAAATTCTGACAATCACTGCCGCCAGACCGTTGATCAACATAAAGGCGAGCAAGGCGTAAGCCACCATGATTATCGCGACATGAAGACCGAGCAGAGGCGAAGAAAGCACCGGCATCAACGGAGTTATTTTCGGGTTTGCCGAACTCATCACCGCGACGAGCATCATCAATCCGCTGACAATCAATCCAGTAGCGATAATACTGACTCTGCCGTCTTTCTTCAAAGCCATCATGCCCGCGATGAGCAACGATACCCACGCCATGAAATGCTGTGTCTCGGCGCTTCTCGCCAACGGGATATGCCCGGCAACAATCCAACGTAGGATTATTAAAAATGTCAAAAATGCAAAGATTATCCAATTTATTGATACAGAGATATTTGCCAATGATTTCGGTGTCTGTTTGCCGACAGCGGTAAACACACAATACAACACAAAGAACACCAATCCAAAGAACAATGAGAAATATGCCACGTAGTTGTATTTTGACCAGACATTGTAGATTTTTTCGGTTTTAAACCTGAAATCAGACGGCAACGAGGTCGTTCCATCGGTTGCAACGCCGTTTTTCTTCTGATAAGCTTTGATTTTTTGAAGAGTTTCCGCCAATGTCGCATAGTCTTGCTTAACAACGAGTTCATTGAGGTAACTCATTGATTTCCTAACAAATACCCATTCATATTCACTCATGTTTTCCGGAAGGTTGTCGTTAGGACTGAGCCACTTCACCGTTCCGTCAGGCATCTGGCAAGGGAAAATCTTCGTCATGGCGCCAGTCTGAAACGACTCAACCAGATGTTTCACCTCGTCACGCTTACTCTGTTGACGCTCAGTGCCTTTCCAATATGTCGGGTAGAACATCCAGCCTGCCAAAATCTGCTCTGAAGTGTAGCCTTCGTAAGTCGGCTTGCCGTATAGTTTACATGCAAAATCCTTTGCGAAGGACTGCATAGGGGCGATTCTTCCACTGTTATAGATGTAAATGTCACCCAATTCGGTAGCGACATCTTTAGGTAAAGTCTTGAGTTCGTGAGCGTTAGCCATTGTACCGAACATCAGCATCACAAACAGGATGATAAGACTTTTCACCTGTTTCGGCACACGTTTTTTAATGATATTTTTAAAGAAAATGATAAGCATTGAGATAGATAAAAGGATGTAACCGATGTAGGTTACAAGGATGCCCCAAGGGTCATGCTGTACGGTCAGGGTGCAGCCTTTCAAATCTTTGTCGAAGTCTTCGTTAAAGAAACGAAAATCGTTGTATTTCAAGATGTTATTCATCGAAATTTTGTCTTCTTTGAGGATATTGCCATTGTCGAAAATCTCCACATACGACACATAGTCGGCATGCGACATGGTGCCTGGATAATAGACAACATCAAAATTTTTCAGGTTTACATAAAATGGCATTTGGATTTGGTTTTCGCCATCTAAAAAGATGTTAACAGGTTCATTTTCAGCGAGATGCATACTTCCGTTTTGGCTTGTGGTGAAAGTTAGGAAGCCGCCGAGCAGAATAATCAGTATTGAAGCATGAATGCCGAAAACGGGCATCTGTTGCCACATTTTCGTTTTGAAAATGTTATAAACTATGGAGGCAGCGAACACGAAAAGAAGTGTCACAAACCACCATTTGTCGTAAAAAGGCGTTTTAACCAATGTGCTGATTATCAATGTGATAATTGTGATAATCCAGATTACGAGGGAGGTAGGGACGTGGTGCGCCGCGTCCCTACAATTTTCATTATTATTAACTAAAATCATATCGCTTCAATAAATTTCACGACAGCGTCTCTGTCTTTTTTAGATAATTGACGGAATTTCTCCACTGTGCGGCGTGCGTCGCTCTGCGGGTTTCCGTGCCACATGATGGCCTCTATCACCGTTTGAGCGCGGCAGTCGTGCAGACGGTCGCTTGAGCCTGTGCAGATTGCCGACAGTCCACGGCCCCAGAGAGGTGTGGTGCGGCACCATCCAGTGCGTATGTCGTTCTCCATGTGTAGCTTATGCTGGATATAGTCGCTGTAAGGCCAAATCTTCTGGTGAGGATAACGCGGCAAGCGTGCGTCGGCGGTGCTGAAGAAGCCGGCCGGGTCGGTAAACACATCGTCGCCGGTCTCCCACGACGGACGGTGGCAGTAGGCGCAGCCAAGTTGTGTAAACAGCTCACGACCACGTTGAACCTCAGGGTCATCGAGGTTACGTGCGGCAGGGACAGCCAGTCCACGATGCCACACCATGAAGTTGACGTAATCTTCGTCTTTCATCTCAGGAATCTTCATCGAATCAGGAATCTGGTCGTTCATCATGAGATAGTTGTAGATGTCGTTTTGCACATTTCCAGTGAGGTTATACTGCGGGAAATAGTCGTAGAACTCGGCCTGAACCTCAGGGTCTTGTGACGCTTTGGTGGCGTAGGCCGCTGTCATGTAATGTCCCATCTTGGTGCGGTGAGTCACGTTTGTGATGTTCCAGATGGCGTTGGCACCCGGAGCGTCCTGCAGCGGGCCGCGTGTGAGGGCGTAGGTATAACGTTTCGGGTGGTCGGTGTTGCCATAAAGACCAGTCGGTGCCCAGTCATTGCCAGCCCACATGCCCGGGTTGATGCCGTTTTGCATGTAGCCGTCGTTGAACTCTTTCTGATACTGAGCTTTCAACGAGTCATCGGGGATGGCGTCGATGAGGCCTGTGCCGTAGATACCGATTGTTGACTCGAGACGGCACACGAAATTGCTATAAGGGATAGGATTTCCGCCTACTTCGAGAGGCACATAGAACGCATCCTCAGGGATGTAAACCTCGGGATAGGTTAGGTCGTACGTCTCGCCGTCGTCGAAACGGTTGCCCCATTCGTCGGTGTAGCTGAGCCAATTGATTTGGATCTTCGTCTCGTCGAGAGGTGCCTTGAAAGGCGCGACGGCTTTGGTTTGAGGCATGCCGGTGTACGAGCTGAGGTAGGTGTCGTTCAGGTCGGTAAACACCAGCAGATAGCCGTTGCCCCAGTCGTCGGCACGATAACGGTTCATGCGCATTCCGTGACCGTATCCTGGATGGCATGCGATGCACGAGCTGCGGATGTAGAGAGGTCCCAAGCCGTTGAAAGGCTCGTTGTTTTGAGTGTAAGTACGCTCGAAGAAATACTCGCCGTACTTAAACTGCGCTGTCAAGCCTGCGTTGACAGTGGCAGGCGTAGGGTCTTCGTAGGCGGTCTGCGTGTTATTGAACGTTGTGCCCAACTCACCGCCGGCGTAGGTGCCCTCAACGATTGCAGGTGTTGGCGGAGTCGGTGTCGGATTGTTGGTCTTGTTTTCTTTTTTACAAGATCCCAATCCTAAAACCAATAAGCCAGCTGCAGCAAAAATTGTTAAATGATTGAGTTTAAACATATAATAATTAGTTTAGAAAGATTAGTTATCTTTGATAGCGTCTTTGGCTTCAGCAAGCACGTCTGACAACTCTTGGCATGCCTCCATAGCCTCTCCGGCGCTCGGATCAGAGTAGTGAAGCACAAAAGGAGCAGCCATACCGTTGATCTTGGCAAGAGCGTTGTCGATAGCCTCAATGATACGGTTATCTAATTGAGAATCAATATTTTTCACATATACATGCAATGATTTGTTGATATCGCGTTCACCTTCGTTGCCGCCCATGTAAGCATTTTTAACAGAGGTGATGTTGTCGTAGAAATCGATGATTGACTTCTGGCTGTAAGGCGATTCGACGTATGTCGGGTCTTCGCCGGTGTGCGGCTTGCCTATTTTTGATGTTCCGACCTCGTCGGAGATGTCGATGCTGCCGTCGATGATGGACTGCAATGCCTGTGTCATTGTGGAATAAGTGCTTCCTGCTTTACCAGCTTTGCGCATGTTGTCGCCATAGCTGTTGTCGCCACCGTTGACGGTAGTATTAAGCTCTAGTTCTTCCATCTTCTCGCGATGCGATGCAGGAGCGTTGTCGCCCAGCCAGCTCACCTCAAGTTGAAAGCAGCGGTTGCGGAGGTCGCCGGCCACAGCCACCGAATAAATCATGAAATCGTTGTTGAGTTCAGCCACCGGGCGTGGTGCGCCGTCACGAAAGAGCACATATTCGATGCCATGGAAGCCGAGGAGAGCGTTACCTAGCTGTTCACCAGCCACCACGTCGCCGTCTTCAGAATCCAGAGCGGCTATCATGCTCGGACTTGCCATAAGGTTGTTGAAAGCGTCTTCGTCGAGCGGCCATGAGTCGATGTGTGGGTCGATGCCGAAGTCGGAGGCGGCACCGAAGAGGAACGCCTCGCTCATCTCCCACCAATGACGTGCTTCGAGGAACGATGCGCAAGCCTTATCGACATTGGCTTGAGTCATGTCGGTTTTCAAAGTTTTCAGGTCGTTGACTAGCTCCTCGGTATAAGCAGCCAAATTGGTGTAAGTCGGGGCCACGGTGTGGTCGAGAAACTGGTTGATGATTTCAGATTTCTTTGTCGAATTGCCTGACTCAGGTTCAGCAGTGTCTTTGCTGCTTTTCTTGCAGGCGTTGAAAGTTAATGCCAACAGCAATGATGCTGTTAAAAGTGTTACGGTTTTAAAAAGTTTGTTCATTTTATAATAGTTTAATTGTTAATAATCTAATTGATGATTCAATCGCGCGGCCTTAACGCCTTTAAGGGCATTAATGGCTTTAAGGGCGGCGCCATCACTTCACAAAGAAGCCGCTGTACGTCACTCCTAGCGAAATCATCGGCTCGTTGTTGTATTGTTCTTTCAAGAATCTCTCTGAAAATTCAGCCTTAATAACCACTTGTTTTATCGGATAATAGTTCAATCCGAGGGTCATCACATGCTTCTCAGTCCAGTTGTACATGGTGATTGCCGAGGCGTAAGGGATGTAGCTGTCGTAGTAGTCATATCTGCCGAAGATAAACAATCGGCGGTCGCCTGTTTTTTTAAAAGGATAAAAGATATCATAGCCAATCTCGCCACCTATTGCCACAGCTTCTTCTCCGACGAGAGAGCGCGGATAAGGTGAGAAATCCTGATGGTTCTGGTTTTTGTTGTAAGTCGAGATGATGTCGGCATCGTTTAGATGTCCGTAGTCGAAGTTACCTCTTATAATAAGGCCGTATGCCTTGTAGTCGAACTCGGCGGTTCCGATGAGGACGGTGCCTTTCACATCCTCATATTTTTCGGCCTCATTGGTGACCAAGTCGTTGTTGAACGAGTTGCCGATATATCCGCTCACGCCGATGTGGATGTTTTTTATCGAGTAATTGTCGATGCGCAACGCGCCTGCCAGATTGTTGGCGACGCGGAATTCGTAGGCAGAGGCAGAGCCGTTTTTCACCCAGTTGGCGTTGTTGAACATGTTGGAATTTAAGCCTGGCACCACGACGGCTTCGTAGCGCCATTTACCGAATCTTCCCCAGATGCTGACACCTGTCTCATGCCAAGTGCAAGGCAAAATATTGAACTCGCCTTCAGGACGATAGCAGGTGAAAAACTGTGTCGGCAGATGAGCGTTGTTGGTTTGTCCGACAGGCACGATGACATGTCCTATCCTGATATTCAATGCATTACAGAACGACTTCTGAATCCAGAACTGTTCGAGAGCCACCTCGCCACCGCGTTCAATCTCGTGCTCAAACTCACCGGTCTCTTCGGCTTCCATTTCCACAGCAACCTCATTTCCACCATGTTCAAACTCGATTTCGCTGCCCATAGTCCAGCCGTGACCGAAATCATAACCTATATTAATTACAACGTGCGGCAAATCGACTCTACCATAACCTGGAGAATTTTTGTAACGGTCGGGATGCGAATAGCGGAACATGTTATCGCTATAAAAATTGCGGGTATAAACCGCCTCGCCGTAGCCTCCGATGGTTAGTTTCGATTTTGTAAATTTTTGATTTTCAATAGAAATTGTGTCGTTTCCAGCCGCTTTTAAATCTTCCGTCAAGAAGAAAGAAAAGAGAAAGACAAAAGCAAAAAATGATAATAAAAACCTTTTCATTGCCTAAAAAATAACCTTTTTATTCATGATGCGAAATTACTTTACTTCACAAAGCACGGCGGTCATCATTTTTAGGGATTTTAGGAGCTGGGAGTAATCATTTTTAGGGATTTTAAAAATTTTTTTTAAAAATATCGTTCACGATATAAAAATATTTTGTAATTTTGCATCGCAAACGACATAAATTTGATATGGCATACGACCAACTGAAATTGGACAATCAGCTCTGCTTCCGTCTTTATGCGGCATCACGCCTAATGACGGGCGCTTATTATCCATATCTCGACCCGCTCGGTTTAACCTATCCGCAATACCTTGTATTGATGGTGCTGTGGGAGCAAGACAAGCAGCCTGTATGCGACATCGCAAAACGTCTGCTGCTCGAGACCAACACCGTCACTCCACTGCTTCAGCGCATGGAGAAAGCGGACCTCATCACCCGCGCAAAAGGTGAAGTCGACACACGCCAGCGCATCGTTTCGCTTACCGAAAAAGGACGGGCGATGCAGAAAAAGGCAGTTGACATCCATGAGAGCATGCGCAATGATATGGCTCTGAAATCTGGCGAAGAGGAAGAAATCTTTCAAATGGTTCCTGCCATCGACAAACTAATCGAAAAATTATCTAAACTTAATAAATAACTAATTAAAAATTTAAAGCTATGACAAAAGAAGAAGCATTAAAAGCATTCGCCTACATGGGCGCAGTATGGTTTGGTAACAGTAAGCAACACTTTGCCTTCTCGGCATACGACCGTTTCAACGGCTGGAACAAACTCGCCGACAAATGGAAAGAGGAAGCTGAAGAAGAATGGGACGAAGCAGAAGAAGTGCTCAACCGCCTTGTAGAACTCGGCTGCAAACCTGCCGACTTACAGGAAGCCATGAAGACCGTGGAATTCCCATTCTATGACGACCCGAAACAGCAGATTGAAGCGGATTATCAGCCTTCAGCAATTGAGGAAATGAGCAAATTGGCCGCCGCTTTCGCCGATGACTATGTAACTCAGAAACTCATTTACAAATGGATTGAGGGTGAGAAAGAGCACATGGATTGGGAAAGACAATATCTCAACTACATCGACAAACTCGGTTATGAGAATTTCCTCATCGAAATAATGTAATCACCCAAAGCAAAACCCTACAACAATGAAAGAGAAAGTATTACAAGCCATGCGTGAGTTCGGTGCTCCCGTCAACGCAGGCAAAATTGCAGAAATCACAGGTATCGACCGCAAAGAGGTCGACAAAGCCTTTGCCGAATTGAAGAAGGAGGGTGCCATTGTGTCGCCCGTCCGTTGCAAATGGGCACCAGCCCAGTA
>CAMYXP010000005.1 GCA_947303085.1 uncultured Bacteroidales bacterium
ATCCATAATCTGTTATTATCGCTAATTGGCTTCATGCTATTTTGTATATTGCCACAAAAAAGGCATATGACAGAAATTACACAACAAATTACTATGGCAGCATCTTTAGAAGAATTTTTAAATCACTGCTGCTTTGAGAGAAAATTGGATCAAAAAACCATCAAAGCCTATCAATTTGATATAAAACAGTTCGCTGCTGATTTGGGAACGAATGCCAAATTGTTTGATGTCACACGTGATTACTTGAAACTATGGATTGCGTCTTTGTCTAATTATCGCTATAAAACAATTAAAAGAAAGATCGCATCAGTCAACGCTTTTATGAATTATTTGGAAATGGAATGTGATTGGTTCAACAATCCATTGCGCAGCCTGCATATACGTTTAAAACCACCTGTAAGATTGCCAGTAGTCATGACAAAGGAAGAAATGCAAAAAATTATGGAAATGCTTGAGGTGAAGATATCTGCTGCAAAAGACAATGCACAGTTGTTTTTTGCCATTCGCAACAAAGCAATTATCGAGCTGTTGTTTGGCTCAGGCATGAGAATTGGAGAATTGTGCGGACTTAGGAATCAGGATGTTGATCTTTGTCGCGGGCAAGTGCGAATCATTGGAAAAGGCAACAAGGAACGCATTGTCGATATCTGTTTGCCTGTTATCACGCAGTCGTTAAAACATTGGGTTAATGTGCGTAAATCGTCAGATGGTCAGGATGACGGCTTTTTCACCAATCGAATTGGCCGAAAACTCGGACCACAAACAGTAAGGCTGTTAGTTCACCGTCTGACACATGATTGCCATATTGAAAAGCATGTTACACCACATACGTTTCGCCACACGTTTGCCACCCTTCTTCTTGAAGAAAACATCGATATTGCCAATATCCAGCACATTCTTGGGCACAGTTCCATCGCAACCACGCAAATTTATCTTCATGTCAATCCTTACAGACAACGTGAAATATTGACAAATCATCATCCTCGAAGCAGAATGTAAACTCTCTTGATAGCCCATGAGCGGTATATTTTTATTTGTGACAGCTAATGTTGTTGCAAAAAACAATTGTTTAATGATTCTAATCCTCACACTATGTCCCCTTATTTTTGAGTGTGTAGGCGGGAAAGCGGTGTTCGCTTCCGCGCTGCCTTAAAAGCCTTTTTGCCCCCTGCAAGGGCTTCGCAAGCTGGTCTAAAAAAATCTCCACCTTCCGCTTCTCTTCAGGTAGTATTTTTTTGCCCAGCCCTTGCATGGGGAACCACGCTTCGTGTTTATGTCACAATTGAAAGACCCTGGGGCGCAAGCTAAAGCTATCGCCCCTCACCGCTACCATGTTTACGGATAAATTGAACGCATTTCAAAAAGGCTTTTAGGCGGCAGCTTGGTCGCTCGCTCGGGGCTGCCTCTCGGCGGGGTTCTCGTTAAGTTCAAACGTCTCGTAACTTTGGAAAAGAACAGCATAACACAATGTCCCTGCATCCAAATCCCGCCGCCAGCCCCTTGTGTTAAAGCGCGCCGCCCAGCGGGGTGGCAGGGGTCTGCCTTTTTCAGCCGTTATTTAGTGTTTCCGTAAAACATAACGTTTCTTTATTCTTTAATAATTCTTAGCATTTCAAATGGTACTGCGGCTGCAAAAGTCAGCCCCTAACAGCTGCGGGCTACTCAGCGGTTTTCATTCCGTCTCGCATTGTTTGCTTGTGCAAGTCTCAATTGTGGTGTCATCCGTTTCGTGTTATCGTTGAAAAAACCGCCTCCGTGCCACCTCCCAGCTGCTGCCACCCCGCACGCGCGTCGCGCGCACCCTCCAGCAAAAAACTTCGTTTTTGCTTCCGGGCCCCCGTCCTATCGGCCGGGGGAGGTACGCGGTGCGACCTAACTTGAGCTGCGTCCGGTCGTTCCACTTCCCTCCCTTGCCCAGACCCACATGTTTTTAGCAACTGCAAAGCACAACGTTTACTGACTTCATTGAATGCCGCAGCATCAGTATAGCGACAGCCGTATCCCAGTGGGAGCCCTCGCCTGACGCTACACTCATGCTGCTTCCGGGCAACACAATGCGTTTCTTTTTGGGTTCTCGGCTTCGTTGAATGCTTACGGCACAAAGGCAAAATCTTTCGTTCCGTTCATCGTCTAACTCCGCTCCGCTCCGTTAGACGCTTCTCTTCACTCAAGAATTTGCCGACAGTGTCGCTTCCCCACCCAACCCGCCCTTTTAGGTGTGGCTTCTTTTTGAAAATATCAATAAAATAAAGCGTTTCCAATCCTTTTAGTGTTTCCTTTTTGATTCTGAAAACATCTCGTTTTCGTCTTTTATTGATTGCCGCTGCATCAGCATATCGACAGCCGTATCTCAGTGGAAACCCCTCGGCTGACGACATGCTCATGCCGCTTCCGGGCAACACAATGCATCTCTTTTTTGGTTCCCGGCTTCGATTGATAGTTTCTGCTCAAAAGGCAAAAGCTTGATGATTGCCGTCTCCCAAAGGGAAACCTCGGCAACCATCAAGCCTTTGCCGACAGTGCGTAGTCCCACCCAACCCGCCCTTTTAGGTGTGGCTTCCTTTCGTGATTGTTAATAAACACAAGCGTTTTCGTTCCTTTGAAGGTCTCTTTTCGACTGTAAACCTATTTCAGGACTGATCCCTGTTTTGATTGATTCTGAACAATTTGACTGTCTCTCGTCCTGATTTTTCTTGACAATTTTTGATGTAAAGCTAATGCAGGACAAAACTGAGTTCTCTTAGTGCTCCGAGTTCTCTGATTGATTGGGGTTGATAATTGATTGGTGATTCAAAAATTCAAAAAAAGGTGCAAAATTAGCCCTGATTGCCTAGTCCGTCAAGGTCAAGCCCTGCGGGTTTTTGGAAAAAAATCTCCACCTTTCAGGTAGTATTTTTTTGCAAAAAACCTTGACTGCCGTCGGCTATCATGGCTGGCAAAAAAAGCATCTTTTTTTTATTTTTTTTGTTTCTTCTTCGTTTTGGTGAAAAATTTTATAACAGCTATCGCATCTTCCCGATTTTCCTGACCGACCAACTGGAAATCGAGAGCAAACCATTGAAATCGAAAGCACCACAATCAACCGACTCTTTCCATACAGTTATTTTTACTAAACTTGCCTCCTAATCACTTTTATTAACCCTAAAAATATAAAGATTATGGCAAAAAACAAAATTAACAACGTCATCGACTTCATCTCCAAAACCGACCAGGAGAAAATCAAAATCGCCAAAGCGTTTCTCTATCCGCTCATCAGGCTGCTCAACATCGGTTTGAAGTATGTGGCCAAGAAAAAGACTCCTTACAAGTACGCCGTCACCGAGATGGTTCGTCACGCCCTCTCAAGCACCGGCAACGACCACGAGTACTTCATCGATTTCTCAAAAATCATCCTCTCACGAGGCAACCTCACAGCTCCGCAGGTCGAAGATGTCCATTTTTCTGGTGGCAAGTGTTCCGTCCAGATGAGCGACAACTCTGGCGAGGGTGATGCCAAGCCGGACGACATCTCCATGCTCCTTTTCTACAACGTCACGAAACTGGAGTTCATTTGCTACCTGCAGGGAGGCACACGCTCAACCGCTTCGCAACAATACGACATCCCCGAGCATTGGGCAGGTGATGTGGTTCATGCCTACATCACCATGAAGTCAGCCGACGGCAAGCTTGTCTCCGATTCTCAATATCTCGGCGACTACATCGCCAACTAACCTACTGGAAATCGAGAGCAAAACCCCGAAATCGAAAGCACTGAAAACCGATGTGTCAAAACACGTCGGTTTTCTTATTATTATTGCAGCAACCTTGGTTTAAGGGGAGTTCTACGGAGGCCATACCCATAACTACCTGCTCCCTACCAACTCCCTACCAAGGCCGTATAAAACATTATTTATTAACCCTTAAAAAACAATTTAAAATTATGGGAACAATCAAACAGGGAATCCTCGGAGGTTTCTCCGGCAAAGTAGGAACCGTCATCGGTTCAAGTTGGAAGGGCATCAGCTACATGCGTGGCCAAGCTCAGCACGTCAAAAACCCTCGTTCATCGGGTCAAGTAAATCAGCGCAGCAAGTTCAATCTCGTTCTGAATTTCTTGCAGCCAAACGTCCCTTACATCCGCATCGGATATAAGAGTCTGGCTGCTAAGCAGACCGAATTCAACGCTGCCATGTCGTATCTTCTGAAGAATGCCATTACTGGCAACTCTCCAGACTACGCTTTGGACTACACCAAAGTCATGGTCTCTCAGGGTGGTCTGACTCAGGTCACTGATGGCGCGGTCAACTGGACAGCTGCTCAGAGCAAGCTCACGTTCACCTGGACTGACAACAGTGGTGTAGGCAACGCCCTCGCAACTGACAAGACCATGCCTTTCATCTACAACAAGACCAAGAACGAGACTATCTACAACACTGCAGGTGCCACTCGTACCACCCACACCATGGACGTAACAGTGCCAAACAACTGGGAAGGCGACAAGGTAGAGGTTTACCTCGGCATGGTGTCTGAGGATGGTGCATTGGTTGCTGATTCTATCTACCTTGGTGAGAAGACATTGAGCGCAGCTTAATCATTAAATCCGCTGTACCATGGGAACGATTAAACAAGGCATTCTCGGTGGGTTCAACGGTAAAGTCGGCACAGTAGTCGGCTCATCCTGGAAAGGAATCACCTACATGCGTGGGCAAGCCCAGCATGTGAAGAACCCTCGCACAGCGGGGCAAGTTTATAGCCGGACAGCCTTCAAGGCTGTCTCGGCTGCTTTAAGCCCCATCGCGTCAACGCTCCGTTTGACTTTTGCCAAGAGTGCCGGCAAGATGTCGGCTTTTAACAAAGCTGTGTCAATCAATCTTAAAGAAGCAGTTGAAAACGTGGAAGGCATTCCAACAGTCAACTACTCTAAGCTAATCCTCTCAAAAGGAAATCTACCTCAGTTTGACTATTGTATCATCGATGATCTTAGTGAAAACGGTCATTATTACATCTCTACAATCAATGGTTTTCAAATCGATTATGAAGGTCTGATTTTCTTCATTTACGATGTCGCTGATAAGACTTGGATAACAGGCGTTATCAAGCAACACTTCCACACCGGTCAAACTTTGGAATACACAGGCATACCTCTTTTAGGTGACAAAGAATATCTTTGCTTTGCTTGTGCTTACGATCCGGCAACCGGCCAGGTTTCAAACCCAATCAAAGAGTGCGAAGCCATGGGCGGTTAATCATTAAAAAACAATATAAAGATTATGGGAACCATTAAACAAGGTATTCTCGGAGGCTTTTCCGGCAAAGTTGGCACCGTCGTCGGTGCCAGCTGGAAAGGCAAGGCTTATATGCGTGGAATGCCACAACACTACACCACACAAGCCACTTGGGGCACGCTCTTTTGCCAAAGAGCGCTGAGTGCCATCATTGAAGTGCTCCGCCCAATCGCCTCCACTCTTCGCCTCACCTTCGGTGATTACGATCACGGCATGTCAACCTTCAACAAAGCTGTTAAAATTAACTATCCGGGTGCCATCGAAAACCATGGCGGTGAGCCAGTCGTGATTTATAAAAAGCTGCAGCTTTCAAAGGGTTTCCTGCAGTGCTTCGATATGTTTGCAATAGATGACCCTGCAGAAAATGGCAATTGGTTTGTTGCAGCCATTCAATACGACAACTCCGAAGTGGTTTATCCAGGCTTCATTTTTATCCTCTATGATAAAACTTCCGACACCTGGTTCACTCACGTCTATGACAAACCATTCGCCACTGGAACCTCTATCACCATGCAAGGATTTCCAATTGACGAAAACAAAGATCTTCTAGGCTGGGCATTTGTCTATGACAAAGCTCTTGGTCAAGTATCAAACGCCTGCTTGGATTTCCACAGCATGCGAATCAACGAAGAAGATGATTAACAATTAAAAAATTAAGAACTATGGGAACAATTAAACAAGGCGTTCTAGGCGGCTTCTCCGGCAAGGTCGGCACCGTCATCGGTGCCAGCTGGAAAGGCACCGCATATATGCGTGGCCAAGCCACACATGTTAAAAATCCTAGAACAGAAAAACAAATCGCTCAGCGCACAAAGATGGAGTTTGCACGAAATTTCCTGCAGCCAGCTGCAGAGTTCATTAACATCGGCTTCAAAGACGTTGCCAAACACCAGTCACCGCTCAATTATGCAGCCTCTCAAATGATGCGCAACGCCATTTATGGTGATTATCCAGACTACAGCCCTATCTACTCGAAGTTAAAATGGTCACACGGACTTCTCACTCCGCCAGTAGTCGAAACAGTCTATGCCAATTATAATGGAATAGATTTCCTATGGCAGGACAACTCAGGCTCCGGCAACGCCAAAGCCGACGACATCTCTATGGTCGTTGTCTGCAACGCAGATAAGAAAGAGCTCAAGTATTTCATGAACGGCTACACCCGTTCTGAAACCACCACGCATTGCGAATTTCCAATTGAATGGGTAGGAAATCACATTCACGTTTACATCACAATGCGCTCAGCTGATGGCAAGCTCATCTCAAACTCACACTATTGTGGAGAATTTTTACTCGAATAACAGATTTCTGTTATTTTATTTAAAAAAATGTGTATATTTGCATTGTCGTATCGACAATTTTTAACACTCAAAAAGCACCCAAATGATTGCATTTCATTGGGTGTTTTTTTATGAAATTTCAAAAATGTTCAAAAAATGTTCAAAAATTTTTGACACTAAAAAAGCTAACCAGTTGATTTTTAACCGATTAGCTTTTTAAAATGTGGTACCAGCGGGAGTTGAACCAGCGACACACGGATTTTCAGTCCGTTGCTCTACCAACTGAGCTATGGTACCCCTTTAGTTTTGCGGTGCAAAAATACTACATTTTTTTATACCCACAACATTTTTTTGAAAAAATTTTTTTCAGAGTCATTAGTCGTCAATTAGAGAGCCTCAGCTCTCGCAGAGAGATGCCAGCTCGATAATGACGACTAATTGTCTTTGGTCATCAATTTTGAAGGTCTTCGATTTTCGAAGAAAAGCGGCAACCGAAAAATGATGACTAAAGACTATATTTTCAAACTTTTTTACTAATTTTGCAGCCTGAAAATCATTTAAATGAAAGAGTTTCTAACCATCGATATCGGCAACACCAAAGCAAAATACGCCGTCTTCAACGACAAAGACATAGTCGAAAATCACGTTTTCGACCCTCTTTCCGACGACGTGACAAATGTTTTGCAACGCCATCCCGATATTAATAAAGGTATCATCTCTTCCGTCGGCGGCAACGTGAACGAATGCCTCGAACAACTCAAAGACATCAAGGTTCTCGTCCTCAACAGCGAGACAAAACTGCCTTTTAGCCTTAATTACAAAGACAAATCGAAAATCGGAGCCGACCGCCTCGCTCTCGTGGCATCCGCCTTCGCCGAGAAACCCCACCAAAACAGCCTCGTCGTCGACATCGGGACCTGCATCACCTACGACATCCTCACCGCCGACGACCGTCATCTCGGCGGCCCGATAAGTCCGGGCATGAAGCTGCGCTTCAAGGCGATGCACGAGCACACCGCCCTCCTACCCCTCTGCGAGCCGACACACGACGAGCTGCAACTCATCTGCGACGATACCACAGAATGCCTGCAAAGCGGCGTTCAACTCGGAGTTTTATACGAAATAAAAGAATTTATCAGACTTTACTCATTGAAATTCAACAACTTAAACGTTTTTATCTCGGGAGGCGATAATATTTTCTTGCAAAATCAGTTAAAAAATTGTACCTTTGCAAGTTCAAACTTTATGTTTAACGGCTTAAGATTGATTTTGGAATATAATGATATTCAATAAGTTACATAAAATTGTATTTTTAACCACCCTGATTTTCGCGGTGACAGGCGGCATTTTCGCGCAAGCCGACATCTCATCACCGTATTCGAGATTCGGGCTGGGAAACATCAGCAAGAACAAGTCGAACACCATAATTCAAGGTATGGGCGGCATAAGCAACGCCGTCGACGGCAAGTATTTGCTCAACAACGCCAACCCCGCCTCGTATGCCGAGATGGACTCGCTCACCTTCCTCTTCGACGCCGGTTTCTACATGAAATATGTCACCTACAGAAACTCAACCGACGCTGAAAAAGGCTCCGACGCCTCATTCGACTACTTCGACCTCGGCTTCGGCGTCACGAAATGGCTGAAAATGGGCCTCGGCGTGGCACCTTTCAGCAACCGCTCCTATTCCTCATCGGCCGAATACGACTTCCAATACCCCTACACAATTGATTATGAAGGCACAGGAGGCCTCAACAAACTCTATTGGGTAAGCGGATTCAAAATCTACAAAGGCCTCTCACTCGGCGTGAAACTCAACTACGTTTTCGGCAACATCACCGACGTGACAACTTTATACTACCCGGGACTGAACAATTTCCACAACGAGAAACGCACAATCAACCTGCATTTCAGCGATGTGACATTCGACTTCGGCTTGATTTACAAGCAAAAGCTGAGAAACAACTACACACTGACATTCGGTGCCACCTATTCGATGCCTACAAAGCTCAACGCACACCAAAACGTGTTTATCTACACTATGTTCAAGGGTTACGGCACATATACCGAGACGTTGTGCGACACCATTGTTTACAAAAACAACGAGAAAACTGAAGTCAAATACCCGCAAAGCTTCGGAGCAGGCATCACCTTGCAGAAAAACGACCGTTGGCTCATCGGCATCGACTTCAACTGGGGCAACTGGGAACAGTTCAAGATCGACAACGTGAGCGACTCGCTGCAGAACTCATGGAACGTGGCGATCGGCGGCTGCTACACCCCTTACAACACCAGCGTTTCCAACTACTTGCGCAAAGTGACCTACCGCGCCGGCATGCACTACGAGCAGACCTATTTCAACATCTACGGCACATCTATTAATAAATATGGTGTGACACTCGGCCTCGGACTGCCGATACCTCGCGCCATGACATCGATCAACGTGGCCGTGGATTTCGGAAAGATGGGAACGACACAAAACAACCTCATTGAAGAATCATATTTCAACATATCATTTGGAGTGTCTATACGCGACAAATGGTTTGTCAAACGAAGATATAAATAGTTAAAAAATACAAAAAAATGAAATTAAGAAAATTATTCTTCCTCGGCGCAATTCTGTGCATGTCGACAATGGCATTCGCACAAGACACCGATTGTGACACAGACATCTCTATCTACAGAGAGGCATTCAAACAGTGGGACGGAAAGACCGCATCGGCCAACCCGATTATGATTTCAGCATGGAGAAGAGTGTTCCTCAACTGCCCAAGCGCAAAAGAGAGAACCCTCACCGACGGTACTAAAATCGTGAACAACGCGCTCATCAGAGGTACCAAAGACGCAGCTCTCAAAGAGAAATACATCGACACCCTCGTGATGGTTTACGAGGCACGTATACAGTACTTCCCGAAGAGCGGCATCGGTAACATCAAAGGCCGTATGGGTCTCGACCTCATGGCATTCCCGTCACGTATGGAACAGGCTTACAACGCTTTGAAAGACGCTATCGACACCGACGGCAACAACAGCAACTACGCATTCATCGACGGCTTGTTCTCAACAACCATCAACATGGTGAAAGCCGGCAAACTCGATGAGGCAGCCATCCTCGACGAATACAGCCGTCTCATGGACATCGTGGAATTCAACATCAAGAAATACACCGAAGAAGGCAACGAGAAGCTCCTCAACAGCTACACAGCGACAAAAGCCAACCTCGAAGGCGGCGTGCAGCCATACGCCAACTGCGAAGACCTCGTGCGCATCTATCAGAAGAAATTCGACGCTGACCCTGACAATGTTGAGCTTCTCCAAAAGATTGCAGCAACTTTCGCCGCAAGAAACTGCGACAAGACCGACCTCTACCTCGCAGTGGCAATCAAGTTGCACAAACTCAACCCATCACCTGAGTCGGCTTACTTCATCGGCAAGAGATACCTGTCGGATCAGGAATACAGCAAAGCCACAAGCTACCTCCTCGAAGCAACAAAGTCGGAGGATGTGAAATCGGCACAGCAGGCTTATAAATACCTCGCTCAGATCATGCTCAAGGAAAGCAAATGGGAACAGGGACGCGCTTATGCCAGAAAAGCCATCGAGCTCGACAGAACCGACGGCGAACCTTACATGATCATCGGCTACCTCTACGCATCAAGCAGCAAGGATTGCAACGTCAACCCGCTCCATGCCAAAGCAGTACTCTGGGCAGCAGTCGACAAATTCCAGAAAGCCAAGGAAGTTGACCCTTCATTGACAGCAAAGGCCAACGAGATGATCAGAGATTACTCGAAGATGTTCCCAACCAGCGAGGACGCTTTCTTCTACAACGTGTTTGAAGGCGACACTTACCAGGTGGAATGCTGGATCAACGAGACTACAAAAGCAAGATTTTCAAATAATTGAAAAGACTGATCTATATAGTATTGGAAATCAACATCATAGCACATCTTGTTATGATGTTGTTTTCTTGTGAAAACTCGATGAAGGATATCAAGCAGTTCATCGACAACGACACCATTTCAGGTCTGATGGCCTACGATGTCGTTATCGAGCGCAGCGACTCGGGTATGCTCGTGGCGAAGCTTTCGGCGCCCGTCATGCGCAGCGTCGACGATCAGGACAGCATGATGCTTGAATTTCCTAAGGGTTTCAAAGCTTTTATGTACGACAGCGGCGACACTGCCCCCACCTCAATGATTCGCGGCGACTACGGTGTGAACTACGAGAAAAAGGAACTCATCATCGCCAAACGCAACGTGATGGTGGAAAACCTTAAGACACAAGAGGTTTTGGAGACGCAGACGCTGTTTTGGGATCAGAAGAGACACAAGATTTACACAAGTAATTTCGTGAAGATTTCGAGTCCCGACAAGATAATTTTCGGCGACAGCCTGACAGCCAACGAAGACTTCTCGCACCGCGAGATTTACGGCATCAGGGCAACCATTGAGATTGACGAAGATGAGTAACTGGATTGTAGTCATAATATCACTTTTCGCCTCGGCGCTCTTCTCGGGTGTCGAAATCTCGTTTATCAGCTCCAACAGGCTTAAACTCGAGCTCGACCTCAAGAAAAACAGCTTCGCCGCCAAGCTCATCAACAACTTCGTGCGACATCAGTCGCAGTTTATGGGCTGCATCCTCATAGGCAACAACATAGCCAACGTCATCTACGGCATCGCCATGGCACGACTCCTTGAGCCGGTAATCGTCGGCATTTTGCCCGATGTCATCACCAACGAGTTCACCATCTTGCTTTGCCAGACCATCATCTCGACGCTGCTGGTGCTTGTCGTGGCGGAGTTCATACCCAAGACGCTCAGCCGTCTCAACCCGAACGGACTGATGAAGACAATGGCACTCCCGATGATGATACTATACATCATTCTTTACCCGTTGATTTTCATTTACATAGGAATCTCGGAGCTTATCATAAAGTATATCTTTAGGATGAAAATAAACCCTGAAGATTATAAGCTGAGCCCTGTCGATCTGAATGATTATCTGAAGGAGTACGCCGACCCAAACGAAGAAGACGAAGACATACAGCAAGGCATTGAATTATTTCAAAATGCCATTGATTTTCAGACAGTTAAGCTTCGCGAATGCATGCAGCCGAGAAACGAGATTCAGGCGGTGGAAATCAACGAGTCGATGGACGAGGTGAAACGGATTTTTGAGGAGACGAAACACTCGAAAATCATTGTTTATGAAGACAATATCGACAATATCGTAGGCTACATCCACATCAACGACCTGCTGCACCGAGGCGGAAGCATAAAGAAAAAAGTGCGTCAGATTGAGTTCTACCCTGAGACCTACGGAGCCCAGGATTTGCTTCAAAGATTATCGAAGAAACGTCAAAGTATAGCGGTGGTTGTGGATGAGTTTGGCGGCACTGCGGGTATCATCACGACGGAGGACTTGGTTGAGGAGATTTTCGGAGAGATTGAGGACGAATACGACGAGGAAGACGACATCGAAAAGACCATCAACGAGAACGACAGGATTTTCTCGGCGCGACTGGAGATTGACTACCTGAACAAGACCTACAAATACGATTTTCCGGAGTCGGACGACTACGAGACTTTGGCGGGATATATCATACATTATCACGAAAGTATTCCGCAAACAGGAGAGGAAATAGTCATCGGCGACTATCTTTTCAAGATCATCAAGGCTTCCGACACCAAACTCGAGGAAGTGGAAATCAAGAATAATCAATGAGTTAGCATTATTTTTACAAAAATGTTGAAGGTATTGACATTTTTCGTATTTTTGCAGGCTAAAATTAATATAGAAAAATAAATAAATAAAATAAAACTATGGCAGCAATTGGAAAAATCAGACAACACTATGGTATCTTAGTGATTATCATTGGTTTAGCTCTTTTAGCATTTGTTTTAGGTGACTTATTCAAAAGCACCAACAGAAGAAGACAGACTGACGTGGCGGTGGTGAACGGCGAAAAGATTTCTTATCAGGACTACGCCAACAGAGTTGATCAGACTCTTCAGAATCAGAAGAGAATGTACGGCAACCTCACCAACGACCAGACTTTCAGCATCCGTCAGAACACCCTCGACCAGATGATCAGAGAGATCATCATGAACGACGAGTTCAAGAAATTAGGTCTTGCAGTGTCGTCAGACGAGCTCACCGACCAGTTCTTCGGCGAGAATCCAAATCAGTATGTGGCTCAGAGCTTTATGGGCCAAGACGGTCAGTTCGACAGAGAGTTGTTGAAGAACTACATCAGCAACTTCGACAATTTTGACGCCGAGACACAGTCAGCATGGCTCAACTTTGAGAACGCCATCGCTGAAGACAGAATGAACACCAAGTATGAGAGCCTTCTCAAACACGGTTTCTATCTGCCTAAGAAGCTTGCCGACCGTTACAACGACAACAAGAACCTCAAGAGAACAGCCGAGGTTTACGCAGTGCGTTACATCTCGATTCCTGATTCAACAGTTGTTGTGACCGAGCAGGATAACAAGAAATATTTCGAGACTTACAGAACAAAATATCCGACCGACGCCACACGCGGCATCGACTATGTGATTTTCGAGGTCAAGCCATCGCAGGACGACAAAGAGTCGGCAAAGAACTATGTCGCTGATGTAAAGGCAGGTTTCGCTGAGACAGCAAACGTAGCCAACTACGTGGCTTACAACTCAGATGCTCCATACGACAGCACATGGATGAAGGCATCGGAGCTTCCTGTTGAACTCGAGTCGGCAGTTGCTGAAAACGAGGTCGGTTTCGTTTACGGACCATACGAGTACAACGGCGCTTACAATGTTGCAAGAATCATGGGTAAGGAGAAACGCAACGACACATTGTGGGCACAGGTGGCGGTCATCACACACGAGATCACAGCCAGCACAACCACCGACCAGATGGTGTTTGCCAACGTGAACAAGTTCGTGACCGAGAACAGAACAGCCGAGCAGTTTAACGCTGCCATCGAGGCACAGGGCTTGAACAAGCGTACATACCAGAACATCAGAAAGAACACCAACCGCATCGCCGGTATCGCCAACCCGCGCGAGATCGTCCGTTGGGCATTCAACGACGACACCAAGATCGGTGACATCTCAAACGTGTTCGAGCTTGAAAACATGTACGTGGTGGCAGTCCTCACCAAGATCGTTCCTGAAGGCTACATTCCTTACGAAGACCTCATCGAGCGCAACGCCATCCAGATCAGAAAGGAAAAGAAGGGTGAGATTTTGGCAGAGAAGGCCAAGGCTTACGGCACCGACTATCAGAAGATGATCGACGAGTTAGGCGGCGAGAAGACCACCGTTGAGAACATCACCATGGAAGGCCGTGGCTACGGCAGCTTCGGTGTTGAGGAGAAGATCGGCGGCACCACAATGGGAATGGCAGAGGGCGTTTATTCAGCACCTATCGTTGGTGGCAATGCCATGGCCATCGTGAAGGTCACAGGCACCACACCGGCAGGCAAGACCGACTACGACGCCATCCGCAGAGAGTATGTGTCGAAGTTCAACAACGCCATTCTGAACGGCTCGCCATATTCAGCGATGTACGACAAGGCAAAGGTTGAGAACAACGGAATTTTGTTCTTCTAATTTGAGCCTTTAGTCTTTAGACGTTAGACTTTAGTAGAGACGCACGGTCGTGCGTCTCTACTTTTTTTATAATCATAAATGTTTTTTTATTATATTTGCAGCGACAATCGTAAAATATAAGAAATAGTAATATAGTAAAAATAAAAATTTAGGACTATACGCTCTTGTTATCCTATTGAAAAGTCTGGAAAACTAAACAGGGTGATAATAAGCAAGCGAGGTTCACGTCGCAGGGCGTGAACTGTTTTGAGCTTATTATACCCGCAGGCATTCCAGGCGCCTTCAATAGAAATAGGCAACAAACAGGGAACGCCTTTTTTGTTGCTTGCAAGGCGTAACTCCGGAAAGGCAGGCAATATGAGAAGCACAGCAACACCCGACGGTTTTCACCTTGGAAAGATTATCAAGCAGGAGCTTGCCAAGCAAGGTCGCACAGCTGTCTGGTTAGCGAAACAGGTAAACTGCACACCTGAAAATCTTTACAAAGTCTTCAACCAGCAGTGGATTACAATGCCGTTGCTTTTCAAAATAAGCAAAGCGTTGGATTACGATTTTTTTAGAGAGTGTTCGGAGTATTTTGAGGAACGCAGAGAAATAAATCATTAATATAGTTTTATAAAACTATACTTTATAATATTTTTATGTTTTTTAAAAATATACTTTAAGATATTAATCTCGATCGAGCCAAAAACTAAATTATTTTACCACTTTTCCTATAATTATTTTCATATTTTTCTATAATATAAGTAGTAGCACAAGCCTTTGATTTTTAAATAGTTGTGCTTAAATTTGCAGTGTGCAAATAATTTTATCATTAAATTAATAACAAAATCAAATATTATGCGTTGTACAAATTGTGGCTGGGACAATCCAGATGAAAATGTCAGATGTGAAAAATGCAATTCACCTCTTGGTGGTAATGGTGGAAAAGTAGAACCGACAATATTAGGAAAAACCATTAGAGAACCTGATATTGATGTTAGTGTGTCTCCCAACAAAACCATAATAGAAGGAGCCTACGAGCCAACATATGAGCCACCACAAGCCCCACAGCCCAAACCAGAGACTCACCATTCAGCACCTATAGGCGGTACAATAAACCCGTGGGCAAGTCCACAAGGCGCATTTGGTGCAATGAGCTATTGCAAACTGTCACCACTACCGAATGTTCCGAATGAGAAACATCTTCCTGGAGAAGCAGTATTTAAAGGTGAAGTGGTTACATTGAACCGTGCTAATCTTGACCCTGACAATATGATTATATCACAAAGCAATCAGGCCACTTTGACATGTAAAAACGGACAATGGTTCATTAAAGACGAAAGTTCTTATAAAACAACCTATATCCATGCCGGAGAAGAAACACCATTACACAACGGTGATATCATTTTGATGGGTAACAGAAGGTTTGTCTTTACCGAAGAATAATTTATGGCTGATAGATGTAGCTTTTCTGTTGGAGACCTTATTGACAACAAATATCGCGTCGTAAAACCTCTCGGCGAAGGCGCTTTTGGATTGGTATATCTGGTTCAAGACCAACAAGGCAAGAAGTATGCATTGAAAATGCTGAAATTTTGGGAAGTTCATCCCGAGATTAGAAACAAACTTGAAATGAGGTTTGAGATGGAGTATCAAACAGGATTGATAAACAGTCCTTATTTGGTACAATCATACGGCAGAGGTTGGGTATCGGGAAATCCATATATGATTATGGAGTTTTGTCCCAATGGTGACTTGAATAAACCAAGCAACCTCAAAAATTTGGACATTTTAGCAAAACAAGTCTTGTTGGGATTAAAAGCCTTGCATGAAAACGGAAAAGTTCATCGCGATTTAAAGCCGGAAAATGTTTTAGTGAAAGAAGACGGTTCTGCTGCATTAAGTGATTTCGGTATTTCAGGTGACCGCAATAAACGTTTGACAGAGCGCAACATCATGGGCAAGCCTACACAATTGATGGGCACTTATGGTTATATGCCTCCTGAGCAGGTGAATCCACCAACAGGAGACGCAACAGTGTTACCAACCACAGACATTTTCTCTTTTGGAGTAATGCTGTATTTGTTGCTTACCGGCGAACTACCATTTGGTAAACTAACCAACCAAAATGAGCTTGTTTATTACATTAAAAACGTTAAAGAGGGTAAGTGGAACGCCTCTGCCGTTCAAAATTCGAAGTATTTCAATGTAATATCAAGATGTCTTGAGCCGGATTACAAACGCAGAGCCCAATCTGTTGATGAGGTTATTAAGCTTTTCCAGACCACTTCAGAGATTGTTGATAAAGAACTGTCGACAAAAAACACCACATCGATAAAAGAACCTCAAGGCTATCTATTACGTGTAATGCAAGGAGAAGATTACGGCACGACTTATAATCTTTCGAAAATTGGGCATTACCCGATAACAATAGGCAGACAAGATATTAGTGTGAAAAACGACATTCCAATCAGAGAAACACAGAGTACATATATTTCAAGAAGGCATTGTACAATTGACATGGATTCAGGGCATTATCTTTTAAAAGACGGACAAAAGACAAGTTTTTCGTGGCAACGATCAACCAATGGAACTTATGTTAATTCCGCGGAGGTTTCCGACAAAGGTTATTATCTTGTCTCTGGCGACATTATAACAATTGGTGATGTTAAAATAAGATTTGAGCCTATTAAATAAGCAATTGCCGATTGGATTTATAAAAAAGAAATAATAATTATAAACATGGAAGCACAATACAAAAAGACGATATCAGGCACATTGGGTGCAGGTATGAGTTCACTTTTCGGCAGTGATGCTGACTACTACATTCTGGAACATAGAGTTTCGTCGGAATATCATAAAGCAGGTGATGTTCAAGAAATTATAGTTGATTATATAGAAATAGGAAGAGAGAAAGACTGCGCAGTTCGTTTTGATGAGACTTTTAAAACAGTAAGTCGTCGTCATGCAGCCATTGTCAAAGATGGTGACAGTTGGAAATTAAGACAGTTGTCGGACACAAACAGTACTTTTTTAAACGGCAAAAAGATTATTGACGAATGGTATCTAAAAAATGGCGACGAGATACAATTGTCAGTTAATGGACCGAAATTAGGATTCATTCTGCCAAATGCCAGCAACCGAGAGAAATTGGATTGGGCAAAGCGTTTCAAACTGTTCAAAGAGCAGGCTTTGAGACCTTATCGCACTTTATTAATAATAATAGGAATAGTGTTGCTGTTGGTTATAGGAGGTGGCATTGGGTATGGCATTTATATCAATAATAAAAACACTGCTATAGAACTTGAAAATTTGGCATTGCGAGAACAGATAATCAACCAACAAAATCAGTTGATCGATCAGACTGAAAAACTTATTTTATTAACGCAGCAACTCGACTCTTCAAACAGAGAGTTGTACAAAACACAATTAGATGCTCTTAAAGCAAAGAGTGCAGCGGCCAAGAATGAAAAAGATTTGGTTAAGATGCAGAAAGCTTACAATGAAATGATAAATGAGACAACCTCTATGCGAGAAGAGATAGAAAGAATCAAAGAAAAAGAACGCCTTGAAGAAGCTGCAAGATACAATGAAAGAGAGAATTATTTAAATAACAAATATTAGTATTATGTCGGAAACAATTAGATTTCGTTTGGCGGCAAGATGTGAAGCTGCCGGACGACCAAACAACGAAGATAATTTTCATATCAATGCCGATATTGCTGCAGGTAGCAAGCAATTCACCGGCGACGAGGTTTTGAATCTTGGCGCAAAAGGTGCGGTTTTGGTTGTTTGCGACGGCATGGGTGGAATGAATGCCGGTGAAGTAGCAAGCGATATTGCCGTAAAGACTATTAAAGCCTGGTTCGACGCAAGCCACATAAACGACGATGTGTTGTCGAGCGACGCTACACGTTGCGACTATATCAAAAGAGCTATTCAGGCAGCCGATGCTAATATCAAAAATGAAAGCAAAGCCGATGAAGCTAAAAGCGGCATGGGTAGCACCATAGTGATGGTATGGCTGCTTGACGGCAAGGCTTATGTGGGATGGTGCGGTGACAGCAGAGCATACAGATACAATCCGAACAGTGGATTCTCGCAAATGAGCCACGACCATTCGTATGTTCAAGAGATGGTAGATGCTGGAAAACTGGCACCTGAGTTAGCATTTGACCACCCTAACGGAAACATTATTACGAGAAGTCTCGGTGACCCACGCGGAGCAGCTCAACCAGACGTCAAGGTTTTCAATTTAAACGAAAACGATGAGATTCTGTTGTGCAGCGACGGTTTATGCGGTGTTTTGCGCAATAATGACATCGAACAGGTGTTACAAAGCAACACATCTAGTATGACCGGTAGCCGCGACGCACTTTGGGAGGCGGCACGCGTTGCAGGATGGCACGATAACGTGACAATAGTGTTAGCTCAAATAATGCCAATTCAGGTACAAGCACCCAAGCAAGAGCAGCCTGTACAAGAAACGCAGCCTGTCACAAAAGCATCAAAAGGCAATTCAACAAAATATATTATCATTGCCGCATGTGTTATTGCAGTGATTATTGGCATCTTGCTTATCCCATCAAAGAAATCGGAATCGACACCGGCAAGCGCCAACACAGAGACAATAGTAACAACAGACTGTGATGATCCTGAATTAAATAAAGCTGTTGATATCTATTGTAATATTAATGTTTTTGAACTTACTGAAGATCAATTACAAGTATTGGACAAACATATCTCTCAGATTAAAGACTGTGAGCAATTGAAAAAAAGAGTTACTGAAAACACCAGACATTATATTCAAACAATTCAAGGCACCGACTTGCTTGATAAAACTGAAATAGACACATATATTGAGAGATTACGTGGTATTAACAACAAAATAAATAATTAGAAAATGAAAAAACTATTATTAATAATAATGCTATGTTGCGCGGGATCACTTCTTGCACAATCGCCATGTGAATCGGCATTCAGCAAAGCGACAAAACTGTATAACGATCACAATTATACTCAGGCAAAAGAACAATTCCAAAAAGTGGCAAAGAATTGCGATTCCAAAAAAGATATTGCCAAAGTATATATTGAACTCTGCGACGCAATGATTCAAAACAAAAAACTTGCTGACGCTAATAATAATAAAAAGGCAGATAACACAGATGTTGAAAATCTAAACGAACAAATTGCAAGACAAACCAAAGAAATTCAAAGTCTGCAACAAGCCAATGCCGAATTGACAGAAAAGAATAACAATTTAGATAAACAAAACGAAAGTCTGCTTAAAGAAAATCTTCGCAAAGATGATTTATTGAAAAACATCGGTGCAGAAAACATTAAAAAGCTAAATTATCTTATCACAAGATTTGATGAAGAATTTAAGGAGATTGAAGCATCAGGTTTTAACAAGAAGAATAGCAAGGAAATTCAAACCAAAATTGCTAATTACAGGAATGAACTTCAGGATGCCATTAAAGCATACATCAACATTCCTGAACCTCAGAATAATACTACAGAAACATCAAATGAACAACCCGAATAGACTATTATTATGCAACTTACAGAAAATTTACAATTTGCGGAACGTTATATATTGAAGAAACAACTCGGTAGAGGCGGTTTCTCGGAAGTGTGGCTTGCCAGCGACAAATGGACCGGACTGGATGTGGCAGTAAAGGTTTACGCTCCAGGGCAAGGCATGGATGCAGATGGCCTTCAAGATTTCAGTAAGGAATTGGCAAACGTATATAATCTGAACCATACAAATTTGCTTAAGCCTCAACATGTCGATTCTTGGCAAGGCATGCCTTATCTTATCATGGCATTTTGCGAGAAAGGTTCTTGTTATAAATATGTTGGAAAACTACAAGAAGAAGAGGCTTGGAAACTTCTTGGCGATGTTGCTTCAGGCTTGGCTTATTTGCATGCTAAGGAAATCATACATCAAGATATTAAACCCGACAACATTCTTATTGATGAAAACGGCAATTATCTTATCACTGATTTCGGTATCAGTGTGCAAGCACGAACCACATTGCGTAAGAGTGTAAATAACGCGAACACAGGCGGTGGCACGACTGCTTATATGGCTCCCGAACGTTTCTCAAGAGACCCTAAACCAATCAAAGCAAGTGATATCTGGTCGTTGGGCGCTACTATGTATGAACTTGTCACAGGCAGAATGCCTTTCGGCGATGTTGGTGGAGGCATGCAACGTAGCGGTGCCAGCATACCTACAATAAGTGCACCAATTTCGCCAAATTTGAGGCAAACCATAATAAAAATGCTTGCCGAAGATCCATGGGAGAGGCCGACAGCATCGCTTTTGGCCGACTGGGCACAAAATCCTGAAGCTCTTTCTCTAATTTCAGAAGAAGACATGTCGCAAGACGACGGAAACTCGTTCTTAAAGGTCAAACCTTCAAAAATAGAGGCAAAACCTTCAGGAGAAGACATCAGCATCTTTGTAAAATCGGAAAGCAAATGGCGTTGCTTCTGTGATCAATCGAAGTGGTGTACAGTAGAAAAGAAAGACGATGAGACATTATTAGTCAGAATAAAGCCAAACGAAACCGGCGAGGGAAGAAAGGCTAATGTCAATGTCATTGCAGGTTCAAGGGCATCGATTGTGACTGTTACGCAACCAACGTTACCAAAAAGAAAAAAGACATTGTATCTAATTCTCGCGGCTGCACTGTTAATACTAGGAATTGCTGTTATTTGGAACGCCTCATCATATAGTAAAAAAGAAAGTTTAATAATTGAAAAGATGACAAATGACTATACAGAAGAGGTGAAAAAATGCGACTTGTTTACCAATAACATAGTTAAAGATAAAAAAGGCAACATCGGCAATGTCTCGTTTATAATCAATGGTTTGGAATCATTAAAACAGATTGAGCAAATTGAAAGCAGACCATTGTTCAAAAAGACTAATATCGAGCCATGTTATGATAGCAAGTACAATGCATATATAACAAAATTGAATGAGGTTCATGGTATTTTGACCGAGATTTATAATCAAAAGATTGAAAAAGGCTTACAAGACAGTCAGCTGACCAAAGATTATAAAGAAAGACTTGACTTGATACAGCGAATCCTCGACCAGAGCAAAACCAACAATGGTAAAGCCACATTAATAAATATTGTTCCTAAAAAGCAAACTAATTAAATAACATGAAAAAGTATACACTATTATTCGTTCTGTTAGCAGGTGTTATTCTTAGCTTAAAAGCTCAAGACTGTGAAATTTCAATTAATGATGCAAAGAACTATTATCAGAAAAATGAATATGAAAAAGCATTATTAATCATTGCTGACATAGAAAAGGATTGCCCGAGTTATTTTATTGAGGTTAAGGACATCAAACAGATATGTGAAAGAGAAGTTAACAAGAAAAATTCCTCATTAACAGTAAACAAGACTAAAATTGAATTCACTTCAATGGGAGGTATTGAAAAAGTTACTGTTAATCATAAGAATTGCACCTGGACGCACAGCAATAATCCCAAATGGTTAACTCTTAAAAGCACAGAAAACCAGCTGTCAATTGTGTGCGATAAAAACACCTCTTCTAAAAAAAGAGAAGCATACATAACAATAACCAGTGATACTGACTTGACGAAAAAAATCCATGTCATACAAGAGCCAGACGCTTTGAGTGTTAGCAATGAGTATTTGTCCTTTCAGGCTGATGGAGGTACGACAACTATCTTCGTAACAAGCAACAGCAATTGGGCTGTTGACTCTCAGTCAGATTATTGGTTTAACGCAAAGAAACAAGGTAACAAACTTACCATAACATGCAACCACAATAGGACTTCAAACAAAAGAACCGGAAAACTTACCATTGTATCGGATAGTGGCAGCTCTGTTGTAATTACAATTGCACAAGCTGGAGAGGATGCTTATTTGAGTTTAACCGAAAGATTACATTATGGAAGTAAGGGAGGAAGCAACATCATCACAGTTAACTCAAATGTTTATTGGTATGTCGGAAGTTCATCAGAAACATGGTGCAAGGCTACAAAAAAAGGCGAGCATGAATTAGTCATTGAAGTCAGACCTAATGACAATAAATACTCAAGAAGCGCTTTCGTTAAAATCCGCGCAAACGATAAATATAAAGACATTTATATTACTCAAGACAAACGTGGTTTCTTTAACGGAATAATCCAATGGTTTAAGGATCTCAAAGACAGAATATTCTAAGAGTTATTAATTACAGCATTATGGAGACAATTAAAATTGGCCGATCATCAGAAAATGATATCGTTTTAGATGATAGTAAAATCAGCAGACTGCATCATTGTGAATGTGTTTTGCATGATGACGGTACTATTACCATTAAAGATTTGAATAGTACAAATGGTGTATATGTTGATGGTAATAGAATTACAGAAGAAACGGCTATTAAGAAATGGTCCCATGTCCAAATAGGCAATGTGGAAATCACAGGTGATGACATCAAGAAATGGTTTGAAGAGAAAAGGAAAGATCCTATTCCGCAGTCTAAAAAGATAATAGAAAAATTCGAAAGTTTAGCAACACGATATCGTAATAATCTTGAAGTCTTGGTTAAGACAATTGAGCTAAACACAGAACCATATATTCCATTGTTCCCTTCGGATGAAGAAAAAATAGCTTATATGGTTGAAGGATATTCACGCAAATTGCATGATGCCACTGAAATTCTTCAGTTAATATCCAAATCTTCGCGTAAGGATGCCATTATCTTCCACGATGATATGGATTTAATGGCCGAACTTTGCAAAAAAGCCAAAGGGCAAGAGAAAGACGAGTGCCTTGAGATGCGTGAGCGTTTTATCTACGATGTAATTCTTCTACAGAAAGAAACCCTTAAAAAGGTGGAATCTACATTCAAAAAGCTCAACGAATACTATGAAGCTGCCTTTGATCCTTATTATGAAACCACAACAACGCAAAGCGCTGTTTGGAAAACCATCAACAACAAACGCATAAGTGCCTTGCCATACCTCCTTTATGGATATAAAGACATGATGTTTCCGTTGTTTGAAGAGATGTTTCAGTTACAGTATCTGCAGTTCCTGCCATTCCTAACCAAAAAGAATCTGCTTCTACACTACGACAAAGACACACGCCTAACAGCACAAGATGTTGTTAATGGCATGATTGGCAGATTGTTAGCCGGTAGTCAAAGTGGCAATGTTCAACTATATGTTTTCGACCCTAAAGAACTTGGCGGAACCAGCAACATGCTCAAGATGCTCGACAAACACGTGTATACGATATGTGCAAGGACTGGCGACATGCAGGCACAACTCTCAATGCTTGACAGATATGTTGAAGATGTTGTACAGAATCTATTGCAGGGACCTTACAACACTTTGGCTGCATTCAATAAAGGCAAAGAAAAACAAGAGCCATATCAAATAGTGGTGCTAAAGGACTTCCCTTATGGAACGACACCAGAAATGGCTCGTACCATCCAGCGTATAATTGCCAATGGCATTCGTGCTGGTGTACAGTTTGTCTTTATGGTAAACAACGATCTTTTGCATACCAGCGAAGAGTGTTTGAAGATCGAAACAATGCTTCATCTAGACGACGTTGCAGCGTTACAGGCAACAGAAATAGATCTGACGAAACAGCCCGACACCATACGTGAACAACAGAAATATGCAATTATTGACGACAACAAATTGCATGAGATTGTCCAATATGTCAATGCCGGATTTGAAATCAAGACAGAAGAGATTTTGCGCCTTACTGACTACATGATTCCTAAAGAAGAATGGTGGACCAAGCAAAGCGCTAATCGTGCTGATATACCTTTTGGCATGTCATCCAACAAACAGATACAGAAAATCAACATCACACAGGAAAGCGGTCAGAACTCAGCCGTGGTCATTGGTATTCCAGGATCTGGAAAATCAGTGTTCCTCCATGTTCTTATCGCCAGTGCAATGATCAATTACTCACCGCGCGAGTTACAAATGTATCTGCTCGACTTCTCCGGCGTTGAGTTTGATGTTTATGCACGTCATAATCTGCCGCATGCACGCGTCATCGCACCTGAAGCTGAACGTGAATTCGGATTGAGTATTCTTCGCGAAGTGTTTGAAGAAGGTAACCGTCGTATGACACTTTGCAGAGAAAACGGCGTAACCAATATCGTGGAATTAAAACGTAAGAATCCCGATATAGTGGTTCCACGTTTGCTAGTCATTATTGACGAATTCCAAAAGATATTTGAAATAGATAACGACAATATCAGCAAGGAAGCCAACACTAAAATACATGCAATCATTCAAGAGTATCGTAAGTTTGGCATCAATCTGATCCTTGCAACTCAGAAACTGCCGGCTAAGAGCATAGTACCGTTCGACTTGATTGCAAACCGTGTCGTGTTCAAGAGTGATCCGAACGATTTCAGCAATTTGATTAAATGGCCACACTCAACGCCTATGCCACGGCTATTGACAGGTTCTTGTGTGTATAATAATGAATCAGGCGCCGAAGTTGCCAACTACCTGACAAGATCATTCTTCATCAATGCTTCCAAGGAATTGGAAAACCTTTTGGATGAAGTGGCTGAATTTGGCAAAGCTCACCCTGAGATGATGGACGACCATGTTTTGCGTACATTCCGCAGCAACGAGTTGCCTGAGTTTACCGAACGAATTGTATCAGAATGCCACTACGAGCCACAAGATGAGCCGCGCGAAGTGGGTGTTTATGTCGGCGAAAGTATTGCCATCGCGCCGTGTCACGTATATGTGCCTCTCACCAAGGACAGCAACAATAACATTCTTATCATTGGTGGTGTTCCTGGCGTAGCCAAGGGAATAGCATACCACGCTATGATTTCATCAATAGCCGAGCACACAGAAAAGGCATGCAACGTCATTTTGATGAATTTTATGATGGAAGACGACCCTGTACAAAGTGTGTTCAAGAGTGAAATGTTTACTGCAATTTCAGATTATTGCAATATACAAGAAGCACATACCGCAGAAGATGTTACAGAATACTTACAATTCGTGAAGGACGAAGTCATTGACGCTCGTAAGAACGACCCCACCCTTCCGTTGACTCATTTCTTCATCAGTATTTTCGAATTCCAGCGTGGACGAATGTTTGATGGCACGGGTAGTCGTGGCGACATGCAGTCGGAATGCTCTATTCTGCTCGAGTATATATTAAAGAACGGCCCAATGGTGGGTGTATTCACCATATTGCAAGTCGATAATTTGATGAACCTCTGTCGACTCGGTTATGGCACACAAAACATGTTCTGCCACCGTATCGCACTGCAGATGGCAGAACAGGATTCCGACAAAATTGTCGGCAATTCGGCAGCAAACAAGTTGTTGGTGCTCAGCCGTCCGGCCACCAATTATCGTGCTTTGTATTACAATAACGTCAACAGTTCAATTACTAAATTCAAACCATATAAGGTATAACTTCAGACAGTTAATAATAAAATTCATTAATAATCAATAAAATCTATCATTATGGCAGCAACAGTTATTAACGATCCTGATTCAATCCATGCTTATCGTGGAAAGATTCAAAATGCAATTGAAAAACTTAAATCTCAACTTACAAAAACAGAAACAGCTGTAAATACAGTTAGTGAAAGTTGGAAAGACAGCAACTTCGTTGAATTTCAAAACAATTTCAATGAAGATAAGGAACAAATAAGACCTTTATGCGATGTATTGTCAAATTATGAGAGTAACCTTCTGTATCAGTTGGAACAAAAATTAAGAACATACAAAGGTACTTCGATGCATTTGTAGAAGATAAAAGACATTTATTATGGCAAGACAGGGTGCATATATCAGCGATGTGCATTTGTTGGAACAACTAAACGACCAAATTAAGTATTCCGGCGAGACAATGGCTAATATCAATCAGGATGTTATGAGCCATATCAATAAAGTCAAAAACGATCTGGAAAGACAATTGGATTATATCCGAACGAGACTTTCTGAAGCTGAAGCTAACTTAAGCAGTGCAGAAAGCGCTCTTAATGCTTGTTATGCATCGCAAATGTGCAACGAGTTCGGAGAGATAACACCAAGTTGTAGTTGGGAAGAAAGTGCTGTCAGTCAAGCTCAAAGTGAAGTGGATATTTGGAGAGGCAAGTACGAGCGCGGGCAACAAATTGTTGTAGAATGCCAACAAGAAATATCTGATTATACTGCCGGCGGGAACACGCTCATACAAACAATGAGTAATCAACAGACACCTAAAGCCAACCAAATTCTTCGCGACTGTATTGGCAAACTGGAGGATATTTTGCACTCTGATGTTGGCTCTTCGTCAAGTATCAAGGCTGCTGGAGCTGGTGCCATAGCGAGTGCCGGTGGTGCAGTTACAGCACGTGTCGCAAGTGACAAGTTCAGCGGTTTCAATATGGGTGTCAGTGCCAACGAGTTGGCCATAAAAAAGAACAATAAGGAATTGGAAAAAGCCTTTGGTATCACACAGGGTAAACCAATGAGTATTTCGGAAGCAGACAGACAAAGTGCAAATCCAAATTATAATAACCATCTTTATGAATATAATGAAGATCCAAACGGCGAATGGTATTATTATAATGGCAGGATGTATAAGCGTGAATGGTTATCATTAGCACATCCTGAAACGAAAGAGATGTCTTTGCCTCATTACACAAAGAATAATAATTATGATTATGATTATCAATATGGTGTAAATTGTGCCACTGCTTCATCTGCATATGCGCTAAGAGCGAGAGGCTTTGATGTAACAGCTAAAGGCAATCCTGAAGTGTCCGGCGACCAAAACACCTGGTTATCAAAAGGTAACAATGTCTTTAAAATCTGGAAAAATACAGACGGAAGTGAAGCTAAGCCGACATATGCCGATGATTGGATGAAAAAAAACCATATTAGTTCTATGACTACTGACGATTATAAAAAATATTTTGAAGATACTTGTAAAGAAAAAGGTATTTATATTGTTGGAGTCAAATTTAATGGTGGAAGCGGACATGCGACAATTTTACAAAGAGACGATGATGGATTGCATTTCATAGAGCCTCAAGTATATGAAAGTGACCGGACAACTGATGGAAGACGGCCTATAGAAGATTTATTAACTCATAGAGCCGGGTTAACTTCGCATCCAGATCTTTATAACAATGGTATTTTGCGGGTTGATGATAAATTGTTGGATCCTCAATATGCTGGATTGTTTAACGTAAATAAATAATTTGTATATGGAAGAGAACATTATACCACAAGCTGTTGTAAAAGAGGCAGGATCTCTGATTAAAATGTATGGAGAAAATATTGTCCGTATTGGCCAGAAAGGTATATTCGATATTTTTATGTTTAAATTTCCTGAAGATACATTAACTGGCTACCCTTTTGTATACTTATACGACCGTGAAGATAAAACCGCTGATACCATAACTGGATTTGACGCCTTAGACATCATTGGTGAATTTTTTAAAGAGAAATGAATAAAATATATTTACTATGAGTACAATCCCGGATTTTGTAAATCAAGTTCAAGCTGTTGAAAGAAAACTGCGCGCCGAGTGGCAAACAGTTCATGAAGGTTGGCAAGACAGTGTCGCTGAAGGGTTCAAAACAGGAGTAATGGAACCTTATATGCGGAACTTTCAACAATACTTAACCGGACAAGGAATAAGTGGCTATGGTTTGGAACAGCTGTTACAACAAATGGACAGGCACACTCAAGAAATGGCTGCTTTAATAAATTAAAATTAACAAGAATAACTATAATACAAAAAGATATGGCTAATGCAGTAACAAGTTCTGCCGCTTTAAATGAACTCAAAACTAATTTGACAAGTTTGTCAAAGTCATTGCATATGATTTACGACCTTATGAATGCCGATATGTCACAGATTGGTCAAGAATGGCAGGATCGTAAATATGAAGAATTTGTAGAAGGCTATCGTCCTCAAATCAACAAATGCGAAGAAATTTCCATACGCTATAATGAATGGTGCCAAAGAGTACTTGCTCCAACAATAGACAACGTTATTGCCGTTGAAACAACCAACGTTGGCAGTGGCAATGGCCATGTCAGTGGTGGAAGTGCCGCAGGGTCTGCAGTTAGTGCAACAACTTCAGCTGCCGCAGCTGCTACGGGTAAAGGAAATATGTTTAATATGAGCGGCGGCATGAAACAAACACCTCAATCAGACAATCAATCGACAGTTAAAAAAATCTTTGCAGAAGCAGATGAAGCATGTCAACTTGACAATCGAAGTGATAAGTTTAGAGCCAAGCTCGCCAAACAAGGTGAGAAAGCTGATTTTACTATTGCTTCAAAATCTTCGTCAACTGGTGATAACTTTACTGTTGGCGGTAAAGTGGGAGGAAAAGTTGAAATACCAGTATTTAAAGTCGCTAAAGCATCTGCTAGTATCGAAGGAGAGGGCAAGTATAACAGTGGTGTTGAAACGACTGAAACGACAGGAACTTATGCCTTCAAATGTGTTGAAGATAACCCTAATCAATGATAAAGAAAAAACAAATTAAAAAAAATAATTATGGCAACAGGTAAAGCACAGGTAAGTTCAGCCGCTTTAAATGAACTCAAATCAAATTTAACAAGTTTGTCAAAATCTCTTCACATGATTTACGATTTGCTAAATGCTGATATGTCACAGATTGGTAGAGAATGGCAGGATCGCAAATATGAAGAATTTGTGGAAGGCTATCGTCCTCAAATCAATAAATGTGAGGAAATTTCCATACGCTATAATGAATGGTGCCAAAGAGTACTTGTCCCGACAATAGATAACGTCATTGCTGTTGAAACAACAGATGTCGGCGGTGGCGGAGGTAGTGTCGGCAGTTCTTTCGGAGGCGGGGCTTCAGTTAATACCAGTATGGGCAGTGCTATGGCATCAAACACAGGCAGTAGCAAGTTTAGTAAGTTTAATCTCGGCAAATAATTAGTATCATTAACTAAATATCATATGAATAAAAGTTTTAAAGTATTATTTGTTGTATTGTTTTTAATATCTACAATTAATATTTCAGCGCAGCACACATACGAATGTCCTGTGTGCCATGGAAAAAAAACAATTCCAGCGGTTTGTACAAACCCCGAATGTCACAATGGCGTTGTTTATTGCGAAAAGTGTGATTATTCAGGCACTATAAACCAACGTTGTGATGCTTGCGAAGGGACTGGTGTGATAGCAAAAGTAAAAGACTTGCCTTGCCCTGTTTGCAAGGGAGAGAAGGGATTTATAAAGGAGAAACATGAACCTTGCGATAAATGCGGAGGCAGAAATGGTAAAGTACCTACTATGCAAAATGGGCAAAAAGTTTATATTGATTGTAAATTCTGTAAAGGCAAAGGTTATACTGTCACTAAGTATAAAGCCGCATGCCGCACATGCGGAGGAACTGGTAAAAAGGGACAAGAAACCTATTATGAGAAATGCAACATTTGTCAAGGGTCGGGAAGTGTAACAAAGACCTGTGAGCAATGTGACGGTAAAGGATGTTTTGTATGTCCAACATGTCAAGGTTATGGTAATATCAGTATAACTTGTGAAAGATGCCATGGAGAGGGTGTAATACACACTGCCAATTAAAACAGTCTGTTAAAACAACATTAAGAATTCAATTATGGATATAGAAATTTGTATAGGTAGAGATGTCGAAGGTCCAAATGCATATAAAGTGCCAGAGACGTTTAAAAGAGTAAGCCGTGACCACGCAAGATTGCATTGGAACGATGGCATTGTCACAATCGAGGATCACAATTCAACAAACGGTACTTTTGTCAATGGTGAACGTATCACTAAAAAACAAATCACTGACGAAGACATCGTGTGGTTGGGTGGTCTGGGAACAAATGATCAATGTTATCGCCTTGATTTTAACATTGCTTACGCATTATTTCAAAACGCCAATCCAGCTCGAAAGACTCAAGCAAAAGTTACACCTATTGATGAAATACCAACTCAAGCAGTTAATCCTGTGGTTGAAGAAGTCAACCCTGTTGAAGAGGTTAAACCTGTCGCAGAGAATCGCACCGACTATACCGCTGAATTCGCAAGCCTTAAACAGACATATATCGATTATCAGAAAAAATTGACAAAATTAAAGGACGATAGTAACCGACACATGCAGATGTCAAGATTAATACCAACAATGATTCCTGCATTATTAGGTATCTTGATTTTGATTGTTTCAACAGATATGACAATGAGAATTGTTGCCATGTCGTTGGGTTCGGTGATGAGTGGTTTGATAGGTACTTTGACAATGGGAAAAAGTAATTCTGCGAAGGATAAAATGGCAGAGGATATCATGGAACTGCAAATCAAATATCAAAAACTATACAAATGCCCTAAATGTGGCAAACCGTATAGTTTAGATATGCATTGGAGAAAGTTGGAAGCCGGTGGACATTGTCCATTCGGATGTGGCGCAAAATTCGCTGATTAAAATAATATAAATGAATACCAACATTAAATCTATCCTATTGTAATGGCAACATTTTTCTTTGCTTCCGCTCAAACTAATTATGAATAAGACTGGGAGAAGGGCTATCGCGCCGAAATAAACCATTTTAAAGAAGTTTTACAAAACGCGCCGTATGAAGAACTATTCGTTGTGCTTAAATTTGCCATAGTAAATGCATATGTGCCTAACGATGAAATTGATCCTTTTCATGACGTGTTTGTGATGACAAGTGACTGGCAAAGGTCTTTAATGATTTATAAAAAACTAAAGAATAGAAAAGATTTGCTCAAGAAGATTTATCTGGATTTGAACGCACTTGACAAATATGTTACTTGTAGCGGCAGACGTTGCCAACCATACTCAGACACCTTGGTGTCAAAAACCATCTTACAATATGTCAACAAAGACATCAAAAAAATCAAATCTGTAATGGGCTTGTATGGCGACACGAATTCTATGTATTACAAATATTTTGGCACGCCACTATTTCAATATTAAAACTGTTCTTGTTTCAAACTGAACACAGTACTAAAAGCTACTTCATCACTCTCACTTTTTAAAAAAATGACTCCAATCGGTTAGGATAATGAAAAAACAATTATCTTTGCAACTGAATAAACACAGCTAAAAATGGCAAATACATTTATCAATTCTACTTTTATCCAATCTGAATATTCAGACGTCGCAAACGCTAAACAAGGCGATAATATCCGCATTTACGGCATGATTCAAAATGTACGTGTCACTAAATGGGGCGGATTTATTATAATCAGAAAACCTGACGGTCTTCTGCAGACAGTGATACAAAATGAGACTTCATCTATTTTTGATGAAAATGGAGAAAAAATAGGCATTAACGACCTCTCAAGAGAGACGGCCATCATCTTGGAAGGACAAGTGAATTCCGCAAATATCAAAGATAAGTCTGTCAAATACAATACCATAGAAATTGCGGTTACAAAAATCAACGTGATTTCAAAACCTTCAACAACAGAGGTGATTGATGTCAACGCGCTGAAATTTAGTGACGATGAGTCTGTTTTGAGATATAAGTTTGACAACAGACAGGTCTCGCTGCGTAACCCTAAGGATATGGCTATATTCCGAGTGAGTTCAACCATCGCCCAGGCTTTTGCCGAATACTTGGTTTCAGTAGGATTTACACAGATTTTCACTCCAAAAATCGTTTCGGAAGGAGCTGAAGGTGGCGCCAATGTGTTCAAAATGGACTATTTTGGAAAACAAGTATATCTGGCACAATCGCCTCAGTTTTACAAACAAATTGGAGTAGGCGTTTATGAAAGAGTCTTTGAGATTGCTCCGGCATATAGGGCTGAAAAGCACAACACATCGCGACATCTCAACGAGTTCATTTCTTTAGATGTTGAAATGGGATTCATCAAGAGTCAGGAAGACGTTATGGAGTTGGAAATGAATCTCCTTCGTCATATCATTAAGACCGTTCGGGAAAAATGCAGCCACGAGTTGCAGCTTTTTGACGCCCAGCTGCCATGTTTGCCTGACAAAGTGCCGGCATTCAGACTTTCGGAGGTTCACGACCTGCTCTTCAATGAGAATCTCACCCCCGACCATCGCGGCGAAGACGACATGGCTCCTGAAGAAGAGCGTGCGATTTGCAAATACGCAAAAGAGAATTTCGGCTCGGACTTCGTGTTCATCACGCATTTCCCAGCCGAGCACCGAGCTTTCTATGCCATGAACGACCCTGAGGATCCGACCTTGACGCTTTCTTATGACTTGCTAATGTGCGGAATTGAAATAACCTCTGGCGGTCAACGTATCCACAAAGAAGAAGATTATCGCAAGAAAATGATTGAAAGAGGCATGAATCCTGACAATTTCAGATTCTATCTCGACACATTCCACAACGGTATGCCGCCTCATGGAGGCTTCGCCATCGGACTTGAACGAATCACCTCATTCTTCCTTGGCATCTCCAATGTTAAGGAGGCAAGCTTGTTCCCAAGAGACATCAACAGAGTGGCTCCGTAGTTGCTTCAGCACATCTCCAGCACCGCGTCGGTCACGTATTTAAGCTGTTCGTCGGTGAACTCAGTGTGGATCGGCAATGCCATCACATGGTCGCAGAGGTACTCGCAAACCGGGAAGTCACCCTTCTTGTAGCGCGGGTCGGCATAGGCCTTCTGCATGTGCAACGCCACCGGATAGTAGATGGCGCATGCGATGCCCTTCGACTGCAAGTGTTCCATCACCTTGGCACGGTCTAAGTCCTTCAAAACCACCACATACTGATGATAGACGTGGTCGGTGAAAGGTGCCGTCTTCGGTGTGACGATCTTGTCGGTCTGGGCGAACGCCTTCTCGTAATACGCCGCCGCATACTGACGTGCCTTGATATATTCGTCGAGATGTTTCAACTTAATGTCCAAAACCGCTGCCTGGATGGCGTCGAGTCGTGAGTTAACTCCCACATAATCATGATAATAGCGAGTCTTCATGCCATGGTTGACAACCACACGCATCATGTCGGCGAGAGCGTCGTCGTTGGTGAAGATAGCACCGCCGTCGCCATAACAGCCGAGGTTCTTCGACGGGAAAAACGAGGTGCAGCCGATGTTTCCAATGGTTCCCGACTTCTTCACTGTGCCGTCCTTGAAAGTATAATTTGCTCCAATAGCCTGCGCGTTGTCCTCAACAACATACAGATTATGACGTTTCGCGATATCCATGATAGCATCCATATTGGCGCACTGTCCGAACAGATGCACCGGCACTATAGCCTTGGTGCGAGGGGTAATAGCACGCTCAACAGCCTCAGGATCAATGCAATATGTCTCCATATCGACATCCACCACAACAGGTGTCAGACGCAACAAAGCGACCACCTCCGCCGTAGCGATGAAAGTGAACGAAGTGGTGATAACCTCATCGCCTGGCTTCAATCCCAAACCCATCATGGCAACCTGCAAAGCGTCGGTGCCGTTGGCGCAAGGAATCACATGTTTCACATTGAGATATGCCTGTAAATCTTCCTGAAATTTCTGTACGAAAGGACCGCCGATAAAGCCGCCGGTAGAGAGAATCTGCTGAATGGAAGCGTCGACTTCCGCCTTGATTTTGTTGTATTGACCAACAAGGTCAACCATTGGAATTTTCATTTTTTTTGAATTTTTAAAGCGCAAAAATAAAAAAAATTTGGTCAAAATGTCATCCTTAATTAATTTTTTCAAAAAAATGTTTTGCATATCAAAAAAAGTTGTAATTTTGCACTCCGTTTTGTAGAGAAAATTAAAAATAATAAAATATTAGAAAAATGTCAAGAGTTTGTCAAATCACAGGTAAGAAGGTCATCAGTGGAAACAACGTTTCACACTCAAACAAGAAGACCAAGAGAACGTTCAAACCTAACTTGAAAATCAAGAGATTTTATGTTCCAGAGTGGGATGAATGGGTAGTTTTGAAAGTTTCAGCAGCAGGTTTGCGCACCATCGACAAGAAAGGCGTTTATCAGGCAATGGTTGACGCAGCAAAAGATGGTAACCTCAACCGCTGGTAAAATATGAAATTTTAAAAAGAAGCCGTCTGAATCAAGGCGGCTTTTTTTATTAGTAATGTACTAATTGGTTCAAGTTTTCGTTATAATTGGATGAGATTCCTCACTGCGTTCGGAATGACAGCGTATCATGAAGTATAAGTGGTTGATTATCATACTATTATTCCTTCCAACTTTTGTCTTCGGACAGAAGATTGAAGGCGTTTTGTATGGAAAAATCAGCGACGAGAGCGGAAAAGCCGTCGAATTCGTCAACGTGGCGGTGCAAAACACGCCATACGGCATAGTCTCCGACGCACGCGGCAACTACAACCTCACATTACCCGCCGATACCTTAATTAATGTGGTGTATTCGTTCGTCGGATACGAAGAGATAAAAATCGAAATCAAACTGAAACCCGGCGAACGGCGCAAAAACGACGTCACAATGAAGGTCACCTCGACCATGCTGACAGAGGTGACGGTACACGACCAATCAATCAAAACATCAACAATCACTAGACTTGACGCGAAAGAGACGGTGCTGCTGCCAACGGCCGGAGCAGGCGGCGTGGAAGATATGGTGAAGACCCTCGCGGGCGTCAGCTCGACCAACGAACTCAGCTCGCAATACAACGTGCGAGGCGGTAACTTCGACGAAAACCTCATTTACGTCAATGGAATAGAGATTTACAAGCCGTTCCTCGTAGGCTCGGGACAGCAGGAAGGCCTAAGCTTCATCAACTCGCGCCTCATCTCCAACATCGACTTCTCGGCTGGCGGATTCTCGTCGGAATACGGCGACAAGCTCTCTTCAGTGCTCGACATCACATACAAAAAGCCCACCATTCCAGCAGGCTCGGTGACGCTCAGCCTTCTGGGTGCCGAGGCTCACGCCGAAGGATGCTCGTTTAAAAACAAGGTGAGCTACCTCGTCGGAGCACGTTACAAAAACACCCAATATCTCCTTGGCAAGATGGACACCAAAGGCGATTATAAGCCTAATTTCATTGATGCTCAAGGACTTATAACATACAACATCTCTCCTCGCTTCGAGATTTCTGTACTCGGATATTACTCGCGCAACAGCTACCTCATGGTGCCTACAACACGCGAGACCGATTTCGGAAACCTGCAGGCATCGTATCGTTTGAAGATTTATTTCGACGGACAGGAGCTGAGCCGCTACACAACAGGCCTCGGCGCCGTCACATTGAATTTCAGTCCTAACGACGACCTTAATCTCAAACTCATAGCCTCAGCCTATTCAGCAATGGAGTCGGAAAACTACGACATCGAAGGTCAATATTGGATTGGACTACTGGAGACGAATCCTGGCAGTGAGCAGCAGGGCGATGTTATTGACAATCAAGGAGTTGGAACATTTATCGAGCATGCTCGCAACTATTTCTACTCGAGAGTCGTCAACCTCGACCACAAAGGCGCCTACAAATACGGCGACAACACTTTCAAGTGGGGTGTGCGTTATCAGCATCAGCTTTTCGACGACATCATCAAGGAATGGGACATGGTCGATTCGGCAGGCTACACACAGCCTCACGTCGTCGATTCAATCCTGAATCCGAGCAACCCTATGCAGACTCCGCTCGAGCTGAAAAACGTCGCAAACGGTCATAACATTCTGTATATCAATAATTTAGACGGATATATTCAAAATTCATGGCAGTTTGAGCCAGAAAACGGAAATATCTGGGTGCTGACAGCGGGATTGCGTGCCAACTATTGGGGTTACAACGGCTCGGTCAACGTGAGTCCGCGCGCCGGCATCGCTTTCCAGCCCAACAAACATCCTAACATGACCTTCCGCTTGTCGGGCGGCGTTTACGTGCAACCCCCATTTTACAGGGAGTTACGAATGTTCGACGGCTCGTTGGTCGACAAAGACAAGGCTTCGGTGCAGAAGTCATATCAGGTGGTTTTGGGTCACGAATACAATTTCAAAGCCTGGGATCGCCCGTTTGTGCTCACCACCGAGCTTTACTACAAATATCTCAAAGACATCATCCCTTATCAGGTCGACAATATCAGAATAAGGTATTACGCCGACCAGAAAGCGACGGGTTATGCCACGGGTTTAGACCTGAAAATCAACGGCGAATTTGTGAAAGGCATTGAGAGCTGGGCTTCCGTCTCGGTGATGAGAACCGCCGAAAACATTCAGTATTTCATCGATGCCAACGGCAATATCCTTTCGCAAACCGATGTCAACAACGGTGCTGAATATGTGAGAGACACCATCATATCGGGCATTCCGCGTCCGTCGGATCAGCGAGTGAATTTTGCAATCTTTTTCCAAGATTATATCCCTTTCATCCCGTCGTTTAAGGTCAATTTGAAACTCATTCTTGGAACAGGATTGCCATTCGGAGCCTCCGAAGACGAGCGTTATCGGCAGAAAAACAGGATGCCGGCCTACCGTCGTGTCGACATAGGCTTCAGCAAGCAGCTCATAGGCGAGAACACCTCGTTCAGAAATCCTCGCAACCCATTGAATTACATAAGAAATTGCTGGCTGAGTCTCGAAGTGTTCAACCTCCTCGGCGTGAACAACGTGAGCTCATACATGTGGGTGACAGATGTCTATAACATCCAGTATGCAGTTCCTAACTATCTGACTAACAGACAGTTAAACCTTAAATTGATTTTAGAATTTTAAATTTTAATCTCAACAGGCTTGATCATATTCTCCGGACGGAGAATCCAATCCAATTGCTCTTTGGTGAGTATGCCATGTTCGAGCACGAGTTCGTACACGCCGCGGCCAGTCTCGCTTGCCTCTTTCGCGATTTTTGTCGATTCCTTGTAACCGATAATAGGGTTGAGCATGGTGACTATGCCGATGCTGTTTTCGACCATTTTACGGCAATGCTCCACGTTGGCTTCGATACCTTCGATGCAATGCGTTCTCAAGGTGTCTAAGCCGTTGGTCAACAGATGCACCGACTCGAACAGGCAGTAAGCTATGACAGGTTCCATCACGTTGAGTTCAAGCTGACCGTTGTCAGAGGCGAGTGCTATTGTCATGTCGTTGCCTATGACTTTATAGCAAACCTGGTTCATCACTTCAGGGATGACAGGGTTCACTTTGCCCGGCATTATCGACGATCCAGGCTGGCGTTGCGGGAGGTTTATTTCGTTTAATCCGCATCTCGGGCCTGAGCTCATAAGCCTTAAATCGTTGCACATCTTATTGATTTTGATGCACAAACGTTTCATTGCGGCGCTGTATTGAATCATGCATGAGGTGGCGCTGGTGGCTTCGATGAGATTGTCGGCGAGTGTGACATTCCAGCCCGTCACTTGGCGCAGAGCGTTGATAACCGCTCCGCTGTAGCCTGGCTTCGAGCAGATGCCTGTTCCGATAGCGGTCGCACCCATGTTCACTACCAAGAACTCACGTGCCGCCATGTTCAGCGTTCGCAGCTCGCCCCGTAAGGCCGCCGCGAATCCGCTGAAGGTCTGCCCGAGCGTCATCGGCACGGCATCCTGAAGCTGTGTACGACCCATTTTGATGACATCTTTAAACTCCTCGGCTTTCTTCTCGAGGGCTCCGATCATCTCGACGAGATGAGGCAGAAACTCCTCATGTTCAAGCACCATGGCGAGATGTATGGCGCAAGGATAAGCGTCGTTCGTTGATTGTGATGCGTTTACGATATCGTTTGGCGAGCAATACTCATACTCTCCGCGTTTGTGACCCATAATCTCGAGGGCGCGGTTGGCGATGACCTCGTTGGCACACATATTCGTCGAGGTACCTGCCCCACCCTGAATCATGTCGATAGGGAACTGGTCGTGATGTTTGCCTTCAAGAAGCTCGTCGCAAGCCTGGCAGATGGCATCAAATTGCTGTCTGTCAATCATTTGCAACTCGTAGTTTGCCATTGCCGCCGCCTTTTTGGTTATCGCCATGCCTTTAATGAAGTTAGGGTAGCTTGCCATAAGGTTGTGACTGATGTTAAAATTCTCCATCGCACGCACGGTCTGCACGCCATAAAGCGCGTTTGCCGGCACTTCTTTCTTGCCTAAAAGGTCACTTTCAACACGGAATTCTGCAGTATTCATATATTTTTCCTCTATTTTTCAAAATCGGGCTGCAAAAATACAATTAATATTTGAAATCCAAGAGAAAAAAGTAAAATATTTTACTATAATAGAGTTTACGACCCCTCCGTCATTTCGACTGAAGCGAAGCGTAATGGAGAAACCCCCTGTAAAATTTTATAATTAATTACTTTTATATTCAAAAGTTTTATATTTTTGTCATTGGTTTTCGAACCACATTTTATTGACATTCAGAAGCGTTATGCTTTTCTTGCTGTTAGAAATGTGAGAAACTTCTAATTGAGATACAAGGAAGTATAATGGTTCGCGCTTTAGCGTGGACTGTTTGCTGCATTTACATCTCAGGGTCTTTCTCACAACCTCTAACAGAAGATGTGGCATATCAGTGCCACGCTTCTTTTGTATAACACCTCATTTGGCATTGGTGGGAAACAGCCGGTTTTACAGCGGAATCTGTGAATAAACTATGAAAACAAAAACTATTCTTGTTTTAATGCTTATGTTAATGACAATAAGCGTTGCTATTGTGTCTTGTAAAAAAGACAGCGCTTCACCATCTGGAGGCTCAGATCCAGAAACTCCAATCACTCCACCTGTTCATGAAGATCCGGAAGGAACAATTACTGTGAATTTAAGAAATGATGGAGGAAGCCTAGCATTATTTTTCAACTATTACTCCATAAGTATTAATTCATCAAATAATTTTGTAAGTAACAGTGAATATGTTAGTTTTGTAAATGTTGGCGAAGTAGATGGTCTTGGTTATGTCTACGAAGTTCCAAATACGGGGTGGATTTCACAGCTTGCCGTAATTCCTGAAAATGGTTATATCGTGAGATATCACCAGCTTGGAGGCAAGGATAATTCCTCTGGAAATAGAGACTATTTTTATGCTCGCATCTACGTTGTTGAGTACCTTTTAAATGTATATAATGAGATAATTGGAGCGGTGTTGAAATACCAAACCGAATGGGAACCTTATCCGACAGTGATAACAAATGACATAAGTAGTATTTCAGCTACTTCTGCTGTATGCAGTGGAAAAGTCACAGATGATGGAGGTGGTGACATTTTAGAAACAGGTGTCTGCTGGACCACTGATCCAATTATTGACCCAACCATAAATGACAATTGTGTGGTTGGTGGCACAAATAATGATTTCTCTGTCACAGTAACCGGGTTGACAGAGAACACAATATATTATTATCGTGCTTATGCAAAAAATAACAATGGCGTTAGTTATGGCGAAAAGAAAACATTCATTACATTGATCAATGCTCCTACTGGTGCAATAAATGGTTTGTTTTCAATAGTATATGGTGGTGGTGCAAAAGACAACAGCATAAACATTGTTTTTTCAAAAGGCAATTTACAATATAAAGCATCAACGAACACTTGGCGTTTTGCAGAACACCAATGGGATTTTGTTGGAAGCACTGAAACAGCATTAGGAGAACCTTTCGGCACTGTAGCAGGCAGCAGCAATCACTTAATATCACCGAGCTATAGCGGATGGATAGATTTATTCGGATGGGGTACAAGTGGTTATAACCATGGTGCTATCTATTATCAGCCATGGTGTACAACCGAATCAAATAATGGCTATTATGCTTATGGTGATCCAATGGCCGATTTAAATTATGAAACAAAACAGGCAGACTGGGGCTATAATGCGATAAGTAATGGTGGTAATAGTGTAAACCAATGGTTCACACTGGATTCTTATGAGTGGGTTTACTTATTTTATGAAAGAAACACATTTAGTGGAATCAGATTTGCGTCTGCAATGGTTAACAACGTTGAAGGTGTTATTTTACTGCCAGACAATTGGAATGCTTGCCTATACAACCTCAATGATGTAAATGTTGTTGCTGATCCTAATACCAATGTGATAAACTCTTCTGATTGGAATCTATTGGAGTCTGCAGGAGCTGTATTTCTACCAAATGCAGGTCAACGTTTTAATTTCAATGGCGGAACAACTTGGTTCCCTTTGTTGGAATATTGGACATCAGACGGTTATGGTGGTTTTGATGCTTCTGATGCTTATTATTTTAGTATGGGAGACCATTGTTCATATACTGCCAGGTATTTTGGCTTGCCTGTTCGTCTTGCTCAGTATTGGATAAATAGATAAAATACTAAATTAAAAAAAGAAGCGTGCAGATTAGTTTTTGCACGCTTCTTTTATTTAAAGCAATATTCACAGCGTAATACTCAATAATTCCTCAGCAAAACGATGAATGCCGTTTTTGATGCAGTCGGTTTGCTTACGGCGAGGCACTGCCCTGTGGTTCAAATAGTTGGAAATTCATTATATTACAACAATTCCAATATCTTATCTGGTGCAATCGACATCTCTGTAACGGCACACAATCCAGCACCAATGTCCTTTAAACTAGCACCAAGCAGATAGAGTTTGTCATCAATAATTAGAAAGCGGTCATGACTTCGATGAGACAGTTGAACAAACTCAATTTTCGGATATTGTGCATTATGTTTCTTGAGGTCGGTCAAAAACTGTTCATTGTAGCGTGTATGAATAGTAGCAGAAACACCATCAGAACGTTTTGTAAGCAGTGACAACACTCTATCATCGACAAAGTTGTCAATAAGATCAATCCTTTTCTTTGCCAAACGAACCAAATCTGAAACATAAGCCCAAGCGTCCCACACACAGCCTGTTGGAAACACCTGTTCTGGAAGTAACTTTGGAGAGGACTCTTCTATCTTTTTAAGGACAGCTTCAATTTTATTTTCAGTTGTCTGCATCCAATGTCTGTTTTCCAATTGCTGTAATTCAACACGGTCTAATCGTTGGAATATTTCCACGCATGCGGCAACATATCGCTGCATGCCAACAAATGCTCGCATTATTTTAATGTTGGTATCAATTGCCACTTGACTTCTAAGTAGTCCGCTTAGCATTCCTACACCTTGTTGTGTAAATGCATAGGGCAATGCACGACGGTCGCCGCCTCTCTCGTTTGAAGTGCCAAAATGGCACTTCAAACCATTAAATTCCTCTTTGGTCAGTTGAAACATGAAATCTTCCGGAAAACGCTCTATATTGCGTTTCACCTGCCGGTTCATCTGTTTCACTTCCACTTGATAAAGAAAAGCCAAGTCGCGGTCAATAAGTACTTGTACTCCTCTAACAGTAACAATAAGTTTCTCAATATCATTAACACTGAGTGTAGTTAAATTTTCGATTTTATTATTCATAATAAAACGATTTTATCTGAAGTTAATTTCATTTACTTCCCCCAATTATCCCTGTCCAAACTTCTATATTGAATAGCTTCAGCGAGATGTTCTGTGGTGATGTTTTCTGAGCATGCCAAATCGGCAATGGTTCTTGACACTTTCAGTATTCTGTCACGGGCTCGAGCCGATAATCCTAACCGTTCCATGGCGTTTTTCAGCAACAGTCCGCACTGCTCGTCGAGGTCGCAATATTTCTGAATCATCTTGGCGGTCATCTGCGCGTTGCAATGAATGCCTGGCACATCGGCGAACCGTTGCACCTGAATCATTCGAGCCTTCACCACTCTTTCGCGCACAACGGCACTCTTCTCACCCGACTGTTTCTGCGCCAATTCCTCATACGACAACGGAAACGTCTCGATGTGAAGGTCTATTCTGTCGAGCAACGGACCCGAAATCCTCGAGAGATACGTCTCAACCTGCCCAGGCTTGCACGTGCATTCCTTCGTAGGATGGTTGTAGTAGCCGCATGGACACGGATTCATCGCCGCCACGAGCATGAAATTCGCCGGAAACTCCACCGTCTGCTTGGCTCTCGCAATGGTCACCATACGGTCCTCCATCGGCTGTCGAAGCACCTCCAGGACCTGCCTCTTGAATTCAGGAAGCTCGTCGAGAAAGAGCACTCCGTTATGAGCTAATGATATTTCCCCGGGCTGAGGATAGGTACCGCCACCCACCAAGCCTACATACGACGTGGTGTGGTGCGGACTCCTGAACGGTCGCGTGCGCATCAGTGAAACTCCATGTCCAAGCATGCCAACCACTGAATGAATCTTGGTGGTTTCTAAGGCTTCTTTCAACGTCATAGGAGGCAAAATAGTAGGTAACCGCTTGGCTAACATAGTCTTACCCGAACCTGGCGGGCCTATGAGAATCACATTATGTGATCCCGCAGCCGCAACTTCCAACGCTCTTTTTATGTTTTCTTGCCCGCGGACATCCGAGAAATCGAAGTCATAAACATCAGAAAACTCTTCTTTTTCAAGGTTCAGCTTCGTCGGTTCCAAATGATGGAATCCATTGAAGAAATTGATGACATCCATGATTGTCTCAACGCCGTAAACCTCAATATCCTCAACCACCGCCGCCTCGTTGGCGTTCGCCTTAGGCACCACAACACCCTTAAATCCTTCTTCGGCGGCTTTTATCGCTATCGGTAACGCTCCTTTTATCGGGTTGATGCTGCCGTCGAGCGACAATTCTCCCATGATAACGTATTTGTCGAGCAAATCGACGCTCACCTGCTCCGACGCGGCGAGTATCGCTATCGCCAACGGCAAGTCGTAACTCGAACCTTCTTTTCTGATGTCGGCCGGCGCCATATTAATGGTGATTTTCCGTTTCGGATACTTTAACCCATTGTTACTCAATGCCGATTCAATCCTCTGCTGACTCTCTTTCACGGCGCTGTCAGGCAAGCCGACGAGAAAAAACTGCACGCCGCGATCCATGTTTACCTCAATTGTAACTGTAATAGCATCAATGCCATTTAAGGCACTACCAAAAGTTTTTACCAACATAATCTTGGTTTTTAGTTAATAATAATTTTAGACTTTAGTCTTTAGACCTTAGACTTTAGCCAACTAAAGACTAACGACTAAGGTCTAATGTCTATTTTCGCGGTTTATACTGCGACCGCTGCAAAATATCCTGATAATCAGTCATTTTCATCAACGCCTGCAACGGTTCGTCGTTGTTCGACATAAACGAACGGACGATTTGCAAGCCCAGAAAATCGCCCAAGCGCGCCGGTGCATCATCAGAAAACGCCGACGTGAACGGCCCGTCGTTGAACAACAGCCTTCTGTCGTTTAAGTTATTGGAATACAACATGTTATTTCCTACAACAGAAGCCCAAATCTGACCTTCGTTAGCCTTCACCCACTCCATCTGCCGCGACGAATACCCGAGAATAATCGAATCATTCAAAGTCGGATCCATCGCTTCGATGAAATAATACATCTTGCCGCTCTCAATCATCTCCATCATCACGTTTTTCGCGTTGCCACCCCTAAAAACATAGGTATAATAAATAGCCTCCGCCAGATCTTTCGTCAACGAAGCGGGCTGACAACGACGCGAGACATACCTCGGCATTCCTATCTTATCGTACACTAAATCGTTGTTACTCAAATAGAAATCCAGACTAATCATCACTGTTTCAGGCGTAATCATAACCGGCCCGTTGTCATAGCTGATGCCCGAGACGTAAGTGTAAGTCGTCGGCATCGTAACCGCTGGATAATAGTATTTCAGATGCTGATAAACGCCTTTCACCTTTTCGGAAACAAGTTCCGTATTTGGGAACGCCGCTTCAGTTATCTCATTGATTTTCATGATGAAAGTGTCGGTAACGAAGTCTTTCAGATACCTGATTCCGTCGTCCCCGAGGTTCTCGCCAAGCAACTCCTTAAACTGCGGCTGTATCGCCATGATTCCTTCCTCGAAATTAGCGGTGTCGATGGCAAAAAGCGCTTTGTTATACTCCACGACCTCCAACTCCTGCGGCTCCAAATTCCTGCACTGCACATTCAATTTCTTCTTGTATCCCGCTGATTTTGAACAAGATACAAAGAGTGTTATTATCAAAAAGATAAATAATAATTTTTTCATTTTATTCGTATTTCCTTACCATCTCCAGCGCCGTAATCGCCGCCCTTTCAATGTTATTACCTCTATCTTTGCCGAAATTGCATCTCTTCGACACCACGCCGTTCGGTCCCGCTACCGCAATCCATACCGTCCCGACAGGATTCTCTTCCGTTCCGCCTCCAGGACCGGCCACGCCAGTCGTAGCCACAGCGTAATCGGTCTTCAACAACTCCCTCACTCCTGTCGCCATCTGCTCCGCAACCTGTTGACTTACAACAGTATACTTTTCCATATCGTCGTAATTCACGCCCAGAACCTCTTCTTTCACCGCAGTCGCATACGACACCACCGTTCCTTTGAAAACTTCCGAACTGCCCGGGATTGCAGTAATCATCTTCGCTATCGTCCCGCCTGTACAGCTCTCCGCCGTCGACAACGTCTTTCCTGCCGCCTTAAGCTTGTCCAAAACAGCCTCCGCAATAGGCTTCTCGTCGTAGCCAAAGATGTATTCGCCAATCAGTTTCGACAGCTTATCTATCTCATTATCAATGGTTTGTTGCAAAAACTCACAATCAGGATGACGACCTTCGAGACGCAGACGCACCATGCCATACTGCGGCAGATAGGCCAACGAAAGGAACTCCGGCAACGCGTCTTCCCAGTCCTTGATCTTGTCGGCAAGAAACGACTCGCCCACACCCGTCGTCATCACCACCTTATTTATATAAGGTGTAATCTTGAAATGCTTCAGCAACATCGGCAAAATCTCCTGCTCGAACACGTTTTTCATCTCAAACGGCACGCCCGGCATCGAGATAAACACCGACTTCCCCTTCTCAAACCACATGCAAGGCGCCGTGCCATAACGGTTAGGGATATATCTGCACGCCTTCGGTATAAACGCCTGTCCACGGTTACGCTCAGTCATCTGATAACCACGTAACTTAAAGATACTCATCACGTTATCGTACGCGTCCTGACAAAATTCCAGCTCGGTGTCGAAATATTTGCACAACGTCGGCTTAGTGATGTCGTCGGCCGTAGGCCCCAAACCTCCCGTCATGACAATTATCTCAACATCTGAACAAGCATCCAGAGCGTCCACGATATCTTGCTCGCCATCGCCTATCGTTAAAGTGGAAATCACCTCTATTCCGTTGGTAGTCAATATATTACCAAGCCAAGCGGCATTAGTGTTCACCACCTGGCCAATCAGCAACTCGTCGCCAATGGAAATGATCTTCGCCTTAACAAAATCGTTATCTCTTTTCATTTTATTACCTAAAAAACAACATTTTTTGTCTTAAAACGTTACAAAATTAAACATTAATATTTTATGTTTTTCATTTTTAACAATTTTTAACATAACTTGCAAAATTTTGACTACTTTTGTAAAAAAATTTTAACATTTCGAATTATGAACACTAAACCCATACCTGGCTCACAGCTCGTTTTCAACAACGAAGGAGCAATATATCACCTGAATCTCTTCCCGGAGATGCTTGCCGACAACATCATTCTCGTCGGCGACCCTGACCGTGTCGCCATGGTTTCGAGTCATTTCGACACCATCGAATACAAACGTCAGAACCGCGAACTCGTAACGCACACTGGCGTTTACAAAGGCAAACGCATCACCGCGCTGTCGACCGGCATGGGCACCGACAACATCGACATCGTCGTCAATGAGCTAGACGCCGTAGCTAACATCGACTTCAAGACTCGCACTCCGAAGAAGGAACACCGCACGCTCAACATGGTGCGTCTCGGCACCTGCGGCGCACTCCAGCCTGAGATTGGGGTGGAAGACAGCTACGTGGCATCGCGTTACGCCATCGGTCTCGACGGCCTCGCATACTTCTACAAAGAGCATAACGAAGTGATTAACAAGGACATGACCGACGCTTTCATTCGCGACATGCACTACCCTACCGACCTCCCGACACCATACATCGTTGAGAGTTCAAAAGAGCTCTTCGACCGCCTCGCCGCAGGTTATCATCAGGGAATCACAGCCACATCACCAGGTTTCTACGGACCTCAAGGCCGCTCGCTGCGCCTCGAGCTGACATATCCGCAAATCAACCCTGATATCGAAAAATTCAACTACAAAGGATGGAAAGTCTGCAACTTCGAGATGGAGTCGTCGGCATTGTTCAGCCTCGGTAATATGTTGGGACACAACTGCTTAACCATCTGCGTGGCAATAGCCAACCGCGTCACCGAGAAGTTCTCAGCCGACTATCATCCATACGTGGAAAAGCTTATAAAAACTACTTTGGAGAGACTATAATTCGTAATCCTGCTGCTCGTCGACATGTTTCATCGAGATCAGACACTCGAGGTTCACGTCGAGTACAGCTTCTTCAAAGAATGGCGCCGAAGCTACCACATAGCTCTCGTAGCCGAAAATCATGGAGCCGCCGTCGAAGGTGGCTTCTTTTTTTGATGCCACATTGTTCACAAACACCAGCGGACGCTCATATTTCAGCACGTTCTGACGCAGCTCGTTGCGGCGGGTTCTCGAACGGTTTTTGCCACATCTGTCGGCTCCTATATTAATAAAGACATCCGGCGTCAGCGTCATCAGCTCGTCGAGACGGTTTGTCAGCAAAAACTCGTCATCGTTAGTGTTTGCAAGGTCTGAGCCTATCGTGACTGCATATTTATGACACCCGATTTGAAGCAACTCATCAACGTCGGAAGGTTCGAAAATTTCTTTTTCAAAAGCTTCCAAGTGCTTCTTTTTGAACACCTTACGCTGTCCTTGAAACATATAAACCGCCGCGTTGAACTTACCGACAGGACATCCCACAAGCACCCCTACTGTCTCGCATTCAGCGGCAATTTTATCTAAAGATTTTTCGCATTTGTCAATAAAACCTGGCGATTTAAACATCTCAGCGGAACAAACTCCACTCACCGCAAGCTCGGGGAAAATCACCAAAGAAGAGGCTTTAGCCTTGTGAGCCGCCTCTATAATCTTTGCCACATTGCTTTCAACATCGCCGGCAACGCTATGAATCTGCGCTAAAGTTATCTTCATCAGAATAAAAATCCAACCTCAACACACAAATTATTCATCATCATCTTCGGATCATGGCCATAAGGCATCATGTTTGAGAAGAAACTGTCGTAACCCAACATCACCTGCAGAGTACTGCGGCTCAACACCTCCATCTCAGCGCCGAGATGAACTATAAACGAACTGCAAACATCACGCAAACCCGAGGAAACTTTACTGTCTTCAATCTTTGCGCTCTCACTCACAAGGATATCCAATCCATAGCCGATCTCACCAAAAACCCTGAATCCGTTGAACGAATCGGTTCTCATCTTCAAAAGGAAAGGAACCTGGCAATATGTGGTTTTAAAAGTGGTTTTATATGAATATTCTAACTCCGTAACCTCATCAATACCAGTGGTTTTATATGCAAAATTGCTTCCCAAGATGTTAAAACCCGAGGTCAAGCCGTAATTTTCGCCAAAATAATAGATTCCTGTCAAGCCGAACTTATAGCACAAACCGTTTTCCTTACCCGAAATATCGTCAGCATTTATCGATGGCCAATCGATTCCAAGGCCGCCTTTTAAACCCAATTGATACTCAAAACGTTGAGCCTTTGCTGCAAAAGACAGCATTATCACGAAAAGCAAAAAGTAAATTTTCTTTCTCATATTTTGCGTTTGTTTTAGATTTTTAAATATCTTTGCAAAAATATAAATTATTTTTGAAACTATGAAAAAATTATTATTAGTTTTAGCTGTTATAGTCTTGGTACAGACAGCAAACGCTACAGGTTTCGATTTTTGCATCGGACCGAAACTTGGTTATCAGACAGCAACTCTGTCATTCAAAAAAGCTGACATAAAATCGAGTTATAAGTCAAACATGACAGCTGGTTTGTTCGCCCGCTTGACTGTCAGAGATTTCATCATCCAGCCTGAAGTACTCTGGTTCAAGAGCGGAAAAGTGTTCGATTTCAACGTCGACCCTACTTTAAACACATCAGGTGTAGCTCTGAATCCAACCGTCACACTCACCCAGCAAAACCTGGCAGTTCCGATTTTTCTCGGCTATCAGCTCGACGCGGGTCTGCTCAAAGTGAGAGGCAACGTGGGTCCTGTGATGTACTTCGTTTTAAGCCAGAAACAAGATGTTGACGGCAACGGACAAAGCGTTGATGTCGACAATCTTGAGACAGAAAACATGACATGGGGCGCCGCTTTCAACGTCGGTCTCGACGTGTGGAAAGTCACCCTCGACATCAACTACAGCTTCGGTTTGACCAACATGTTCGGCACCGACAACGTTGAATGGAGCTTCAACGGCGACAAAGGCAACATCCATCTCAACGACATGACACAGAACATGTTTACCGTCACATTAGGCCTTAAGCTTCTGTAAATCAATGTATATCAACAATATACCTAACACTCTTTTTGTCAGAAATCGAAAGAACTTCGCTTCGATGATGACAAAAAACTCAATCGCTTTGTTCACCGCGAACGAAGAGATACCGCGAAATGGCGACCAGTGTTACCCTTTCCGCCAGAATTCCGACTTCTTCTACCTCACCGGCATCGACCGCGAAGGCGCTTTCCTGATACTCTATCCCGACCATCCGAGACCCGAGATGCGCGAGATTCTGTTTATCGAGCCTTACAGCGAGACGAAAGCCATCTGGCGAGGCGAGATGCTCGACGCAAAACAGGCAAAAGAACTCTCGGGCTGCCAGAACGTGATGTACGCCGACAGCTTCAACGACGTGCTTAAAGAATTGATACTCAATAGTTCCAAGGTTTATCTCAATCTTTACGAATATCCGCGCTTCGAGACAAAAGTGTCGACGATTCAAGACCGTTTCGTGAAGGAAATCAAGGAACAATATCCGCTGCACACCTACGACCGCTCGGCACCTATCTTAAATAAGCTTCGCAAAATCAAATCTCAAGAAGAGATTGACATCATAAAACATGCCTGCAACATCACCGGAAAGGCTTTCCTGCATTGCATGAAGACAGTGAAACCCGGACGTTACGAGTACGAGATGCAAGCCGAGATGGAATACATATTCAAGATGAACAACGCCTCAGGTCATGCCTTCCATCCCATCATCGCCGGCGGCAAAAATGCCTGTTGTCTGCACTACTCTAAGAACAATAGCATATTGAACGACAACGAGTTACTGCTTTTCGACATGGGCTGCGAATATCTCAACTACGCTTCAGATTTAAGCAGAACTATCCCGATTAACGGCAAGTTCACGCCACGTCAGAGAGAGTGCTACGAGGCTGTTTTGAGAGTGAAAAAAGAAATCACCAAGCTCTATAAAGTGGGCGGCACCATCGACAAAATCAACCAGACCACCTATCAGCTGATGGAGAAAGAGATGATAAAACTCGGTCTCTTTACCCAGCAAGATGTTGATAATCAAGACCCTGAGAAGCCGTTGTACCGAAAATATCTCATGCACGGCATGGCACATCACATCGGCTTGGACTGCCACGACAACCTCGACAAGTACGAGCCGTTTGCCCCTGGCATGATACTCTCCTGCGAGCCAGGCCTCTACATCCGCGAGGAAGGCATCGGCATCCGCCTCGAAGACGACATCTTAATCACTGATAATGAGCCGGTTAACCTCTTTGGAGATTTAGCAATTGAAGTTGAAAGTTTAGAGTGTAGAGTTTAGAGTAGTTTTATAGTAGAGACGGTCGGTCGACCGTCTAAGTTAATAGTTAAAAAGTATAAACAATCAATATCATGAAAAAGCTTTTTTTATTCGTAGCCCTCATCGCTACAGCATTTTGTGCGAAAGCACAGACAAACATCCAGGTCCAGTACGATTTTGGAGAAAAACGTCAAAACATCACCACAACATTAGAAATGTTTAAAACCGATAACTGGGGAAGCACTTTCTTCTTCGTCGATATCACTCACGACGGCAAATTCCAGCATGAAGACGGCGTGATGCACCCAGCTCCTATCGGTGCATACACTGAAATCGCCCGTGGATTGAACTTCTGGCAGAACACCAAACTCGGAGCATTGAGCGCTCATGTTGAATACAACGGCGGCCTCGGCGTAGTTCCTAACGTTTTCGGCTACGGCATCAACAACGCCTGGCTCTTCGGTGCTGAATATTTCCTCCATTCAGCTGATTTTAACTACACTTTGACTCTTGAAGTGTTGTATAAAACCATCGCAAAGGCAGAACAAGACGTGCCTCTTCAGTTCACAATCGTATGGGGTTGCAACAACTTATTTGGCGCTAAAGGCCTGACATTCAGTGGCTTTGCCGATTTCTGGTGGGAAACCAATTCTTGGGCTGTACTCGATGACGAAGGTATTCAAAAAGTCGATGAAGATAATAATCCTATATTCGACAAGACTACAGGCGTTTTCATCAGCGAGCCACAGCTTTGGTACAATATCGGTCAGTTCTTCGGCTGCCCTAACCTCAACATCGGCGGCGAGGTCGAGATCGCATGCAACTTCACTGGCAACGACACCAAAGGCTGGCATGTGAATCCTGCAGCAGGTATCAAATGGAATTTCTAAAATTTTAAAAAAATTTTCGATAGAAAAGACGTCATTTTGGCGTCTTTTTTTTATCTTTGCATGTTAAATACTATTTTTATGGAAATTACAGAAAAAGATAAGGAATTCATGCGCGAGGCCATACGCTTGGCCAATGAGAGCGTGAAAAATGGCGGCGGTCCTTTCGGCGCTGTCATAGTGAAAGACGGCGAAATCATTGCAGGCGCATCCAACTCGGTGACTCTCGACAACGACCCGACGGCACACGCGGAGATGAACGCCATCCGTAAAGCTTGTAAAAAACTCGGCACCTTCGACCTCACAGGATGCACTATCTACACGTCATGCGAGCCTTGCCCGATGTGCCTCGGAGCCAACTATTGGGCTCATATAAAAACGATTTTCTACGGCAACAACCGCAAAGACGCACACGACATCGACTTTGCCGATGACTTTATCTATGAGGAAATCAACCGCCCGATGGTGAGCCGCAAAGTGCCTATCATCCCGATGCTGCGCGACGAGGCCCAGGAGACATTCCGTCTATGGACTGAAAAGACTGATAAAATCGAATATTAAAATCAAAAAATATAAAGCTATGTTTACTAAGGATTTTTATGTAAAAAACAGAGCTGCCTTGAAAAAACTGATGAATAAAGGCATCGCATTCTTCGTTGCCAACGACGAGGCATCGATGAACTACCCTGACAACACCTATCATTACCGTCAGGACAGCAACTTCGCTTATTTCTTCGGACTCAACCACCCTGATCTGGTGGGCGTCATCGACTTCGAATCAGGCGAGGAAATACTCTTCGGCCAGGAAGTCACCATCGACGACGTGATCTGGTGTGGTCCGCTGCCGTCGCTGCCTGAGCAAGGCGACATGATTGGCATTAAAGACTGCCGCGACATCAACCGCTTCCCGGAATACATCCGCGAGCAGATGGAGAAAGGCCGCATGATTCACCTCACACCTACCTATCGTGGCGACCAGACCATCAAAATAGCCAACTACATGGATATCGACGTTCATGAGGTGAAAAACTACGTGAGCCAGCTGCTCATCGAAGCAATCGTAAGCCTCCGCGAAATCAAGAGCGACATCGAAATCAAAGAGATGGAATACGCAGCCGACACTGCCTATTACATGCACACCACAGCCATGAAAATGTGTAAGCCGGGCGTCATCGAACAGGAGATCAGCGGCACCATCGAAGGCATCGCCATAGCACGTGGCGGAGTCGTGTCGTTCCCTAACATCGTGAGCATGGACGGCCAGACACTGCACAACCACAACCACGGCAACGTTCTCAAGGAAGGCCGCATGATGGTTTGCGACTGCGGTGCCGAGACAGGCAACTACCTCGACAGCGACTTCACCCGTACCACACCAGTCGGCGGCAAGTTCAACAGCCGTCAGCGCGATGTTTATGAAATCGTTCTGAAAGCCAACATGGAAGTGGCCAAGCAGACCAAGCCGGGCATCCGTTACATGGAGATGCACAAACTCGCGGCACGCACGCTCATCGAGGGTTTGCAGGGCATAGGCCTGATGAAAGGTAACGTCGACGACGCTCTCGCAGCCGGCGCGCATTATCTGTTCCAGCCTCACGGCCTCGGCCACATGCTCGGCATGGACGTACATGACATGGAAGGCCTCGGCGAAATCAACGTGGGCTACAACAAAGAGACTCCACGCTCGACACAGCAGGGCTTCAGCTGCCTCCGCTGCGGCAAGGTGCTGAAACCGGGCTTCGTAGTCACCGACGAGCCGGGCATCTACTTCATCCCTACCCTGATCGATATCTGGAAAGCCGAAGGCAAACATAAAGATTTCATCAACTACGACAAACTCGAGTCATTCAAGGACTTCGGCGGTATCCGCATCGAAGACGACCTCCTCATCACCGAAAACGGCAACAGAATCCTTGGCAAACCGATTCCAAAAACCGTCGCCGACGTCGAGAGAACCTGCGCCGAAGCACGCGAATGGATCCGTATCCCAGGCATATTTTGAGAAGATTTCTTAAAATATTAACAATATTTCTGCTTTTCAGCTGTTCACGTTCCAGTTCGATAATTGGAACGTGGACGGTTGACAAGATTAATTTTGAGTTCGACGAGTACAAAAGCACTCCCGAGATGATTCAGCAACTCGGCGAAATCGAAAAACATAACTCATTGATTTTCAGGAACGACAGCATCGTTCACATCACCATGGCGGCCATCGATGCCGACTATCATTACCAACTTTCCGACGACGGAACCATCATCCTGACACCCCACGACAAGCTCATCAGCAGCATCACATTACACCAAAATATCATCAGAACCGAGACAGAAACACCTATCGGAATGATGACAATTACCTATCTGAAAAAATAATTAATAAAAATAACTGACATTTTGTCAGAATTTTGTATCTTTGCAAGATTAATTATCGTTGCAAAATAATTCTATATCATGAAAATATCATATAACTGGCTTAAGCAGTACATTCAGTGCGATTTACCGGCTGAAGAACTTGGAAAAACATTGACCGGCACTGGTCTCGAAGTTGAAGACATGACACGCTACGAATCGGTGAAAGGCGGCCTGAAAGGCGTCGTCGTAGGAAAAGTGCTCACTTGCATCGACCACCCTAACTCCGACCATCTTCACATCACCACCGTCGACGTGGGTGCTGAAGAGCCTCTGCATATAGTGTGCGGCGCTCCTAACGTGGCAGCCGGACAGAAAGTTTTGGTTGCAACAATAGGTTGCGAGCTGTGGAGCGGCGACGAGAGCTTCACCATCAAGAAAGGCAAAATCCGCGGTGAAGTGTCGGAAGGCATGATATGCGCCGAAGACGAGCTCCAACTCGGTACTTCTCACGAAGGCATCATGGTGCTGCCTGACAACTACGAAGTGGGCAAGCCCGCATCGTTCTATTTCCCTGTGGAAGAAGACTTTACATACGAGATAGGCCTCACCGCCAACCGCTCGGATGCCACATCTCACATCGGATGCGACCGCGACATAGTGGCTGCCTTGAACCATAAAAACAACACTCGTCAATATAAGATTGAACGCCCGTCGGTGGATGCTTTCAAGGTTGAAAACACAACTAATAATATCGAAGTCATCGTGGAAGACACCAAAGACTGCCCACGATACAGCGGTGTCACCGTCAGCGGCGTGAAAGTCGGCCCTTCACCGGCATGGCTCAAAAATCGCCTCGAAGCGGTCGGACTGCGCTCAATCAACAACATCGTCGACATCTCCAACTACGTTTTGATGGAAGTCGGACAGCCGATGCATATCTTCGACGCTGATAAAATCAAAGGTAAGAAGGTGATTGTCAAGTGCTTGAAGAAAGACACCCCATTCAAGACTTTGGACGGCATCGAGCGTAAGCTCAGCGACACCAACCTCATGATTTGCAACGCCGAAGAGCCTATGTGCATAGCCGGCGTGTTCGGCGGCATCGAGTCAGGCGTGACAGAAGAAACTAAGAACGTGTTCATCGAGAGCGCTTACTTCAACCCGACCTCGATCCGTAAGACCGCACGTTTCCACGGCCTTCAGACCGACGCGAGCTTCCGCTACGAACGTGGTTGCGACCCGAACATCACTATCTACGCACTGAAACGCGCGGCATTGCTCGTGAAAGAACTCGCAGGCGGCACTGTCTCGTCAGAAGTGAAAGACGTGGTAAACGGCGACTTCACACCTGTCCGCGTGCAGCTTAAGTTCGATTATCTCAACAAGATCGCAGGTCAGAATATCGAGCAAGACGTGGCTGTCAACATCCTCAAAGACCTTGACTGTCAAGTGGTTGAGCTGACCGACGCCTACGTCACCGTCGACGTCCCTACTTGCAAAGTCGATGTCTATCGTCCAGCCGACCTAGTCGAGGAAATCCTCCGTATCTACGGCTACGACAACATCGCAATCCCTACAAAAATCAACGCGAGCCTCAACGTCAATGTCAAGCCTGACAAAGAGAAGATCCAGAAAGAGATTTCCATCTTCCTCGCTGCCAACGGTTTCTACGAGATTATGAACAACTCGCTCACGAAGTCGGCATATACAAAGGAACTCGACAGCTTCGACGAGGCTCATAACCTCAAGATTATGAACCCGTTAAGCTCCGACCTCGACGTGATGCGCCAGTCGCTGATGTTCGGCGGCCTCGAGAGCATCGCCCGCAACCAGAGCTTCAAACGCTTCGACATGAAGTTCTTCGAGTTCGGTAACACTTATTTCTACAACGCCGAAAACAAGCAGACCGAGGAAAAACCTCTTAACCCTTACACCGAGAACTACCACCTCGACCTGCTCATCACCGGTAACGACAAAGAAGAATCGTGGAACAACAAGCCGCAGAGCCTCACATTCTACGACCTCAAGAAATATGTACTCGGCATCATCCACAAGCTCGGCATCAAAGCCGACAGCCTCGAGATGACCGAAGGAACCGAGTCGCATTACGATTATTCAATAGTTTACTCATTGAATAACAATAAGTTAGTGACTTTAGGCAAGGTCAACGCCAAGACTTTGAAGATGTTCGACGTGAAGAAAGAAGTCTATCACGCGACATTCGACTGGGATGCCGTTTTGAAAGTCGTGAAAGGCCTGAAGACCATCAGTTTCGAGGCATTGCCGAAGTTCCCGAGCGTGCGCCGCGACCTCGCCTTCATCTTGGACAAGAACGTGACATTCGAGCAAATCAAGGCATTGGCATTCACAACCGAGAGAAACATCCTTACCTCAGTGAACCTCTTCGACATCTACGAAGGCGACAAGATTCCTGAAGGAAAGAAACAATACGCCGTCAGCTTCACCTTGCAAGACAAGCAGAAAACCTTGACCGACAAGGTAATTGAGAAGACGATGGCACGCATCCAACAGGCTATCGAACAACAACTTAACGCGACTTTGAGATGATCGACATCCAAGCCATAAAACAACGTTTCGGCATTATCGGCAACGACCCAAACCTGAACCGTGCCATCGAGGTGGCGGTGCAGGTGGCCGCCACCGACCTCACCGTGTTCATCAACGGGGAGAGCGGCACCGGCAAGGATGTCTTCCCGCAGATAATTCACCAAAACAGCAGCCGCAAACACGGGTCTTACTTCGCCATCAACTGCGGTGCCATCCCTGAAGGCACCATCGACTCGGAACTGTTCGGTCACGAAAAAGGCTCATTTACAGGAGCTTACGACACCCGCAAAGGTTATTTCGAAGTAGCCGACGGCGGCACCTTGTTCCTCGATGAGGTCGGCGAGCTGCCACTCGCCACGCAAGCACGTCTGCTGAGAGTCCTCGAAAACGGCGAGTTCATCAAAGTGGGTTCTTCAAAAATCCAGAAAACCAACGTGCGCGTGGTGGCGGCCACCAACGTCGACATCCCTACAGCCATCGAGAAAGGACGCTTCCGCGAAGACCTCTACTACCGCCTGAACACCGTCCCGATTCATATTCCGCCGTTGCGCGACAGAAAAGAAGACATCAAACTTCTTTTCCGCAAATTCGCTTCCGATTTTGCCGAAAAATACAGAATTCCGGCCGTGCAACTGACGCCTGAAGCGCTGACGATGTTCGAAAACTACCGCTGGGACGGCAACATCCGCCAGCTGAAGAACGTCACCGAACAGATCTCCATTATCGAGAAGGAAAGACTCATCACACCTGAAATCCTTAGGAACTACCTGCCTACACAGACAGCTCTCCCTATGATTTTCAAGGACGAAAGCAAGGCCGACTCCATCTCCGAGCGCGACATCCTCTACAAGGTGCTGTTCGACATGAAGAAAGACATCACCGAGCTGCGCAAGACCGTCGACGAGCTGACATCCGGACAGATGCCTATCGCGACACCTATCAACGCGACCGTCATCAACCACGTCAACGAAGCCAATCTGGTCGATTACGAGAACACTCAGGATGCCGAAGTCGAGTATCTCCAGGAGAAACAGGCCACCGACAGTCTTTCGTTGCAAGACAAGGAAAATGAAGTGATTATCAAGGCTTTACGCAAATATAACGGCAAACGCAAAGACGCCGCCAAAGAACTAGGCATCAGCGAAAGGACGTTGTACAGAAAGATTAAGGAATACGATATAAAAATGTGATGATAAAAAGAATTAACACCTTATTAATATTAATAACGGCTTTCATGCTGACAAGCTGCGGCATCTACTCTTTCACCGGAGCGAGCATCCCGGCGGAGGCGAAAACCGTGTCGGTGCAGCATTTCCCAAACAACGCCAACATCGTTAACCCTTTGCTGAGCGACATCATCACAAACACCTTGCGCGATTATTTCATGAACCAGACGACGCTCGACGACGTGCCTGACAATGGCGACCTTGCCATCGAAGGCGAAATCGTGGACTACAGGACCAACCCTACCGCCATCACCAGCGACCAGGTGGCAGCCTTGAACCGTCTCACGATAACGGTCAACGTCAGGTTTTTCAACAGATACGACGAATCGAAGAACTTCGAGCAGAAGTTCACTCAATATGAAGATTATCCGAGCAACCAGGATTTGAACGCCATCCAGGACGACTTGATATCGACGATTTGCGACAAACTGTGCGAGGATATTTTTAACAAAGCGGTTGTAAATTGGTAAAAATTGGATAAAAAAAGCTTGATACAGTTAAATGTTGGCGAACTTGAGGCGCTTGTGAAGAAATATCCTTATTTCACAGTGGCTCAAGTGTTGCTTGCCGTCAAAATGATGCGCGACAATCATGAGAAGGCACAGCAGCAACTCAAACTTGCCGCTGCCATCGCCCCCAACAGAAACATCCTGCGTAAGCTCTGCACCCAGCTCCCTGATGAATATGTGCCGCAAACCGCTGAAAATGAAATAATTCCGGAGAAGACTCTCTTCATTCCTGAAATCGACCTTGGCGGGACATCGGAAGACCTCAACCGCGAGGTGGCTCTCCTCGAAGAGAAGAAGAAGACCCTCGACGAGCTGATGGCAATCATCGAAAATAAGATTTCAGAACTCGAAAAAGCGAAAAAACAACCTAAAAAAGAAGGAAAAAAGCTGTCAAAAGCGGAAATTATCGACAAATTTATCGCCGAAAATCCGACAATATCACGTCCGCGACAGGAATTTTTCAACCCTATTTCAGCCGCTCAAGAGTCGGTTATCGACCAAGAAAATATCGTAAGTGAAACATTAGCAATGATTTACGAAAAACAAGGATATTTTGAAAAAGCAATTTCAATTTATGAAAAATTAAAATTAAAATATCCAGAAAAAAGTATTATTTTTGCAGGTCAAATTAATGCGTTAAAAAATAAGTTAAACAATTAATATTTTTAAGACGATGTACGTAACAATTTCAGTATTAATCCTTATCGTCAGTTTCTTGATGATGTTGGTCGTGTTAGTTCAGAATTCAAAAGGTGGCGGATTGGCATCTAACTTCTCATCACACAACCAGATTCTCGGCGTCCGCAAGACCACTGATTTCTTGGAGAAGACAACATGGACACTCGCTATCCTCTTAGTGTTGTTCTGCCTCGGTTCAAGCGTTACCATCCCTAAGGGTGGCGTTCAGGGTGCAGGTAAAGTCGACACACAGATGCGTAGCCAGATTGAGAACACCATGACAACTCCAATGGATGTTCCAGCTGACGCAGAAGCTGCAGAATAATCTGATAAAACAAGACAAAAAATGTCAGAATGTCATACGTTCTGACATTTTTTTTGTTTGGAATGGTTTTTGATAAATAAAAAAATGCAAGAAAATAACAATTAAAAACACAATATCATGGCAAAACTGAATATCAAACCGTTGGCAGACCGCGTCGTTATTGAGCCGGCTGTCGCAGAACAGAAAACAGCAAGTGGAATCATCATCCCTGACACAGCTAAAGAAAAACCTCAGCAAGGCACAGTAGTGGCTGTCGGTCCCGGCACAAAAGACAACCCTGTCACAGTGAAGGTCGGCGACACCGTCATCTACGGCAAATATGCAGGCACAGAGTTCCACCTCGACGGAACAGACTACATGATTATGCGTGAAAACGACATCATCGCAATCATCTAAATTTGTAAATAATTAAAAATCAAAGAGATATGGCAAAAGACATAATGTTCAATTTGGATGCACGCGACGGCTTGAAGAAAGGCGTCGACGCATTGGCAAACGCAGTGAAAGTGACCCTCGGACCTAAGGGCCGCAACGTCATTATCGAGAAATCATACGGCGCTCCTCACATCACAAAGGACGGCGTGACAGTGGCAAAAGAGATCGAACTCGCCGACCCGATTGAAAACATGGGCGCTCAGCTCGTGAAGGAAGTCGCTTCGAAGACCAACGACCTCGCCGGTGACGGCACAACTACAGCTACAGTGTTGGCACAGTCAATCGTGGCAACAGGTTTGAAGAACGTCATCGCTGGCGCTAACCCGATGGATTTGAAACGCGGTATCGACAAGGCAGTTGCAAAGGTTGTCGAATCATTGAAAGCACAGTCAGAAATCGTTGGCGACAACAACGAAAAGATTCGCCAGGTCGCTACAATCTCTGCTAACAACGACTCAACAATCGGCTCACTCATCGCCGAAGCAATGGGCAAAGTGAAGAAAGAAGGCGTCATCACAGTTGAAGACTCAAAAGGTATCGAGACATACGTCGACGTCGTCGAAGGTATGCAGTTCGACCGTGGTTATATCTCACCTTACTTCGTAACCGACACAGAGAAGATGGAAGCTGTCTACGACAACCCATACATCCTCATCTATGACAAGAAAGTCAGCGTGATGAAAGACCTTCTCCCAGTTTTGGAGAAGACATTACAGACAGGCCGCGCATTGTTGATCATCGCCGAAGATATCGACAGCGAAGCTCTCGCAACATTGGTCGTCAACCGTTTACGTGGCTCATTGAAAGTCGTGGCAGTTAAGGCTCCTGGCTTTGGTGACAGACGTAAAGAGATGCTCGAAGACATCGCCATCCTCACAGGCGGCACAGTCATCAGCGAGGAAAAAGGCTATCGTCTTGAAGATGCCACTTTGGCAGAACTCGGCTCATGCGACAAGATCACTGTCACAAAAGACAACACAACTATCGTCAACGGTCACGGTGAGAAAGAAAACATCCAAGGTCGCGCAGCACAGATCAGATCACAGATCGCTACAACAACATCTGACTACGACCGCGAGAAACTTCAGGAAAGACTGGCAAAGATCGCTGGTGGCGTAGCAGTCATCCACGTCGGCGCAGCTTCAGAAGTCGAGATGAAAGAAAAGAAAGACCGTGTTGAAGATGCTTTGAACGCAACACGTGCTGCTATCGAAGAAGGCATCATCCCGGGTGGTGGCGTCGGATTCATCAGAGCTATCAAGGCTTTGGAGAGAATGAAAGGCGACAACGACGATGAGACAACAGGTATCTGCATCATCAAACGCGCTTTGGAAGAACCACTTCGTCAGATTGTTGAGAACGCCGGCCTCGAAGGCTCTGTGGTCGTCAACAAGGTTGCTATGGGCAAGGGCGATTACGGCTTCAACGCACGTACCGAGACCTACGAGAATATGCTCAAGACAGGTGTCATCGACCCAGTGAAGGTGTCGAGAGTGGCACTCGAGAACGCAGCATCAATCGCAGGCATGCTCCTGACAACAGAATGCGTCGTTTCTAACCACAAAGAGGAAAATCCTGCACCGCAGATGCCACCTATGGGCGGCGGAATGCCAGGTATGATGTAAAAAATCTCCGAATCTCAGCTTCGTGTCGTCCTTTGATGATAACATGATGATTACCAATCGGATGGTTTAAGAGATACGGCTTAAGATTTATATCGAAAGTAATTTGAGTACGGCAAAAATGATTGCTGTACTCATTTTTTATTGCCTTAGCCTCAGTGACAAAAAACTTGTCGAGCTTTCTTCCGCCCCATTTCATGATGGTGTAGTCGGTCAGCGGCAGGTCACCTTGCACAGCAACACCGATTCCCGATTCAAAATGCGTGCGCATGTTCGTTTTATAGCACATCGACAACGGCACGGTGCAGTGAGCAAACATTGAGGTTTTGTCGGTCAAGATTGAAGGATTCGCCATGAACGCCGGTTCGTTGCACAGTTTCTTGGCAAGCAGCATGGTCATCAATGTCTGCATATCGCCTTCGCAGCCAGCAACTATGCCTTCGTCGTTGAGCTTCGCCAACGCTAAACAACTCGTTGTGTTACAAGCTTTTACAATATCAAAACAACGAATCGTCATGGCATCCAGACGTTCTTCCTGACAAATCTTTTTTATTGCGGAATACGTTTTATCGGCCGCCAACATGTCGGATTTAGCCGTTGTGCCAATTTCAGCAACCAAACGTTTCAAATCAATGAAAACCGTCTCGATTCCAAAATGTTCGCGGATGTAATCGTAATCGACACCCGATGCTATCAGCCAATCGGAAGGTGTGCCGAAAACGCCTATTCGAACGCCTGAAAATATGTTGGAGACATGATTATTGTCCGGTAGAGACGCGATTAATCGCGTCTCTACGATTTCCTTAACAATGATTTCGTTCGTTCCGTGAATAATCTTGCCCTCTTTGCCGTTTTCCGACAAATATGACAGGATTTCCAATGATGCCGCCAATGAATTGTTTCGTCCGTCGGCAATCAGGGTGGTGGTTTTCAACGCACCCGTTGTCCAGATGGTTTTGAATAAATTTTCCACGCCACCGGTGGCAACCATCACAAAATCGACGTTTGGTACGGACGCGGTGTGCCACGTCCCAACGTTTTCATCACCGATTATTGTGATTTCGGCATTACATTTATTTCTCAACAAATCCAACAACTCGGCGTATTCCGTGCGGACAAAATCGTCGGATTGGAACGACGACCTTAATACTAAAATTTTCATTCTTAATGGGTTACAACAAATTTTTGTGTATTGTTACCAACCTTCACGAAATAAACGCCGTTTTCATAATTTGCTGTGGCAATAACAACCTCGTCGTCAGCGGCATATTCTTCAATCATTTGTCCTAAAGTATTGTAAACATTGACAACTCCGAGGTTTTCTCCGCTGATCTTCACAAACTCATTGGCTGGATTTGGATAGATGGTGAAATCGTTGGCTTCATGCTCGGCCACATCAATTGTACTACATTCATACTGCTGGATATTCTCCGCTGACATGTACTGAATCATCATGTCAAGTGTTGGAGGATAAATGTCACGCTGGGCGAAGGTATGGTCTGGACGGATGAGCATGATAGTTGGATAATAACCCACAGGAATAGCCTGGGCTATGTCGTTGCCGCCGCCAGCTCTACTTATTGTAGGATATTCGACACCATATGTTTCAACCCATGTTTGGCAAGTTTCATCGCCGCCGTTTGGAGTAATCTCCATAAAGAACACATCGTGTTCGTTGCAGCCATACAGATGATAGGCATCAACCATGTCGGACATAATATCTTGGCTGTAAGGGTCTCCAGCAAGGAAGAAATTGATAAGCACATACTGACCTGCATCGAGCAGACTGTAGAGATTAATTTCATTGCCTTCAAGGTCGGTGCCTGTGAAGTCAACTATCACTTCACCACCACCGCCAGGAGTTGTAGTTGCGGTTGTCTGAGCCATCTCGTAAATATTGCCTTCAGCATCAGCTGGGACTGCACAAATAACATATTCTGTGTTTGGATTAAGGTCGGTAAAGGTATGTGACAGTTCTATATCGGCTGGGAAACCGTATGTGTTAACATATTCAGGGAGAGAGAGTCCAGCAGATGCAGCCCATTGTGCGAGTTCGCTCTCGGTACCCATTGTGTAATGATATTCCGCGCATTCTGCATTTGGCGTAAATGTGGCTGTAATCTCAGTCTCCAATGCCTGATCGACAGTGATTGCCACTTCAGGATTTGTTACCGGTGCGGTGCAGTCATGCTGCTGAATTCCATAAGGTGTCAAAGCGTTGATGACAGCCTGTGCGCTGCCGATTGGCCAAAGGTCATTGATGACAATAGAACGGTCTGGAGCGATGAGAATAACTGTAGGATAATAAGAAATTTGATAAGTGCTGCAGATTGTGTTTCCTCCTCCTGCCGTGCTGATTGTCGGATATTCCACGCCATAATTCGCTGCCCAAGTCTGGCAAGCCGCATCACCATCAGATGTAGAAATTTCCATGTAATAAACATCGTGCATATTGCAGCCGAAAGCATAATATGACTCTACAATGTTCGGAGTTGCCTGCTGGCATGGACCACATGTGGTGAAGAAGAAATCCATGAGAACATACTGTCCGCCGTCGAGGATATCAAACAGATGCACTTCTGTTCCGTGGCAGTCGGTAGCTGTAAAGTCAACCGCAGTTGTCAATGGACATTGAGCCATCATATTGAAACTCAATGCGATAGCAAAGATAAAAGTAAAGATTTTTTTCATAGATGTTAAATTTATTTGTTAATATTTGTTGATAATCTATATTTATCGAAGCAAATTTACATAAAAAATCATTTCAACACATTAATATTTTTTACTAATTTTGCAACTCGTATGGAAGAAGAAAGACCTAGAAAGCGCGACCGTATCATCAAAGGATTTTCAAAGCTTCTGAAAGAGGATAAATTGAAGGCTGTTTCAGAATATATCGAGAATCCTGGCGAGTTTATTGCCCTTTTGAAAGGTTTTTGGTATAGCGACAGTGAGAAGCAGAAGCAGTTCGACGAGTTCAGCGAGAACACCATCTCCAACTTCCATATTCCTTACGGCGTTTCGCCAAACGTGGTGATCAACGGCAAGATTTACATGGTGCCTATGGTCATCGAGGAGAGTAGTGTTGTCGCGGCGGCATCCGCCGCCGCGAAATTCTGGGGCGACAGAGGAGGATTCCATGCCGAAGTAGTTGACGTTCAGAAGGTTGGACAGCTGCATTTCTGCTATAAAGGCGACAAAGAGACACTCAAAAACCTCATGCCTGAGATTGAAGTCGAGCTTCGCAATTCAACCAAAGAAATCACCGCCAAGATGGAGAAACGCGGCGGCGGAATCCTTGATATTCAATTAGTTGACTTCACTGAAAAGCTTCCAGATTATTACCAGTTGCGCATCACTTTTAATACCTGCGACTCGATGGGCGCCAACTTTATAAACTCATGCCTTGAGACTTTCGGTCATACCTTACAGGATTATTTCCTCCGTCGTGGCGAAAACGTCGAGATAGTGATGGCGATTTTGTCGAACTACACCCCGAATTGTCGTGTGAAAGTATGGGTCGAGTGCCCGGTTTACGACCTTGACGGCGTCGATGAACATCTTGACGGACAAGGATTTGCAGAGAAATTCAAGAAAGCTGTCGACATAGCGCACATCGACGAATATCGTGCGACGACACACAATAAAGGCATCTACAACGGCATCGATGCAGTGGTGATAGCGACAGGCAACGACTTCCGTGCCACCGAAGCGGCTGGTCATGCTTACGCCTCGCGCAACGGACATTACGAGTCGCTGAGCTCATGCGAGATAAAAGACGGAATGTTCAAGTTCTGGCTGGAAGTGCCGATTGCGCTCGGCACCATCGGCGGTTTGACAAGCCTCCACCCTCTCGCCAAGGAATCGCTGGAATTGCTCGGACATCCGTCGGCACCTGAGCTGATGACGATAGCAGCCACCATGGGACTTGCAAACAACTACGCCGCCGTCAAATCATTGACAACCAAAGGAATACAGCAAGGCCACATGAAAATGCACCTTGCCAATATATTGAACCAATTGGGAGCTACTGACGAACAAAAAGCAGCGGCGCTCGTACACTTCAAGGATGTAACGGTGACTTACGCTGGTGTTGAAGAATTTTTGAAAAATAATGGCTAAGTTCCACGCTAACGGCAAGTTCCTACTTTCGGGCGAATACCTTGTTTTGCAAGGCGCTCGCGCTTTGGCGTTGTCGTTGAATCTGGGACAGTCGCTGGAAGTCACGACCATCAACGACTCCAACGGCATGATTCACTGGGACGCATACACTCCAAAGGGATTTTGGTTTGCCTCGATCTTCAGCAAGCACGACTTCACCGTCCACGCTTCCGACGACATGGACAAAGCCGACAACCTCAGCAGGATTTTTAAAGCCATTAAATCGTTGAATCCCAATATCTTACAAGACAAAAACGATTATTTTTTCACCACACGATTGGAATTCGACAAAGATTGGGGTCTTGGCAGCAGCTCCACTTTGATTTCGCTTTTGGCGCAATGGGCTAATGTGAATCCATACGAGCTTTTAAAGATGACAATGGGTGGCTCAGGATACGACATAGCATGCGCAACAGCTTCACAACCAATATTTTATCAGCTTAAAAACGGAAAACCAATCGTTGAAAAAGCCGATTTTAATCCTGAATTTAAAGACAAACTGTATTTCGTTTATCAGGGGCATAAGCAGAGCTCCGGAAAAGAAGTGAAATCGTTCAAAGAACGGGCGCAAAAATTGGAGTTTTCCTCAGAGATCTCCGAGATCTCTAAGATCTCCGAGAACTTGATAAAAACCACTTCTTTCAACGATTTTTGCGCCCTCCTGACTCGTCATGAGGAAATAATGAGCCGTTGTTTGGAGCAACCTTCCTTAAAAACTTATTACCCTGATTTCCAAGGAGTTATCAAATCACTCGGAGCCTGGGGCGGAGACTTCTTCCTGGCAGCAACGGAGCTATCTGAAAAAGAAGTGAAGGAATATTTTAATAAAATAGGGCTAAACACAATTATCAAATACGAGGACATTGTTCTCTCCTACTAAGTCATTAGTTGTCAATTAGAGAGCCTTAGCTCGCGCAGCGAGATACCAGCTCGATAATGACAACTAATGACGAGATTTTTAAACAATCAACTTTTCTATCATCAACTCGCGCAGCGAGATGCCGACTCAATAACAACATTTTTTCTCCAAAAAGATATTCATTCTTTCAAAATAATTTTGTATAATTGCATTTTGTAATTTTGAACGAGATAGTTTTTTGATGAAAATTGGGAAATATATCATAAGTCTCTCATTCTTAATGTGTTTGCTATTCAGCTTGCCGAGTTTTGCAAAAGCTGAAAATGAACCTATAGAAGAATTTAAAGCCGGCGAGGTTATAATTGAGCATATCCTCGACTCGTACGACTGGCATATTTTCACTTGGAAAGGCCACCATGTGGGAGTTAATCTGCCAATTATCGTGTTCAACGATGGTCATTTCTATACTTTTTCATCAAAAGTTTTTCATCACGACGACAAATATGTCACGGTGAACAAAACCAATTCCGAAGAACTCGTTTTTACCATCCCGCACGAGGGAAAATACAAAGGTAAGGTGGTGATTCTCAACGCCGACGGTACCCAGACACGTCCATGGGACATCAGCATCACGAAAAACGTCATGGCGCTGTTCATCTCGTGTACCATCATCTTGGTGCTTTTCTTCCTCGTTACAAAAGCTTATCGCCAGCGCGGCGAGAAAGCCCCGAAAGGCCTGCAGTCGCTGTTTGAGTGGCTCATCTGCTATGTAAGGGACGACATCGCGCGCAAAGCTATCAACGAGAAGAGCGTCGACCGCTACCTGCCCTACCTCGTAACGGTGTTTTTCTTCATCTTCATCAACAATTTACTCGGTTTAATCCCGATATTCCCATTCGGTGCCAACATCACCGGAAACATAGCAGTGACAGCATGTTTGGCACTTTTCACCTTCTTCATCACGAACCTTCTTGGAAATAAAGAATATTACAAAGACATCTTCAACACTCCGGGCGTGCCGTGGTTTTTGAAGTTCCCGTTGCCTCTGATGCCAATCATCGAGACGGTGGGCTGCTTCACCAAGCCTTTCGTGTTGGCGGTGCGTCTTTTCGCGAATATCACAGCCGGACACATTGTGGTGCTGGGCTTTATTAGCAGTATTTTCATCGTGGCTCAAATCAGTGCGGCAGGCGGAGTAGGAATGTCGATTTTCTCACTGATTCTAGTCATCTTCGTCGATGTCATTGAGCTTCTGGTGGCCTACATCCAAGCATACGTGTTCACGTTGTTGTCGGCATTGTATTTCGGAATGGCAAGTAAGGAACATCATAAAAGTTAGAAATATAAAATATAGAAATGTAAAGATGCTATTCATCGCATCTAATAATTAAAAATCTTAAAGTTATGTCATTATTAGTTATGCTTCAAGAAGCAGCAAAAGCAGCAGTCGATTTGGCACCTCTCGCAAAGTTGGGAGCCGCTTTGGCCGCAAGTATCGCCGTCATCGGCGCAGCAATGGGTATCAGTAAAATCGGCGCAAGCGCATTGGAATCAATGGCTCGTCAGCCTGAGGCAGCTGGTAACATTCAAACAAGCATGATTTTGGCAGCCGCTTTCGTGGAAGGTGTGTCACTTTTCGCAGTGGTTGTTTGCTTGTTGGTTGCTGTCGGTTGAGAAACCAAGTTTCAGATTGCAACGGTTGGTTGCAATCTGAAACTGAACAATTGATTAACTGAATTATTAAAAAAGTATGGAATTAATAAGTCCGGATTTCGGGTTTTTCTTTTGGATGGTGATAGCCTTCGGCATTGTGTTTTTCTGCCTGGCAAAATTCGCTTTTCCGGTTATCGGCAAGGCTTTGAAGCAACGCGAGGAGAAAATCACCGAGGCTCTTGAGCAGGCCGAACGCACCCACGAGGAGATGAGAAATCTTCAAGCAAAGAACGAGGAACTTCTGCAGCAGGCTCGCGAAGAACGTGAAGAGATGCTCGCCGAAGCCCGTCAATATCGCGATAAAATCATCGAAGAGGCCAAGACAAAGGCTAAAGATGAGACCAACCGACTCGTGGAATCAGCAAAGGAGACCATCGAAAACGAGCGTAAGGCGGCGATGACCGACATCAAAAACGAAATCGCCAACATCTCGATAAAAGTCGCCGAGAAGATTCTCGAAAAAGAGCTTTCGACCGACGAGGCACAGCTGAAATATATTAACGAAATTATCAAAGAAACTGATAATCAATAAGATAGTATGAAAAACACTCTGTTGATACGCCGCTACGCCAAGGCATTCCTCGACTACGCCATAAAAAACGACATGGCCGACCAGGGACTTGCCGACCTCGAGGTGCTTACCAAAACACTTCAAGGCAACCGCGAGCTGCGTACCATACTGTCGCAACCGTTTTTAGCCAAATCAAAAAAAGAAGCCATCATCAACAGGATTTTTAAAGATAAAATCTCTGATAACACACTGAAATTCATCATGTTAATGCTCAACAAGAACCGTCAGGACATCATCCCGCAGATTCTTGTCACTTACCGTGAACTATATAACGAATATAAAGGCATCGCCGAGGTGACAATCACCACCGCAGTGAAAATCGATGAGCCGACACAGCAGAAACTTCTCTATTTTGTTAAAGACAAAGTCAATGGTAATGTAGTGATTATCAACAAGATAGATAAGAGCATAATTGGAGGTTTCATCATAAATTATTTGGATTATCAATACGACAGGAGCGTGCGGAATGAGTTGAAGGAGTTGCAGTTGCTGTTTAATGATAATCTTTATGTTAAAGGATATTAAAAGAATGAGATATGGGACAAATTAAACCCGCTGAGGTATCAGCAATTTTGCTTGATGAGTTGACGAATTTCGAGAACGAGGCGTCGCTTGATGTGAAGGGAACGGTGCTCAACGTCGGCGACGGCGTGGCACGTGTCTACGGCATGAGAGACGCTGAGGCTGGCGAGCTTGTGGAGTTTGAGAAAAACGGCGCCATGGGTATAGTGTTGAACCTCGAGGAAGACAACGTGGGCGTGGTGCTTCTGAGCGAGGCCGGCAACATCAACGAGGGCGACACCGTGGTTTGCACCCACCGCATCGCTTCAGTGAAGGCCGGCGAAGGACTGCTCGGTCGTGTCATCAACACCCTCGGACAGCCTATCGACGGCAAGGGCGAGATTAAAGGCGAGACCGTCGACATGCCTCTCGAGCGTAAGGCTCCGGGCGTCATCTTCCGTAAGCCGGTCGACGAGCCGCTGCAGACAGGCATCAAGGCCATCGACGCCATGATTCCGATCGGACGCGGACAGCGTGAGCTCATCATCGGCGACCGTCAGACGGGAAAGACAGCAATTGCTATCGATACCATCATCAACCAGAAAGAGTTTTACGACAAGGGCGAGCCTGTTTACTGTATCTATGTCGCAATAGGTCAGAAAGGCTCAACCGTCGCCAATATAGTGCAAAGCCTTGAAGATCATGGTGCTTTGCCGTATACCATAGTGGTTGCCGCAACGGCTTCCGACGCTGCCGCAATGCAGTACTACGCACCGTTTGCAGGTGCCGCTATCGGCGAGTATTTCCGTGACACGGGACGCGCGGCGCTCATCATCTACGATGACCTGTCGAAACAAGCCGTGGCATACCGTGAGGTTTCGTTGCTGCTCCGCCGCCCGCCAGGACGTGAGGCATACCCGGGCGACGTGTTCTACCTGCATTCACGTCTGTTGGAACGCGCAGCAAAGATTATCAACAACGACGAGATCGCAGCGAAGATGAACGACCTCCCTGAATGCCTGAAAGGTAAGGTAAAGGGCGGCGGATCATTAACCGCACTGCCAATCATCGAGACGCAGGCTGGCGACGTGTCGGCCTACATCCCTACCAACGTCATCTCCATCACCGACGGACAGATATTCCTCGAGACAAACCTCTTCAACGCAGGTATCCGTCCGGCCATCAACGTGGGTATCTCGGTGTCGCGTGTCGGCGGTAAGGCTCAAATCAAGTCAATGAAGAAAGTGGCAGGAACATTGAAACTCGACCAGGCGCAGTTCCGTGAGCTAGAGGCGTTCTCGAAGTTCGGCTCCGACCTCGACGCAGCCACACAAGCAGTACTCGACAAAGGCCGCCGTAACGTGCAGATTCTGATTCAGCCACAGTCGTCGCCATTGCGCGTCGAAGAAGAGGTGGCTATCATCTACTGCGGCGTCAACAACCTTCTGAGAAAGATTCAGCCAAACCAGGTGGCGGAGTTCCAGAAACGTTATCTCGACCTGCTCAACAGCACCGAGAAAGAGACGATGGAAGCATTGAGAACCGGAAATTATGGTGACAATGAAAAGGCTATCCTGAAAAAATGCGCCGAAGACATCATCAATATAATGACTAAGAAAGACTAACGATCATGGCAAATCTCAAGGAAGTCAGGACACGAATCAACTCGGTGAATTCGACGATGCAGATCACTTCAGCGATGAAGATGGTGTCGGCGTCGAAGCTCCGCAAGTCGCAGTCGACGATTGTGGCATTACGTCCGTATGCTTCCAAGCTTCAGGAGATAATGATGCGCCTGTCGTCGTCGCTGCAAGCCTCGGCGGAAGGCGTATATGCCAAAGTTCACAAGGAAAACGTCGAGGATGAGAAGATTCTGCTCATCCCGGTGGCGTCGAACAAGGGACTGTGCGGAGTGTTCAACGTGAGCGTGATTCGTGAAACACTGAACGTCTTGAAGGATGATTACAAGGTTCAATACGAGAAAGGTAATGTCGACATCCTCTGCATCAGCAAGAAGGTGGAGGAAACGCTGCGATTCAGAAAATACCGCCTCGCTGGCGAGCAAAACGAGCTGCTCGACAACCTTTCTTACGAAAACACCCTCCCGTTTGCCGAGAAGCTGATGGCCGACTTCGTTGAAGAGAAATACGACCGTATCGTGTTCATTTACAATCAGTTTAAGAACGCCGGAACACAGATTCTGAAGCGCGAGCAGTTCCTTCCAATTGTCGATTCTGAGAAGAAACAGGCCGACGACGACCCACGTTTCGCTGAGTTTGAAACGGAATACATATTCCAGCCATCAAAGGAAGAGATTCTTAACTCATTGATTCCCAAGTCATTAAAGCTACAAGTCTACAAAATTTTGCTCGACAGCTTCGCTTCGGAGCACGGAGCGCGCATGGTGTCGATGACCAAGGCAACCGACAACGCCGCCGAACTGCTGAAAGAGCTCAACTTGTCATATAACAAAGCACGCCAGTCGGCAATCACGAACGAGATCATCGAGATCGTCGGCGGAGCGAATGCGTTATAAAGTCTTGATTTTATTATAGATTTCAATAATTTCACCAGAGATGACATCTGGTGAAAACTTTTTTGTGCTTTCTTCAGAAATCTTGACTGGATCGTAAGCCGAATAGTTGGCACGCATAGCGTTCATTGCATCTGCCAACCCTTCAACATCGTTGACAGCAACAAGCATGCCGTTGCTGTCGTCAACAAACGACTCCGGACCTCCGCAACGTGTAGCAATCACAGGCAATCCGGCATACATCGCCTCGACGTAGCTCACACCGAAAGTCTCGCTCTGCGACGGCAACACAAAAACATGACCATGCTGATATATTTCATTTATTTCCAATCTGTTAAGTCTCCCGAACAGCTTCACCTTCCCTTCCAGACCAAGCTTTGTAATCTGGTTTTCAAGCTTAGTTTTTTCAGATCCGTCACCGATAATATACAACTGAGCGTCGTCATCAGCCTTTGCGAAAGCCTCAATCAGCACATCGAAAGCCTTGATTGGCACAAGATTTCCAACTGAAACATAAACAAATGGCGACAAATTTTTGTTTTTCCCGCCATAGCTGTAAATCTGGTTGTCAACCATATCAGGAATCACAGAGCTATCATGGTTGAAATTTTGTAAAATATTGTCTGCCAACGCTTTAGACACACAAATCAAGCTATTACATCGATTATAGGCTTTTGCTGCAACTTTTTTGTCCAAAGCACTGATTTCACTGGCAGGTTTGTTGATTTTGCTGCTGTGTTCGGTGACAACAAGCGGAATGCCGTATTTTTTCTTGATGACAGTGGCAATGGCAGCGATACTGTAAAAATGAGCGTGGACCACATCAGGTTTGCCAAACGATTTCAGCATAGCGCGGAATGGAATCAGCAGTAGTCTTTGCAATATCGGCAAAGCCCTGCGATACACGTTGATTGGCAGTGAGAACTCAAAGACATGAACGCCGTCGCATTCATATTTGAACAAGCCGTATTTCCTCTTAAACGACCTCGCTCTGAAGTCGATAGCGATAAAAGCCACCTCAATCCCTTGTTTAGCCAAAGCTTTCGCCTGGTCGAACTCAAAAATACCGTTAAGCGGGTATTGCTGATTGGGTTTCCCTCTGGAAATTACGGCTACTTTCATCGCTAATGCATTTCAACATGAATAATATGCGTGACGCGCTTTTCTTCCGGCGGAATTTGCATGAAATTCGGATATATCGCCTCAAGATATTTGTCGGGTTGGCTTGGCGCCAAAAACTTATGATTCTCAAAAGTGACTTCCGAAAGCGGATAAACCCAGTCTTTCGAATACACGCAAGCGTATGGACAATAACGAGTTACGTCGTAACCGAGCTTCGTCTTGGACTTCAGGCAAAGTATTTTCCAAACAGCCAGACACGACCATTTTATAATCGGGAAAAATATGCTTGCAAAATGATTTTTCAAGGTGATATTATGTTTTACACCGAAAAACCAGTTGACTTTCGATATCCATTTCAGCAAAAACTTCCTCAGTTTCGGACTCACATCGGGGTAATCGGTTACGACAAAGATGTCGATATAAAGACCTTTGTTGTAATCTTTTGTAAAATCCTCGTGACGAGTAATAAACATTGAGTTTTTGTCGCGCACTTTCAATATCGGCATCAGGAAATCGGGGTCGCTTTCAGGTGTCTGGAGGAACAGGTTTTCGGGCAGTTCCTTCGGCGCAATCTCCTGAAATTTCTTGTAATCCTCGATTGGCATTGCAATATCGAGGTCATCGTCCCAAGGAATAAACCCCTGATGTCGCACAGCACCCAGCAACGAGCCGAAATCAATCCAATATTTGATGTCATGTTTGCGGCAGACCTTGTCGATCTCGACTACAATGTCAAGCAAGCGCAACTGCATCTGTCTCAACAGCGTACCTTCTCCGTTATATTTTGAAAAATCTTCCATTTCAATTATTTTGATGCTATAACTCTGATGTAGGTCTCATCGGTGCCGTTGTAAGGGGCAAAACCCTTGCGCTCGGCGGCGAAGTCAATATGAAAACCTATGGTTTCCAGTGTTTTACATAAATCTTCAAAATTCAAAAACCTACGATAATGTCCGTTGAGAATGAAGGCGTCAGGCTCACCGTCGACAGGCTCTCCAACCTTATAAATCTCATTTTTCTGTCCTCTGACCTCAATGCAAAGGCAACCTCCGGCATTCAGATTGCGATAAGCCCACGACAACACGTCATTTTCCTGACTTTGCGAGATGGAATGAAGCGTAAAACGCGAATAAACGACATCATATTTCGTGACATCGTCCATACTGGTGAAATCCAAACATTTAAACTGCAGGTTCTCAACTTTTTGAAAACGATGGTTCAGCAGTTCGATGATGTTATCGCATTGGTCGACAGCTGTTACGTTGGCGTTGGCATTGGCGAAAAATATAGCGTCGCGACCATTGCCGCAGCCCAGTTCAATTAGATTTTTGCCTTCAACCGACTGTGTATCAACAACATATCTGGCAAAAAGCGATGGCTGCTCACCTTCCGACTGTTTCGAATAAATATCTTTCCAATAATTTTTATCCATTATTATTGTATTAATCCATTTAATAGTTCAGCATATTTTTGGGTCAGATTTCGTCTTGAATACTGTTCAACGGCTTCATTATGTTTTGTAACCAATTGATTATCTTGATGTTTCTGCATCATATCCAAGATTATAGCTTTCATCTTTTCCTTATCGTTGAAATCGACCGTGATGCCGGTTTGCGTCTCATTTAAAATCCTTGCCGAGTCGCCGTCTTCCGGTCCGATGCACAAAATCGGGCGACCAGATGCCATGTATTCGAATATTTTCCCCGTCAGGATGCCCTTCGCGTTCGGTGTATTGTTGACAAACAACAACAGCACATCCGACTTCGCCTGTTCCTCAACTACTTGATTATGAGGGATATACGGGGTTATCTCGACGTAATTTTCGATATTGTGACATTTTATAGATCCGATGACGGAATTGTCGACCTGACCAATCAAACGGATCCGTATTGGTAGAGACGCACGGCCGTGCGTCTCTACAATATCCGATATTGCCGACCAAAACATTTCCGGGTTGCGGTTCGCGCCCACAATCCCTATGTGCGACATCGTGAATGTTGATGTATGATTTTGACAATTCGATTGCATCGAATTGTCAAAATCATACCCGTTGGTAATCACCGCGACATCCTTCGCGCCGTGGTTTTCCAATCCTTTTGCGCAGTCCCAACCTATCGTTACCACCTTCGTCGCCTCCGTCAGAACACCCCGCTCCAACCGATGATGTTTCCTGTCGGCACAACGTGTCAGCCTCAAATCTTTGTAGAAATCAATGTCGGTCCACGGGTCGCGGAAATCGGCAACCCACGGGATGTTGAATTTTTTATGCAACGCCCTGGCAATCAGATGCATAGAGTGCGGTGGACCCGTCGAAATCATGGCATCGACAGGATGTTCCTTCAAATAATTTGTCAGATATTTCACCGATGGCTTAATCCACCAGCAGCGCGCGTCGGGAATGAAGAAATTGCCTCGTAACCAAACACTTAGGTTCTCTTTCCAGCCGCTTTTCTTCGCACCCTCGTTGATGAAGCCCGCCTTCACCTTCTCCCCTTTTTTCATCCCGAGGAACTTCTTGTAAATGGTGTAAGGCTCCACTATAGGTCGTCTGATAACCTCCGCCTCCGGTGCCACATCGTTCTCAAGCGACTTGTCCTCGACAGGATACTCAGCATCGTCAGCAGTGTAAATCACTGGCTGCCAACCGTTTTCGGGCAGGTACTTCGACATCTTCAGCCAGCGCTGAACGCCCGAACCTCCCGACGGCGGCCAATAATATGTGATTATCAGGACGCGTTTCATTTCTTCTTAAAAGTCATGCAACAAACTGCCACAAATCCAGCCAAAATCAGCAGCGACGTGATTAACTGAATCGCGTTTCCAACTCTCCAAATGATTGGTTCATAACGCATTACAATCTCGTGCTGTCCTGCCGGAACGATAGCCGAACGTAAGATGTAATCGCTTCTGAACAACGGACTCTCGACACCGTCAATCCACATCGTCCAGCCTTTCTTGGTCCAGATTTCAGAGAAGACCACGAGTTCATCTTTCGACGAATCGAAGTTATATCTCAACTGATTCGGTTGATACTCAACGAGTTGAATGGCTCCTTCAGCTGGTGACGCATTGAAATCGCCAACCACATCCTTGAACTCTTCATTGACAATAGCCACGTTCCTCACGTCGGTGTCGGCGATGGCGTCAATCTCCTCATTCGGCGTCGTAACCCACTTGATATCCGATACAATCCAAGCGTTTCCGAAGGCTTCATAATTTCTTGAAGCCATCTTCTGATTGTCTTTCGGATAAATTAAGTATCTGGTATTCAACATGTTAAGCACTTTCCAGTAGTTCATGTCGCGCTTCGTGAGATAGTGGTCGATGATATCTTGATAACGACGGAGCTTAGCGCCGCTGTAGCCGCCTATCGACTTGTGGAAATACGAGGTACTGGCGTCGTTGAAAGTACTCACAGTGAGGTTAATCACACGATAATCAAGGGTTTCGTCGTTCAAAATCTGTCGATCGACCTCGCTCATCACGAAAGGCTTGTCAGCTTTGCGTTTATCAATGAAATTGCTGTTGTTGAGATAACGTCTGTCGATGGTATACATATCCACCAAAACCAACGCCGCCAATATCGGGAACATGTAGTTTTTATTCAATTTCCCGCTGATAGTCAACAAGATAATAATTCCAGCGATATAAATATACAAGAAGCTGCGAATAGCGTCGGCACGGAAGATGGCTACACGCGCGTTGGCGAGCTGCTCGGCGAATGTCGCATAGATGGCACCGTCTTTCCCAGCCTGAAGCTGTTGAAACTGAACGGCTTCGGCCTTACTCAAGAAGCTGAAGAACGTCTGTGGCATCGCGTAGAACAACAGGCAAAGTCCGCCCGTGATACCTAACGAGATATACAGATATTTCTTGTTTTGCTTAAGCATTTCAGGGTTTTTGAAGATCTCAGCCAAGGCGAGGAAGGCGAGCAACGGCATGCACACCTCAGCAATCACCAGCGTCATAGAGACGGCTCGGAATTTATTGTAACCCGGCACGTAATCGAGGAAGAAATCGGTGAATCCCATGAAATTCTTGCCCCAGCTAAGCAAAATCGACAGCACCGTGGCGGCGAGAAGCACCCATTTATATTTGCCTTTCACCACGAAAAGTCCCAAAACGAAGAGGAAACACACTATAGCACCCACGTAAACCGGACCGCTGGTGCCAGGCTGGTCGCCCCAGTAGGCGTTCTGCTGCGCTATGGTCGAACGGAATCGTGAGTCGCATTTGTCCAAAGCCTTGTTGTCGTTTCCGATATACGCCGAGGCGCCGCCTTTCACGTTCGGAATCATCAGGCTCCACGTCTCGCCTATGCCGTAGCTCCATTGCGTAACATAGTCTCTGTCAAGGCCTTTCGTCTGATTCTCGACATTTTTCGTCAACACTGGTTTACCGCGCATGGTCTCTTTTCCGAACTCCATATTCGCGTACAGCGTGGTGGTGCATGTCAATATGGCAACAACCGCGACACCCACAAGAATGCCGCTAGCTTTGAGAAAATGAACATATTTTTTCGTCTTCATCGTCTCAACAAACTCGCCAATCAAAATACATACCACAATCAAGAGCAGATAATAGGTTATTTGCAGGTGACCGGCCACTATTTCAAGTGCCAGAGCCATAGCTGTCAGAACCGCTCCCCATAGATATTTCCCCTTGTAAGTCAATAAGATACCAGCTATAACGGGTGCCATATATGCCATCGCGATAGCTTTGGAGTTATGCCCCGCCCCAATCACAATGAACAGATACGACGTGAAGCCGTATGCCAGCGCTCCTATGAAACTTATCCAGATACTGCAATCAAGCACCAAAAGCAGGATGAAAAAGCCCAACATGCTGATAAAGACAGCACCCAACGACGACGGCAGCCGCAGTCTCAACCATTTATTGACATAAACAAAAAGGTTGCTGTTTTGCGGCACCCCGATGTTCCATGCCGGCATTCCGCCGAACATTGAATTGGTCCACAGGCTCTGCTCGCCGGTTTTTGCTTTAAAATCAACGATTTCCTGCGACATTCCCTTATACATCTCAATGTCGTGCTGCTTCAGACGCTTGCCATGCATCACTGGCGAAAAATAAATCAGCGTAATCACCGCGAAAGCGACGATGCAAAGAGCTATATAAACGGCTTTTTTGTTTTCTGCGAAGAATTTATTCATATCTAACTCATTAATTACCTTGATACTCATAGCATCCCATGTCGATTCTTCCGCCACAGATGCGCTGTCTGCCAGCCAAATCAACGAAAGGAATAAACAGTCCGCCGACATTCTCAAGTCCTGCATTTATACACGGACTACTTGCCACCAATTGATAATTATGGCGTGGCTCACTGATAAACAGCGGATTGACATCAATCATATTAATATAGTTTTCATCAGTCAAATATTCTTTTCCGTATATTGAATCAAAGCCATATTGAACGGTGCCGTTTTGAAAAACCGGACGGCAATCCATGCCCCAGAGCCAAATCTGTGAACCGTTGTAATATTCGACGGTATCATTATTATTAAAAGAATAAATCGCATGATTTCCCCAGAAAATACAGTTGTTTAACTTAGGGCTGGCATCGAAGGCGTTCTGCATGCCGGCACCACCTCCACCGCCACAGTAGTTATTAACTATCGTAAGATTGTTCAGCTCAGGGTCAGAAGTGGCTATGGCAATAGCACCGCCGTAATGCACCACATAATTGTTGTATGCAAGCATATTTGCCACTTTCACATCATAATCTTTACAACGTTGAATACCCAAACCGCCAGCGTTTACTGCTTTATTATTATAAAACACAACATTTTTCAATTCCATGTCGCAACTGTCGATATTCATGCCTCCGCCGTATGCCGTTTCACTGTAATTGTCATGAAAAACCATGTCGTGCATGTTGATATCGCATTTCAGGAATTGGAAACCGATGCCCCAAGTATAATCAGGAGGACATGCAACAGCCAGATTTTCATACACTTCGCAGTCGTGAATATTGAACGACGAGTTTTCAGCATACAAAGCACCGCCTCTTCTGCGTGTTGTGTTATGATGGAATCGACAGTTATCCATCTCCATATCATTAGTCATAAAGATTCGCATCACACCACCATCGACACCATAAGGAACTTTTCCATACGAAAAATCACAATAATGCAAAGCAATATCACCGGCTTTTTGGAAATAAATACCCTTCCAGCTGCCAAGTTCAGGCTCGTCATAGTTTGAATAGCCCGTCGTGTCGGCAACTTTAAACGTAATTCTTGATTTTTCCCTGCCGTTGGCATATAAATTACCCAAAACGGTTATTTCATAATATCCGTCGGCAATGACTGATGTGCCTGCTTCGATGGTCAATGTCTCACCGTCAGGAACAATAACATCACCAACAATATGTACCTTACCTTTCCACACACCCGACTGATTACCAGACACTTTAGTGATTTTCGTCACCGGAGTGCTAGGCTCGGCAACACTTTTTTCGCGTTTACAGCTACTGATCATAATAGCACAAACAGCAAAAACTATCAGTAAGAAATTTTTCATAGCGTTAATGTTAATATTAATTTGACAAAGATACTAATTTTTTAAATAGGAGTCATAATGATTTTTTATTATTTTTGCATCATGAAAAAAATCGTAAAATATTTCGCGATTATCGTGTCGGCGGTTTTGCTGAGCCGTTGCGCCAACGTCGTCACCCCGACAGGAGGTCCGAAAGACGTGAAAGCACCTGTCGTGCTTGAGGCTTCGCCTGAAAACAACTCGACGAATTTCAAAGGCAAGACCATCCGCCTCACCTTCGACGAGTTCGTGACACTCAACAACGCCTCCAACAACGTGTTCATCTCACCTCCGATGAATAAGAAACCGACCTATCGCACAAGTGGTAAAACAGTGATTATCAAGTTCGAAGAGCCTCTAAAACCCGAGACGACATACTCCATCAACTTCGGCAACGCCATCAAAGACCTGCACGAAGGCAATATCTTTAAAGGCTACACCTTCAACTTCTCGACTGGCGACAAAATCGACTCGCTTTCACTGAAAGGAAAAATCACCTCAGCCGAGACGCTCAAAGCCGCCGAAGGCTTCATCATCGGATTGTATACCAATGATAATGACACACTTACACTCGACTCGCTACCCTATCGTGTCAAGCCTAACTACGTGACCACCACCGACAAAAATGGCAATTTTGAGTTCTCAGGTCTCGCCGACAAAGATTATCTCATCTTCGCATTGAAAGACAATAACGCAAATCTCATTTTCGACCTCGCAACCGAGGAAATAGCTTTCAGTAAAGATTTGGTAAGACCGTATTACATTGAAAAACAAATAGTTAAAGATACAGTCAAAAACGACACTCTCGCAAAAACCGACACCGTTCTTGAAGTTAAAAAAGACGAGAATCCGGTTTATGAGATATTTTCTTTTGTGCAGGAAGACTCAATTCAGAAACTTTTCAAGAAAGAGCTGGTCGAGGCAGGGTTGCTCCGCTTCGTGTTCCGCTATCCGGCTAAAAATGTCGAGATAAAACCTCTCGAGGAACTGCCCGACACGTTCAATATCATGCAGGTTTATTCCTTAAGAAAAGACACGGTGCTGTGGTATTTCACGCCTAACAAAGACAGTCTCTGGATCAGCATCAACGACGGCGTAAACATCAGCGACACAACGCATTACAGCTTGAAACCTCGTCAGGCGGTGTCGAGAAGAAAACGCAAGATAGAGGAAAAAACCATTAAGAAACTCGAGGTGAAAAACAACCTCAAGGGCAACAAACTCAAACCCGAACAGCCGTTGATTCTCTCGTTCAGCGAGCCTATCGTGAAATTAAGTCTCCCCGATTCCACCGACTTGCAACTTGAAAAATTCGATAAATACGGATTTAAGTATCAGATTATCAGCAACTTGAAGCCCGAAAACAAATATCAGTTCGTAATCCCCGACTCGGTTTTCTTTGGCATACGAGGCTACACCAACGACACCGTAAAACTTAATTTACAGGTTATGGAAGAGTCGGAGTTCGGCAACATTTACCTCACCGTCGAGGTGCCTGAAGGCGTGCCACAACTCATAGTCGAACTCACCACCGAACAAGGCAAAGTTATTGATAAACAATTGATTACAAGCACTCAAGAGATAGCTTTCGAGTATCTCGACCCAGGCAAATATAAACTCAAAGCCACCTTAGACCTCGACGCCAACGGCGAATGGAGTCCGGGTAATTTCGACAGACGGCTGCAACCCGAGAAGATCATCTTCTACGACGGCACCCTCGAGGTGCGCGCCAACTGGGACATCGACTTGGACGAACCGTGGAAATTAGAAAAATAATTAAAAATGAATCCATTATATCCTGTTATCAAGCTTCGTGAAGGCAAAGACGATGCCGTGAAACGTTTCCATCCATGGATTTTCTCAGGAGCCATCGCTTCGGCGGCTCCCGGACTGCAAGCCGGTGATGTTGTGACAGTTACCAACTCCAAAGACGAGGTCATCGGCACCGGTTTCTGCGAGGCAGGCAACATTGCGGTGAAGCTTCTTTCGTTCGAAAACACCAAAATCGGGGCTATGTTCTGGCAGCAACGTCTCAACGCCGCCTTCGCTACACGCAAAGCCCTCGGATTCATCGACAACCCGCACACCAACTGCTTCCGTCTCGTACATTCCGAAGGCGACAACCTCCCCGGACTGATTGTCGACATATACGGCAAGACAGCTGTGATTCAAGCACAAACAGAAGGTATGGCATTGAACGTCAATGCTATAGCGAAAGCGATTGAAGCCATTCCCGAGCTGAAAATCGAAGCAATCTACAACAAAAGCTCCGAGGCGATGCAACGCATGGGCAAAGACGCTGTCGACGACGGCTATCTCCTTGGCGGAAAATGCGAAGACTTTGTACTCGAAAACGACTCGAAGTTCCTGATCGATTGGGAGGCAGGACAAAAAACAGGCTTCTTCCTCGACCAGCGCTTCAATCGTGATTTGGTGAAAAAACTCGCCAAAGACCGCACCGTCTTGAACACTTTCTGCTACACCGGAGGCTTCTCCGTCACAGCATTGCAAGGCGGCGCAAAACAGGTTGTCTCCGTCGACTGCTCGAAAAAAGCCATCGAGATTTGTGAGAAAAACATTGAATTGAATGGTTTTTCAAAGGAAGCGAACCCGAGCCTCGTCGAAGATGCCAAGCTTTACTTGCAAAACATGCCTGAAAACCAATATGATTTGATTATCCTTGACCCGCCGGCGTTCGCTAAGAACCATAAATCGCTGCACCGTGGGTTGCAAGGGTACAAATTCATAAACAAGGAAGCGATTAAAAAGATTCAGGCAGGAGGTTTGCTGTTCACTTTCAGCTGCTCGCAAGCCGTCGACAAGGCGCAGTTCCAGAGCATAGTGATGGCAGCAGCAATCGAAACAGGAAGAAAAGCTAAAATTTTGTATCAATTATCTCAACCGGAAGATCATCCGATCAATATATATCATCCCGAAGGAGCTTATCTGAAGGGACTGGTTTTACAAATAATGTGATGCTCCCTTCGGTCGTGAATTTGAAGTAGTTCATAATTTTTTTGTAAAAATAATAATAATATAAATGAAATATGATTATTTTTGCAACGATATATCTTAACATTATATCATAATGAAAAAATTTATTCTTTTAACTATAGCTTTTTGCGTTGTATTATTCATTTCATGCAAAAAAGATTCCACATCAAATGGCAACAGCTCTTCATTAGAAAAAAGAATTAACAAAATATATTGGGGCAGTTGTTGGATAAGTGAATTATCTACCGATAATGGAGAAACCTGGACAGAATTATACAGCGGTCAAGATCCGGAATATTTATTAACATCTTACGAATGGGATGGAGACAAACTATTAAGCATAAAAAACACTCCTTCTTATAACTCACCATCTCAGTGGGACTACAGCTACAACAGCATGGGTTTGATTTCCAGAATAACAACTCATTATGACAATCAAACCGGTTATATGGATTTTACGTACAGTGATTCTAAATTAACACAAATCGATTATCATTGCTATGATGAGCTTTATGAAACCTGCAAAATAATGTACTCAAACGACAATCCCCATGAAATATGGTATTATTACCATGATGGCACTGTTTATTATAATGTGTTATTATGGGAAAATGATAACGTCACGCAAATATTCCGTAAAAATGCAAATGGTGCTTTAACCGGCCAAACTACCTTTATTTACGATGACAAAATAAACCCATATTATGACAATAATGCTTTTTTTGTCAGAACAATTATGAGTGAAGAGTATTACAAGCTTTCAAAAAATAACAATCTTGTTGAATCATGGGGTGATACTTTAATTTATGATTATAATTTTGATTATCCGATAAAAAAGGAACACACTAGTGTAGCCATCTATCCACCTATGGGAAACGACTCAATAATAAGAGAAACTGATACTTATTACTACAATTATAAATATTTGGAATACTGGCAATAAAACCTATTCGTTTATCAGTTTTGTCATTCCGAACACGTAGTGCGAGGAACCTCATTTAATTTTGTTTATGATTCCTGTCGTCGAAAACCCTTCAACCAAGTCGATAGTCTCGACTTTGCCGCCTTTAGCCATCACGATGTCGTAGCCGACAATGTTTTCCGGTTTGTAGTCGCTGCCTTTCACCAAAACATCGGGCTGGACGGTTTTTATCAGATTATAAGGAGTGTCTTCATCGAAAAGAACAACAGCGCTTACAAATTCAAGGCCAGCAAGCACAAAAGCACGAGCTTTCTCGTCGTTCACCGGGCGTGAAGGACCTTTCAAACGCTTAACGGAGGCATCGGTGTTCAAGCCGATAATCATCACATCGCCGAAAGCCGCAGCCTTTGCGAGATACTCAACGTGACCGCGGTGCAGAATGTCAAAACAGCCATTTGAAAAAACTATCTTCTTGCCGTTTTTCCTGCAATCCTCGAGCCATTTCGCGAGCTTCTCTCCATCAAGGAGCTTATTATTTATCTTTTCGAAGTAATTCATAATCAATTGTTTATCGGTTTTCTCTTGTCAAAAAAGAACATCACAACGTATGCTATCACGCCGGTGATGAGATAAAATATCATCTGCGAGCCGTGGTTTATGGCGGCAAATGATCCTGCGACTTGCTCTGGAATTCCGTAGAAGCCGCTCAGCAATGTGATGGCAATGAAATGATATGTGCCGATGCCGCCTGGAACCGGCGCCACAAAGCCTAAAGTGGCAATGCCAAGCAACGTGATAGCCTCCACCGCACCCAAATGGCTCGTCTCAGTTATCATGTAAAACGGCATCCATGTCATCAACACATAAAAGCCCCAAACTGCCAGCGTATACAGCACAAAACGCCATTTTTTCTTCATCGTGACAACAGATTTTATGCCGTCGATGAAGCCCTGCCAAATGGATGCTATTTTTTTGTTTCTTCTGATAATTTTAATCAAAAAAACGATAAAAACAATGCCGATTAAAATCACAATAATTCCAAGCAACACATTGTCTATCAGCTTGTTAAGAAGCGGCATCATCCACGATGTAATGAGACTCCCGAGCAGTTTCCATTGGAAAACGATGACCAAAAACGCCAGTCCGAAAAGCACCAACAAGTCGATGATTCGCTCAGAAATCACTGAGCCTAAAGTCTTGTCGAACGGTATGTTTTCCTTGCGTTTCAAAACGCTGCATCGCACCACTTCTCCTAATCTTGGGAAAATACAATTCGCCAGATAAGCAATCAATACGGCGCCGTAAGTCGACAAATCTCTCGTCTTGTAACCGAGTGCCTCAATCTGGATATTCCAACGTAAAGCTCTGAAATACAATGAGAAGGCAAGACATGCCAAACTCAGAAGCATCCACGAATATTTTGCTGATTTGATGTCGGTCCAAAGCTGCGACAGGTCGATGTTACGGAAACTGAACCATAACAAAGCCACTCCCAATGCGAGGAAGACTACATACCACAGAGTTTTGGACGTTTTTTTATTCAAATTTTGTTGTTTTTGTCAGGAAAAACAATCATTGGCTTGAATTTCTTGGCCTCTTCGAAGTCCATCGAAGCGTATGATGCGATGATCACGAGGTCGCCTTTCTTCACAAGATGTGCCGCCGCACCGTTGATTCCGATAACGCCGCTGCCGCGTTTACCCTTGATGACGTAGGTGTGCAGGCGGTTGCCATTGGTAACGTCGTAGATATCAACTTTCTCATTTTCAATGAGATTGACGGCATCCATCAGGTCTTCGTCGATAGTGATGCTTCCGATATAGTCAAGGTCGGCTTGCGTCACAGTGGCGCGATGTATCTTCGATTTAAGAATTTCTATATTCATCTTAATAAATTCTTAAGTTATCAATTAAACGAACCGGTCCGAGCTGCAAAGCTACGAAAATTCTCGCATGCTCACTGTCTTTCCAGTCGCTGACGCTCTGCAACGTCGTCTCGTCTGCTATCTCAACGTATTCAACGTCAAATTGTTTTATCTCAGAATATTTTTTCAGTGCCAGAGCCTTCATCTCGGCCGGACTCATGGTCTCATAGTCGGCTACAGTCTCACGCAACACCTTGTAAATCATTGGTGCAATAGCTCTTTCTTCGGCATTGAGACGCATATTACGCGAACTCATGGCAAGGCCGTCTTTCTCACGAACTATGTCGCAAGGCACTATTTCGAGATTTATATTGTAATCTTTCACCAACTTGCGGATAATAGCCTGCTGCTGGAAGTCTTTCTCGCCGAAATAAGCTCTGTCGGGCTTCACAATGTCGAAAAGCTTGCGCACCACAATTGCCACGCCGTTGAAATGACCCGGACGGCAGGCGCCTTCCATCACATGCTCAATGGCACCAAAATCGTAATGGTCGTCAACTTTTGTAGGATACATCTCCTCCACCGACGGCATGAAAACGGCATCGCAACCCGCACTCTCGAGAAGAGCGATATCTTTCTCAGGTGTACGCGGATACTTCTCCAAATCGACAGGATTGTTGAACTGCACCGGGTTTACAAACACACTCGCAACAGCAATATCATTCTCGCTTTTCGCGCGACGAATCAACGAAAGATGACCCTCGTGAAGAGCACCCATAGTAGGAACTAGACCCACCGACAAGCCTGAATCGCGTTTCGCTCTAAGAAACGACTGAATATCAGCGATATAGTTAAAAACTTGAATCATAACTTCAAATTTTATATGAAAAATCATGCAAAATTACATAATTCACAAATATAATGCACAAATAATTTAAAAAATTAGTATCTTTGCACCCAGAAATGCCCTGGTAGTTCAACGGATAGAACGGAAGTTTCCTAAACTTTAAATTTGGGTTCGATTCCCAGCCGGGGTACTAAAACCCCTCTTGACATGAGAAAATTATCACTGTTTTTAGCTCTTATTTCTCTAAATCTGATAGGAAACGCCCAGAGAATAGGCGATTGGATGACCCATACCCCGGGAATGGAAGTCGTCAGCGTCGACGTGATGCATGGCAACATCTTCGCCGCCACACCTTACGATATTTTTTATTACAACACTAACGACAACAGTATCAATCATTTATCAAAAGTCAACGGGCTATCCGACATGGGAATAAGCTTGATAAGATACAGCAAACCTTACGACATAATGTTCGTAGGTTATTCCAACACCAATATCGATATCATTGATAATCAAGAGAATATAAAAAATATTCCGGACATCTACAACAAATATATCCTTGGCAACAAAACCATCAACAATGTGTTTTTCAAAGACAGATATGCCTACGTTTGCTGCGGATTCGGCATAGTTGTCATCGACCTCAAACGCAAAGAGGTGAAAGACACTTATATCATCGGTGAAAATGGTAATTATCTGGGTGTCAACGATTTAACTATCTGCAACGACATTTTTTACGCTGCCACCGAACACGGCATCTACTACGCCGACGCCAACAGCAACCACCTCGCCGACTTCTCACAATGGCATCGTTTCAAACATTATCTGCCACATTATACAAACAACTTCTCGCAAATCGAGTGTTTCGATGGCTATGTGGTAGTCAACTACTCTGATAATCAAACAGATAGCAACGAGTTATATGCCATCAACGACACCACCAGCTGGAACTATTTCCTCGACGGCACACTAAACCTCATCAGCGACATGCGTGTTTGCGACGACCGCATCATACTGACTGAAAAAAACAAGAGAATCAAGGTTTACGACACCAACAAAGACCTGATTTTCACGATAAACAACATAGAACCATTATCGGCTACTTACGACAAAACACGTAACTTATACTGGGCTGGCACACGCACCCATTCATTGATGAAAATCAAGCCTTCGGGAAGCACAAGCAACATCAATTTCAACGGCCCATATTCATCTAAGACATTCAGTATCAACGCCTCAGAAAACAACGTATGGATAGCCTCAGGCGGTTACACCGGCACTTGGGCACCTACATGGAACCGCGAAGGTTTTTCGTATTACGACGGCGACAGATGGTTCTACAAAAACGCGACAAACACAACGGTTTTCGACTCAATCTCCGACATAACCTGGGTGAAATCCGACCCGACAAACAGCGATGTCGTCTTCGCCGCGTCATACAGCAGGGGACTCATCATGTTTGAAAACGGAAAAGTCAAGCGGGTGTACAACAAAAGCAACAGCACTCTGGGCTATAACCTCGCATGGCTGCAATACGGTCAGAATTACACCTTCGTTACAGGCTTCGACTTCGACAGCGACAATAACATGTGGATCGCCAACTCAGGCACCGACAAGATGCTCTCCGTGAGGAAAACCGACGACACCTGGAAGTCATACAACATAGGCAATACCGATATCGGACGTATCATGGTTGACGCCAACGACATAAAATGGATCTACAAACGTAGTGGCGAGATCATAGTATTTAACAAAGGCACCGTGAAGACCGTCAACCAGGGAACCAACACTGGTCATCTGCCGGGCGATGCCAACTGCTTCGTCACCGATAACGACGGCACCGTTTGGGTGGGAACCACCGACGGACTGGCGCTCTTCAACGACTCGAAGAAGATTTTCAGCAACAGCACATACGAATGTTCGCGCATCCTCATACCACGCAACGACGGCACCGGGCAGGCCGACTACCTGCTGTCGGGACAGTCGGTGCTGGCGATAGCCGTCGACGGCGCCAACAATATGTGGTTCGGCACCACTAACGGCGTCATTCAGACGTCGAACGACGGACAGACCACCTATCACCACTTCACCATGGAAAACAGTCCGCTGTTCTCCAATACCGTGACCGACATCGCCATCGACGACGACGGAAACGTTTACTTCGCCACCGACAAAGGCGTGATTTCATACAAAGGCACCGCCACCAAAGGCTACGACGACAACGTCAATGTCCTCGTGTACCCCAACCCTGTCAGACCTGAGCACCGAGGCATAGTGGGCATCAAAGGCTTGGTGACCAACGCCCTGGTGAAAATCACCACCACCGACGGCCGTTTCGTGACGCATCTGCAAGCCGAAGGCGGACAGGCAGTGTGGGACTGCACCGACATCAACGGAAACAAAGTGCAACCCGGCATCTACCTCATCTTCGTGAGCGACGAAAACGGCAAGGAAACCTGGGCCACCAAGGTTCTTATCATGAAATAAGATGAACACCGACAAAACCCGCGCCATCGTTCTCAAAGCCATACGTTATGGCGACAACAGCCTCATCGTCAAGCTGTTGACCGAACAAAACGGGCTGCAGTCGTTCATGGTGAAAGGCGCATACAACAAAACCGCCAAGATACGTGCCGCGTTGTTTCAGCCCCTGACGTTGCTCGAAGCCGTGAGAGTGAACTCCCGGGGCGAGCTGGGATACCTCAAAGAAGCCAACGTCGAATACGCCTACCAAGACATACCTATTAATATTAATAAGAACGCCATTGTGCTGTTCCTGAGCGAGCTGCTGTCGAAATCTATTCAGGAATCCGAGACCGACCTCGAGCTGTTCGAATTCATACATCACGCGCTCACCCACCTCGACGCGCTGGAAAACAACTACGCCGACTACCCGCTGAAATTCTCGATAGAGCTGAGCCGTTTTCTCGGCTTCTCACCCAACACCGACAGCTACCAGCCGGGCTACATCTTCGACTTGGAAGAAGGCTGTTTCCGCCACGACGGAACAAGTGTTAATTATCTGATTGACAATAACTTAAGCGGCTTGTTTTTCAAGCTTTGCAAAAATAACATCTTCGACGACGCCCGTCTGAACTTCACAAACAACGAGCGCCGACAGCTTCTCGAAGCCGTCATCACCTACTACAAACTCCACGTCAGTGGGTTCAACGAAATGAAATCGGGTGATATCTTAAAGACCGTTCTTCAGTAATCTCACCTGCGAACGCGAGATATTGATCGGCAGACTCTGTCCCACCGCCTCAATATCGACCATCACGCGCTGCTTGCCTCTTATCTCGACAAGACGCCCGACAAGTCCTTTCATCTGACCGAAAACAATCTCCACCATCTGCCCCTCTCGCAGTTCGGGAAGATGCTCGAAATCCTCCTCACCGTCATATCCGCCAATGAATTCTTTCACCGCAACCAGTTGATTGTCAGGCACTGGCACAGGCTTTCCTTCAAAAGTGACAAACTTAACGATGCCGGGAGTGTTTAGAATTTCAAAATAGTCTTTTAAATCGGTATGCACAAAAAGGTAAGACTTAAACAACGGTTCCTCGACCATTTTTTTGCGGTCGCTCCATTGTTTAAGCCTCCCAATGAGAGGTAAGTATGTCTCTATATGTCTGTCTTCCAACAGATTGGAAGTCTTTTTCTCGTAACGCGACTTCACATATACAGCATACCACCTCGAGACGGTCTTTTCGGGCATTATTCTCTTCTCTTTCTAAGTATACGTCCTAACAGACCTTCTTTTTTCTTGCTGTGTTTATGGTCGTCGTGGCCGTAATAACCGGTTCCGTAACCATAGCCGTAACCGTAGCCATAGCCGTAACCATAACCATAGCCGTAACCGCCGTAACCGTAGCTGTAACGATATCCGTAGGTTCCTGAGAACTGAATACCATTGATGATGATGTTAATCTTAATGTTACGGTCCTCCAAGTCTTTTGTGATAGAAGCGAACACTTTCTTGTTTGTGACACCCTGACGCACCACATAGCAGGTGGCATCAGCGAATTTCATAAGCAGGAAGGCATCAGTCACAAGAGCAAGAGGCGGAGTATCGATGATGATGTAATCATATCTTTCTTTCAACTCGGCAAACATCTGTGCGCAACGGTCTGAAGCGATAAGCTCGGCCGGGTTTGGCGGCACAGGACCGGCGCAGATGATATCCAGCGACGGCAACTTGCCTGAAGGCTGAATGATCTCATCAATAGAAGCCTTGTTTGCGAGGTATGATGTGGTACCGAGTTTGTTGCTCAATCCGAACTCCTGATACAAACGAGGTTTACGCAAGTCGAAACCGATAAGCACCGTCTTCTTTCCGTAAAGCGCATAGATTGATGCCATGTTGATGGAAATATAAGTCTTACCAACGGATGACATATCGCCAGTGATAAGAATCGTGCTCTTCTCCTGACCTTGCGTGATGTAATCGATATTCGTTCTGATTGAACGGAACGACTCGGCAGCAGGCGACTTCGGCGAAGCGATAACCATGGTCTTTTCGCTTGAACTCGACTCAATCAGAGGAATCTGTCCGATAATCGGAAACTTGGTTGCCTTCTCAATGTCTTTGCGTTCCAAAATCTTCGTGTTTAAGAAGTCTTTCAAAAGGATATATGCCACCGGGATGAGAAGTCCGAGAATGAGAGCAACAAGATAGTTCATCATCACCTTTGGGGCAATTCGTCTAACAAGAGCCAGCTTAGCCGTATCGATGATTTCATTATCAGGAGTGTTGCTCGCCTTAAGAATCTGAGCCTCCGAACGGCGCTGCATCAAGAAGTTGTAGATGCTTTCACTGTAAGTGAACTTACGCTGATAGCCGAGGTACTGACGCTGTGTCTCAGGCAGTTCCTTAATCTGCTCATCAAGGTCTCTGATGTTATCATTTATACCTTTGATGGTAGTTTTTGTACTATTGATAATGTTGTTGATGTTCTCCAAAAGTGTCAGCTTGGTCTGAGCTATCTGCTGGTCAAGACTGATAACGACAGGGTTCTTGTCGGTTGAGGTGATGAGCTGTGTCTGTTTTCTGCTCGACAGGTCGACGAGGTTGCTTACGAGGCTGTTCAGCAACGGGTCCTGAATACCCATAGCGCTCGGGGCGATGAGTTTGTCAGGCTCATCGAGGTTGGCCTGGACATAGGTCTTCAAATCGGTGTAATACTTGAGGTTGAGTTCCAATTCAGCGCGGCGTTTCTCGTTGTCTTTCATGTATGTAAACAGCTGACGTGACTGCTCATCGAGATACATGAACTCGTTGCCCTGCTGGAAGTTCTGCATGTTGACCTCTGCTTCCTCCAACGACTCCTGAATGCCAACCAACTCCTTATCGATAAATTTGATTGTATTGTCAGAAACTCTGTTCTTGAGATCCAAATCTCTTTGAACAAACTGGTTGCACAGCTCATTCAGATAATCAGTGATCTTAGCGGCATTGGTTCCTTGAATAGTCAGTCGGAGCAATGAAGCCTGCTTGCTGATGTTCGCGACGCTCATGCTACCGCTCATCATACCAACCTGCGAAATCATGCTGTTGAGACGGAACGAGAGTTTCACTTTGCTGTCGCTGTCGACATTATAATGGCTGTTAAGAATGATACGGAATCTATTCAAACCATTGTCGATAGTGTCGCCGAAATTATATGTCTCCTCAAACTCAAATTCACCGATTTGTCCAGCATATCTATCGGTAATATAATCATATTTGCCTGCTCCCTTTGATTTGGCACTTAATCTATACTGACCGTTGTCAAGGATTTTGACAGTATAAATCACACCTACCATCTGAGGCACCGAGTAGTCGACTTCAACAGTAAACGGATTGTCTTTATACAATTCGTATGTCGCAAATCGGCCTTTCGCGAAGTATGAAACATTGAAATCGAGGTTTTTTAAGGCTTTTTCAGCAAGCATATATGATTGCAAAATACCGATTTCATTATCGACATTACCATAGCTTCTGAAATTCATACCCGTCATCATTGAGGCAGCATCCATTCCCATTTTCGTCTCCTTAATGTAAATCGACGACGAAACCTGATAAACATTAGGTGTATATCTGTTATAGACATAACCTGCCATCAATGCTATGATTCCGAAAATGACAAACAAATACCAATAACTCAAAAATTTGATGATAAGGGTTTTGATATCAATAGTTTCTTCCTCCTGAGTTTTCAAAGGAGCCTGAAAATTGTTAATCTCGTTGTTATTCATAATACTGTCTACTTAGCTGAAGTTATCATAAAGAATGTTAGAACCGTTATAAGCAATGATGCCGCCGAGAAGATTGTCGAATAAGGCATTGTTGTGAATCCGTATCTCTTGAGGCTCAATGGCTCGATATAAATGATATCGTTAGGTTTAAGGAAATATTCAGGATTTTCAAGAATATCGGCGTTGTTCATGTTAACTCTCACAATCTGTGAGCCTTCAGTTGTCTGGTGAATAATCTTGACATTCCTCTTGTTGGCGAAATCGGTGGCGTTTCCTGCCAAAGCCAAAGCTTGGAACAGGTTGATGTCCGACTGATAAACCTGATACTGACCAGGTCGTGCCACTTCACCGAGAATTGTCAGGTTAAACACACCAAGTTTCACATAAACAATAGTTTCTTTCTGGAATTCTCCGATGATATTCTGAATCTTCTGTTGAATTTCATCAATTGTCAAGTCTTTAACATAAATCTTGCCAGCATAAGGGAAGTCAATCAAGCCCTCGTCACTCACGGTGAAACCATTGAGATAGATAGCAGGGTTACCGCTTGAATTGCCTCCACTACCAGATGACATGTTATTGCTGTTACTCATATTGAAAAACTCATTGAAGCTCTTGTCCAAGCTCGACACCCTGATGTAGAGGTTATCGCCTGGCTGCACCTTATAGTCGAAACTACGTTTGTTCAAGTACTCAATGGATGTGACACTGTCAGCCATCTGCTCTTTCTGCAAATACAAAATCTTCTTTTGTGACACGCACGATGTCATAATCGACACGACAACCGCGATAAACAAAACACTTTTAAATAACCTTTTCATTTATTTAAATTTTAATTACTTATTTCTTATTTAAACAATTGATTTTCAAACTCTTAATCCCATATAGCGGGTCTTTTGAATATTTATTTTCAATTCTGAAATCGTAGGTTCCCCTCTCGCTGAATGTCATCTCGCTCAAAAGCGGCAACTCGTAATGATAATATCCGTCGACTTTCTCCGATTTGAAATTTCCTTCTTTATCTTTCAAACTAAACTTAAACTCTCTAGCGCGACGGGCGCCATCAGGTGAACTTATTGTAACGGCAATATAAAAAACCCCGTTGTCGTCGTCATGATAAGGATAAATATTCGGAAACACATCCGTCACCTCAATTTCCATCACAACATCAGCAATCATTGGGGCTTTCACAACATTGTATGAAGCGTCAAGATAATCGAAGCGGTTCCAAACCTCACCCTCAAAATCTCTCGAAAGCACGGCGCTATCTTGCTTTTCAGTGCAAGACACAAAACTTAACACAAAGATTATCAATAAGATAAATATGTTAAATTTGCCCTTCATTATTTGAATACGCTTTTATTTTTTATATTACTCTCAATTTGCAAAGATACAATATTTTCTTAACAAAAAAACAAAACTTTAATAAACTTTTAATATTTTTGTAATTGAAATAAAAACGCTTAAAAAATTCGTAACAATATGATTAAGAACAAGATAAATTATTCGCAACGCAAATATGTCATCGGCTCGATATTCATATTGGTAGCTTTTATCCTTTTGATTAAGCTTTTTATCATTCAAATTATTGACAGTTCCTACAAACAATCTTCCGAAAACAACACTCTGCGCTACATCACACAGTATCCATCGAGGGGCAAGATTTACGACCGCAACGGCAAGCTTCTCGTTTACAACGATGCTGTTTACGACTTGATGGTGGTTCCGAATCAGGTTAAGAATATCGACACCTTGTCTTTTTGTAAATTATTGAATATCAATGATTCAATATTCAATATTTACATGAATAAGGCTAAAAAATATTCTCGCATCACCCCATCGATTTTCATCTCGCAGATTACGAAGGAGGAATACGGTCGCATTGCCGAGATGCTATACCACTATCCGGGATTTTATTTCCAGACGCGTTCAATACGCCAGTATCCGACACCTATCGCGGCACACACCTTGGGCAGCATAGGCGAGGTGACGAAACCTGAAATGGAGCGCGACCCATATTATCAGCTTGGCGATTACATCGGGAAATCGGGCATCGAGAAGTATTACGAGAAAGAGCTTCGTGGCACTAAAGGATTGAAAATCACTGTGGTAGACGTTCACAACCGCGAGAAGGAACGTTTCATGAACGGAGCATACGACACCTTGCCCGAAGCCGGTACCAACATCATCCTCGGTCTCGACGCCGACCTGCAGGCTTACGGCGAATACCTCATGAGTGGAAAAACAGGCTCCATCGTCGCCATCGAGCCGACAACAGGACAGATTTTGGCAATGGTCACGAGTCCTACCTACGACCCGAACGAACTGGTCGGCCGAAAGCGTGGCATGAGATATATAGAGCTTCTCAACGACCCCGATAAGCCATTGATTAACAGAGCTATAAGCGGCACCTACCCTCCCGGCTCCACCTTCAAGATGATCAACGGCCTCGTCTCGCTTGAAAGCGGCGTGATAACAGCCAACACAGCGTATCCGTGTCATGGCCCGGAAAGCGCGCCTATCAAATGCACACACCATCACAGCTCGCCAGTGCGGCTCTACGACGCCATCGAGAACTCCTGCAACCCCTATTTCTGGCAGGCGTTTCAAGATATGATGAACTCCAGACGCTTTGAAAATCAGAAAGAAGCGTTTCAGTTTTGGTACGACCACGTCACCAGCTTCGGTCTGGGCAGGTCGTTCAGGTCCGACATCCCGTTCACGGTGTCGGGCAACATCCCGAAGAGGGAATATTACGACAAGGTATACCGCGGCGTCTGGAATGCCATGACGGTACGCTCACTCAGCATCGGACAGGGCGAGATTCTGGTCACGCCCCTGCAGCTCGCCAACGTGGCAGCCGCCATCGGTAACGAAGGCTATTTCTATGAGCCTCACTATGTTAAGAGCTTTGGCGACAACGACAGTGTCGCTTTCGAGAAACATGTCATCGACATCAAGCAGAAGCATTTCAAAGACGTGAAAAAAGGCATGCAGAGCGTCTTCGAGGGCGAGCACGGCACAGCCAGAATGTCGTACATCCCCGACATCACGGTGGGCGGCAAGACAGGCACGGCTGAGAACCCGCACGGCCTCGACCACTCCATCTTCATGGCGTTCGCACCTGTCGAGAACCCGCAGATTGCCATCGCAGTGGTGGTCGAAAACGCTGGCTTCGGCTCCACATGGGCAGCCCCGATAGCATCTCTCATGATAGAAAAATATATCCGTGGCTATGTCACACGATCCAACGTTGAAAAAAGAGTATTAACAATTAACGAGACAGCAAAATGAGAAGCAAAACCATAATCGGAAAGATTGATATCTGGCTGGTAATCATATACTTAGCCTTGGCGACCATCGGACTTCTCAGCATCTACGCCGCCGCTGTCAACGAGGCGCATCCGCATATCTACGACTTCTCGCAAAACTACGGCAAACAACTGCTTTTCATAGGCGTCAGCCTCCTCGTCGGCTTTGTGATTTTGCTTATCGACGCTAAGTTTTTCAACGCTTTCGCGTACGTCTTCTACGGCTTGTCGATAGTGTGTCTGCTGCTGGTGTTGGTTGTAGGCTCAAAAATCTCCGGCTCTACCTCTTGGATTCAACTCGGGCCGATCTCATTCCAGCCTTCCGAGTTCGCCAAGTTCGGCACAGCGCTGGCTTTGGCGCATTTCTTAGGCAAGCTCGACACCGACATCACAAAACTCAAGACGCAACTCACCGCCTACGGCCTCGTCTTCCTGCCGATGCTTCTCGTCTTGGCACAAGGCGACGCCGGTTCAGCATCCGTCTTCATCATTTTCCTGCTCGTACTCTATCGCGAAGGCATGGGCGGCAAAATATTAATTATCGGACTGGTAGCAGCGACGCTGTTTATCTTAACTCTCTGTGTATCAAAATGGTACATGATGATTGGATTGGTGGTGCTTTACGCGTTATTCCTGCTTCTCATCGACCGCACCAAGAAAAACATCTGGCTTCTGACAGGCATCCTCATCGCAGCCTGCGCCTTCGTTTTCTCCGTCGACTTTGCCTTCAACCACATCTTGAAGCCGCATCAGCAGACACGTATCAACATCATTTTGGGCAAGGAACACGACATAAAAGGCGTCGGTTATAATCTGAATCAGTCAATGATTGCTATAGGTTCGGGAGGTTTTTCAGGCAAAGGCTACCTCAACGGCACCATGACGAAATACAACTTCGTGCCAGAGCAGCACACCGACTTCATTTTCTGCACCGTGGGCGAGGAAACAGGCTTCGTCGGATGCTTCGTTGTAATCAGTCTTTACCTCGCTTTAATATTGAGGATCATGCACTTAGCTGAACGACAACGCTCGCCGTTCAGCCGAATCTATGGCTATGGCATAGCATGTATTTTCTTCTTCCATTTTGCCATAAATATAGGAATGACAATAGGATTAGTGCCTGTCATCGGCATCCCACTGCCATTCCTAAGTTACGGAGGTTCAAGCCTTTTGATGTTCTCGATGATGATATTCGTGTTCCTGAAGCAAGATGCCAACAGGATGAATATCCTTTAAATTCCGAGAGATATATTCAAGCCTTTCGCTGTCCTTATCAAGTCGCAATCCGGCTCGACGAAGTTCATCTTCGCCACGGCGTCTTTGATTGGCACGCTTATCACATGCGGGTGACGATAAGCCACCATGTGGCCGTATTCCTTGTTCAAAACCATCTCGAACGCCTTCACGCCGAACTGTGATGCCAGCACACGGTCGTAAGCGATAGGCACGCCGCCGCGCTGCAGGTGACCGAGCGTGGTCTCACGCATATCGTGTTCAAAGCCAGCGGCTTTCATCTGCTCGATGAACTTCACTCCAATGCCGCCGAGCTTCACGTTCTCGTATCCTGGCTCGTTGCTCTTGGTGAAGATCTGCGTGCCGTCTTTCGGCTTCGCGCCCTCACTGATTACCACGATGGCATGGCCTCTGTCGTTGTGGAAACGCTCCTCGAGACGTTTTTTCACTATATTGACATCATAAGGGAACTCAGGCAACAGACAAACCTCGGCACCGCCGGCAATTGCTGCGTTCAGCGCAATCCAGCCAGCGTCACGTCCCATGACTTCGAGCACAAACACGCGGTTATGAGATGCCGCTGTTGTGACGAGCTTATCCACTGCTTCGGTGGCAATCTGCACTGCAGTCTGGAAACCGAAGGTGCAGTCGGTCATCGAGAGGTCGTTGTCGATGGTCTTCGGCACTCCAATGATGTTCAAACCCTTCTCGTAGAGCTTCTGCGAAATCCTTTGTGAGCCGTCGCCACCGATGTTGATGACACAGTCGACGCCCATGTATTCCAGTCGGCGGATCATCTCGTCTGAACGGTCGACGATTTCCCATGTGCCGTCGTTTTTCTTTACTGGCCAGCTGAACGGACCGCCTTTATTGGTTGTCTCGATTATTGTGCCGCCACGGAAATGTATTCCGCGCACTGTTTCAGGTGTGAGACGCACTATCTCCTGCGGCTCCCACAGCACTCCGTTGAATGCCTGTATGCTGCCGAGGACTTCCCAGTCGGTCTCCTGCGAAGCACGCTTCACGATAGCGCGAATCACCGCATTGAGGCCCGGACAGTCGCCACCACCAGTCGTTATAAGTACTCGTTTCATTATACTATTTATATTCTGTTTTGCAAATTTACAACTTTTTTAAATATTGACCACCTTCATGCAACAATTTTTGCAGTCGAAATCAAGGCGGAATCGACCGCGGTCGTTGCTAATATATAAAGGTGAAGCCGGTTTGCCGGTCTCCTTTGCGCACATCCCGTTGGCATAACGTATGCAATGTTTGGTGGTCATCACCACGATCTCGCCATCAGGCGTTGTCTTTTCCAGACCGTCGTCGATATGCGCAATGCCATGATTCTCATAAAATTGACGTGACAGGGAATTGGTGACGTTGCCGAGATATGATAGATGATCGCCCAAACCGTCATTTCGACCGACCGCAGGGAGCGGAGAAAGCTCCGACAATTGAATGTCACAATGTTTTTGTTTGACGGAGATTTCTCCATTCCGCTTCACTTCGTTATGCTTCAGTCGAAATGACGACTCCAATTCAACAACCAGTTGGCGTTTCATCTCACCGAGAATCGATGCCGGAATAAAATACATCGTATCTAATTGAATATCAATGTTTTTAACAACAAATTTTGTATCGCCCCATTGTGATAATTTGGTGCGGATTGTCTCGAGCGCCTTCTCTGGATTCTTTGCGATGTCTTTCTGGCATTGTAATGAAACGCTGACGTTTTCTGATGACAAACGGAAACCGTCAGAGGTCTCGGATAGTTCTAGGTTGATTGCGATTTTGCGGTTACCAGTGGAGGCGTCAACGGATCGCTGCCATTGAATGTCATAGTTGCGATACAATGAGATTCCTCGCACCTGCGGTGCTCGGAATGACAACGGCGCTGAACTTAAGATTGTGTCATTTTCGACGCCGTTGACGTTAAATCCTTGCAATTCATTGTTTTCATCCAAGAAACACAATCCATCGCCGTTATGCAGCGTTATTCCTTCTTTCAGCTTTACGGTCATGCGTTTGCCGTCGATTTTCTTGATTTCGCCGATGTACTCACCCATCGATTTCGGGGTAAACGGCGAATCAATATTTTTTTGTCTACCATGAAGGAAATAATCAGTGAAACCACGCGAAAACGACTTCTCAAGATTTGGAACGAAAGATGGTGATGATATTCCTTTTGAAGATTTAGATATATCTGGTCTTCTGGCTATGATTTCGTCGAGAGCCTGACGGTAGAATGCCGTGGTATTCTTCACATAATCAGCGTCTTTGAGACGGCCTTCTATTTTGAATGATGAAATGCCGGCGTCGATGAGCTCCTCGAGGTTTTTCGAGTTGTTCATATCGCGCAACGACAGCAGATGTCGGTTAGCAATCAATGTGTTACCGTTTTCATCTTCAAGGTTCCATTTCAATCGGCAGGGCTGCGCGCACGCTCCACGGTTGGCGGAACGATGTCCGATAACGTGACTCAAATAGCACTGACCGCTGTAGCTTACGCACAAAGCACCATGGACGAAGAATTCCAGTGGCACTGTCGTCTTCGAGCGAATATCTTTTATCTCGTTGACACTCAATTCTCTAGCCAGGACAACCTGTTGAAAACCAACATCTTCCAAAAACTTCACCTTCTCTGCAGTCTGGTTGTTGCATTGCGTCGAGGCATGAAGCGCGATAGGCGGCATATCCATCATCAGGAGCGCCATATCCTGGACTATGAGCGCGTCGACACCGGCGTTATAGCAGTCCCAAGCGATAGTGCGCGCTTGTTCCAACTCATTGTCGAACAACAAAGTATTGAGTGTGACATATACCTTCGCATCATAAATTGCCGCATGATTGCACAGTTTCTCGATATCCTCAATGCTGTTACCAACTTTTTCTCGCGCGCCGAAGCTTGGTCCGCCGATATACACAGCATCAGCGCCGTGGTTGATGGCAGCCAGTCCAACCTCAAGATTTTTCGCCGGTGAAAGAAGTTCTATTTTCAAAACAAATATTTTTGCAAAAATAACAATTTATGATTTACGCCTGATAAAGAAAATGCTTCCCACATCAACAAGTTCACCATCGTATAACTCAATGATTTTCATCCTATTTCGACGAATGAACTTTTTCAGTTCCTTGCATTCCTTCAGATGTTTCAACGAGCCGCACACCACAACGCAGTCGTCGACAAGCCCGCAACAGCCCGGGAAGAACCCGTGATTGTGTCCCGGAAGCGCAATCTGATGCGGGTCGACATAAAAAACATTGCAGCCGTTTTCCTCCAAAACTCGTTTTATCCCAAAATCAGATGTGATGAAATTCTTTTCATCCAACGCCAACAAATTACATCGCGTATATCCTTGATTTACATTTAGTTGCACGGATTTTGTCGATATTTTTTTATAAAAATCCAATATCGACAAATCGGTATATAACAAATTGTGTATCAATATGTTACCCACACCGATAGCATTATACGGAACAGTTTCCGGATATTTGTGGCCTACTGATTTATCACCCTTAATAACAGTGATATTTTCCGGTAATTTAATATCGACATTTTCCGCACAAATCACTGAATCACAATGTTTTTCATTATGGCAAAAGAAGAAAATATCGGGATGAGAAGAAATTGAAGGATATGCCTTGTCGGAAGGCTCGAGCCAGGTGACGGAGCCTAGTTTGGAGAGGGATTCACGGGCAGCAGCGGGCATCATGCTACTCGCTATAATAGTCACGTCATTTCGAAGGATTTCTCCGCTCCCTTCGGTCGGTCGAAATGACGGTTTAAAGGCAACGTGTTTGTATCGTTCCTGCAATTTCTTTTTGTTCTCCCCCTTATACCCTATCGCATGATTTAATTCGTTTTCCGGCACCTCGATGACGATTTTATCAGATTTTTCATCGATTTTATCAAATTTCCGACCCCATAACCTACTGAAAACCATCTCGGCGAAGTTTTTGTGATATGGTCCGGCGACAAAGGCATCGCCATTCAAATCGTCGGAGGTGTGAAGGCCTATCCTAAGAACCTTCACATCGTTTTCGGTGAAATATTCGTAAAGCGTCGCCGACTGTTCGACAGCGTCGTTCAAGGTCAAAGGCGCATACTCTCCGTTTTTGTAAATCCGCTCTAACTCAGTGTCTTTCACCACGATACACGGATAGATACGCGTCTCCTTTGCACCAAGCCGCACAATATCTTTTGCCGTTTGCATGTCATAATCAAAACAATCGAACGGCAAGCCTATCATCATCTGCAATCCAAGCGTAATACTTTCATTAACAATGATTTGAGAGGCATTTTTGATATCTTTGAAGGTATGTCCGCGACCACATTTCCGCAAAACCGCATCATTTGTACTTTGCGCCCCCAGCTCAATGTGTTTCATACCGAAATTTTTCAGTGTTTTCACCCTGTTTTCGTCGATATAATCAGGACGGGTGCTGCATCTGATGCCGTCGACGAGGCCTTTTTCGAGGTAAGGCTGCACGATTTTCAAGAAATCATCCTGCATTTTTTCAGGAAGACCAGTGAAATTGCCACCGAAAAACGCCACCTCAACACACCTGTCATTTTCCTTAAAAGATGCCAAATAATTCTCGATAGTATTTTTAACATCCTGAATATCAGGCAGTTTCTGCTTGCCGGTAATGCTAAACTGATTGCAGTAAACGCATCTGAAAGGACAGGCGAGTTCAGGTAAAAATATCGGTATGTTGTAATGTTTCATTTCGACTTCAAAATTGCTAAAAAATCTTGAATAATCTTACATCTTATCAAAATAATTCTTAACTTTGCGAGTTATTATATTAATTAGATTTAAATTTTCGCAAAATGTTAAAACATCTTAAAAGTACTATTATCATTGCAATGATTGCCCTCGTAACTATCTGTGGAGCAACAAGTTGCAAATCATCAAAGAAATTATCAAAGAAAGAGTACAAGGCAAGAGTCGAGGCAGCTACCAAAGACTTGAATGCCATCCTCAACGATGAAACAGAGTGGACTTTGGAAGAACAGCAAGCCCGTGTCGAGGAAATCAGACAGACTGATTTCTCGAAAAAGAACCCTGAGATTGTTGAAATGATAGAACGCGCCGAGGCTAAGATAGCCAGAGAAATGGCCGAGAGAGACCGATTGGCTGAAGAGCAGCGCATAGCCGAAGAGCAACGGCTTCGCGAGATTGAGGAGCAAAACAAGCCCAAGACGAGTCTCGCCGACTATTTCACAATGATTGCCAGCGCAAAAGACGCCGCAACAGCCAACAGCACCATCAACGAGGCTCTTAAGTTGTTCGAATCACCTGACGCTGTTGTCCTCATCCGCCTCAACAACTACGGCGACTACGACCGTCCGACGACAGCCGTCGATTACCTCAACTATCTGAAAGACCAGAAAAAGGTTAACGTCGGCATCGACAACATCAAATACAACGAAGAAAACAAGATTACTGAACTCGAATTAATTAAGAAATAAGATGAAAAAGGTATTATTTGCAATAGCATTCGCATTTTTCGCATTCACAGGTTACCAGGCATTCGCACAAGAGCCTGAATTAAGTCCTGAACGCAAGCAAGCCATTGACAGTCTTGCACTTGAGAAAGTTCGCGACCTGTCGAAATATGTTAAACTGATTGGTTCGAAGAACACTCCATGGAGCGAGGCAAACCGCGTCATCGACCGCGCTGAAGAGCTCTTCGCACCAGATGCCGAAATCGGTGTTTCTTCATTGGCAAAGACAAAAGTCGAATACTACAAAGTCCGCCAGTACCTCGAGAGACTGATGCGCCTCAACTACGACCGCGTTGAAATTGACTGGTATAACATTCAGTATGTGTCTGATTTACAGCGTCAACCTGACGGAACATACGTCGGTGTGATTACTATTTTCCAGACATTCAAAGGCTACGACGCTGAAGGCAGGCTCGTTTATCAGGACACCACAAAGAAAGACATCACTGTGTATGTGAAGCGCAAAGAGACACAAATCGGTGGCCGTCTCATCGGCTTCTGGGATGTGTTACTCGGCGACATGCGCGTGAAAGAAACTACCAATAAATAATGAGTAAGTCATTGAGAATCATAGTGCCAGTGTTGATGCTGGCACTTTGTTTTAAGGTCAACGCCCAAGTGAGTGGCAACCTCGGCGAAGTCCAGATGGACGAGCGTGAGCTCTACACCATGACGAAGCAGATGGGGCAGTTCATTCACAGGTTTAACTACGAAGAAGACCCTTCGGGCAAACGCTTGTACCCGAGCGACAAGGATTATCGCAGCGCCGCCAAACGCAAGGACGCTCTCCCACTGCTGTTCGACCTCGACAACCCGAGAACATCAGGCACACTGCGCGACTTTTTCGTTGAAGACCTCACAAAAAACAACAACCAATTCTTTGAATTCCTCGGAGGCGACTGGTTCTCAGAGGTTTCAGCAAAATTCAAATGGAAAGGCCAGGAAGTCGACGTGAGCATGATTCTGACGTTGGAAAAAGACGGACTCGGCTCGAAATGGGTCATATCGAACGTGTTTTTCTCGGAGTTTCAGAAAAATTTTCCGCAAGGAGAGTTGGCCGAACGCGAGAAGCACTTCCTCCACCCTATGAGCCACGAACTCGACTTCATGAATATCTATAAAATATTCAAAGACCCGGAAATCATTGAGTATTATGCTTCTACAGAATATACGCCAGATTATATGACATTGTTTTTCTATGAAATAAAACAAGGAAATCTGAAATTCGACCACGTGGAAAATGTGAAATTCCATGTGTTCCAAATCAAAAACTGGTATTTTGAAGTCTCATGGTTCAACAGAAGAGGCTACAACTCAGGTTGGCTTATTTCGAACCTTGTTTATCTGAAAGATTCTGAAAAAGAAGCACTTTTAAAGCTTTATCAACCTAAAAGATGAAAAAATTAGTTTTTATTGCGATTTTGTTTTTGTCTTGCTACAGCACTTTCGCCCAGAAAAGCAGCCTCAGCAAGGATGAAATTGAAGAGTATTCAAGCCAGATAAGAATGATGGTGCGATACCTCGAGGAAACCTTTTCATTTATTGGCGATCCCGAGACCAGTGCCCAGGAAAAAGACATCGTTTTTAAGGAGAGCTACGCCAAGATTTTCAAAGACGAAGACGTTCAGATTGAAGACGACCTCGACGATAACCGCAGCACCTATATTAATAAGGATGTTCAGGCATATCTGAAAGACATCGATTTCTTCTTCAAAGACATAAAATTCACTCTAAAAATCGACGACATACAGCCGCAGACCAGCGAAAACGGCGACACCTACTTCAAAGTGACTATGATGAGGACCATCGTCGGCCACAACATCGTTGGCGACAGCGTGAACAACACATGCAAACGTTTCATGGAAATCAACGTCGACCCGGCGAAAAAAGACATGAAGATTGTGAGCATGTACACCACCAAACCTAATGAGACTGAAGAGCTTAGGACTTGGTGGAACAGAATGCCGTCGGCTTGGAAATTCTATTTCGGCGAGAATCAATTCATCATCGACTCAATCGAAATAAAAAATCTAATTCATATCTTCCGCGACTCCATAGTGGTGGTCGACGACAGCCTTGTGGAAAGCACCTTGGCGTGCGACATGCCGGTTTTATATGAAAAACTGACCAATTTCACGAAAATCACCGACGTGGACATCAGTCAGAACCCGTACATTCACACACTCGACCCGCTTTATGAGCTTTCTGACCTGCAAAGTCTCAACTGCTCAGGCACCGATGTCGAAGACATCTACCCAATTAGAAATCTCAACAAAATCAATAACTTAGATATCAGCAACACAGCAATAAAAGACATTTCCGATTTACGATACACCAACGACATCAAGAATCTGAAAGCCGAGAATCTGCGACTCAACGATATTGAAATCATAGGGCTTTATCACAAGCTCATCAACCTTTCGTTGGCCGGTACCGACGTCGAAAACATCAGTGTTTTAGGCAATTGCGAGATGCTAACCAACCTCGACCTTTCAAATACCAAGATTACAAGTCTGGATTCGGTGGTTCTGCCGCAATCGCTGCATTATCTGAACATCAGCAACACCGAAGTTTCCGATTTGACACCATTGGCAAACCTCGAAAACCTGCAGTTGCTGGTCATCGACAATACTTTAGTGACAGACTTGTCGCCATTGTCTAACTTAACCAAACTCAATGAGTTACAGTGCCGAAACACCAATATTGGCGACATCATGCCGCTCAAAGACATGCAAAATCTCGTGAGGATATACTGCGACAACACTCAAATCGATTCTGACAAAGCCGACGCTTTCAAGAAAGAAAACAGAAGAGTGATGGTGATTTACGAGACACAGGCGCTGCTCGATTGGTGGGACGGACTTCAGGTGTTCTGGAAAACGACCATCGCTAAGCAAAACAACACCGACGTCAACCCGACGCCTGAGGAGCTGCATTCCATCATCAGCATGAAATCACTCACTTTGGAACCATTCTTCCAGGATGCGCTGCCGATTGAGAGACTTACAAGTTTGGAAACCCTTGAGCTTGAAAATACGAAAATCGTCGATCTCACTCCGCTTCACGGCTTGCACAATTTGAGATATCTCAATATTAAAAACACCAAGATCAGCGATTTAAAACCAATCGAAAGCCTCAGTAACTTATTGGAAATCAATATAGAGAACACTCTGGTCTCAGATTTGACACCACTTGCCAACATGCCACATCTCACCATGGTGAAAGCCGAAAACAGCAAGGTCAATTCGGAGCAGGTGTTCAAGCTTAGAACCGCGCAACCTAATGTGACGGTGATTTATCAGACCGACGAGTTAAGAACTTGGTGGAACATGCTCGACAACGACTGGAGAGAGGTTTTCAGAAGAATCGTCGACATCGACACCAACCCTACTGCCGAGCAGCTGCAAGCCGTCGCCGACATCGAGGAAATTGAAGTCGACACTCGCATCATGATTTCGAGTCTGGAGCCTCTGACAAAGCTTATGTTCCTTAAGAAATTGATTATCAAGGACAACCATATCACCGACTTGAGTCCGTTGAGCAATTTGAAACTATTGAACGAGCTTCAAATTGACGGCAATGCCATCAACGATTTGATGCCTTTGGCAGGAAACAAGAAGATTGAGGTTCTGTCGATTGAGAACACCAACATCACCGACATCAACGCGCTGGAATACATGAGCGAACTGAGAATTCTCGACATCGCGAATACTAAGATTAAGAATATCAAGGTTTTAGCTAAATGTCCGAAACTCGAGGAGTTGAACGTAGCCAACACCAACATCAAGTCGCTCTCGCCTGTCGCGAACACCAGCACTTTAAGATACGTAAAGGCGATTGGCTCAAGAGTCAAGTCGAAGGAGATTGATGAGTTGAGAACTCAACGACCTGAGCTAAACATCATACATCACTAGGAGAATCGTTAGAGAACCCAGGTTATTGGGAAGTCTTTTTCTTTCATGAACTCGTTGGTTGCCTCCATATCGTCGGAGAAGCCGAGGAAGTAACCGCCGCCACCCGATCCACAGATTTTTATCTGGAAATGCACGTCTTTTCGTTTCAGCGAGAAGAGCGGAAGCATGTTGTCGGTTATCATCGGGCGGAACATAACTGTCTGATAATAAGAAAGATGCGTCAAGTCGTCGAAGAATTTGTCGACATCGCCTGAAATCAACGAGTTGATGCAGCGACCCACGAAAGGATAGTAAAGCTCGTCGAAAGCTTTCAGGTAGGTCGGGTTCTCGCGCTGCTCTTTGAAATAGCTGACGAGGGCGCGTGTCTCGCTCTTTATCTTGCTGTCAATCAAGAAGATATGAATGCCTTCAGGAACGAAATCCTTTTCCAAAATCTGAATTTTCTTATCTTCGGTGAGTACGAAAGGCTTGCCGAGATAACATTGCAGCGGGTCGAGGCCCGAGCTGCTGCCGTGGAAACAGTTTTCCATGTCGCCAAGGAACTTTTTCAACACTATCAAATCCTCGATTTCATCTGATTTGAAGCGGTCGTACACGGCTGCGGTCAGAGCGCCCGAGCTACCCACTCCGTATCCCGACGGGATGCAAGAGTCGAGGAACATTCCTTTCTTTAGCTCAGCTCTAAACTTCTGAACATCAATATGTTGCGTAAAATATTCGTCTTTCTCAAGGTAATTGGCAAACATGTGGAGGCTACGGTTTGACGAGTAGTTTTTCTTGCCATGGTTGCGCCAGATGTAATCCCAATGCGACTCGCCGGTGTAAAGCGGCATGAGCAGTGCCGGCGAACCGAAAATCATTGAATATTCACCAAAAAGAATGACCTTGCCGTAATATTTTCTAATTTCCATAGCAGTGATTTATAGGTTTGTTTTATTTTGAACAACATCGTCAATACATTGATTATCGTGACAATACTGCAAAAGATTATCTTTAATGAAGCTTTTCACGCGAGCGTCGTCGGCATCAGGATATAGAAGATGCACGTTAGGACCTGCGTCGAGGGTGAAGCAGGCCGGAACCTTCGTCTCACGACGGAACTCACGCACTAAATCGATGATTTTCAGCGTATTAGGCTCCATCAGTTTGTACGGAGGGTTGGATGTTGCCATCAACTCATGAAGCTGAAGTGCCTCCGCCTCCGCAATCTCGATAAACTCGGTGATGTCGCCGTTTTTAAGCACTTTAAGAAGCTTTTCGGTATTCTCTCGAGCAGTTTGATAACGTTGTTCGGCAAGCGGGTGGCTGTTCATGAGAGAGTGTCCGACACGCGATGAGACGCTTTTTTCTTTGTTTGAAACAATGAGAATGCTGTCGTGATACGTCTTGAAAACAGGATGTACGATATCTTCTAGCGGCACAGCATATTCATCGGAACTGCTTGATACTGAAGGCGTTGCACCCCACAGAGCCATCACTGGATAGACTGAGCGGGCGGCACTACCCGAGGCGAGACGCGACAAAAACGACGCTTTACGCATATCGAGAGGCGTAACATTTTGATTTACAGTTTTTTCAATCTGTAAAAGACATAATACCAAGGCGCTCATCGAGGCGGCACTCGAGGCGATGCCAGAAGAATGTGGAAACGAGTTGCTGCTTTCGATATTCAGATCGAGACCCTTCAAAAAACCAAAATATTGTTGATTTTCAACAAGATACTTCTCAATTTTTTCTTGAAACTTAGGCGATTCCTTGCCTTCAAAAAGGAAATGCAACGCATAATTCCCAGTGTCGTTTTTTGTGACTTTAACATGCGTCTCGGTGTGACAGCGGCTCAAAGTGAAACTGATTGAAGGGTTGTTTGGCAGCTGGTTGCCGTGCTTGCCCCAATACTTCACAATGGCAATGTTTGAAGGTGAAATCGCTGAAACTGAAAACTCGTTCATATTCAATTTTGTTTCAATTATGATGCAAAGATAACGATTTTTTGAATCAAAAATATTAAAATAAGAAAATTTCCGTTATTTTTGTAGCGTCATTTAATAGTATCACTATGAAAAAACTTCAACTTTTTGCTTTGATAATCGCTGCCCTGATGGCATTCACCTCATGTTCGGACAAAAAAACTGAAAACAGGAAGGATCGTTCGGTGGGCGGCACCTCTGAGATTTTGTTTGTGACACAGAACGACGACCAATGGAATGGCCAGATGGGACAGGCGGTTCGCGATTTCTTCGAGGAGGAGCAGTACGGACTCCCGCAGCCTGAAAAAACGTTCCGCGTGGCGCATATCAACATGCCTGCGCTCAACGATATGTTCAAGAAACACCGCAACCTCATCATAGGTGAAATTATTCCCGACTTGACCAACCCGATTATCGAGTCGCAGTACGACTGGCAGTCGGCACCGCAATATGCATTAAAAATCAAGGCAAAAGACGCCGAGAGCTGGGTCAAAGTGTTTGATACTCAGAAAGATGAGCTAAAGGACATCTTCGACAAGAACGAGCGGGCACGTTTCATGGACTTCTTCCGTCCGATGATCAACACAAAGGTTACAGAGGCTTTGAGAACCACTTACGGCATCACCATGACGGTGCCGGAAGGCTATTACATCGCTAAAAACGAGAACTATTTCACCTGGATAAGAAAAGAGGAGACCGACAAGAGTTTGGGCTTGATAATCTATCAGTTACCATACAGAAACACAAATGATTTGAGTGAGGAACGCATCATTAAAAAGACCGATTCCATCACTGAGAAATACATCCCCGGACCGACTGACGGCAGCTATATGACCTTAGACAAGGAGTTTGTGAAGCCGGTTTTCAAAGTTATTCCTGACTTTCCGGCAGGTTACGCCGTTGAGATGCGCGGATTGTGGAAGACAGAGGGTGAGTTTATGGCCGGACCATACGTTTCTTACACCATAGTGAACCCTGAAGCCAACAAACTCATCTGCGTCGAGGGCTACGTTTACTACCCCAACAAGCCGAAACGCGACTTGTTGAGGCAGCTCGAAACTATAATCTGGAGCTTAAAGTTTTAACTTCTGACCAACCTTTAACTCGTTGGATGTCAAGTTGTTTTTCTTCTTGATATAGTCAACGGTGACGTTGTATTTCTTTGCTATTTTCGTGAGATTATCGCCCGACTTCACTGTGTAGACTGTATTGCCCGAAGTCTTCGGCTGCGATGTAGTCGACTGATTCTCAGGAGGATACACCTTCAGCTTCTGTCCGACTTTGATGGTGTTAGACTGCAGATTGTTCCATTTCTTCAAGTCGGTGACCGAGCATTTGTATGTTGCTGCTATTTTGCCCAGCGTCTCGCCCTGTTTCACCACGTGGGTGGTCTGCGTCGTCGAACGTTCGACAGGTTTGGCGTTGCCAGCCTGTGCCATAGGGGCTCCCGAGCTGTAGACAATAAGCTTCTGGCCGATGCGGAGGTTGTCGGACTTCAGGTTATTCCACGACCTAAGTTGTTTAACGCCAACATGATACTTCTTCGCGATAGCGCTTAAAGTCTCGCCTTTTTTCACGACATGCACGCTACGGTCGGAGATCTGTTTCATCTGCTCCTGCAGCTTCTCCTTGTCGATGCCGCTCTTCGTCTTGAAAGCATAAAGTTCCTTCTCGTGGCTTATATATTCGCCGACATATTTCTCAGGAATCTGAAGCACCAAAGGCTTTTTCGCCGTTGCCGGGATGATTGATTTGGTGTATTGAGGGTTGAAAAACTTGATATCTTCCATCGGGATGCCCAGCATCTCATGAAGCTGGTCGAAATGAAGCACATCGTGAACCATCACTGTGTCGGTGCCGCTTTTGATGATGCCCGGGTCGAGCGGACAAATGTTATGTTCGGCAGGATAGTTCATCACGTAGTTGACAGCGATGAATGCCGGTACATAGCCACGTGTCTCTTTAGGCAGATAAGGCCAGATAGCCCAGTAATTCTTGATACCTCCGGCTCTGCGGATAGCTTTTTTCACGTTTCCCGCGCCAGAGTTATACGCCGCAAGAGCCAAAAACCAGTCGCCGAACATGGTGTAAAGATCGTTGAGATGCTGGCATGCCGCTTCTGTCGATTTCAGCGGGTCGTAGCGGTCGTCGACGAGGGTGGTTACGTTGAGTTTGTAAGTCTTTCCGGTAGCATACATAAACTGCCAGAGGCCTTTCGCGCCCGCCCAAGAACCTGCGCGCGGGTTCAGAGCCGACTCCACAACAGCCAAGTATTTCAACTCAAGAGGCATGTTGTATTTGTCCAACGTCTGCTCGAAAAGCGGAAAATAAACATCAGCCAAACCAAGAATTCGCTCGGTTTTATCGCGTTTTTGAACAGCATACACATCGATAAACGACTTCACATGCTTGTTGTAAACCAACTCCATTGTCGTGTTGCGATTCAATTCCTCGATACGCTGAGCATAAACGCTGTCGGGGTATGACGGGATATATCCTGGAGGATAGTTGCAAGTATTAGCTTTACTCTCATCGAAATATGGTATAACTTTAAGAGTATCAATCATTTCCAACATATCCATAGATTCATCGACAATACCTTTACCAGAATTCTCATCGTCGAAAACCTTTTGAATCTGTTCCTGAATACTATCCGGCAGATTAGGATTTATCGAGTCCAATTCATACGAATCATCAAGGATGGACATGTCGATAGAGTCGTTCATAAGGCGCTGATTAGCGACGATTGTATCTGTAATTGTGTCGTTAATCTGAGCAAACGTCAAGAAAATCAATAAGATGCAGTTCATTTTCAATATTATTTTAAAATGCAAAATTACAAAAAATTTCAATAAAAATAACGCATGTATCCAACAAATAAGTATCTTTGCACCCTAAAAATTAATACTTGGAATTAATCTTTAAAAAATGAAGAAAATATTACTTAGTTTAGTTGCTTTCGCTTTAGTTTTAAGCATTAAAGTGAACGCACAGGAGCAGACGACTCCGGATTGGAAGAGATGGCATTATCTCTCTGAGGAAGAGATGAACACACCAGTTAGAAATGAGAATTTTGTTGAGACCGATCCACCGACAGGCACACCTCGTTTTGTAGCTGAATTCGAGCCAATGCAGGGTGTGATGATCCGTTACCCTCTCGGAATTCCTACAAGTTTGGTAGTCCAGTTGGCAAACAATTGCCCTGTTTACTGCATTGTGTCGACATCGCAGCAAAGCAGCGCTCAGAGCTCATTCCAGAATGCAGGTGTGAACATGAGCAATGTTCATTTTGTGAATGCATCAAGTGACTCATACTGGGTTCGCGACTACGGCCCGTGGTACATCTTCGAGGACAGAAACCCAGCTATCGTCGACAATATCTACAACCGTCCACGTCCTAACGACGACAATATGTCGGGCGTGTTCGCCAACTTCTGGCAGATCCCGATGTACGGCATGAACCTCGAGCACACTGGCGGCAATATGATGGAAGACGGTCGTGGCCATGGCGTGAGCGACAACCTCGTGCTTCAGGAAAACAACAACAACGAAGCCAACGTGCGCCAGAAGATGCGCGATTATCTTGGCATCGATCCTTATCATATCACCATCGACCCGCAGGGCGACTACATCGCACACGTCGACTGCTGGGGCAAGTACCTCGCACCAGATAAGATTTTGATTGCCCGCGTGCCACAAAGCAACTCACATTATGCTGATTATGAATCTGTTGCACAGTATTTTGAGACAACAAACTGCTGCTGGGGCTATCCTTATCGCGTTTACCGTGTTGACGAACCAGGCGGAAGCACACTTGCACCTTACACCAACAGTTTGATTTTGAATAAATCAGTGTATGTGCCAATGGGCAGCAACTCGAATTACAACCAGCAGGCTTTGGCAGTTTACCAAGAAGCTATGCCAGGTTATGAAATCGTGGGCGTTACAAACAACGACTATTACATTTCTTGGGAGAACACCGACGCTCTGCACTGCCGCACCCGTGGTGTGATGGACTTCGGAATGCTCTTCGTCGATCATAGAGATGTTAAGTTCGGAGTTCAAGAATGGCAAGATTCTATTGCCATCACAAGTAAATTCATCGCTTACAGCGGTCAGGATTTGAAGCAGGATTCACTCCTTGTTTATTATAGCATTGACGGCGGCGCTTATCAGGTGGCTCACATGACAGCAACCGGCAACCCTGATGAATATGTAGGATACATCAAAGGTTATCAGGGTGAATCGGAGATTAACTACTATGTTTTCGGCGCTGACGAGTCAGGACGCCGTTACACACAGCCGGTGTTTGCAGAGTTGGATCCACACCATTTCACAATGGAAACATATACACCTATCACTCCAACAGAGCCTACAATCAGCGTGGAACAAATCACGTTTGAGGATTATACACCTGCAACATTCACAATTACCAACGAAACAGGTAATCCTTGCACTATCAACGATATAACTGAAGGAACCTATGGATTGAACTATCTCTGGTTCGAGACAAGTGCTAACCTGCCTGCAACATTGGCAAATGGCGAAAGCATGGAAGTTACAGTTGGTATTGCAATGGTAGTTAAAGGTTATATCGAAACAGCCATAAAAATAGAATCTGACCTTGACACACAGGTTATTCCAGTGTTTATGAACGAAGAGCTTTTTGATGGTGTTGACGAGAACCTTGCAGCAAGCTTCGAGGTTTATCCTAACCCGATGAGCAACACCTTATATATTAATGGTGACGTTCAGGATGTGACCATCTTCAACGCTGTCGGCCAGCAGGTTTTGTTTGTTGAGAAAGCAAACGAAATCAACGTTGTTAATTTGAATGAGGGATTGTACTTCGTGAGAATGAGCGACAAGAAGGGAAATAGCGTGGTGAAGAAGATCGTGAAGAGATAACAGATCATAGATAACAGATAAAAGAGTAGAGACGTACGGCCGTGCGTCTCTACATTTTTTTTAAAATTTTGTTGTGCGTATTAAAAAATATTGTATTTTTGCAGCGCAATTGAGGTCGGGTTCTACTAACGGTTAGGTAACGACACTCTCACTGTCGAAATAAGGGTTCGATTCCCTTACCCGATACTAAGAAAGCCTTGTAAGTCGATGATTTACAAGGCTTTTCTGTTTTTAGTCGTCATTATCGAGCTGCCACCTTTCTACGAAAGCTGAAGGCTCTCTAATTAACGACTAAAAACTATAACCCAGTTACGTAAGGATTATTTCTTTTTTCATCTCCGATTCTTGTTTGTGGTCCGTGTCCGCAGTATGCGATGATGTCGTCGGGGAGCTGGTAAAGCACCTCACGGAGACTTTTTTCTATCTGATGATAATTGCCGCCGAGCAGGTCGCAACGTCCGACTCCCCTGTAAAACAAGGTGTCACCGGTAAAAACCTTGCCGCCTTTCTCATCATAGAAACAGATATGGCCGGGGGCGTGACCTGGCGTGAATAAAACCTTCAGCTCGTCATCACCAATCTTGACAATATCGCCATCGTTGAGGTCTTTGGTAGGTATCAGGCAGCGGTCTTGTGTGAAATTTATACCGAAAGCAGCCGCGTATGCCCACACCTTGTCGTAGAACGGCTTCTCGATAGGATGAGCCGCCAGTTCCACATGATATTTGTCGGCAATAACCTTGTTGCCCATCACATGATCGATATGCGAGTGCGTGTTGAGCAACATGAGCGGTTTCAGTCCAGTTTTGTCGATATAACTCAAAATCTGCTGATCTTCGAATGTCTCAAGGTTACCGGCATCGATAATGACACACTCTTTGTTTTCGTTGTAAACAACGTAAGTGTTAACTTGTATTGAATTGAAAATGAATGTCTTAACTGATAGCATGATTAATCAATTTTGAGTTTTGCGACAACTTCGTCGGTGTTAATCAAATTCATGCATTTGAAATGACCTTTCGGGCATTTTTTGTAGCCTAGTTTCGAGCAAGGACGGCAATTCAGGCCTTTCACCTCTATGATATTCGATTGAATATCATGGTTTTGCGGATAATACTGATACATTCCAAACTCAGGGACAGTGTTGCCCCAGACGGAAACTATAGGTTTACGAAGCGCTGCCGCTATGTGCATCATGCCGGTGTCGCTTGTAAGGACAGCCTTCGACATCTTGATGATTGATGCCGACTGCTCAACATTAAGCATACCTACTGGGTTCCAGACGTTCTCGCCGATAGCGTCGGCAACGACTTTCGCACGTTGCATGTCGCCCGGACCGCCAAGCAAAATCACGGGTTCGTCGAGTTTTTCGATTACCTCGATGATCTTGTCGGTTGGCATCACCTTGGTGTTGTAGCTGCCACCCACCACCACGGCGTAAAATCCGTTTCGGAACTCCTCCGGGATGTCGGGTTCCTGCATCATATTAGTCTCCGAGATGAAGAAATCCAGTCCACGACCGTCGTTTTTCACGCCAAGAGGCTCCACAGCCTCAAAGTATCTGTCGACGACGTGCACATCAGGTAACCTGTTGATTTTAAATGTGGTAAGCAACATTTTCTTAAAATCAAGCTTATGGAAAGAATGATGCTCACAGCCTAAGGCGAAACAGACCCGTTTTGAGCGGTTATTTTTCTGTAAATCAACGACATAGTCGTATTCTTCCTTCTTCAGCTCCTTGATAACTTCACGAATGGAGTTGCCAAGTTCAAAAGTCTTGTCGACATACGGGTTGTTGTGCGACAGGCTAGCGAATTTATCTTTTATAAGTACATGAAGCTCAACGTCGTCGTCCATCTGACGTTTGATGCAACGAATCACAGGCGTGGTAAGGACGATGTCGCCGATTGAGCTTAAACGAATAAGTAATATTTTCATTTTAATGATTAATTTTTGTCACCTTATAACGATGAACATTATTATAATCAACTTCTTTATGATTCTTCAAAAATTCAATTTCAGCATCATTCGATGAATAATCCGTCTCAGAAATCTTCATGCAACGGCCTTCAGCCCACAATGCCATGTAGCTGTTGATTGTGACGGTATAAACCTTCTCAGGATCAAGAGGTTCGCCGTTTTCGAGATAAGCTTTTGCATTCATGAAACCCGACTGGCCGTCATCGGAATGGATGTAATCGATGGTGTAGGTCATGCCTGAAACATGCAGGCAGTCGTGGTCTTTCGTCGAAGCGATATCGATATAATCCTCAACCTGTTTGCCTGTCATTTCAGCCACCATCAAGGCATTGTTAAACGGGTCGAGATTATAGATATCGGCTTTGGTAAGGTTGCCTCCGTGCAAGCTGTCGAAACGCACGCCGCCCGGGTTTTGCATTGCGAAATCTGTATTTGTGACATAACGGATGGCATCGGCCATATATGCGCCAAGAGCGTCCCAATCGTTGAACGAACGCTTCGCATAGCCGATAACTTCATGGAACTCAGGGTTTGAATAATAGCCGTCGACTTCTTTTTGAACATTGGCATCGACTTTGCTAACTTTCTTTAAATCAATAACTTGCGCCTCTTTGCTGACAATTTTTCCTTTTTCAAACTTGATTTTTGTCACAGTAGCGAAGTTCAAATAGCTTTTCGACTGGGTGTAAAGAAGTCCGTTGTCGAATGTTTTGGTATACAAATCATGCGAATGGCCACCGATAATCATATCGAACTGCGGATACTGCTCGGCGAACTTCAGCTCGTCATTCAAGCCGCAATGCGACAGCAAAATGAAGACGTTGCAGCTGTCTTTGAGATACATGTAGTCGCCAATCATGCTCTCGGCCGGCTTAAAATCGATGTTTTTCAGGTTTTTGACATGTGCGCTAGGCTTGCCTTCGTTTTCAGTCTCAATCATTCCGAGGAAAATGATTTTTATGTCATCGTTGCCGATATTCTTTGTAATCGTAACATAATCAGGGAGTTTGACATCAGGATAGCCTGTAAAAAACGCGTTGGCGCAGATGACCGGGAAGTGGGCGTTATTCACATAATATCTGATACCATCGATGCCGCCGTCGAACTCGTGGTTGCCGAGTTCAGCCACATCAAAACCAAGCTCATTCATCAAGTGAACCATAGGATAATTAGGTGTTCCCGGATATTTGTCGTTGTAGGCGTTGCCAGTGCGGTTGTCGCCCGCCGACACCACCATAAGTTCAGGATAAATACTGCGCAAACTGTCGACGACAAACGCGAATTTAGGCATGTTTTCGATTTTTCCGTGCATATCGTTGACCGACAGAATCACTAATTCTTTCTGGTTTACTGTGTTTTTCTGGTGCTTTACAGCGCATGACACCAGCAACAAGCTGATAATCAAAATGTTTAATACTTTCTTCATATTACATTGTTGTTATCGGAGACGCGATGAATCGCATCTTTACAGTTATTTAATACAAGATAATGGTCTGAAAAGATTGTTTCCACTGCCGCTTCATAATCATCCAAGTGATTGACTTTCTTCACCTTACGCCACACGTTCTGCGGGTCGTCGAAGATGTTCATCATATATTTCCACAGTTCCTTCATGCTGCCGATGATTTTCGGGCTGCCGCCTGCATGACGCAGACGCTCGACGTATAAATCGACGACAAAATTATGAAGGCGCGATTTTTCATCCTGTTGATTATCAATATTTTTGATTTGTTCGGCGAGGAAGGGGTTGGTTAAGAGACCGCGACCGAGCATAATAGAAGAGGATAAGATGGATAAGGAGGATAAGATGATGGTGTAACGATCCGTTGTAAAAATATCACCATTGTAAACCAATGGTTTATTGATTTTTGGTACCAATTCCATGAATTTTTCGAGCGAGGCCTCGCCGGTGTACATCTGTTTCCCGATTCTGGGGTGGATTATTATCTCGCTTAAATTCAATGTGTTAAACGTGTCGATAAAAGCGTAAATCTCTTCGTCGTTGTAATATCCGAGGCGGCATTTTATGCTGAATTTGATGCCGTCGATGCCATCAAAAACATCGTTCAGCATCTTGATGGTGCGGTTTGGGTCGGCCATCAGGCCACAGCCACGGGTTTTGTTGGCGACACGAGGAAAAGGGCATCCCATATTCAGGTTAAACTCAGGATATCCCATTGATTTACATTGATTTGCAAATCTGATGATTTCCTCGGCGGTGTTGCTTAAAATCTGTGGGACGACATTATTTACATCATTGAACTCGGGACTTATCTCCTCGCCTCTTAGACTTTTTGAGTTTTCTTTCTGGATTCCGGTGAAAAACGGCGTGTAATATTTGTCGATACCGCGAAAATGCTTCTTGAAGATATTGCGGTAAACCACATCGGTAATCCCTTGGAAAGGCGCAAGACTCAGAGCGTTCATTTCTTTTTGACTATAAGACGCACCAACGTCAAGGCGAGCAGCATGATGGTGAGAAACACCGCCACTTTGTAGATATAATCGCCATAACGCACATAAAACGTGAGTTTATCGTTGGTTTTCAACGTGTTACGCAAGGCGGTCTGTTCCCAATACTTACTTTGTTCGATTATGTCGCCACGTTGGTTGATAAATCCGGAAATGCCAGTGTTTGCTGATCGAGCCACGCTTCTTCTCGTCTCGATGGCACGCAGTTTGGAGAATTCGAGATGCTGTTTATGGCCTGGAGTGTTGCCCCACCAGCCGTCGTTGGTGATTACGAAGAGCATGTCGGCGCCTTTTTTCACAAATTCGGTGACGTATTCGCCGAACACCGACTCATAGCATATCAAGGTGCCAACTTTATGATTATCAAACGATAACGTCCTGGCTTCGGTGTCTTTTTTCAGTGTTCCTACGGTGCCGCCAAGATCGAGCGCGCTGTTTTTGAACATACGCATAATCCACCACGAAGGCATTGCCTCGGCACCAGGTGTCAGGCGAGACTTATGGTACAGCTGTATCGAATCACTGGTAATCAATGCGGCGGTGTTGTAGGCATAAAAATACTTGTCGGCATCGTAGAATTTGCGTGCTGCGAAGTCGTTTTCCGAGTCGTCGGGCGCCATGCCGTAAGCGCTGATGCCAATCACATAACAGGTTTGCGGGAAGGTGTCGACAAAACGACGTAACTCTTTGATTGAGAAATATTTATCGATATGCTCAAGCCAAATACTCTCTTGTATCGCCGACTCCGGACTCACCACGAAACGAGTGTCGTCGGTCACCAGATGTGCCGCGTCGATGAGGTTGCGGTCGATGATTTCGGGCGGAGTAAGCGTAAACTCTTCGGTGTAAGGGTCGAGATTAGGTTGAACCACCACGATTTCCACGTCTTCGCCAGTTTCTGAATAAGAATAATATAAAATTTTACCAAGTATCAATGGGAGGAATAAGACTATTAGAATAAGAATAGGATAAAAAACAGGTGATTTCTCCACTCCGCTTCGCTGCGGTCGAAATGACGGGAGAGAAACGTCTGGTCGAAATGACAGTAAGTATTTGTAAATCAAAATATTTGCCAAAAGAACCCAGAGGGTGCCGCCAGCGATGCCTGTGAATTCGTACCATTGCACCCAGGTGTGGTAGTGCGAGAACACGTTGCCGAGGTTGAGCCACGGCCAGTTGATTTGCCAGTTGAGATGCAGGTATTCGAAGGCTAACACAAAGATTATCAAAATGTAATAACCTTTTTTGTTGTCGTAGAGTCGGGTTTTCGCAAAATGATAAGCCCAGAACACACAGGTCATGAAGAGGCTGTTCAGCAGTATCATCGCGATGGTGCCTTCGGCAGTGGTTTTCCACACCCACCATGTAGTTAGGGCGTTCCAAACGAAAAACGTTATAAACGACAACCAGAAAATATTGCCTTTTTCAGGATTTTCACGGTCACCAATCCTGTCTTGAAGATACAGAAGCGGGATAAATGCCACGAAAGCCAGCGGCGCGAGACCTCGCACAGGCCATGCGGCGGCTATCAGAAGACCGCTTAGCACCGCCAATCCTATCTTTGTAATCGTTTTCATCACTTGACTCTTAACAGTTTTGACATCTTGAAACTATCGTCCAAAAACACTATCGAAGCGTTGGCATTACGCTCGATTTGGTTGATGCTTTCCTCAAAAAGCTCACATATTTGCGCCACATTTCGCATATTAATAAAAGGTGCGAAGTTTTTGGTGAAGTTTTTCTCGTCGGATGGGAGCATCACCTCATCAGGCATATTATTGTTGAATAACAATGAGTTATGGAAGATATTCAAGCCATATTCCAAAAATTCCTTTTGTTTTTCACGTCCCAACGGTTTGACGTCGTTAGCCACGAAATCTATCAGTTCGGGCACTGCGCCTTTGAAACAGTAACGCATCCATTTCTGGAAGGTGTTGGCATAAAGCTTCTCATCTTCTTGGTCTTTCGCATAACGTTGTGCCAAAATCCAGTTGCCGTTTGCCAATGTTGCGGCGTCGTAAGCCTCTTGTTCGGTGCATCCAACTCGTTGAACCAGAGCGTTTTGCATTTCATTAAGCTCAAGTTTAGGCACTTTCACCATGACGCAACGCGAACGAATTGTCGTAAGCAACTCCTCCTGATGTTCGGCGATAAGTATAAACAGCGTTTTCTCCGGCGGTTCCTCGATAAGTTTCAACAACTTATTGGCGCTCTGCATGTTAAGTTTCTCAGCCATCCAAATTATCGCTATTTTATATTCGCTTTCGTAGGCTTTGAAACTCAGCTTTCGCATTATCGTGGCGGCGTCGCGCACATTGATGATGCCTTGTTTGTTTTCGATTTCGAGTTTGTTGTACCAATCCGACAAGTCTGCATATCCCTGACAATCAGAGAGATACTCACGCCAATCGGCGATAAACAAGTCAGATTCGGGATTTTGTTTTACTTCTTTGTTTGTCGCCGTCGGGAACACGAAATGCAGGTCGGGATGGGTTAGCGACATAAACTTTTTGCATGACGGGCAAACGCCGCAACTATCTGATTCTGAACGATTTGTGCAGTTGATATATTGTGCGTAGGCTAATGCGAGAGGCATCTTGCCGCATCCTTCGGGTCCCAAAAACAGCTGCGCATGAGACACACGACTATCCTTAACGCTCTGAATCAGGCGTTTTTTCAAGTCTTCATGTCCGATTACGTCAGCAAACAACATTATCGCTTGATGATTTTTGTTGTTGAGATATTACCATTGCTGTCAATAGTTCTGACGAAGTAAATTCCGCTTGCGAAACCAGCAACATCAATTGATTCTGAATTGTTTACGTCTTTTGAAACAACCTTTAAACCAAGAGTGTTGTAGATTTCAACATGCTGAATATCAGCACCTTGCACATAGATGATATCGTTGGCAGGATTTGGATAGACCGCCACGCCATTCTCTTCAACAACCGATTCAACATTCAAAATCAAGGTGTTACCAGGGAAAGTCACGTCGTCAAGCCAGCAAACGCTAGTCGTAGCATCGCCACTTGGAGCGGTATCGAAACGCCATTCTATGGTATGCTGTCCGGCCGACAATTCATACGACACAGCAGCCCAGTCATTTTCACCCGACCATTTACTCTTCAATTTACCATCGATGATAATCGCCAGCAAATCCTTGCTTTTTCTTGTATTTGTCTTGATAAAGAATGAAATCTCGCCGTCGGTGGTGTTTTCCATCTCGATTATCAACGAAGAAATCTGATCTTTAATAAGTTGAGGTGACTGCGCACAAAATGCGCCTGAATGTGTTTCGCTGTCGGTGATAAACCAATCGGCATCGCCTGTAAGTCTCCAATTCAGATGCGAGAAATCGCCGGTTTCAAAGTCTTCTCTCACTGTTCCGACGGTCAAAGTGATGCTCTTGCTTGACGTATACTGTCCTGTGTTTGCAGTCAGATTTGTTGTAAAGAACGAGCCGTCTGGGGTATCTTCAGAAATATGAATCTCCACACTCACTTCAAAGTCTTCGCCAACATTCAAATCGTCGAAATGCACGTCATTGCTGATAAATGTGAAGAATTCCGATTCGATAGCTCCATGAATATAAGGATTTTCGGCAACATAATGACCAATGTTTTTGCCTCTCATGGTAATGATGAGACTCTCGCCCGCATCAAGGAATCCGTTCATGTTTCCACTCGATTCCTCGTATAATAACTCATTGATTTTCAACACTGGAGCGCTTGCTCTGAAGAAGATGTTTCTATTCCAAACGTTTGTGCCGTCGGTGCATGAGATAACGAAATCGACGTAAGTGTCGTCAGGGATGTCGTTTGCCACGATAATATCGAAAGCATCAGCAATCATTACCGATTCGCCAGCATTGACAGTCCCAATATTCACTGTTGATTTTGCCAAGCTCACATAGTTGGAAGTCGTTGATAATGTAGCGATTACGTTATTTGCAGCAACATTACCAGCATTTTTGAAATTGACATCCATTGAAATGTTTCTTCCGAAAACGAAATCGCCATGAATATCAGTCGCTTGCGGATAAATGTAGGCTGTGTTGTTGTTTATTCCCAAAACCTTTATTGTTTGTGGTAAAGCATTCGGTCCGGTGATGATAAGTGTAAGAGTATCAGCGACATTGAGTGCTTCCGGGAACAAGACATCCGCCACGCCGTTGTCGTCGGTCTCGCCGAAAGCGAGGAGGTCGTCGCCATGGAATATGCTGCAGCGGAAGTTGCTTTGCGCTTCACCTCTTTGTGTGACAATCACTGATGTTTGCGTTGTTCCGAGTGTCAATGCCGAGGCGTAGCTCACTTCCGGACGGAAAGGCTCGTCGAGCCATGGGCATACTGCCACGTCGCCCAATATATTGAGGTCGTAGTCGTTCCAGCGCAAGCATCCGTTGTCGCCCCAAGGCGTATTGATGTATGGTGCTGTCGCTATCTTCATCTCCACGAAAGCTGTTCCAATGTAAGGCAAACGGTCGTTGAAATAAGCGTCGACGAACTCACGGTGCAGGTGTGCCGCCATTCCGTCGTCCCAAGGTGCATACCAACCATAGCGCGAATTACCTGTGGTGGCCACGAAACCCGTCGCGATGTTGACCAAGCGTTCGAGTATGCAGGTGTGTGTGAAGTCACCGCAGACGCAGCCGTGTGAATGGAAGAAGTTATAGTTATGATGCACGCCGTCGAGTTGCGCGAACGAGTTGTTGGTGGTGGCATCGACATACCATCCCGCCACGTAGTCGGTGTTGGCGTGACCCACATGGTGCACATATTGTCCGCCATATTTATTGATGGCATTTCTGAAGATTATGCCATTCCAGCCTGTCGGGTATTCCTCATAAACCTTGATAAAGTTATAATCTTCAGGGATACCTACGGTAGTATAACCGAAGTCGTCGGAGCCGCCGATGATACGTTCAAGGTCGGTGCTGCCATAGTAGCCGTCGCCGAGATGTTCACCGCCCAATATGACATCGTGGAACTCGCCGAGAACAGGGTTGGACTGATACTCTAAAGTCTTGTGCATCATATTGTTAAACTGAGTCTCATTGTTGAAAGGCATACGGCCGATGGCCACTTCCGGAAGGAGGTCGTCTTCGCCAACCTCGCCCCAACGTTCGTCGTTGTCGTCGTTCCAAGTGCCGTCGAGGCAACCGAAATACATATCAGCCGGGAGGTTGTCCTCGTAACCCTCCTGAGCGAAGCAGTAAAGGGCGCGCCACGGCACCACGTTTGAGTCGCCGCCGAGGAGAACCATCAGAATACCTTCATTAGTATATTCTTGGATGATATAATTACGCATTTTCTCAGCATTGTCGCGACCTTCGAAGCTATCAAGGATATCTTCCAACGCTGTGACATGAGTGCGGAGACCGCGAGCCTGATAGAACGCGACGTACTCGTCGAAGTACGGCACCCACTGTTCAGGTGTGATGACGAGCAGTTCGTAGCCACCCACGGTGCGCGAACGGTTTTTGTATGCCTTCACCGCCTCCGGGTTTTGTGCCAGACGCTCAACACGTTTCTCCACCTCAGGAGTCATCCACAGCTGGTTACTTCTATCTGATTTTGAAGCAGTTACGTCAATTGTGACGGTCACTGATTTAGCATACGACACCTTTCCTGTTGCCGGGACGTATCTCACTGGAGTGAACTGCGCAAACGCGAACGAGCAGCCGTTGAGATACTGAGTGTTTACTTTAGAATACGTTATTTGCGGATACGATTCTGATGATCTGTAGAAGTCTTCGTTCTTTGCAAAAACCAGCGGCTCTGTCGACGAGAGCGGTCGGGCTGCCTGTTGTGGAAGCAGGTTGTAGGTGCCATCAAGCTCCACAAAATCGGCATAATCTACCATAATGCTTTGAGCATCAGTGTTTTGTGGCAAAAGCAACGACACAGCCTGCCATGGCAAGGTAGCCTCGCCGACCACACCCTTATTCAAGGTTTTGGCGAATCTTATGACATCATAGCCGTTAACCTCGGTAACCGTAGGGTTATCGAAGTAATAGGTTTTCTGCACGGTCTGAGCGAAAGAGAGGGCGCCCAAGACGAATGCGAATACCATTGTTAAGATTAGTTTTTTCATGGTTGTTTCATTATGAGTTTATCCAAGCTTCAACCTCTTCAAGTTGGAGAGCCGGGACGTCCATTTTTGTTTTCTTTCTTATTCCGTTGAGTTTCTCACGAAGTGCCGAAGGCTTCTCCGACTTCATCATGTCGACGGATGTATAGTTTTGTTTTACAAGCACTTCGGCCCACACTTCAGGCACGCCAGCGGCCATGAAGTCTTCCTTCGTAGCCACTTTCTTGTGGATCTCCGGACGCATCGTCGGGAAGAGAAGCACTTCCTGGATCTGTGTCTGGCCTGTAAGCAGCATCACGAAACGGTCGATGCCGATGCCCATGCCTGATGTAGGCGGCATGCCGTATTCGAGAGCGCGGAGGAAGTCCTGGTCGATGACCATAGCCTCGTCGTCGCCGCGGCCTGCAAGTTTCATCTGTTCCTCAAAGCGGGCACGTTGATCGATAGGGTCGTTAAGCTCGGTATAAGCGTTTGCGACCTCTTTGCCGTTGATCATCAGCTCAAAACGCTCGGTAAGCTCAGGGTTGTTACGATGACGTTTGCAGAGAGGCGACATCTCAACAGGATAATCGGTGATGAACGTCGGCTGGATGTAGTTGCCTTCGCATTTCGCTCCGAATATCTCATCGATGAGTTTGCCTTTACCCATCGACTCGTCGACTTCGACCTCGAGTTTCTTGCACACCTCACGGAGCTGGGCTTCGTCCATGCCGTTGATGTCGATGCCGGTGTTTTCCTTGATGGAGTCGATCATCGAGATACGTTTGAACGGGCGTTTCAGGCTGATTTCCTTGTCACCGACATGCAAGACATCTGTTCCGAGCACGTCATGAGCGCAGCGGCATATCATCTCTTCGGTGAAGTCCATCATCCAGAGGTAGTCTTTATAGGCGACATATATCTCAAGACAGGTAAACTCCGGGTTATGAGAGCGGTCCATGCCTTCGTTACGGAAGTTGCGTGAAAACTCATACACGCCGTCGAAGCCGCCCACGATAAGACGTTTCAGGTAAAGCTCATCAGCGATACGCAGATACATCGGGATGTCCAAAGCGTTGTGATGTGTGATGAACGGACGAGCCGTTGCACCGCCAGGGATGGCCTGCAAAACTGGAGTTTCCACTTCAAGATAGCCGCTCTCGTTGAAGAAACGACGGATGCTGTCGATGATGCGTGTACGTTTGATAAAAATATCTTTAACCTTATCGTTGACAACGAGGTCGACGTAACGCATACGGTAACGCAGCTCAGGGTCGTTAAACTCGTCGTATTTCACGCCGTCTTTCTCTTTCACGATAGGCAGTGGGCGCAAGCTCTTGCTGAGCACTGTCATCTCTTTGACGTGGATTGATATCTCACCCATCTGGGTGCGGAACACGAAGCCTTTCACACCGATGAAGTCGCCAATGTCGAGGAGGCGTTTGAACACCACGTTGTACATTGTCTTGTCCTCGCCCGGGCAAATCTCGTCACGGTTGAGATAAAGTTGAATACGGCCTTGAGCGTCCTGCAGCTCGCAGAACGAGGCGGCACCCATGATACGACGGCTCATGATACGGCCGCCTATGCTGACGTTAGCGAATTTCGACGGGTCGCTGTCGTCAAATTGTTCTTTAATCTGTGTGGTTGTAACATTCACTTCGAACGCAGCCTGTGGGTATGGGTTGATTCCGAGTTTGTAAAGCTCTTGAAGAGAATTTCTTCTAACTTGTTCTTGTTCGCTTAACATTTCTTATATCTATTTTATATTTATTTTCTTAATGTGTATTTGGGTGCAAAGATAGGGATTTTTTCTGAAAAGTGTACTAATTTTAATATTTTTCACTATTTTTGCAAAAACAATTGTGATGGTTGATCTTCTGCAAACGAAAATCGAATATCTGAAGGGCGTGGGGCCGAAACGAGCGGAGCTTCTGAATAAGGAGCTAGGCATTTTCACGTTTCAGGATTTGATGGATTATTTCCCTTTCAGGTATATCGACCGTTCGCAGATTCATAAGGTAAGACAGATAACCGATGACACCGTTTATTACCAACTCGTGGGAACGGTGAGCAATATGCAATGCATTGGCGCTCCGCGAGTTACGAGGATTACGGCAACGTTTACCGACGACACCGGATCGATAGAATTGGTGTGGTTCAAAGGCTTGAAATGGATAAAAAACCGTTTCCAGCCAGGAAAGAAATACCTCATTTTCGGCAAGGCGAGCGTGTTTAACAACCGCTTCAACTTCACTCACCCCGACGTGGAGGACTACAACCCCGACGACGTACTCGTTGGCGAGGCTCTGCAAGGCGTTTATAACACCACCGAGAAGATGAAAAACGCCGGGCTCGGTACCAAACAGCTCGCAAAAATCATCAAAACCTGCGTTTTGCAAGTGTGGAACATGATTCCGGAGGTTCTGCCGCAAAGCCTTATACTCCACGACAAGCTTATGCCACGCAAAGAAGCCTATTACAAGATTCACCTGCCGTCGAACAGCCGCGACATTCAGCAGGCTACGACGAGGTTGAAATATGAAGAGCATTTCTTCTTCCAACTGCGACTTCTGATACATAAAAAAGACCGCGAGAAGAACACCCGAAGCGTTGTGTTTCAACAAGTTGGCGATTATTTCAACACATTTTACAAGGAGCATCTCCCCTTCCCGCTCACCAACGCTCAGAAACGTGTCATCAAGGAGATTCGCGCCGACTTGAAGAGCGGTCACCAGATGAACCGACTTTTGCAAGGCGACGTGGGTAGCGGCAAGACAATAGTCGCTTTGATGATAATGCTTCTTGCCCTCGACAACGGCTATCAGGCAGCGCTGATGGCACCGACGGAAATCCTTGCCACTCAGCATCTTGAGACATTGCGAGCACAACTCAAAGGCATGGATGTACATTTTGCCTTGCTCACTGGCAGCACCAAACAATCTGAACGCAAACAGATTCTTGCTGACCTCGCAAGCGGCGACCTTCAAATAATAATAGGTACCCACGCCTTGATTGAAGACACTGTGGTTTTCAAAAACTTGGGACTCTGCATCATCGACGAGCAGCACCGCTTTGGCGTGGCGCAACGAGCCTCGTTCTGGGACAAGACCGCATTCCCGCCTCATACTTTGGTGATGACGGCGACACCTATCCCGCGCACTTTGGCGATGACGCAATATGGCGACCTCGACGTGTCGAAAATCGACGAGATGCCGCCAGGAAGAAAGCCTGTTAAGACAGTGCATGTATTTCAGGAACAACGACTTGCAGTCATTGGCTTCATGAAAAAACAGATTGCCGAAGGACATCAGATTTATGTCGTTTACCCGCTCATCAAGGAATCGGAAAAGATGGATTTGATTAATTTGCAGGAGGGTTACGAGGCGATGATGCGCGACTTCCCTGAACCGGATTATCACATCAGCGTGGTGCACGGGCAGATGAAGGCCGAGGACAAAGACTGGGAGATGCAGCGATTTGTTCGCGGTGAGACTCATATCATGATTGCAACGACGGTTATCGAAGTCGGTGTGAACGTGCCGAACGCCTCGGTGATGATTATCGAAAACGCCAACAGATTCGGGCTCTCGCAGCTACATCAGCTCAGAGGAAGAGTGGGCCGTGGCGCAGAACAATCGTATTGCGTATTGATCACCGACCACAAAATCACTGGCGAGGGCAAAAAACGCATGGAGACGATGGTGAAAACCAACGACGGATTCGAAATCGCGGAAGCCGACTTGCAGCTTCGCGGACCAGGCGAGACACAAGGCACCCGCCAATCTGGAATGATTGAGATGAAAATAGGCGATTTCCAATACGACGAGCCTATCATCAGGCACACGAGAAGGATGGCGAACCTGCTGCTTGACGCCGACCCAACGCTGTCAAAACCAGAACATTACGCTACAAAGCAATATTTTTCGCAGCAGTTTGAACGGGATTTCGATTGGAGCAGAATCGGGTAATTACAGTGCCTTAAAAACAAATCCTTGATTTTTATAGTATTCCAAGACTCTTGGCAAAGCTGAAATCATATTATTATAAGCTTTGACGCTGTCGTGGAAGGTGACGATGGAGCCGTCGCCAGCGTTTTTGATGACATTCTGATAGACATCTTCATGCGACAATGAGTGATCCCAGTCGTAGGCGATGACAGTCCAGGCGACAATCTTGAGTTTAGAGTTGAGAGTGTAGAGTTTATAGTTGTTTGAAAAGTTTAGAGTTTTAAGTTTTTTAAGCTCTGAACGTTTTAATTTTCCATGTGGCGGTCGGAATAAGTTGCTGTGAATCAATTCATTAGCATCATTAAATGATTTGATGTAAGCATTGGTTTTAGTCTTCCAGCCGTTTTCATGGTTAAAAGTGTGACTGCCGACGGCATGACCTTCTTTTTTGATTAGTTCGAAAGTCTCAGGATATTTTTTCACATTGTTTCCGATGCAGAAAAACGTGGCTTTAGCATCGTATCTCTTAAGAATTTCAAGCACTTTCGGCGTTATCAGCGGATGCGGACCGTCATCGAATGTGAGATAAATAGTCTTCTTGTCTGTCTTCGGCATTTCCCAAAGCAGATAAGGATAGAACATCCTGAAAATCTTTGATGGTTTGACTAATCTCACGATGCAAAAATAGTAAAAAGTTTGGAGTTGGAAGTTTGGAATTGGAAGTTTTTTAATCAAGGATTTCAATATTTTTTTGTAAATATAAAAGTTTTTAGTAATTTTGCAGTTTGTAACAATTTGAAAAAGATGAAAAAACTTATATTAGTTCGCCACGGCGAAAGCGAATGGAACAAGCTCAACCTTTTCACCGGTTGGACCAACGTCGATTTATCGGAAAAAGGCGTTCAAGAGGCTTTGGAAGCTGGTAAATCGTTGAAAGACAATGGCTACAAACCTGAGATTTGCTTCACATCATATCTTAAAAGAGCCATCAAGACGCTCAACAACATTCTCGATGTGATGGACATGGATTGGCTGCCGGTGTATAAAAGCTGGCGCTTGAACGAGAAGAGCTACGGTCAGCTGCAGGGCTTGAATAAGGTCGATATGGCAAAGAAATACGGTGAGGAGCAGGTGCTGAAATGGCGTCGTTGCTTCGACGTGCAGCCTCCGGCGTTGTCGATGGACGACCCGAAGAGTCCGCGTCAGGACCCACGTTATGCCGAGATGACCGACGACCAGATTCCGCTCACCGAGTCGTTGAAAGACACCATCGCACGTTTGATGCCTTACTATAAAGAAGTGATTCTCAAGGCTTTCGAAAACCACGACGAGGTGATGGTGGTAGCTCACGGCAACAGTCTCCGCGGCATCGTCAAGGAGCTGAAAAACATGGGCGAAGACGAAATCATTAAATTCAACATTCCTACGGCAATACCTTACATCTTTGAGTTTGACGATAAGATGAATCTTCAAAAAGACTTTTTCCTCGGTGACCCTGAAGAGATTGCAAAGAAGATGCAAAGCGTTGCTAATCAAGGAAAAGCAAAATAATTATGAAAAAAAGGTGGATTATACCTGACATTCACGGATGCGTCAATACCCTGAAGCAACTGGTCGAACACTGCATTCAGCCTACCAAGGAAGACTCCATTTACTTTCTTGGCGACTACATCGACCGCGGTCCGGACGGTAAAGGTGTCATCGACTATATCATGAGTTTTCAGGATGAGGGATATGACATTCAGTATCTCATTGGTAATCATGAGTATTACTGCATGAACTCATACGAAAACGACAAGCACAGATGGTTAACCAAGAGCAGCATTCAAAAAGAATGGGAACGCTACGGTGCCAAGATGACCCTCAAGAGTTTCGGTGTAAAACACCCTCGTGACATCGACGAGAAATACATCGAATGGATGAAAAAAGGCAAGTATTTCATTGAGTTAGATGACTTTATCCTCGTCCACGCAGGTATGAACTTCAACATCCCGGATCCTTTCGACGATAAGATGTCGATGCTCTGGGTGCGTGATTTCAAGGTCGACACCGCAAAAACAGGAGGCAAGAAAATCATACACGGACACGTGCCGGTGGAACACAGCCTCATCCAGCTTTTCCTCGAGTCGAGCGGCTATAACTTCATCGCTCTCGACAACGGAGTGTATTACAGAGACCAGAAAGTGGGCTTCGGCAACCTCATGGCTCTCGAACTCAACAGCATGGAACTCATCGCTCAACCGAATGTCGACTTCTGATGTTTGTTGATATTCACACACATATTGATAATCAGGCGGTTATCAGGATTTTAGATGATAATTTTAAGGAAAAGGTTTTAAAGACCTGGGGAGTGCATCCTTGGGAGGTAAACGATTATGACAACGAGGTTCCTCACGACCTGCGGTCGCTCGGAATGACAATAGCTATCGGCGAGGTGGGACTGGATAAAGTTTACAAGGAAACCTTTGAAAAACAGATTGAGGTTTTTGAGGAAATGATCAGATTATCAGAGAGTTACAGAAAGCCGGTGATAGTGCATTGCGTGAGGGCGTATGCCGAGATAATTGAGATGAGGAAGAAGATGAAGGCGACTATGCCGTGGGTGATTCACGGGTTTAACAGCTCGGTGGAGACCATGCGGCAGCTGCTGAGACATGACATGTACATCTCGCTTGGCGAGGTTTTGTATCGCAATGAAAATCAAGCGGTTAATATATTGAAAAACATTCCGATGGAGCGACTTTTTTTGGAAACCGACGTCTCGGGCAGAGACATCCGCGACGTTTATGCGAAGGCGGCGGCGCTGATGGGATGTGACATCGAGGTTTTGTGCAGACAAATATTTGAAAACTATGGAAGACTGGAAGCAACGCACTAATATATTAATAGGTGACGAAGGCGTGGAACGGCTCGCCAAGGCGCATGTCTTGGTAGTCGGCCTCGGTGGCGTGGGTGCCTACGCCGCTGAACAGCTCGCTCGCGCCGGCATAGGCGAGATGACGATAGTGGACAGCGACACAGTGAGTGTTACCAACAAAAACCGTCAGCTGTTGGCGTTGGACAGCACCGTCGGGCGACTGAAGACCGAGGTGATGGCAGAAAGAATACGCGACATCAACCCCGACATCAAGTTGCATGTGCTTACGCAATATCTTAAGGATCAATCGATTATAGATTTGATGGCGCAGAAGTTCGACTTCGTGGTCGATGCCATCGACACCATGGCGCCGAAGGTGTTTCTGCTTTATTATGCGGTGCAAAACCATCAGAATATTGTGAGCTGTATGGGAGCGGGCGGAAAGTTCGACCCAACCAAGATAGAGATTTGCGACATGTCGAAGTCGTACAACTGCCGTTTGGCGTTCTACATCCGCAAACGCCTGCACCGCTTGGGAATCCGCGAGGGTATCACGGTGGTGTTTTCACCTGAAAAGGTAGCCGACGACGCCTTCATTGTGGAAGACGAGCAGCAACAAAACAAAATAGCTACTGTTGGGACGATCTCATATATGCCGGCTGTTTTCGGATGCTTCTGCGCATCGCATGTCATCAACCAGCTACTAGGAACACAAAATCGTGTTTCTTCTTGACTTCGTTCTCGATGTGAGCGATGTAATGGGTGCGTCGAGGGATGGTATTGAGGATTTTCTGAGCCTCGTCGAACTCGCCCATCTCACGATATAACTCAATTATTTCCAATATCGAAGCTTCATATTCCTCGTCATCAGGAGTATAACGGCCTTTCAGCAAAAGCAGCAGAGACTTCAGATTTTCGAGGTATTCTTCTCTCAGTTTTTTAAACATCGCACGACCCTGTTTCTGTTTGCGGCGGTTCTTACGCCACACGTTGAAGCTCATTTTTCCTGAGAAGAGGAAAGGCAGATGCATCTGGTAGTTGTTGCGCACGAGGTCGTTGTAGGCCCACCACATCAGTCGGCGGATGTAAAGTTCCTTATCTCTATCATTTTCAATGGCTTTGAGGCATTGCTTATAATGATTGACGAGTGCCAGGCGGCCTTCGACGCTGTTGAAATGGATGCCGAAGAAACGCCAGTGGTTCCAGTTATAGTAAGGCACGTCTGGTTTTGTGTACGTCACTACGGGTTCTTTATATTCATCGACCCAAAACCAATGGCTGCATGCCGGGCATGCGATGATCTTCTGCGGCTCGGTTATGTAATTGTCGTTCAACGTCTTACCATCGGAATACAATATCGATTTATTGACCATCTCCGACTTCACGAGATGACCTTCGAGCCACGATTCGCAGCGCGGGCATTGGATATAAAAAGTATCGTATTTTATCATGACGTTGAGTTTTTCGGGCTATTTCCTACCGAAATCGGCTGGGATCTCGCCCCAAATTTCCGTTCTCCATTTATAAATCGGCACTCTGAAGGTGTTGTCGTGAAGCCATTTCTCGGCTCGGCGTATCACCTCGAAGAGATACCTATTTTTTTCATTTTCAACGAGTTTCGTCCTACACAGACCTTCGCTCACCCATTTCTGTCCGTTCAACGAGTCGGAATAGATCGGGAGGTTGACGCGTTTTTTCTGCTGCCAAGCGAGGCAGTGAACGATGGCAAGAAACTCGCCTATATTGTTTGTTCCGCCTTCAAACACAGGGCTTTTGAACAGCTCGGTGCCCGTCTCGACGAACACGCCCCGGTATTCCATTTTGCCTGGATTACCGGAGCATGCCGCGTCGACTGCGATGGCGTTTGTGGTTGGTTTCGGGGCGCCTTCGGGCAACGATTGCCACGATTTTATCGGTTCCGATTCGGATTTCCCGGAATCAGGTTCCGATTTAAACGCCGATTCGGCCTGTTCGCGGGTGGGAAATCCCTTGTATTTCGCACCTTGGAACCCTTCAACCTGCTGACGGCATTCGTCCCAGGAGGCGAAGACGCCGATTTGCCGACCGACCCAAACCGTGTAAAAATTGTTTTTCGCCATATTGAATGTATGGGCGAATAATGATTCGCCCTTACAATTATTGTTTACGCATGGCAATCAGCAATTCCAGCATCTTGATTGCGGAATCCGACACGATGGTACCAGGTCCGAAGATGGCTGCCGCGCCTGCATCGTACAGGAATTGATAATCCTGGTGCGGGATGACGCCACCCACCACCACCATGATATCGGGACGACCCAATTTCTCGAGTTCCTTGATGATCTGTGGCACGAGGGTCTTGTGACCTGCTGCCAATGACGACACGCCGACCACGTGGACGTCGTTTTCAACTGCCTGACGTGCTGCCTCGGCCGGTGTCTGGAACAACGGTCCCATATCGACGTCGAAGCCTATGTCGGCGTAGCCTGTAGCGACCACCTTAGCGCCACGGTCGTGACCATCCTGACCCATCTTGGCGATCATGATACGAGGACGACGACCTTCGAGTTTAGCGAACTCATCGGCCATTGCCTGTGCCTTGGCGAATTTGTCATTACCTTTTGCTTCCATAGAATAAACTCCTGATATTGAACGAATTACAGCTTTATAACGACCCACGACCTTCTCGCATGCCATTGAGATCTCACCCAATGTGGCACGGCATTTAGCCGCTTCGACTGCGAGAGCGAGGAGGTTACCCTTGCCTGTCTTCACCGACTCGGTGATGGCATCGAGGCAACGTTGAACGTCGGCTTCGTTACGGCTTGCGCGGAGAGCCTTCAGACGTTTGATCTGTGACTCACGCACCGCTGTGTTGTCAACTTCAAGAGTATCAATGCTATCCTCATGCTCGAGGCGATATTTGTTGATACCGACGATGGTCTCGGTACCGGCGTCGATCTTAGCCTGCTTACGAGCTGCAGCCTCTTCGATACGCATCTTCGGAAGACCAGTCTCGATAGCCTTTGCCATGCCGCCCATCTCTTCAACCTCCTGGATGTGCGCCCAAGCGCGCTCAGCGATTTCCTTGGTGAGAGATTCGACATAATATGAACCTGCCCATGGGTCGACCACGCGGCAAACGTTGGTTTCTTCCTGGATGTAGATCTGAGTGTTACGAGCGATACGAGCCGAGAAGTCGGTAGGCAGAGCGATAGCCTCGTCGAGAGCGTTGGTGTGCAACGACTGAGTATGGCCGAGGGCTGCGCCCATAGCCTCGATACATGTACGGGCCACGTTGTTGAACGGGTCTTGTTCGGTCAATGACCATCCTGAGGTCTGGGTGTGAGTACGCAGAGCCAGTGACTTGTCGCTCTTCGGGTTGAAGGTCTTCACGATCTTAGCCCACAGCATACGAGCGGCACGCATCTTAGCGATCTCCATAAAGTGGTTCATACCTGAGCACCAGAAGAACGACAGACGTGGAGCGAAAGCGTCGATATCCAAGCCCGACTTGACACCTGTGCGTAGGTAATCCCAGCCGTCGGCGAGGGTGTAAGCAAGCTCGATGTCACAAGTAGCGCCAGCCTCCTGCATGTGGTAGCCGGAGATTGAAATCGAGTTGAACTTCGGCATATTCTGTGAAGTAAATGCGAAGATATCGGCGATGATTCGCATCGAGAACTCAGGAGGATAGATATAGGTGTTACGCACCATGAACTCCTTCAAGATGTCGTTCTGGATTGTACCCTGAAGCTCTTCATATTTAGCGCCTTGTTCGAGAGCGGCCACGATGTAGAATGCCAAAATCGGCAACACGGCGCCGTTCATTGTCATTGACACAGACATCTTATTCAGCGGAATCTGGTCGAACAACACCTTCATGTCTTCGACAGAGCAGATTGACACGCCAGCTTTACCCACATCACCCATAACACGCTCATGGTCAGCGTCATAGCCACGGTGAGTAGCAAGGTCGAATGCCACCGACAGACCTTTCTGACCAGCGGCGATGTTACGGCGGTAAAATGCGTTTGACTCCTCAGCTGTAGAGAAACCTGCATACTGACGGACAGTCCAAGGACGCATCACATACATTGTTGAATAAGGTCCGCGGAGATACGGGGCGATACCTGCAGCGTAGTTGAGGTGCTCCATATTCTCGAGGTCTTCAGCCGTATAAACCGGCTTCACGTTTATATGTTCAACAGTTTCCCAGTCAGGCTTGTAGTCAGCTTTGATTTGTGACTTAGGTATAGCGTTGATATTGATATTTTTGAAATCTGGTTTCATTGCTTACTCCTTTCTTATTTTGTTATACCTAATCTCTTCTGGAAACTCTGCAATGTCTCGAGGACGTTGCTCTTCACGTGGATGAAATATTCGAGACCGGCTTCTTTGAGGATGTCGGCTGTGCCTTCAGGGTTACCGGCGAGCACCACGATGGTGTCGTTCTTCAGCTCCTCGTAAACCTTGAGGGCGTTACCTTCGCCGTATTCCTCGTCGGATGAGCAGATGACCACGATTTCAGGTTTGATGTCACGAGCGGCGGCGATGCCTTCTTCAAGAGTCTTGAAGCCTGGGTTATCCACCACTTCAAAGCCTGCGCAAGCGAAGAAGTTGGATGCGAAGTTTGCACGAGCCTTACGCATTGCGAGGTTACCATAGGTGAACATCCATGCTGTAGGACGTTTATGGTCTTTCGAGTAAACGTCGGTGGCATAGCGCATTGCTTCAAACTGCTGGGCCACGCGGAAGGTGTCGATGGTGTCGACTTCGGCTTTCTCTTCGCGTTTGCTGTCGGCTTTAAACACCCACTCGGCAGGGTCGAACTTCATTGTCTCGGTGAAGTTCGGGAACTGGTTGGTACCGAGTATGGTCTCGCGGCGAGTTGCCACGTTGCTGAAGCGTTTCGCCGCGCTTTCCTTCACTATATTTTGGATTGTGCCTTTGCGCACCGATGCGAGGTAGCCGCCTTCGTCCTGAATCTGGAGGAACACGTTCCATGCAGCGGTTGCGATGGACTCTGTAAGATTTTCAATGTAATATGAGCCAGCTGCAGGGTCGGCGACCTTGTCGAAATGTGACTCTTCCTTGAGGATGAGCTGCTGGTTACGCGAGATACGATCGGCGAACTCAGTAGCCTCTTCGAATGTGGCGTCGAACGGGGTGACGCAGAATGAGTCGACACCGCCAAGGATAGCTGACATTGTGCCAGTTGTGGTGCGGAGCATATTCACGTATGGGTCGTATAAACTCATGTTTATCAACGCGTTGAAGGCGTGGATACGGATCTTGCAGTTCTCTTCTTTCGCGCCGTAAGCTTTGAGTATCTCAGCCCAGAGCATACGGTAGGCGCGCATCTTCGCCATCTCCATGAAGTAGGTCTGACCGACGGCCACGTTGAAGCGCATCTTCGGAGCTATCTCGTCGATTGTCATGCCTTTAGCGAGCAGCTGTTCGATGTATTCGACACCCACTGCGAGGGCGATACCCATCTCCTGAGAGATTGTTGCGCCGGCGTTGGTGAACACGTGAGCGTTGACGCCAATGGTCTGAACGCCCGGAATCTCAGCTTTTGAAAGTATAGCCGCGAGTTCCATATCGGTGTTCTCGCTGATGAACCATGTGCCGCGACGGATATAACGTGTGAGCGGGTCGTAGTTCAGCGAGCCGTTGATGCCCGGTATCTTCGACATCATCTCGAGGAGTGGCAGATGATACTTATTGTTGTAGAAGTTGATTTCGACCGCTTCGGCTACTATGCCGTTGAGGAGGCCAGATATCTCGACAGCGTCGTATGGCTTGTCGTATTCGAGGCGGAACGACAGCGCTGTTGCGCCGCGGTTGAGTGCGTCGAGGGCTTTTTGATTAGCCTCATGGTAGTCCTTCACTACTATATCTTCGCACACAAGCCAGTCGTTGCCTTCTTTTTTCGTGCTGCGGATGTAAGGAAACTCACCCGGTTTGGTGTCAAGCCAGGGTATATCCTTCAGATTCTCAGCGCGATAGTACGGCCTTACCTGGAAACCTTCGGCTGTTTTCCAGACAAGTTTCTTGTTGTAATCGGCTCCTTTGAGGTCTTTTTCGATGACAGCTTCCCACTGTTCGGTGGTTACTGGAGGAAATTCCTCAAAAAGTTTTTTGTGGTTACTCATGATTTTAAAATTTTCGAAAATTTTCTGCAAAGATACAAATTTTTTTTCTCTATTACTTTTTTCTTGACAAAAAAGTAACCAAAAAGTCAAGCGCCAGCCGAAGCTCGGACCGCCGTCTGGCGCGGGCCACCGCACCTGAGACGATGTGGCGCGAAGCGACCAAAATAATTTTGAATCTTTCGATTCTATGTTATTGATTATAAAGACATTATCTTTAATTGTTAAAATTTATTAACAATTCGGAGGCACTTTTGTGATTCAAAACAATGTTGATTATCAATTTGTTAGATTCGATTTTTTAACTTAGTCGTTTTTCGTACGACTAATTGAAATGGGTGGTTGTAACTTTGCGGCGAAAATTAAAATTTTTTACAACAATGAAAAAGAAAGAAGTTATTAAAATTGAGCAGGTTGAGGAAAAGATTCTCATACTGCGAGGGGTTAGAGTAATTATCGACGCCGATGTAGCTTGGCTTTACGGTGTTGAGACAAGAGAAATCAATCAAGCGGTAAAAAACAATCCGAAAAAGTTTCCGAAAGGGTATGTATTTACTACTAATAACGAAGATTTAGAGGTGATCAAAAATTTTGATCACCTCCCCACAAGGAAGTTTTCTTACGCCAAACCAAAAGCCTTTACGGAAAGGGGTCTTTACATGCTGGCGACCATTTTGAAGAGCGACAGGGCGACGGATACCACGATAGCGATTATTGAGGCTTTCGCGAAGTTTAGGGAGCTAGCGAGGACGGTTAACGAGCTGGCGCAGACATCCGACATCCAAACTCAGAAAGGGTTGATGGATAAAGGAGGCGAAATAATTTCAGACATTATCGGCGACAATTTGGAAACCACCGAAACCGAGTCGGAGTTTGAGTTTAATTTCGCGGTGGTGAAGTTAAAGCATAAAGTTAAAAGAAAAAAGGATAAAAGTTAAAAGGTCAACCGTACCAAGCGTTGACAAATTAATGAACACGTACGGAATTGACCTTGTTTCTTATAAAAGTCGACCGTATCAAGCAAGTACCCCTTAACGGGGACCACATACGGAACCGACTTTTTCAGGTGGCAAAATTACGAATAATTTAGATACATGCAGCCAATTATGAAAGATTTTTTGAAAAAAGTTATACAGTCTCAAATTTTCGTCACACCTATTAAAAAAATAATTATATTTGCAGTTCACACTTTTGGAAAAACAATTTGTTACAAACCATTGAAAAATAATGAATTAAATAACAAATAAAAATTAAACACTATGAAAAGGAAATTTACATTTTTAATCGCAGCAGCGCTGATGCTGCTGACAATGATGGCAACCACAGGGACGATGTGGGGGCAAGCTGCAGTAAACACCACTTTATGGGAAGAAACATGGACTGGTGGTGATGCAAACGAAACTCCTTCTGCCTACGGATTTGAAGGAACAACGGTTTATGGTAATGCAACTTTAAGCTATGCTCAAAGTTCTACAAATACAAAATTGTATGCAGAAGCTTTAGCTGGAGGAACTTCTCCAGAATTATTATTGTCAAAATCCAATCAAACTTGGACTATCAGCAATATACCAACTGGTCAAGCAACAGAAATGTCTTTAACATTCCTGTCAAATAAAACTACTTTTGATGTTACTTCAACCACAACAGGAATTACTATATCTGGAAGTGAGAAAAGCTGGACAATATCCGCAAACAATGTTACTAGTTTTAATTTGACCATTAAGAACACTGGAAGTTCCAATGCTCGTGTTGATAATATTTTGTTGAAGGTTACGACTGCTGGCGGCGGTAGTGGCGATCTGAAAGATAGCGACCTTGCAATCACAGGAACTCCTGTCGCTCTGAATTTTGACCTTTATAACAATAGTAGTGCTCAGGTTATCCACTATACAACATCGAGCACTGGCGCCGTAACGGTGAGCGCAAGCGATTATGTTACAACTTCGGTCAACGAAACTGCAAAAACAATTACTGTGACTCCTACCGCAGTTACTCCAAGTCCACAAACAATTACGGTGAGTCAAACTGCTGATGCCACATATAGCGCTGGCTCGGTCACATTTACAGTTACAATTACCAACACTCCACCTGCTTTTACCGTTACTCTTGGTGACGACAGCTCCACATTAACAGAAGCCTCATCTGGTGCAGGTGTCACATTACCGACTCGTAGTTCCCTCAATGGTTATGATTTCGCTGGTTGGTCAGAAACAAACGTCAATCCAGAGACAACAACTGCTCCAACAATTATTGCTGCAGGAGAATATCATCCAACAGCCAATATAACTCTTTATCCTGTTTACAGCAAAACCATTGGTGGAGGCGGTTCACAAAATGCAAATGCTAGCGTGACGATTGCTGATTATGCTACTGCACACAATTGGGGAAGTTCTTCATCTACAAATCAAAAAAGCATAACTCTCAATAGTGATGTAACGGCCACTTGCAATTCAGGCACAAACTCTGGCAAGTATTACAATGACGGTTGGCGTATCTATCAGACAGAAACTGGAAAGATTACAATTACAACAACCAACGGAACACTTACCTCTGTCACATTTACATTTACAGTATCAAATACAGGAACTTTGAATTATAATTCATCAGCGATCACTAGCGGAACAGCTGTAAATGTCTCAGGAACTTCTGCCGAATTTACTGTTGGCAATAGTGGATCAGCAACAAATGGTCAAGTTCGTATTACTGCCATAAGTGTTAATTATACCATCCAAGGATCTGGCACTACTTACTATTGGAGTTATCCAGTAGCAGCTACTGTTGAAACACCAGCTATTGTAATTGCCGAAAACCCATTCTATTTCTCAACAACAGCAACTATTACATGCGCCACAGAAGGTGCAGCTATCAAATACAGCTTTGATGGTGCGAATTGGAGCAGCTATTCCGCAGCTTTAACAATTACTGAAACTAAGACTATATATGCCAAGGCTAATAAAAATGACAACGAAAGTTCTGTCGCTTCTGTAACCGCCACAAAGAATTTGGCAGAACCAATAGTTACCATCAATGCCACAGGTATTACCAATACCGATGTATTTACTGGCACAGCTGCTGGTAGTCTTTCTGCATCTGTAACATATAACGAGGTTGCCATTGAAGGTGCAACCGTTACGTGGAGTGGAGATGCTGATGCTGTTGCTACTATTGATGCCTCTACAGGTGCTGTTATACTTGTAGCTGCTGGTTCTGTTACCTTCACTGCGACATATGCAGGCAATGGTGATTACAGCGAAAAAACAGCCACATATCAGATGACAGTTACAAACACCGACCCTAATATTCCAGGTTCACAAAACAATCCTTACACCGTGGCTCAAGCACGCGCTGCTATTGATGCCGGAATAGGTGTAACAGGAGTTTATGCAACTGGTATTGTTTCGGAGATAGTTACTGAATATAGCACTCAATGGAGTAACATTACATTTGACATTGTCGATGAATCTGGAGATGCGGTGTCTTTGAGAGCATATCGTTGTGGTGGCGATGATGCAGCCAATGTACAAGTTAACGATATTGCAGTTATTTATGGTAATTTGACACAATATGGCGAAATTTACGAATTTGCTCAAGGTTGCCAGGTTGTTTCATTGGAGCATCCTATTGTTACCGAACCTACTATCACTGTCACTCCTGCCACAGTTAATGTCTCTGCCGAAGGCGAAGAAGGCACTCTTTCTGTAACTTACGATAACATTAATGAAGTTGTAGCAGAGGTTTATTTCTGCGATGCCCAAGGTGGAACTGCGACTTACGACTGGATTACAGCAGAAATTAACTCTGATAAAAATGTTTACTATATTATCTATGCCAATGACGGCGAAGCCCGTACTGCCTATTTGAAAGTTTATGCTTTAGACGACAATGCTGAAAATGTCTATTCCAACCTCGTCACTATCAACCAAGATGAATACGTAGCACCTACATACGCTACATTGCCATTCGCATTCAACGGAGGAAAAGCTGACATTGAAAATACAGACGGTTTAACTCAAGAAGGTCTTGGCTCAGATTACAACGCAACATCCAACCCTACCACCAAACTGAAATTCGACGGTAGTGGCGACTGGTTACTGCTCCAATTCAGCGAGCGTCCTGGAACACTAACTTTTGATATCAAAGGTAACAGTTTCTCTGGCAGTACATTCAAAGTGCAGACTTCAGAAGATGGTATTACTTATACCGATTTAGAAACATATACTGAACTTGGTGACACTCAAGACGAATCATTCGATAATTTAGATGAAAACGTCCGTTACATCAAGTGGATTTACACTGAGAAGGTTAATGGTAATGTAGGTTTGGGTAATATTGCTTTGGCAGAATATGTGGCTCCAGTAGCATCTATAACAGTTGATCCGACATTAGTTGAAGTGGATGCTGCAGAACATGAGGGATATATTGGTATCGCCTATCAGAACTTAACCATCAATCAAGCAAGTGATTTCGGGATCCAATTCTATGATAGCGAAGATCATGAACTCAATGGTAATGCTGAGCCAGATTGGGTAACAGCAGAACCAACAACACAAAGTGGTGAAGAAGGATATTTCGTATATTATTTAATTGAGGAAAACGACGATGAAGCACGCACTGCTTACTTTAAAGTTTGGGCGCTTGATGATACCGAACCTGTTTACTCAAATCTTGTTACAGTTTCACAAGCTGCTCCTGTTGTTTTACCACCTGTAATTAACGCCGAAGATATTGAAATTGCATATGATGCCACCTCTGGCGTAATTGATTATACCATCGACAATCCTGATACAGGAGTTAGTTTATCAGCAAATTCAGACGACGATTGGATTAGTGACATTACAATTAGCGAAAGCCAAGTTTCTTTCACAACAACAGTTAACGAAGGTAACACCGACCGTATCGGTACAATTACGCTTTCATACACAGGTGCTGAAGACAAAGCTGTTACAGTCACACAAGGACATCATGTTGTTGATTATGCGACATTGCCGTTCGAATGGGAAGGTGGTCCAAGAAGTGAATTTGAAGCATTAAATGGAACTTCAACTTATAGCGTAGGCGATTATGGCGACAACCAAGGCGTTTACAGAATGAAACTTGACGGCACTGATGATTATATCCAAGTGAAAACTAACGAACAGCCGGGTATTGTTACAATTGGCGTCAAGATGATTGGCGGTGCAACGACTTCAACACTTACCGTACAAGGTTCTGCAGATGGCACTACATTTACAAATGTTGAAGCATTGACAATTAGTGGTTCTCAAAACGACGAGCTTACTCTTACAACGACGAATGACTTCGTCGCTACTGACAGATATGTGAGATTGTTGTTCACCAAAGGTTCAAACGTCGGTGTCGGTCCTATCACAATCACAAAATTCACAACCGACCCTGTAATTGTTGCTGAAGATACGGAAATTGCTTGCGATGCGACTGCTGGCGAGATAGTATATTTTATCACCAATCCTGTTGACGGTGGAGTTTTGACAGCCAACACTACAGCCGAATGGCTTACAATCGGCACAGTAGGTGAGACTGTTCCATTCATTTGCGAAGCAAATACCGAAGCAACAGCACGTGAAGCAACTGTCACACTTACTTACACTTATGGTGACAGCCAGACAGTTACGAAAGACGTTACAGTTACACAGGCTGCTTACATTATCGACTATGCAGAGATGCCGTTTGATTTTGACGGTGGTAGAGCCGACATTGAAACCACCAATGGTTTGACACAATCAGGTCTTGACACAGATTATGGTTCATCACCTAAACTTAAATTCAAGACTCAAGGTACTACAGTTACTCTGAAACTCAATGCGGCACCTGTCTCATTGTCATACGACATCAAGGGTAACAGCTTCTCTGACGGTCAATTCGATGTGGAATACTCAGCTGATGGTGAAACATACACCAACTTAGTATCATACACTGAACTTGGCAACACGCAATACGTATTGCACACCGACTTTGACAGCAATGTGAGATACATCAGATGGATTTACACCACAAAAGTCAATGGTAATGTGGCATTAGGCAACATCCACGCCACCGAACATTACGACACTTATGGTGATGTCATTTTCGACAATCTTGATCTCACTGCAAGTTCAGAGTCATTGATTATCCACGAAGGTTCAGTGGTTACAGTAACCGGCACATTAATCAACAACAGCCCTGACAACCTCATCATTCAAGACGGCGGTCAGCTTATCCATGAAAGCGATGTGGCTGCTACCGTGCAGAAGAATATTACAGCATATACCGCTAAAGATGGCGACGGATGGTATCTGATCGCTACACCGGTTGAGACTATTGATAAAAGCGTAGTGGCAGGCACAACCTACGACCTGTTCTTATACAGCGAGCCAGATGCAATGTGGTATGCGCATTGGGATAATCCTGGATTCCAAACGCTCAATCGCGGCCAAGGTTACCTTTATGCAAATGCAGAAAATAAGACCATCAATTATGAAGGTTTGATGAAGGCTACAAATTCTAACATCAATATACCTCTGAACTACACCAGCACATTAAGCGATGCTGTGAGAGGCTTCAACCTCGTTGGTAACCCGTTCACACGCAACCTTGTATTAGGTGACATGAAATTGGGTGGAGCCAACCTCACAACATACTATGTTACCAACACCGACCGTACAGCACTTCAAGCAATCACATCAGATGCATACCAAATCAAACCTGGTGAAGGCTTCTTCGTCCAAGCAACCCCAGCATCACAGCAGTTGTCGTTCAACGTGTCATCAAAAGATGATATCGATTTCAGATACATCAAAATCGTTGCAGGAAATGAAAATGGTTACGATAACGCATACATCCAGATGGGCGATTGCAACACCCTGCGTAAGATGAACATCGCCAACAAGACAGAAGTTTACGTCATGGACGGTGAGGATGACTACGCAGCAGCAAGAGTTGAAGAACTCGAAGGCTCGATGCCGGTACACTTCAAGGCTATCGCAGACGGTGAATACACCATCACAATCGAAGCCAAATACACCGATGTTTATTACATGCATCTCTTCGACAACTTCACAGGCGAAGATATCGACTTGATGCTCGAACCTAGCTACACATTCCATGCTGCAGCTGAGGATGCTGAGAATCGTTTCCTCCTTGTATTCGACTTCAACAACCACTTAAGTGTTAATGAAAACTACACCAACGACGTCTTCGCATACCAATATGGTGACGAAATCATCATCAACGGTGAAGGCGAATTGCAGATCTTCGACGTTATGGGCCGCATGGTTCTGAACACCAAGGTCAACGGCGTACAAAGCTTCAACGTTCCATCGAACGGTGTTTACATCTTAAGAATCATTGGAAATGATATTAAGACACAGAAAATCGTTGTTAAATAATTAAAAAGAAAGGGATTTACTATGAAAAAGATATTATTAGCAGTTGCAATCGTTCTTTCGATGAGTTTGTGCTCATACGCACAATATAACAGCGACAATTTCTTTATGGATTGGAATGATGTCAGTAATGGCATCGACAATAATGACAACTTCGGCAATGGTATGAGAGACCCAGGGTTCCCTAACCATGGCGGAGGCAACACCGGTGCTCCTCTTGGCAGCGGCTTGGTTGTGCTCACTGCACTCGGCGCAGGATACGTTGTCGCGAGACGCAAACGCGAAGCATAAATGATTATTCAGTAGGGGCAAATGATGATTTGCCCCTACTTTTATTGACAAGGATAACGCCAGTAAACACCAATGCTGCGGCGAGCACCTTCTGCCAGGTGAGGTGGTCCATGCCGGTGGCGATGCCCATAATGGTGGCGATGATAGGCTGAAGATAGCCGTAAAGACTGATAACCGTAGGTCGCAGCACCTTCTGCCCCACAGGAATAAGGAAATAGGCGATGAAGGTGGCGAAGAGAATCAAAAAACCAAGTTCAAGCAGGTATTTTGTAGGTAAAGCAGCGATATTCAGGCTCGCTAACTCCTTGATATCGAACGGAATAGCAACGATAGCCGAAAACAGAAACATCCATTTCATGAAGGTAACGACGCTGTATTTTGCGATAAGCGGACGGAAAGCGCCGAGATACAATGCAAAAAAGATGCAGTTGCCAATCATGTAGACGATACCCATAGGAGTTGTCTCAGTCACCGAGCCGCTCTCAACGCGTACTGTATTGAAAACCAAGAAGATGACTCCGATAAAACTCAGCGCCACACCGCCTGCTTTCTTCAAAGTGATAGGTTCTTTGAGTACGATGGCAGCGATGAACATAGTAAAAATAGGTGTCAGAGGCGTCAGGATGCTGGTGTCGAAAGGCGTCGTCATGGTACTCGCCTTCAGAAACGAGACCTGAGTCAGGAAAAGTCCCAGCATCGAGGCAAGAAAAATTTTAGGAAAGTCACTCTTCTCGACCTTTTCCTGAGGCTGAAAAAGCGAGGCGATCCAGAAAAGAACGGTCGCGCCTATGGCACGAAAACAGAACAACCCCATCGGAGAGATCAGCGCCAGAGTGGATAAGTCTCTGCAAATGATGATGTTAAAGCCAAAAATCGTGTAAGCGAAGAAGGCTGAAATATGACCTAAAGACTTTTTCATTGCGGGCGCAAAATTACAAATTTTTTGGCTATTGGCTATTAGCTATTGGCTGTTGGCATTTTTTTATTATTTTTGCAACCAAATTTGAAAAAAATTATGAGTAGAATGGAAACTCCGGTCCTACTTCTGACCGGTTATCTCGGAAGCGGAAAAACGACATTGGTAAATCATATCCTTTCGAACAAGAAAGGCATCAAATTTGCAGTGATAGTCAACGACATAGGCGAGGTGAACATCGACGCCGACCTCATCCAGAAAGGCGGTGTGGTGGGCAAGAAAGACGAGAGCCTCGTGGCGTTGCAGAACGGCTGTATCTGCTGCACATTGAAGATGGACCTCATCGAGCAGCTCAACGACATCATGAAGATGGCGCGTTTCGACTACATCGTCATCGAGGCCAGCGGCATCTGCGAGCCTGAGCCGATAGCGCGCACCATCGCCGGAATCCCGCAGATGGGCAAGGAATACACGCAGTTTGGCACCCCACGTCTCGACTGCATTGTGACAGTGGTCGACGCCTTGAGAATGAAAGACGAGTTCGGCTGTGGCGATAATCTCAAAAACGAAAACATCGACGAAGACGACATCGAGAACCTCGTCATCGAGCAGATTGAGTTCTGCAACATAGTTATATTAAACAAGGTGTCGGAGGTGGAGCCCAAAGAACTCGAGCGCATCCGCCAGATAGTGAAAAACCTGTCGCCTGACGCCGAAATCCTTGAATGCGACTACGCAAATGTCGATCTTGACAGGATAATCGAGACTTATATGTTTGATTATAACACAGTTAGCGGTTCAGCAGGCTGGATAAAGATTATCGAGGGACATGAAGAACACGATGATGACGACGATCACGATGAGCATGAGCATCATCACCATGACCACGAGCATCACCATCATCATGATCACGATGAGGACGAAGGTGAGGCGGAGGAATACGGCATTGGCACATACGTTTACTACAACCGCCGTCCGTTCGACACGCTGAAATTCAACGACTATGTGCTCAACAGCTGGCCGAAGAACATCATCCGCTGCAAGGGACTGTGCTATTTCGCTGATAATCAAGACATGTCGTACATTTTCGAGACGGCAGGAAAGCAGAAGAAATTGAGCGAAGCCGGTTATTGGTTTGCCACCGCGAGCAAAGAGGAACTGCAACAATTCATTGAGCGCGACCCTTCTATTCTCAAAGACTGGGACGAAGAATACGGCGACAGAATGGAGAAGCTGGTATTTATCGGGCAGAAACTGGATAAGGAAGCGATAAAACAAGCGCTTGACAGCTGCTTGTTTTAGACTTTAAACTTTAGACCTTAGACTTTAGCTGTATACAACTAAGGTCTAAGGTCTAATATCTAAGGTCTAATATCTAAGGTCTTAAAATTACTTCTTCACGAAGCGTTTTGTTTGAACCATGCCTTCTGAAACCATCTTGATGAGGTAAGCACCTGCTGGCAGCTCGCTCACGTTGATTTCAAACGACTTCTTACCGATAGGTTCGCTCATAATCATAGCGCCTGTAAGGCTGTAGATTTCGCATTGATTCACAACAGCTTCGCTTTCGATCATGAGTTTATCGGCTGCAGGGTTCGGATAAACAGCAAACGAATTCACCGCATTCTCATTCACGCCGTTGTATTGTCTGTAAAGCATGATGTTGTCGACGTTCACCATAAACTGGTTGGTGCAGTTGAAGTGTACGATAGCCACGTAGATATCCTGTCCCTGATAATCTCTGAGGTCGACGTTAAAAGTATGCCACTCGCCTGCTTCTTTCACTGTCATGTCGGCTTCCCAAATAATTGTGAAAGCATCGGCGTTGTCGCCTTCTGTTGTTGAGACTGCCACTCCGAGGTGCTCGTTAGGATGTGTAATATCCTGAACGCCAGCTTCGAAAACCACCTGTTCGCAATCGAGTTTGTAAGGTGTCACGACGTAGTTCTCAGGGAAGAGAGGGCTCTCTGAAATGTCGACTGATGCTGATGTGATGCTGTATGGGTTCTCGGTGTTGCCCCAGTTTTGGCGCATCTCCCAGTTGTAGCCGTCGCCGTCGCCATCGATGATGTTCATGTGCATGATGCCGTCGTTGAAGTCGAAGAGGATGTCGCCCTCTGGAGGTGTAGGCACTACAGGAGTGTATTCGCCTAAAGCATAGATTCCGATGATGTTAGGGCTCTTATCGATGTCACCGAAGAAGCACTGTGAGCCGTTGACTTCACCAACGTATGCGCCGCCTGCCGAGCATGCTGCACCCCAACCAGGTGTCACTGAGAAATCGAAATATGTCGAGCTTAAAGCATCTGTGTCGATGTTATAATCGTAAACATGATCGGTGAAGCCGTTTACTGCGTTGAGCAAGAGGTGGTGACCGCCGTTTTCGTCAACGAAATAGCCTGTTCCGTGGACGGTGTGACCGCTGAGGTTGGCAGGTGTTGCCGACTGAAGAACCTGACCGTTGCGATTCACCAGCTTAAGGTCAAGGTAGAGTGTGCCTGAGCCTGATGCTCTCTCGCCAACCCAGAAAGCGTCGTGTTCAGGGTCATAGGTGCAGTGACCGAGCTCATCCAAGCCAGTCTCGATTGTGCTGACCAATGTCTTGTTGTGAAGGTCGTAGCACCAGATTTTGCTTGAGTGGGCGTCGCAGCCGTAGAAATACTGTCCGTCGTAGGTCATGTCGCGCATGTAGTTGTCGGAGTTGGTGTTGCCTGCGAAGTCGACATCAAACTCATCGAGGAGGTTGCCTTCAAGGTCATACTTGTAGAACATATAGAGCACTGTCGATGACTTGCCCCATGCGGCGGTGTAGATGTTTTCGCCGTCGAATACCACAGCGTGCTGACGGCCTGTCGAGGTAGTGAAGGAGTTGACGAATGTCCAATCTTGTGCGTTGGCTGCAAATGGCGCTATAAATACCATAAGCAATGCAATAAGTAATGATTTTTTCATAAAGATTTAATTTAGTTATTTTAATGAAAAAAGTTAATCAACTTTTAGCTTGCTAAATTACAAAAAATTCTCACACCTTATATTAATAAAGCCTTTCTTTCCCAAAAGCTAACTTCTAATGGCTAATAGCTAAAGTCTAACGTCTAAAGTCTCTTTAATTGCGAACGGCAACGCCAATAAAAACGTCATCGCATCGGCGACGGCTTGGGTCATCTCCACGCCTTGAAGGCCGAGGAAGAGAGGCAGAATCATTATGGTAGGGATGAAGAACAGACCTTGGCGTCCCATTGATAACACAGTGGCTACCAATGTTTTACGAGTAGTTTGATACATCATGTTGGTGACGGTGCTAACCCCTATGAGCGGGAACGACAGGCACTGCCAGCGCAACACCCTTGTGCCTATTTTCACCAGTTCGACATCTTCGCTGCGGAATATTTTTATGATGTCGGGAGCAAAGATGGCAAACGTTATCGATATGATTATCAATATGATAGTCGAGACGTTGGTTGTGAAAATGAATGATTTCCGCACTCTCTCGTGCAATCCGGCGCCGTGGTTGAACCCGCACACAGGCTGGAACCCCTGCCCTAGCCCAAGGATTATCGAAAACGCGAACATCATTATTCGTGAAACTATAGTAAACGCTGCTATTGCGCTCGCCTCAATGCCAGGAGCGGCGTAGTATGCGGCATAACGGTTCAGCATTATCGTGCTGACGCAGACAAACACATGACGCATCAGCGAAGGCACTCCTCCGTTGAAAATATCGATGTAGCTTCGTAAAGTCGGGGTGAAATTGCGGATACGAATATGCACATTGCCGCTGCGTTCGGTGCCGATAAGCAGAACCAGCCATCCCACCATCTGACTGATGCAGGTGGCCAGCGACGCACCCATCACGCCCATGTCGAATACATATATAAACAAGGCGTCGAGGAAGATGTTCAAGATAGCGCCGGTGGTGAGTCCCACCATCGCATATTGCGCGTTACCCTGCAATCGCAGCTGGTTGTTGAGCGTCAGCGACGACATCATGAAAGGCGTTCCGATGAGTATAAACAGCAGATAATCATTGGCTTGCGGCACAATGTCGGGGGTAGCTCCCATTATCCGCGAAAGCGGTGAGAGGAAGAAAAGCCCTATCACAGCGGCAATGGTGCCTATCGTCATCGACGAGATGAAACCAGTAGCCGCCATCTTCTCGGCATCGTCGTATTTCTTCGCGCCAAGCGCTGTTGAGATGTAGTTGCCCGAGCCGTGTCCGAAGAAAAACCCGACCGCGTTGATGAATGTCATGTAGGCAAACGAAACACCCACACCGGCTGTCGCCTCCGTCGATATGTGGCCGACGAAAAACGCGTCGATGATGTTGTACATGGCAATAACAAGCATGGAGATGACAGTAGGAATCGCCATCTTCATAACCAGTTGACGCACAGGACTTTCCGTCATCATAACATAACGTTCGCGTCGCTGTTGCTCGTCATCGTCGCGTATCGTGCCAAAAAAATGCTTCATTCGGCAAAATTACAAAAAATTAAGGAACATAATATAATTTTCATTATCTTTGCAGGTTATTATTATATATTGGATAATTTTGTTTTTATGGAAGAAAAAGAATTCAACGAAGAAGAGATTCTTGACGAAAATATAACGGAAACCACCGAAGACGTTGATAGTTTGCTAAAGTCGGCGCCTCAGAAATTCAACATGAAGGACGAGGATCAGGAGGACACGCTGGTGAACAAACAGGACGAGGGCGAGGAGTTTAAGGCGACATGGCCGTTGCACGACGACATGAAGAAGACACAGACCAACGATTTTCACCGCGGCTGCCGCATCAAAGCCGACAAATACGAGTTCGCATGCAACGTGTTGCGCCACGGACAGTGCAAGCTCGACAGCTTCAACTGGCTCAAGGATTTTGAAAATGAGACACCGAAAGAGGGCGAGCTGCTCGTCGCAGAGGTGCGTTTTAAGAACGACAGAAAAGACTTCTACAGCTACCCTTCGGAGATGAATCTCCTTGAGGGTGAATTAGTTGCGGTGGAGACAGCCATCGGACACGACATCGGAATCGTGACAATGGTGGGCGAGCTCATCGAGAAACAGCGTAAGCGCAAGAAGAACAACACACCTGTCAGCGAACTGAAAAAGATTTACCGTCGCGCCCGCATCAACGACGTGGAGAAGTTCCTTGAGGCCATCCGTCAGGAGGAGCATACTTTGTACCGCAGCCGCGAGATAGCGTCGAGTCTGAAGCTCGAGATGAAGCTCAATGATATTGAGTATCAAGGAGATAGAACAAAGGCTATTTTCTATTACACCGCCGACGGTCGTGTCGACTTCCGTGAGTTGATCAAGAAACTGGCTGAAGAATTCCATGTTCGTGTGGAGATGCGCCAGATCGGATTCCGTCAGGAGTCGGCGAAGTTGGGTGGCATAGGTTCATGTGGCCGCGAGCTCTGCTGTGCCTCGTGGATCACTGATTTTCAGTCGGTTACGACAAACGTGGCAAGAGTACAGCAGCTGTCGCCTAACCCGCAGAAGCTCGCGGGCCAGTGCGGCAAACTGAAATGCTGTCTCAACTACGAATACGAGGCTTACGTCGACGCTTTGAAGGCTTTCCCGGATAACCGAATTGTGTTGAAGACCAAGAAAGGCGACGGAATTTATCAGAAAATCGACATCTTCAAGGGTTTGATGTGGTATTCGTACCCATTCGACCGCAACAACATGATGGCGATTCCGGCTGAGAAGGTGAAAGAGATTATTGACGATAACAAAAAAGGCATATTTCCCGAGCAATTGGAGGACTTCGCGTTCATCAAGGAACAGAAGAACAATGACTATGGCGAGGAAGGGAAGCCGGCGGATTTGTCAAAGCTTGAATAAAGTGTAGAGTTTAGAGTGTAGAGTTTAGAGTAGTTTTATAGTTGATAGTTTAAAAGTTGAAAGTGTATAAAAGGTTATTATATTTTGTTTTATTAGCATTTTTGTTAGTCTCGTGCGGCAACGATAAGCTGTACGACGAGAGTGTCATTATTCCGGATGCGAAGTGGGACAATGAGAACATTCCGTTTTTCGATGTGAACGTTGACGACACTTTGATAAATTATGCTTTCTATCTGAATATCAGACACTTAGAAAACTATCGCTACAGCAATTTATTCATCTTCATGCATACTGAGTTTCCTAACGGCAACCAGACTCACGACACCATCGAGTGCACTTTGGCATATCCCAACGGCACCTGGATGGGCAAAGGCAGCGGCACCATGCGCTCGGCGAAGGTGTTGCTGAACCCTTCGCTACGATTCCCGTTGAGGGGCGATTATCATTTTGAAATAGAACAAGCGATGCGCGACAAGGAGCTGAAAGGCATCACCGACATCGGCATCTGCTTTGAAAAACAATAAGTTATGGCAAAAAAAGGAAAGACAAAGAAACGCGATGTAAAGGTCTACATGATAGTCCTGTGGACGTTATTTGTGCTGTTTGGACTGTCGATTTTCCTGCTTTTCCACGGCATTGTGCACGAATGGTTTGGTGAGATGCCATCGTTCGAGGAGCTTGAGAATCCTGAGACCAACCTCGCCACCGAGATCATCTCCGCCGACGGCAAGATTCTCGGAACTTATTATATCGAAAACCGTTCGAACGTCAGCTATGAGGACATCTCCCCCGACCTCATCAACGCGCTCATCGCCATCGAGGACGTGCGTTTTTATGAGCACAGCGGCATCGACATGATAGCGTTGTTCAGGGTGGCCAAGGGCATAGCCACAGGCAACAGCGACCAGGGCGGCGGCTCCACCATCACCCAGCAGTTGGCCAAGAATCTCTTCCCTCGTGGAGAGAATCTGAGCAAAACCAAGCTGGTAATCAGGAAGTTACAGGAATGGGTGACGGCGACTAAGCTCGAATATAACTATTCGAAAGACGAGATCATCGCGATGTATTTGAACACTGTTTTCTACGGACACAACGCCTACGGCATCAAGAAGGCGGCTGAGACGTTTTTCAGCAAGGAGCCCGACGAGCTGACGATAGAAGAGGCGGCGTTGCTTGCCGGCGTCGTCAACGCGCCGACGAAGTTCAGTCCGCGACGAAATCCAAACAGCGCGTTGACACGACGAAACATCGTGCTTAAACGTATGGAAACCAACGGCTTCATCACCGAGCAGCAGTACGACTCCATCTCGCAGATACCTATCGACATGTCGCATTTCGGTGTGCTCGACCACAGGGCTGGACACGCCACATATTTCCGCGAGTTTCTGCGCGGCATGATGCACGACTGGGCGAAGACACACTTCAAACCCGACGGGACACCTTATAATATCTATAAGGACGGCTTACGCATCTACACCACCATCGACTCGAGGATGCAGCAATATGCCGAGGAGGCGGTGCGTGAACATCTGTCGCAAGACCTGCAGCCGGCGTTTTACCGCCATTGGAAAGGCGATCCGAAGGCACCGTTCGCTCTGCCGACCGAGGACGACGTGAAGAACATCATGACACTCTCGATGAAACGCTCGGAACGCTACCGTGTGCTGAGGAAAGCGGGCTACAGCATGGACTCCATCATCGCCAACTTCAACACCCCGATACCGATGACGGTGTTCTCGTGGGACGGCCCAATTGACACCGTGTTCACCCCGATGGACTCGATTCGTTACTACAAATATTTTCTGCAGTCGGCGCTGATGTCGGTGGAGACCGGCACAGGCTACGTGAGAGCTTACGTCGGCGGCAACGAGTACCGTTTCTTCCAATACGACCACGTGACGCAGGCCAAGCGACAGGTCGGCTCGACATTCAAGCCGTTCCTCTATTCGCTGGCGATGCAGGAAGGCGAATACACGCCATGCACCATGGTGCCTAACATCAGCTACAGCATACAGCTGCCCGACGGAAAGTTCTGGGAGCCAAATGACTCAGGCAGAAACAAGTTCGGCGAAGAGGTGACGTTGAGATGGGCGTTGGCGCATTCCAACAACCGCATCTCGGCTTATCTGATGAAACGTTTCGGTCCGGAGGCTGTGATACAGATGGCTCGCAGGATGGGTGTCACATCCGACATTCCGGCGGTGCCATCGATATGCCTCGGCGTGTGTGATATCTCGCTCTACGAGATGGTGGGCGCGATGAGCACCTTCGCAAATAGAGGCGTCTACGTGAAGCCTATCTTCATCACGAAGATCGAAGACAAGAACGGTAATGTCATCGAGACGTTCAAGGCCGAGCAGCATGAGGCTATGGACGACGTGACGGCGTATAAGATGATTGAGTTGATGAAAGGCGTTGTGTATGAAGGCACTGGCGTGAGGTTGAGATTTAAATACGGATTGCGCAACCCGATTGCAGGCAAGACCGGCACCACACAAAACCAGAGCGACGGATGGTTTATGGGCATCACCCCTGACCTCACAACGGGCGTGTGGACAGGCGCCGAGGACCGCTCGGTGCATTTCAAGACGATATCGCTCGGACAGGGCTCGAATATGGCGTTGCCTATCTGGGCTTTATATATGAAGAAGGTGTACGCCGACCCGACGCTGCACATCAGCCAGGGCGACTTCACGAAGCCGTGGTCGAATGTCGATCTGGATTTCGACTGCGACAAATACGAGGAGGAGCAGAAGGTTGAGTCGACGACGGCAGAGGAAGAAGAAGAGGAAGACGAATTTTAAAATACAATTGTCATTCCTCACTACGTTCGGAATGACAAGCAAGGAACATATTTTTTATGGCAAGTTCAAATTTTGTTGATTACGTAAAGATATTCTGTCGTTCAGGCAAGGGCGGCAATGGCGCCATGCATTTCAACCGCGCGAAATACGTGCCGAAGGGCGGTCCTGACGGCGGCGACGGCGGCAAGGGCGGCGACGTGATTTTGAAAGGCAACGCTCAGCTGTGGACGCTGCTGCACCTGCGTTACACCAAGCACCTCTTCGCCGGCGACGGCGAGTCGGGTGGCGCCAACCAGAGGACAGGCGCACAAGGCAACGACGCCGTGATTGAGGTGCCGCTGGGATCCATGGCATACGACGCCGAGACACACGAGCTGCTGGGCGAGGTGACGGAAGACGGACAGGAGATCTCCATCATGAAAGGCGGACGAGGCGGCAAAGGCAACACATTCTTCAAGACAGCGACACTGCAGGCACCGAAGTTCTCGCAGCCAGGCGAGCCGGCAGAGGAACGCTGGATCATCATCGAACTGAAACTCCTTGCTGACGTGGGTCTCGTAGGCTTCCCGAACGCAGGAAAATCGACGTTACTGTCGGTGGTATCGGCAGCAAAACCTGAGATTGCCGATTATCCGTTTACCACGTTGACGCCGAATTTGGGCATTGTGCCATATTACGATTTCAAGTCGTTCATCATGGCCGATATCCCTGGAATCATTGAAGGCGCTTCAGACGGTAAAGGACTGGGAATCAGATTCTTACGCCATATCGAACGAAACTCTATATTGCTGTTCCTCGTCGCAGCCGACAGTCCGGATGTGAAAGAAGCATACGATGTCTTGTTAAACGAGTTGAAGCAATACAATCCGGAATTGCTGGATAAGAAACGTATTTTGGCTGTCAGCAAGTGCGATTTGATTGACGAAGACATGAAGAAAGATATTAAGAAACACCTGCCGAAGAAGGTGCCGCATCTGTTTATCAGCTCGGCAACAGGCGAAGGAATTAAAGAGCTGAAGGATTTGATTTGGCTTTCATTAAGTGAATAATGTTAAACGACCTCGATCATCAGCTTTTTCTGTTCCTCAACGGCTTGCACGTTGGGTGGCTCGACCCTGTGATGACGTTTATCTCGTCGGAGCTGGGCTGGTTGCCGTTTTATGCAGTGCTGGTGTTCTTGGTTTTTTACAAATATCGTTGGAAGGGGCTGTGGATTCTCCTTGGTGTGGCGGTGGTCATCACCTGCTCCGACCAGATTTCGGCTCACGTTTTCAAGCCCATTTTTCACCGACTTCGCCCCTGCTACGACCCATTGATTGAGGACTTGGTGCATCTGCCGAAAGGCAAGCCCGGCGGACATTACGGGTTTATCTCATCACATGCCGCCAATACTTTTGCTTTGGCGTCGTTCATCTACATAACGATGCGGCAACACTACAAAAAAATCGGTTGGTTGATGTTCAGTTGGGCCGCTGTGGTTTCTTATAGCAGAATTTACATGGGAGTGCATTTCCCAGGCGATATTATTTGCGGCGCGGCAGTAGGAATGATGCTGGGGTTTGGAATCGGATATGCTTTAATCGCGTTAAAGCGACTGCCTTAAAGCGGCCGCATTAAGGGCTTTAACGCCATTAAGGATGCCGCTTAAGGGAGTTAAGGTTATAATGGAAACTCAGTAATTGCTTCTATTCTCCCCTCCTTCACTTTATAGCAAAACATCGTTTTCCCATTCGTCAATGTGAGATATTTCACGTTCAGGCCTGAATAATATCTTATTGCCTGGTCTAATACTTTTTCGGTTATCGGCACTGATTCCGCTTTGCATTCGACAATCATCTGCGGCTCGCCGAGGTTGTTAAAAACAACAATATCGGCACGCTTCGGGAGGTTATTTACCTTAATTGAATACTCCACTGCAATGAGTCCGGCGGCGACTTTTCGTGTCTCTACGAGATAATGCAGCGTTTTTTGGCGCACCTGCTCCTCGGGAGTAAGCGCAACATATTGCTTTCGCAGCGGATCGAAAACGACTGTTTTGTTGTCGACACTTGATGTTTTGAACCATTCCATATCTCAGAAAGCGCAAGCCCAACCAAACTTCCTTACTAAATCTAAAAGAAGGCTTTTATCATCAGAAGGAATTGTCAGTCTGACAGTTTCACTTTTATTATCACGTTTTGCGATATTTGCAACATCAATATCATATTTAGTTTGCATATTCATCCAAAATGTTGCAGGGATACCCATAACTTTCTCGAGAGCCATGGCAAAAGTCAGCGATAATGAGCGTTTACCGTTAATAGTCTCGCTAATGACAGATTGTTGAATGCCCGTCAATTCTTCAAGTTGCTTTTGAGTCATATGACGCTCTTTCAATTCATCTTTAATAAGTTCACCAGGATGCGTTGCAGCAAATGGCGTTAGATTGTTAGCTATCATATTGTCCGGTTTTCCTTTGATATGTATCATAATTATTTTTTGTAATGGTTTGTCAATTCAACTATATTGCAAATTGTAGCAATTTTTTGTCCTTCCTCAATTTCCTCAAAAAACTCTATGCGATATTTATCGTTAACTCTAACTGATGAAAAACCCTTTTTATTCCCTTCAAGATGCTCATAATGAAGACTGCCAATGCGTGCCAAATCATTAACACTATTGGCATTTATTATCATATTAATGACTTTCACATATCTTGAAACTATATCTGGTTGAAACCGATGCTATTTGTCAGATGTTTTGCCATCAATATAGAGTTCTTTTAAATAATCTTTTTCAAAAATCACTACCATATCGACTGCAAAGATATAAAATATTTTAATATTATTCGCGTTTTTGTGATATTTTTTATAAAAAAATTGGGCGTAAAGTTTTACGCCCAATTTTCTGCTATTATATAATAAAGCTTAGAACGACATTATCGATTTCTTAATTCTCTCGATAGCGTCTCTCAGTTCGGCTTCGGTGATCACTAATGGTGGAGCGAAGCGGATGATGTGCTGGTGGGTTGGCTTTGCGAGGATGCCGTTGTCGCGCATCTTCAAGCACACATCCCATGCCTCTTTGCCGTTCATAGGCTTGATAATCACTGCGTTGAGCAAACCTTTACCGCGCACCTTCTGAATCATCGGGTGGTTGATCTTCATGATTTCCTCACGGAAAATCTTACCGAGACGCTCAGCGTTCTCCATCAAATGTTCGTCTTTGATGACCTGCAATGCAGCGATAGAAACTCTTGCTGCGATTGGATTACCGCCGAATGTTGAACCGTGCTCACCCGGTTTGATGTTCATCATGATTGGGTCGTCGCAAAGCACTGCTGATACTGGCACTACGCCGCCGCCGAGAGCCTTACCGAGGATAAGGATGTCAGGACGAACGCCTTCGTGGTCGCAAGCGAGCATCTTACCTGTACGGGCGATACCAGCCTGAACCTCATCGGCCATGAACAAAACGTTGTATTTCTTGCAGATGTCGTAGCATTTCTTCAGATAACCTTCATCCGGAACGTAAACGCCAGCTTCACCCTGGATTGGCTCCAACAGGAAACCTGCAATCTTCTTGCCGTCCTTTGCGAGAACCTTCTCTAATGCGTCAGGATCGTTGTAAGGAATGCGGATGAAACCTGGTGTCAAAGGACCGTAGTTTGCATATGAATCAGGGTCGTTCGACATGGTGATGATGGTGATGGTGCGGCCGTGGAAGTTACCTTCGCAGCAAACGATTGTCACCTCGTCATTCGGGATGCCTTTGCAAACTGTACCCCAACGACGTGCGAGCTTCAGAGCTGTCTCGTCGGCCTCAGCGCCTGTGTTCATTGGCAAAACCTTGTCGTAGCCGAAATATTCGGTGACATATTTTTCCCACGGACCGAGAGCGTCGTTATAGAAAGCGCGTGAACTAAGTGTCAGTTTCTCAGCCTGTTCAGTCATAGCCTTGATGATTGCAGGGTGGCAGTGTCCCTGGTTGACAGCTGAATATGCTGACAAGAAATCGTAATATTCCTTGCCTTCCACGTCCCAAACTTTGGCACCTTTACCTTTTGCCAAAACAACTGGAAGCGGGTGATAGTTGTGAGCACCATAGCGGGCTTCCATGTCCATGTAATCTTGTGAAGTCATTTTCTGTGACATAAAATCCTAATTTTAAATGTTAATATTTTTTTGAATTGTTAATTTTTCTAAATAGTCCACAAAGTTAATGATAATTTTTGTTTAAAAAACATTATCTTTGCAAAAAATTATTTTTGAAAATGATTCGTTCGATGACAGGCTACGGCAAAGCCGAGCAGATTTTTAAGACAAACAACATCTCTGTTGAGATTAAGACATTGAACAGCAAGCAGTTAGACCTTATTGTAAAGCTTCCGCAAGAGCTCAAGGCTAACGAATTTGAATATCGTAACGAGATCGCGACACGCCTGCAACGCGGTAAAGTCGATGTGCTGATGACCATCACTAACACCGACGTGGCGCAAAATACTCATATTGAAAAAGAGGTTGTGGCGTCGTATCTCGAGCAAATCGGCAATATTTCGAAGGAATATAACATTCCGGAATCTAAAGATATTGCGGCGATAGTGTTCAGAATGCCGGGCATTTTCGTGTCGCCGGAGCAGGATTACGACGAGGAGTTTCTTGAAAAGATAAAGGAGACATTGGTGAAAGCCATTGAAATCACTGACGATTTCAGAGCCAAAGAAGGCGAGATTCTGAAAAAAGATTTGCTGAAGCATGTCGATTTGATCCTCGGCTATCTCGGCGAGGTGGAGCCTTTCGAGAAGAACCGCCACGAGGTGATAAAAGGCCGTCTTCTCAAGAATTTACAGGACTTCACAAGCGGCGACTACGACGAAAACCGCTTCGAGCAGGAGCTGATTTTCTATCTTGAAAAACTCGACATCACTGAGGAAAAGGTTCGTCTCCGCAAGCACTGCGACTATTTCAAGGAAAGCATCGACGAGGAAGGCGCCGGCAAGAAACTCGGCTTCATAGCCCAGGAGATGGGACGTGAGATCAACACCCTCGGCTCGAAAGCCAACGACGCTGATATTCAACGTCTTGTGGTGAAAATGAAGGACGAACTGGAGAAGATTAAGGAACAGTTATTTAATATACTTTAAGACGGAAAAATATGCAAAAAATAGCAGGCCTTGCGTCAAGCAGAAAAAATCAGCCTGCGGCTTTTTGCATAGTTTGGAGTCGCCAGAAAACATGAAAGAAAAAATCGGCTTGTTTTTCGGGTCATTCAACCCAATTCATAATGGCCACCTGATGCTTGCGAATTACCTCGCGGAATATGGTGACATGGATGAGATTTGGTTTGTGGTGTCGCCGCAGAACCCGTTCAAGGACAAGAAGTCGCTGCTTGCCGACCGTCATCGCATGTACATGGTTGAGCTGGCCATCAAGGGCGAAGAGCGTTTTCAGGTTTGCGACATCGAATTCTACATGCCACAGCCGTCGTACACCATCGACACGCTGACAAGGTTGCAGGAGCGTCATCCGAACACCGATTTTTACCTTATTTGTGGCATGGACAGCCTCGAGACATTCCCGAAATGGAAAAACTACGAGATGATTTTGAAGTATCACCATTTGCTCGTTTATCCGCGCAAAGGCTACAGCAGCAATGAGTTAGCGAATCATCCGTCGGTAAAGATTATTGAAGCGCCCGAGATTGAGGTGTCGTCGACATTTATCAGAAACGCCATCGCCGAGGGCAAGGATGTGCGCTATTTCATGCCGAAAGATGTGGCGCAGTACATAGTGGACATGCACTTTTACGAGAAAAAAGAGAAATAATTATTTTTCGAGATAAGATTTCCGTTCGTTTTCCGAAAATTTTTCAATGGCATACCTCAACATGGTGCGAGGCATAGTCTTGTAACGTGTTGACAACCAATCTTTTAATCGTTTTTCATCACGTTTTCCAGCTTCACGAAGCAGCCAGCCCACGGCTTTCTGCAACAGGTCGTGAAGCGGTTGCGATTTCGCTAAAAAGATTTCAGCGATATTGTACGTGTCGTCAAGCTCGCCATGCCTCAGAAACTGCATGGTGCTAACCATCCCGATACGCTGTTCCCAGATGGATTTTCCGTTATCGGCGAGGTCATAAAGCAGCTTTCTATCACGATTCACCAGCCAACTACCAAGCAGCTCGTAGCACGACAAATCGACTAAGTCCCAGTTGTTAATATATTGAGTGTGAACAAGATAGAAGTCAATGCATTGTTTTTGCAGCCGCTCATCTTTCTTCGCATGTTTGAATATCTGCACCAGCGTGAGCAGCCCCGCCAGACGCATCTCGTGATATTCGGAGGTCACGCACTCCTCCAAGCCCTCGAAATTGGCATTTTGCCATTGGTTTTTCACCACTTCTCTCACCGTCGGCACTTTGATACCAAGGAACTTGTCGCCTTCGCCATATTGTCCCGGGCCGGTTTTGAAGAAACGGGAGAGGCCGGGGACGAGGGTGGGGTTTTGTTTTGAAAGGATTTCTTGATATAAAGCGTTGGTTTTCATTTCTTTACACAAATTTTATCATATCAGCAAGTTGCAGGAAATAGTCGTTGGACCAGATATCGAGATCTTCTCTGTTTTCAACAAAACGTACAGCATCTGCTTTTACCAATTCTATTTTCGATGTAGCAAGTCTTTCCTTTAACAACGTCAAGAAATCATCTTTATCCAAATCCAAGCCATTAAACTCTTTGATTCGTTCACGTAAATGATTGTAATCCAATGGAATTCCTTTTCTAACATACCATTCAAAATCATACCAGTCACGGCCTTTGATGCGTGTTTTCCAATTTCTGAATGCCAATGCGTGCATCTTTCCTGCGTAAAGACAAGGAAGTGTCATACAGCGCACCACAAACGGAAATGGATTATTCAGATTAACCAACTCTGTCTGAAACTCCAGTGGCGGTTTTACATCAATTTCAATTTTGACTTTCAAAGTTTTTTCTGTTTGAAAAGACAGATTATAAACATCTGTTTCGTCTTTTAAAAATGCAGATTCCACCTTTCCAAGAGTCATTTTGTCCTTTTTTGTAATGACCACATCTCGACCAGCAGCTTTAAATTCGTCAATAACAGCTTGAAAATAATCTTCCAGGTGGAATGACGCATCTTCTGCCAATAATGAAAAATCCATATCTTCCGAAAAACGATGCATTCCATATATAATTCGCAAGCACGTGCCACCATAAAAAGCGGCTTTGTTGAAAAAACCCCCGCGACGCAATCCAGCCAACGCTATCAACTGGGTCACCTCATACTTTGCATTCCACACTTTTTCTTTGGGTAAATCCCCATAACGCTCCAACATTTGATCAAAAACAGTGCTCATCCCTCAATAATTTTAATAATCTGATTAATCATATTCTTTTTCTTGCCAACTTCCGCATATTCTCTCATAATACTCGTGTCAAACTTAAACATTTCATCCATATCGAAACGAATATCTTCCTCAAGCCATGTCAAAATTTCCTTTTCATAACGAAGATTCAGGTACGGAATATTCGAAATCAAATCACATAAAGCCTTTTCTGGCGTCGCAATAAGAAAAGACGTACCGTCATCCGACGTTTCTATCCTAACACCAATTGGAAAGACTTCCTTGTCAATATGAACATATTCAAACCAAGCCAATTCGTTATGAAACATTTGGCTTCGCTTCATTGTCATCGAGCATATTGTAAACACCTGTTCCGGAATCAAACCATAATACCTCAATGCCGATTGCAGCGAAATATATGATGGTCCATATAAATTGTTGCCTATGACGAACAGTGACAATTGCTTTCCAGACAAGTCTGGATTGGGCACATACAATCCTTGCTTCAGCCTGATGATATCACCCTTCTTCTCAAGTGCGCTCACCTTGTTGTGCTTGCACTTGTATTCAGGGAAAAGCGATGCCACCATAGCAAAATCCATTGGGGTGTTTCCGAACTGCTTCCAGATGTTATTCATGACATTTTACACTTTCGCTCTGCAAAAATAGTAAAATTTTACATACTAAGTTGAAATATTTTCAATTTTCTGTACATTTTTTTACTATTTCAGGTTAAGATAAGGAAGTTTTTCTTCTTTTTCTTGACTTGAAACAATAATTTTTAATATCTTTGCACCTGATTGGCTCGCCAATCGAAGTTAATTATAGAAGCGTTATGCTAAAAATCAGCATACAGTTCCACGCTTTTTGTGAAATTAGAAAATGACATATAGGATGTTCATATGCTTAAGGGACTGTAAGCCAAATAAAAACATGAAAAAGATTTGGGTTTATCTGCTTGGTGTGTTGTCCGGAATTATTTTTGTAATTCTTTTTGTAAAATTTACCAACAATTCGAATAATTCTGATATTTCGTTTTTTGACAAACCAGGTAATGCAATTACCATTGACTGTTTTGGAACAACCAAAGCTGTCAAAAGTTTTAAGATCTTTCAAACTTTGAGTAATAATATGGGACTTGCATCTGGAGATGATATCTGTACTAATGATTTGTTAGTATTAGTCTATAGTAACGATAATCAATCGTTATATGACAATCAAACCATTATTGCTCCCAAAGGAAAATGTTTCCGACAAATAGGAATATACAAATATACATCCAAAGACAATCGTAATAGAACCATTCCAGTTGTTATGTTAATGGATGGAGATGAAGTAACAGAAGAATTAGAAGATTCCGATAATAAAAAGACCCATAATAGTGCATATACATTCTTTGATAAACCGGGTGATGTCATGTTTGACAATAGTTACAAAATATCAAGGGTTTTAGATGACGGTGCCGCCATCGCACGTGGTAAAAGCGAACACGGCTCCTCATATTATGGTTTAGAAGTATTGATTTGGGATGAGACAGCTCATTATTATGATGACCAAATTATAAGTACTACATACGGAAAGTGTTTTAGACAAATTGGTTTATATAAACAATATAATAAAACACTTCCAATTGTAACGCTAATGGATAGCCAATTCCGCTAGAATCGTACAACAAACAAAATATTAAACACCAAGGGACGCATTGCTGCGTCCCTTCATAAGACGGACGACCGTCCGTCTCTACATCTGTTATCTTTTATCTATTATCTATTATCTTTTAACCATTTAACTACATTCCCTTCAATTCTCGCTTTCACATCTTCAGTATCTGCGGCTTTCTGGAACTTCTTGCCGGTTACCTTTTCGTACAATTCGATGTATCTGTCGGAGATGCCTGCCACGATTGATGGTGTCATCTCAGGCACCTTCTGTCCTTCCTTACCTTGGAAACCGTTTGCCATCAGCCACTCGCGGACGAACTCCTTCGAGAGCTGCTTCACCGGCAGACCTTTTGCGAAGCATTCCTCGTACTGGTCGGCGATGAAATAACGCGATGAGTCAGGGGTGTGGATCTCGTCCATGAGGTAAATCTGGTCGCCAATCTTGCCGAACTCGTATTTGGTGTCAACGAGGATCAAGCCGTGCTTGGCAGCGACTTCAGTGCCACGCTGGAACAACTTACGGGTGATAACCTCAATCTGTTCGTAGTCTTCCTTGCTGATAAGTCCTTGACGGATAATCTCTTCCTTCGAGATGTCCTCGTCGTGACCTTCTTCGGCCTTCGTGGTCGGCGTGATGATAGGCTCGGCAAACTTCTGGTGTTCCTTCATTCCGTCAGGGATGTTCACGCCGCAAATGGTGTGCTGACCGCTCTTGTAGGTACGCCATGAGCTTCCTGTCAGATATCCGCGGATGATCATCTCCACTGGGAACGGCTTGCAAAGCTTGCCCACGGTGACCATCGGATCTGGTGTTGCGATCTTCCAGTTAGGCACAATGTCGGTGGTCATGTCCAAAAACTCTGATGCTATCTGATTGAGAATCTGACCTTTATACGGAATTCCCTCCGGCAAAATGACGTCGAACGCCGAGATACGGTCGGTGGCGACCATCACCAGATATTTGTTGTCGATGAAATAAACATCACGAACCTTGCCGTGATACACCTTTGTCTGACCTTTGAAATTAAAATCGGTTCTTGTTAAAGCTTTCATTGTATATTTTGTTGATTATCTTCTTCATCATTATCATGATAAAATTTCTTGTACGCGTTCACGATATCCGTCACGAGTTTATGGCGAACCACGTCTTTTTCATCCAGGAAAATAAACTCGATACCTTTCACATCGCCGAGGATGTCGACAGCTTGCGGCAAGCCCGAAGGCTGGTTCTTCGGCAGGTCGATCTGCGTCACGTCGCCAGTAATCACGAACTTCGCGTCGCGTCCCATGCGCGTGAGAAACATTTTGAGCTGCGCCCGCGTCGCGTTCTGCGCCTCGTCCAAGATAACGAAGGCATGATCGAGGGTCCTACCTCTCATAAACGCCAGCGGCGCTATCTCGATGGTGCCGTCTTCGAGGTATCCGTTCAGCTTCGACTGCGGAATCATGTCGCGCAAGGCGTCGTACAACGGCTGCAGATACGGGTCGAGTTTGTCTTTCAGGTCGCCCGGCAAGAATCCGAGGTTCTCCCCCGCCTCCACCGCCGGACGCGTCAAAATGATACGGCGCACCTCTCTGTTTTTCAAAGCGCGCACTGCCAAAGCCACTGCCGTATATGTCTTGCCCGTTCCCGCCGGACCGATGGCGAAAATCATGTCTTTCTTGGCTATCGAGTCGACCATCTTCTTCTGATTGACCGTTATCGCCTTGATTTGCATGCCGTTACGGCCGTACACCAGCACGTCGCCCTCGTTCATGCTCTGCACGTAGGCCGTCTGGCCGTTCGAAATCATCACATCCTCAATCACTTGCGGGTTGATGCTGCCAAAACGCTCCAGATGATTCACAAGCATCGTCAGGCGGTCGAGAAAATAATTCACCTCCTCATCCTCGCCGATCACCTTCACAAAATCGCCGCGCGCGATGATCTTCAACTTCGGGAAAAAGTTTTTGATTATCGTAAGATGCTGATCCTTAGCACCATACAAATCGCTCGGGTTAACATTTTCTATCTGGACTATCTGTTCCGCCATCTGAATTTTTTCATTTTTTCAATATGCAAAGATAAAAAATAAAAATTGTTCATAACTTTTTTATTTCAATAAAAAAATTTAATTATAAAAATGTATTTTTGCATTTGTGAAAACGACAGTTTGAAAGAAGCGGAAAGTATCATGGCAATCATAACACTGACAAGCGATTGGGGACAGTCCGACTACTACGTGGCGGCTGTAAAAGGCGCGATTTTATCGGCCTTGCCCGACGCTACTATTGTCGATATCACCCACAACATCGAGCCGTGGGACATCGCCTCCGCCGCTTTCATCATCCGCAACTGCTACCAAAACTTCCCTGAAGGCACCATCCACATCATCGGAGTGGAGACCGAAGAGTCATCCGACAAGCCGCATATCGCCCTCAAAGCCAACGGACATTATTTCATCGGCACCGACAACGACATCTTCTCGCTCATCCTCGGCGACACGCCTTACGAGGCCGTCACCATCGAGGTGATTCAAGACTCCGACTACTTCACCTTCACCACCCGCGACCGCTTCGTGAAAGTAGCCGCCATGATAGCTAACGGATTGCCGTTCAACGAGATAGGCGCTCCTTACCCGGAGATAAGGAAGTGCATCACCTTCCAGCCGACCATCGACAACAACTCCATCCACGGCATCGTCACCTTCGTCGATTCCTACGAAAACGTGGTCACCAACATCACCAAGGAGCTGTTTGAAAAGATCAGAAACGGCCGAGTTTTCGAGATTAGAGTGGGAAAATACCTCATCGACAAGGTGTGCCGCAGCTACACAGAAGTAGCGATGCCCGACATCGTAGCACTATTCGGCTCGCATGGCTTCCTCGAAATAGCGTTGAATCACGGAAAAGCCGCCTCGTTGCTGGGGCTCTCCCGTGATTCGTCAATTGATATTATTTTCAAATAATTTTATTTGTCGCCGTACGACGAGCCGTCGAAGCAGTGTGTGCATTGCTTGCATTTCGGCAGTCCCACTGCATTGCAGATGTTCTCCAACGTGTTGAATTTCAAAGTGTCGACACCTATCTTCTTACGCAGAAGCTCAACGAGGTTGGCATACTGCTTGGTCGAGGCGTCGCTGTAAAGCTCGAGGTTCTTGGTGCTGTCGCCCTCGAGTTCCTCGATGCAACGGCGTGTGATGAGCTCAAGTTCGTTCTTCGAGGCGCTGAAGTTCAAGAAGTTGCAGCCATAGAGCAATGGCGGACAGCTTATTCTGATGTGAACCTCCTTCGCGCCGTAGTCGTAGAGCATCTTCACGTTGTCGCGAAGCTGTGTGCCGCGCACTATGGAGTCGTCGCAGAACACCACGCGTTTTCCTTTCAGCAGCGCATGGTTAGGGATGAGTTTCATCTTCGCCACATGTTCACGCTGTTCCTGGTTGATAGGCATGAAGCTGCGCGACCAGGTTGGGGTATATTTCACCACGCTGCGAACATAAGGAATCTGTTTTGCATTCGAGTAACCGATAGCCATTCCGATGCCCGAGTCAGGGATTGGAGCCACATAGTCGGCCTTCACGTCGTCCATCTTGCCCATGGCGTAGCCGCCACGATAACGCATCTCCTCCACGTTGATGCCTTCGTAGTCGGATGCCGGGAAGCCGTAGTAAATCCACAGGAACGAACAAATCTGCATCTTGTCGTTAGGTGCAAGTAATTGATTTACACCGTCTTTAGTCACTCTCACAATCTCGCCAGGACCCACAAAACGTTCTGTCGAATAGTCGAGGTTGATGTAGCTGTGGCTCTCCGAGGCAAGCACATAGCCTGTCTCATTCTTTCCAATGACGATAGGTGTGCGGCCGTACAAGTCGCGTGCCGCGATGATGCCGTCGTTGGTGAGGATAAGCATCGAGACCGAGCCTCTCACCTTGCGGTAAACGTTCTGGATGCCGTCGACGAAGTCCTTGCCCTGAGTGATGAGCAACGCCACAAGCTCAGTAGGGTTGGTGTCGCCATGACTCAACTCAGCGAAATGCTGTTTGTTGTCCAAACATTCCTGCTCCAGCTCTTTGATATTGGTGATCTTCGCCACTGTGACGATAGCGAACTTACCGAGATGCGAGTTCACCACTATAGGCTGCGCGTCGGTGTCGCTGATGATGCCGATACCACTGTTGCCTTCGAATTTAGGGAGGTCATCCTCGAATTTTGTTCTGAAATAGGAGCCTTTGAGACTGTGGATGTCACGACGGAAAGTGTCGCCGTCGAAAGTGCAGATACCGCCTACTGAAGTTCCAAGATGTGAATGATAATCAATGCCATAGAAAAGGTCTGTGATACACGGCCTTTTTGATACGATTCCAAAAAATCCGCTCATTTTTTTAGGTTTGTTAAATTAAGGCGCAAAAATAAAAAAAAAGTTAAAACGTTGAAACAACATTTTAACTTTTTTTGCGCAACACCGCATACCCCGCTCCCAGCGCCGTCAGCACGAGCAAGCCGCTGCCGAGTGGTGCCGGCTGGTCGTCGTTCTCGCCTCCGACAGAACCTTTAGGGAATGCCGGTGTCACTCCGCTGATATCGCCCGAACCGCTGCCGGTGCGGTCGCCGTAGCTCTCGCCGCTTTTGATGAAGAAATCCTGTGCGCTGGCGCCAAACGCCATTGTCATTATGATTGCGATTGTGAATAATATCTTTTTCATTATATTTCTATTATGTTAATTCTATTCTTCTTTATGTATTTGTCAACTTTAACTTTTGGCTATTGGCCTTGGGCTGCCAACAGCTAATGGCCAACGGCCAAAGTTTATTTCATTATGATTTTCTGTGTCATTTCATTCAATCTCATAATATACACGCCGGTTGTCGACGGTTTCTCGATTGTTTGAACGCCGTTCACATATTGTTTCGCGACCAGGCGTCCCATCACGTCGAACACCTGCAGTTCACCTTCGCCGCAAACCACGATGTCGCTGCCGTTCTGATAAGCAAATACCGGGTTCTCCGCGTCTGCTGTGTTCTCCAAACGCACGATAAATCTATCTTTGCTATCCGCCGGCGAGCCGATGAATGAATATTCACTTTCTTCCAGCAAGTTGATATCTTTTTCAGCCACCTTGTCAATGAGGTGCATATATCTGTACGCACCTGTCTTTTCAACTTTCAAAGTGTATTTTCCGGTTGTCTTCGCCTCAAAGTTGAGGTTAAACTGCTTCACCTCGTCGTTCAAAGTCGCAATAGCAAAATCTTCTTTGTTTATATTGATATAAACCATCGGCACATCTTCGTTCATATGTTCGATCTTGCTCAATCCGCTACCTTCATCAAATAGTGCATATGTCACATCTTCATAAGTACCGTTGGCTACAGTAAAACTTATAAAATCTTTATTGGATTTTGCTCCGCTGGCAGTATGACTTATAGTTGCGGTCGCACTTGCCGACACCTGCACAAGCACTCCCTGACATGGCTTAATAGTTGCACCAGCAGCCAATTTCGCACCCCAACTTCCAGCTTTGTCTAAAACATATCCGCCTGTCAAAGCTTCACCCGCACTTAACGAAATATTGCCAAATGTGATATTATGCGTAAACGGATTGCCAATCAAATTGAATCCAGGAAGCAGATCTTCGCTGTTGGTCACACTGTAAGTGACATTTCCACTGTGAATAAGACCGTTAAACTCTGCGGTCATATCATTTGCATTACGATACAGATAACCGCGACCGTTCTGAAGTGTTGTGAAATCAGCATGACCCGCCCTATAATTCTCCCACTGTAATTCTGCGGCTTCGTTGTAACGGTACAAATCGTATGTCGGGTTTTCGCTATTCATTGTTATTAAGTTTGTAGCTCCGGTAATATTTGGCTCATTAACCGGCGATGCGATGGTATACCAGCCATAAACATCGTCTTTCGAGTCTGCAGCCTCAATTTTCTTTTGCACAACAGCCGAAATCGGATTTTCCGTGTTGGTGTAAACAAGCTGTCCGCCGTCTTGGATGATTATCGCTCCCGATGTCACCTTTATTTTTGCCGGATTTACCGTTTTGCCTTTCGGAATTATCACAAGAGCGTTAAAAGTATAGTTGTCACCATCTGCAGTGACGCCTTCAAGATCCGGCCAACCTTCCGTCACTCCCCAGATGTAATAATTTTGCAGATACGCCTCTTCACCGTTTTTAAACACTGCCCTTGTACTGCGGTCACTGATGAAGTTAGCAGCCGTTCCATAGCTTCCAAGTCCGGATGTCAAAACACCTGTACCACTTCTTGAAACGCCAATTACGGCTCCCGGGAGGCTGCCAACCACTGTTATAACTCCGTCGCTCTTAGCCAGATAGAGATTATTGGATTCTGTAACTTTGCTTTCATTTCCAATAATACGCATCTCACCCTGAATCTCTATCGATGCGCCGTCGCCTACATACACTCCGCCACCTTGATTTTTACTGCTGTTTCCATTAATACCACAGCCATCTAGTATGATTTTGCTATGATTAACGCCATAAGCACTTACAGCACCGCCAATGCCTCCTGAAACATTACCCAAAATTTGACAATCCTTTATCGAAACGACACCGCGAATAACATAAACACCGCCACCTTCTGCGCTAACGCTGTTAACACATATCAAGCCGCCAGTCACATCAAGACTTCCTTTATCAGTCGTTTCAAAATAAATGCCGCCTCCCTTTGACTGAGCATTTGTCTTAGATTCGTTTTTGGTAATGGTACAATTATTAATATAAGCTTTTATTGCACCGATATGAAAGCGTATGCCGCCGCCTTTGCTGACGGTTTTATTCTCGGTCACAATAACGTTGTTCATTTCAAATGCCGTCACCCCATCAGCATGTATTCCGCCACCGCCGGCTGTAGTAAGGTTGTCGTGTGTAGTTTCGTTGCGTATTACACCGCCTCCGGTCATATTAAAAGTGCCTCCATGGCAGTATATACCTCCGCCCAATTCACGGCATTTGTTGTTAATGACATCCGCTCCATTAAGCGTCAGGTTTCCTTCACTGTATATTCCTCCGCCTGATTCGTTGTTCCAGCCACCTGTAATGGTGCCGTTTTTAATTGTAAGGCTCGCACCGCTTCCCACCTTAATCACATATCCGTAATCTTCTTCTTTTGTTCTGTTGCGGTTGAGTGTGTGTCCGTTCAAATCCAATACAGTCGTATGGCTCACAACCAAAGCACCGACTTTTGAATCATCACTTAAATCCTTATATATAGTAATAGTTCCGCTCTCGGCTGCTAATGTTTCTTGAAGAACCTTCCATGAATTAATATTAA
>CAMYXP010000006.1 GCA_947303085.1 uncultured Bacteroidales bacterium
CAGGCCGATAAATCAGAAAATCACTGTGAGTTTAGGATGGCAAGTTAATAAAATAGACAATAATAAAAAACACATAATATGGCAAGCTTTAACGAAGACAACGTAACAGAACAAATGTGCATAAGAGTGGCACAAAAATGTGGCTACACCTATGTGGACGCAGACAGTTTGCGCGAAGACAAGTCGACTGTTATTGTAGATCATTTGCTAAAAGAAGCACTGATGAAGATTAACAAGATAACTGAGGATGAAGCTCAGATTGTTATTCAGAAAGTGAAAAGCCGCATAGCTGGAGGTATGAGTGGGGATATTATTACCGCCAACCAAAATCTGCGTAAGCTATTCTTCGATGAGAATAGTTTTCCGTTTGGAAAAGATGGCGATTATGTTACAATCAATTTCTTCGACACGAATCCTGCTACTCATAAGCAAAACAATAGCTATGTTGTTACTAACCAATGGGAGTATCCAAAGAGCAGCTATGCAGGTGGCAAGCGACTGGATGTTGTGCTTCTGATTAACGGCTTGCCGATGGTGATTTTGGAAGCAAAAACTGCTGTGAAAGCAAGTGTAACTTGGGCTGACGGCGCAAAGGACATGATAGACTATCAGAAGTCATTGCCAGAAATGTTTGTTCCGAACATCCTTAATATTGCTACTGAAGGTAAGGAGTTATATTATGCCGGTATAGGCGCTCCGCTTACAAAATGGGGACCGTGGTTTGCACAGGAGAACCGTAAACATGGTGATTTGAAGAGTGTACAGGATAATCTGGCCAATCTAATAGACCCATTGAGACTGTTGGATATTTACAGATTCTTCTCGGTATTTACTACAGACAAAAAATCATCTAAGAAAATAAAGATAGTATGCCGATATCAGCAATACTATGGAGGAATGGCCATTGTTGAGCGTGTGATGGCACGAACTAAAACAGGTATTGGACCGAAAAAAGGTTTGATATGGCACTTCCAAGGTTCAGGCAAATCGTGGCTGATGGTGTTTGCTTCACAAATGCTGATGAAAAAGCAGGAACTGAATGCACCAACGGTGGTTATTGTGGATGATAGACGTGATTTGAGAGCACAGATTACAGGCGACTTTACTCGTGCAGAGATTCCTAACTTGGATTTTGCATATACAAAAGAGGAACTGAAGAAATTTTTCCAGCAAGACCAAAGAAAGATTTTAATAACAACCATCTTCTTGTTCGGTGATGCTAAAGAAGCACTTAATTTGAGAGAAAACATCATAGTTTTGGTGGATGAAGCTCACAGAACTCAAGAAGGAGATTTGGGAGAATGCATGAGAACGGCTTTGCCGAATGCGTTTTTTTTCGGTTTAACGGGTACTCCAATAAACAAAAGAGATAAAAATACATTCAAGTGTTTTGGTGCCGACGAAGACAAAGGAGGATATATGTCGAAATATACCTTCCAAGATTCTATTGACGATGGAGCGACACTTGAACTGAATTTTAAGGAAGTGCCCGTAGAATTGCATCTCGACGAGACAAGACTTCAGGAGGCATTTGATGAAATGGCGAAGGAGCATAATCTGGATGAAGATGAAAAAGATCAGTTGACAAAAGGCACCAAGGTTGAAGCTTTCTTTACATCACCAAAGCGAATTCATGAAGTTTGTATGAATATAGTGGAGCATTACAGACAATATATAAAACCGACAGGTTTGAAATGCCAAGTAGTGGTTTATAACAGAGCATGCTGTGTGGCCTATAAAAAAGAGCTGGATACATTACTCAAAGACAGTGGTGATGAAACCGCAATAGTGATGCACACTAGTGGAGATAAGAGTAATGAGTATGCTGAATATAAACTGACGGATTTTGAGCAGGAGAAGCTGTTGGAAAAATTCCGCGACCCGCTTTCACCGTTGAAATTTGTCATAGTAACCAGTAAACTTCTGACAGGATTTGACGCTCCGATTTTGCAATGCATGTATCTTGACAAACCTATGAAAGACCATACATTGTTACAGGCTGTTTGTCGAACCAATCGTGTTTATGAGGCACAAAAGAAATGCGGTATGATTGTGGACTATGTTGGCGTGTTCGATGATTACGCAAAATCGTTGAGGTTTGATGAAGAATCAGTTAAGACGGTTATTACTAACATCAATGAGATTAAGAAACATATTCCCGAATGGATTCAGGATTGTTTAGACTTCTTCCCGGGAGTTGATAGAACAATTGGAGGATTCCAAGGGCTTGAACACGCTCAAGACAAATTGAGAGATGAAAAGGTAAAACAAGAATTTGGCTCACACTATCAGAGATTACATAAGGCTTGGGAAGTTGTGTCACCAGATAATGATATATTACCATACAAATCTGATTACATTTGGCTCAGTCAAGTGTATGAAAGTGTTCGTCCTGGTTCAAGTACTGGTAACCTGATTTGGACTATTCTTGGACCTAAGACAATAGAATTGATTCATGAGAATGTAACTTCAATAGATATTGGAGAGTCAATCGAAGACTTGGTTGTGAATAGTCGCATTTTGGATGAATGCATCAATGATGACAAGAAACGTGATAGAACCATCATTGAGATTAAGAAAATGCTTGAGTTACGTTTGAGTAATCCAAAATACACAGGTTCGAAAGAGTATAAATTATTGTCGCAAAAACTCAAGGAATTGCAAGAAAGACTGCGCCAACAGCAAATTGACAGCATTGAATTCTTGAAAGGCCTGTTGGCATTGGCCAAAGAGACGCTTGAAGTGGAACAAAAATTGGATCAACCACAAGATAAACGCCAGCAAGCTCGTGCAGCATTGACCGAACTTTTTGAAAGCATAAAGACGCCTGAAACTCCTATTGTGGTTGAGAATGTAGTAAACGATATCGACACACAGGTGGTGGAAATTGTACGTCGATTCAACAATGCATTCAAGACCATTTCAGGACAAAACGAAGTGCGTAAAATGTTGCGTTCAATTCTTTGGCTGAAATACAAGATTAAAGATAATGATGTCTTTGAGAAGGCGTATAAGTATGTAGAGATGTACTATTAAAATAAATATGGCAGGGATTAAACAGGAAATAATAAAGCCATTGATTGAATGGTACATTCAGAAAGAAACTTGGCTGGATTTGGAACGCTACAAGTGGGAAGCATTCCGTATGTTTAATGAATGTTTTTATACTGATGATACAATAGATAATAGAATAAGAAATTCTTTTTCGCGAGTAGCAAACCTTTTAATATCAAAGCAGTATTATCCACTATTGATGTTTAAACAAGTAATTCCTCAAAAACCGGAATTGCTTGATATTTTATTTGATGAAAATATAGAAATTACCAGCAGAATCACCAACTACGTGGATGGTTTTAAAGAAACCATCGAAAATATGAAGCGAGCTGGTATTTACGGATGGAATACAAAGGCAAAGATTTCTGACTATCAAGATCCACGAGCTATATCGGTTTATCTATCATTACGTTTTCCTAATAAGTATTATATCTATAAGTATGATATTTATAAAGGTTTTGCCAATCTTATTGGTTATGATATTATTCATACTAACAAAATAGATAGAATGCTTGAGTTTTTCAAGTTGTGTGATGAAGTTAAGAAAGTACTTCTTACAAAAGAAGACTTTATCAATGACTATAAAGATTGGTTACAGAATAATGGGTATTCAGACCAGACGTATAATCTTTTGACTCAAGATTTTATTTATTCTGTGGTAAGACACAGAGAACAGTATTCTGATGCTAAGACCAATGAAGTTTTAGAAATCGAAGCAAAGGATCTTGTATCGACAATAGCAAAACATACTATACAGAAAGTTGGTAAGAAGATTGATTTTGTAAAACGTGATGAACGTAACAGAGGTCTTGGAAAAGAAGGCGAGTTGTGGGTGCTGAATTATGAAAAAGAAAGAACGAAAGGCAAAGCCGTTGTTCATATTTCGGAAGAGCAAGGAGATGGAGCCGGTTATGATATTTTATCAGTTGAAGATGATGGTATTACACCACGATATATCGAAGTAAAGACAACAACTGGAGGAATAGACACACCATTTTTCTTTTCGGATAACGAGTTACAGTTTAGCATAGAGCACAAGGAAAATTACTATATCTATCGAATATATGATTTCGGTAAGGAGAATAATTTGGCAATAATTCATGGAGGGCTAGATGAGATTGATGCTCAACCGGTGTCGTATAGATGTGTATTAAAAAAGATTACAGTGTAACTAGATTTTCTAGACCGCTGACGCTCAGCTAGCTTTCTAGTTTAGAAGCTTAATAGCTTAGTAGCTTAAAGCTTAATAGGACAAATAATTTTAAAAATAGTTTTGTGTTTAGAAAAAAGTTGTAAATTTGCGCCTTGAAAGTGGTATATTACCACCTGTAATGGTGGTTTTTGATATTTTTATATAAAATGATTTAATATGGCGAAAGAAAGGCTGAATGATTTATTGGAACAGTGGAAGGCGCTACAACCTCTTACAGAGACACAACAGAACAATTTGAGTAGGCGGTTTACGGTTGAGTATAATTACAACAGTAATCATATTGAAGGCAATACGCTTACATACGGTCAGACTGAGCTTTTGCTTATGTTTGGTGCTGTTAGCGGTGAGGGACATCTGCAAGATTTTACAGAGATGAAGGCCAGTCAGGTGGGATTGGAAATGATGAGCCAGGAGGTAAGAGAAGGGAATATGCCTCTGACGCAACACTTTATCAGAACGCTTCATAAAACTTTATTAAGAGATGACTATACTGTATATCGCAATCTGCCAGGCGGACAACAGACAAGCTATGTAATACATGCAGGTCAATACAAAACACGACCAAACAGTGTGATTACACGCTATGGAGACCGTTTTGATTATGCTTCGCCTGAAGAGACGCCTGCACTAATGACAGATCTTGTCAACTGGTATAACGATGCTGAGAAGTCGGGCAAGTATTCAGTAGTGGAGCTTGCGGCATTGTTTCATTATCGATATATCCGTATCCACCCATTTGAGGATGGTAATGGCAGAATAGCCCGTTTGATGGTGAACTACATATTGGCTCGTCATGGATGGCCAATGATTGTTGTGAGAAGCAGAAAAAAGCAGGATTATTTGGAAGCATTGCATAAAACAGATATGGTTGTTGGCCCGGTGCCTTCGGAAGGAGCTCGCGCCAGTTTGACAAAGGCAAGGAATTTTGTGAAGTATTTTACGAAACTGGTGGAAGACGAGTTGGCTTACAACATAGCTTTTATTGAAAACAAAGACGAAAATGTGTGGTGGTATGATGGCGAGAAAATAGCTTTTCGGTCACCTAATGCTTCGAGATTGCTTGGTATTCTTAAAGACAATCCATATATCACATTGGTGAAACTGTCGGAAGAGATTGGCATAAACATGTCGGCCATACAAAAGCTTATTGAAAGCATGGTTGAAAAAGGTTATATCCAGCGCCGTGATACTGACAAATCGTGGCTTGTTTTGGCATCTTCAGTTATAAAATAATAGCGACAGTTCGGACGAAGAAAAAAGCCTCGGTTGAGGCTTTTTTTTATTTTTGAGGTTTGATATAGCTGCCGTAGGCGGGATGCTGGAGCTGGCCGGAGGCGCAGAGACGGTGGATGTAGGACTCGGCGGTGCGAGGTGTGATGCGGAGCTGCTGGGCGACGGAGAGATAGGTTTGGCGATCGAACTCGGCTGGGAGGCTGTTGAGGAAACTGGACATATTGACATTGGGACGATGGGAGGCGGTGTCGGGCTCGGAGGTTGGGAGATTGCTGAAGACGTGGGCGGTGTGCTGAAGGAGCACACGAGCCATGATGAGAGAGGTGCGGAAGTCGGTGTCGGAACAGAGGGCGACAGGAGTGATGGCGACGCCATCCATGAAGCGGAGCGTGGTGAGAATCATGGCCAGACGGAAGGTGATGAGACCAAGACGACGGACGGAGGCTACGATATCCAAACCGAAGAGAGAGGAATACTGGAGCTGGACATCGCCAAAGAACTGGTTGAACTCGAGCTGCTGAGGGGCGGTGAGCGAGAAACGGATGGGCTGTGACTGCTGAAGCGTTTGATAGAACTCGAAGAAACGATGGCCAAGATGCTCGAAATACTGGTCGATAGTGTTGTCGGAGGCGGCGAAGACGTTGAGCCATTCGAGGATAAGACTTTTGTTGTAGAAGATGAAGCGGCTGAAGAGACCGTTTTCGGCATCGGGGATGAGCGAGAGAACTTGACGGGGAGTGCCGGAGAGCAGAGCCGAGAGGCGAGGACGGGCGAGCTCGACAAACTCACGGTCTTTGCGACGTGTATATGATATCATTTCATGATGGAAAGCCTTGCGGAAGCCATCGGAGAAGTTGCCATAGTCGGACTTGAAGGTGTTGGCGAGGGTGTCGCCCTCGGTTTCGAGGATGATGCCGATGCCTTGGTTGTCGTTGAGCATCTGATAGACAGCGGTGGCGGAGCTGTTGGCAGGGATGAGAAGGGTGCGGATTGGAGGTTCGGCAGGCTGCTCGTGTGATTTCTTATCTTGATTGTATTCGTTGAGCTGGCGATGGTATTCTTCCATTTCCAACTTATTGAGCTGCTTGAGGTTGTCGTGGATGGGCTTGATGAGATAGCGGCAGGAGGTGAGACGGCCTTTGCCAGCGGAGGCTGGGGCAGAGACGAAGGTGAAGAGGTTGGGGAAGACTTCGCGCTCGGCATAGATGCCTGAGACGTTGGGGAGGCAGGCGGAGATGGCGGTGAGGGAACCGAGGATGAGGAGGTCGGCGTCTTCGTAGTTGGAGGCTTTGGAGATGATGTCATTTAAGAAACCTGGCAATAAGCTGTAGATTTCATTAGAAAAAGTTGGCAATGGATCGGAGGATTCCGAAGATTCACATGATTCCGAAGATTCCGAAACTTGGGAATTTGAAATAGGACTAATAGGGCCAATAGGACGAATAGGGGCTTTAGAGGCAGTAGGGGCTTTAGGGAGAGAGATGCCAGCTTGTTTTGCCAAGTGAAATAAGGTGTTGATGGTGATGCCAGAGCCGTGGGAGCGCAGACAAGCAGTAAACTGCTTATCGGCTTCGCGTTCATCATAGGCACTGTAGAAGCGAGACAGGCGATGGAAATAGGAGCGGCCACCTTCTCCGAGGGCGTCAGCGAGGGCGAAGGCAAGGTCACGCCATTCGCTGTAGCTTGGAGCTATATCAGCTGAAGCGGATTCAACGGAGCAGACAAGCTGCTCGATTTCGGTTTCAAGATCGGAGAACTCGGAGTACTGGGAGCACTCGGGGGAGGATGAGACAGGAGGCTCTGGCGAGCCTCCTTTTTCGGTATTCGGGATAACGGGATTAGGGGATAACGAACTTTTTTTCTTTTCCAACCATTCTGAAGGATTAAAATCTTTCTTCATAATTCGAGGATTTTAGGGTTGATGAAACAATCGGGATCGTGGGGGAGGAAGCAGGCGCGGGAGATGTCTTTGCCGGAGGGATCGACTTCGAGACCATAATCTAATTTAAGATAGTTTTGAATGGCGAGGAAATAATCCAAGTGAGAGGCTTTCGAGAGGTCGATAGCGACTATCCATTTGAGACCATCGCCGGAAGGAGAGGTGAAGAGAAGCTGCGTTTCGAAGTATTGGTCGAGCATGAGGGCGGCACGGACTTCGAGGAGATTTTCGAGGTGGTCGAAATCGAGACACATCAAACCTGAATGCTCAATGAGCGCTTTGTCGGAGCGGGTTTCGAAGAGGCCGGAGAAGGTGCAATAATCGAAGTTGGCTGCTTTGAAGAGGCGAGCCGTCTTGGGGTCGTTTTGCTTGATGAGGCGGAGCTTTTGGGTGGCTTCGCGGGCATCGGGACCAGTGATGTAGCGATAAGCATCAGCCAGAGTGAATCTGGCTGACGGATGTGTGTTTTTGACAGGCTTCGGGAAGAAAGAGAAGCGAGTGAGGGTGTTATTTGATGATGATTTCATGGCTGAAGTCGATTGCTGATGGAACATAATTGTCGGCAAGGTATTGCTGGATATCCTGACGGCGGTAATATATCTTATTGTTAATCCTCGAATAAGGCAGGGTGTTGTTGGCACGGAGCGTTTGGAGGGTGCGGCTGCTGATGTGGAGGAGATGGATGACGGCATAGTTGTCGATCCAGTCTTCGATTTTAGTTTCGGCCACTTGTTTTTTGAGTTCAGCGTCCATTGCGACCTCCTTTCTGCATGCAATAAGCGTTGGCGCGCATGCTGATTTCCTCGTCGGTGGCGATGCGGTTGCTCTGGAGCCAGTCTTCGAGTTCCTTGCGGTTGAAGTAGCACATTTTTCCGGCAGGTTTGAAATGCGGAATCTGACGGCGCATGGTGAGCTTATAGAGATAGGATTTAGAGAAACCACAGTAAGCTGCTGCCTCGTCGCTGGTGAGGACTTCTTTGAAACAATTGATGATACTAGCTTTGACTTGTTCGGCAAGTTGATTAAGATCTTCTGACATAACATACATTTTTTTGATAGAAGATTTGGGCTGTCCGGGGATGCGGGGTCAACTTCCGACCCCCATGTTTGCCCATGTGACGATCATAGCGTTGACCTTTACTATGATTGGAATCACATTGCAAAAATAGAGGGTAACGGAAAGCAAAAATAGTGTGCCTGACAAGCACACTATTAAGCACAATATTTGGGAAATTAGGCACACTGTTAGGACATTGCCTAATGGCTTTTAAGCCAAGAGGTTGTCGTAAAGTGTACGCCATCTTTGCGGTTTTGTAGCGTCGTAAACTTGTCGTAAAGACCTGTCGAGCCTTTTGACGTTGAACAGACGCTCCAGTGCGATGTAAGGCACACGCCCGCCTGCATTACCGTTGGTGTGACTGTCGATTTTGTAGCCGAAGATGAGGCCACAGAAGTAGGCAAGGCGAGCGAGAGCCTGCTTGCCGTCGTCGCCCAACCACTCGAGACGTTTGTCGGCAATGATCCTAATGTAGCCTTTATCGATGGCACGGTTAAGACAAAAGACGACACGCTCGGTGTTGAGTTCGTCGGGTAATACAAGATGTTTTTCTTCGGATGTTATGTGATGCTCGGGGTTATGGGGTTGTTGTGAGGGAGGAGTGAGGTTGTCGGTTGGGGGCAACAAGTCAGACCTCGGTTTGTTGGACGGCGGATCGCCAGAGAGCCTCTGGAGGATTTGCTTGGAGAGGATTTCGCTATGGTAATAGTCGAATATGAATACGAGACGGTCGGCAAGATCCTGCTTGACATAAATCTCGTAGGACTCGCTGTCGTCTTTGATTTCTTTAACGCATTTTGCCCACCATTCGTAGTCGGGGTATTTTTGACAGACTGATGAGACGTATTTTTCGGAAACAGTTTTGTGCTGTTCGTAGATGCGGCGATAGAGGTATTTGGTGACGAAGTATAATTCGTCACCAGGGCTATCGTCGATCAGATTATTTTCAAGTTCCGCCATGTTGATAGATGGAACGTTTTTGCGCAGTTTTTTCAAACATTTTCTATAATCATCTTTCATAGTTGTTGTTTTTTAAACTTTGTTAATCATCAATTTGGGCAGGCTGTTGATAGCATCGACTTTGAGACTATCGACGGCACGGGTGTATTTTTCGGTGTGTTTCAGGCCTGAATGGCCGAGGAGGCTGGCCAACGTTTTGATGTTGGCACCATTATTAAGAATGTTGACTGCGAAGGAGTGGCGGGCGCAGTGCCAGGATATATTTTTAGGTATGCCTGCGCTTTTGACCCAACGTTTGACGGATTTGTTACACATCTCGTAGGATGGCAGTTTGAAGATGAGACTGTTTTCGTCTTCATCTTGTGCCGGTTTTCCGACGAGGGTGATGATTTCGTCGCTGAGCGGGATGATGACACCACTGGCTGCGGAGTGACCTTTGGTTTTGTTCTGCTCGAACTTGAGCATTTTATTAGAATAATCGACATTGCCGAAGGTGAGGTCTTTGACATCGCAAAAACGCAGTCCGCAATAGAGGCAGAATATGAAGGCTCGGCGGATTTGCGGGCTCTGCTTGGGGTCGTGGTAGCTTATAAGCTGCTCGATTTCTTCGGGAGAGAGCACGTCTTTGCGAAGTTGCTGATTGTCAACCTTAATTGAAATACCTTTGCATGGATCTTTTTTTATGATTTCATGATCGACGGCATAGGTTATGACTTTCTTGAAACGTTGATAGATGCTTTTGGCGCCTTCGCCTTTGGAGTGTGCTTGCAGATAGTCGACGAAAGCGAGCATCATATCCTTATTAAGATTTTCGGGACGGATGCCGGATGTGAATTTCCTGTAATCGGGACTTTCAGCCAGGAAGTCTTTGAAACGGCTTAAGGCTATTTCGACCATTCGGATGTCCTTTTTGGTGTAGTTGTTGATGTAGTTTTGGAAAAAGACTAAGAAGTCGATTCTGCGGTCTTTTTTGAGTCGATAGCCTTCGGCGTTTTCGAGGAGTTCTTGTTCTTTCTCGAAACGGATTTTCATGGCGAGGTCGAGTGTGTCTTTATTTTGCTGGCGTTCTTCAGGGGTGCGAGGTGCTTGCCAGAGGTAAAGGGACAGCGATTCGCGGCGGCGATCGATGGAGAGTACTTCTTTTTGAAGTTTTTCGCTATAATGTTTTTTATAGCCGAAGTAGAAGTCGAGGAAAAGAGATTCTTTTCCGTTGCCGATGACTTTAGCGCCCAGTTTGGGGTTGTCGGTGTTGTTTTTAGAGATCAGATAGGTGTTATCTGACCTAACGTCTTTTCTTGCCATAATGATTAGAAATTTGGAAATATTGTTTCTCCAAAGATAGGAAAAAAAGAGATACAAAGGTTGGGAAAATGCAAGAATTTATCAACAATTTAATTGATTTTCATAAGTTTATGAAAATGAGAGAGATAAAAATTTTTTTAAAAAAATGAAAATAAAAGGTTGGAATATGAAAAAAAATACTATTTTTGCGCTCCGATTTTTGATTAAAAATGTGTCAAAGTCGAAGGGTTCAGAAAAGGTAATTAAAAAAAATATTTAAAAAAAATTTTTAGGAGAGGCTTGGAGTCGGTTTTTGGGTAGTAAAAGGGTAGCAAAAAACGACAAAACAAGGTCGGAATTAAGAAGTCAAGGGAAGATAAGATGTTGATTATCAATGCTTTTGGTTTCATAATTTGGATGAGATGAACCGGCCTCAGGTACGAAAAAGAGATGAAGACTTAAGATATTGGCAATCAATGTTTTAAGTCTTTTTTGTTAACAATGATTACTTGATCATAAAAAATAATATTATGAAAAAGACCTCCAACATCCTTATTGAAATCAAAAACTATGCGGTTATCACCGTGTGTTTGTTCATTATTGCTCTCGGCTGGACGGCGTTCCTCATCCCGAACAACATGCTTGGTGGCGGCGTCAACGGTATTGCTACTATCGTTTACTGGGTGACGGGTCTCTCGACAGGTATCACCATCTTTGTGCTTAACGCGATACTTATCTTATTCTCTTTCAAGATATTAGGATGGCGTTTCGGCGTCAAGACCATTTACTGCATCGCCGTGATGGCGTTATTCTTCTCTTTGTTGCAGAATTTGATAGGCGACGTGCCTGTCATTTCAGATAAGTTTCTGGCAGCCATCATTGGAGGCGGCATCGGAGGCTTTGCCAACGGTATCATCTTCTTGTCGGGTGGCAGCACGGGAGGCGTCGACATCATCACAATGGTGGTAAATAAATACAGAAACATCTCGCTTGGACGCTTCACTCTGGCGATGAACCTCGTCATCATCGGAAGCTCGTTCTTCGTGTTTCAAGACCTGGAGATTCTTCAGCGTGTGGAGCTTATCATTTACAGCTTGGTGGGTAACTTCGTGAGCAGCTATTGCATGGATTTGGCTTTCACAGGCAGCAAACAGTCGGTGCAGATGTTCATTTTCTCGTCGAAACCTTCAATTATCGCTGATAGAATCGGTAATGAGATTCATCGTGGTACGACCATTATTAAAGGCACAGGATGGTATACCAAGCAGGACAGCGACATTGTGATGGCTGTGGTGCGTAAGACCGAGTGCCAGCCGGTGATTCGCATAGTGAAGCAGGAAGACCCGAAGGCTTTTGTGTCGGTTAACACTGTGATGGGCGTGTATGGAAAGGGTTTCGAGGTGATGAAGAAATAAAAAATGTTTGGGCGCCGCGAAGCGGCGCCCAAACGAAAAATAGATTCATTAAATCAACCAATGTTGTGTCTGTTATTTAATAATTATTTTCTGGGTTTTAATCTCATTTCCTAACAATCTGAAGATGTAGACACCTTGTGACAGCATGTTGATTGTCTCAACGCCGTTAACGTTCATCGTTGAAACCATGCGTCCTGTCACGTCGAACACCTGAAGTGTGCCTTCGCCGTTAACGATGATGTCGTTGCCGTTCTGGTAAGCGAAGATGTCGTTGTCAAAGCCGCTTGGGTTGTAGCTCAAGTTAACGATGAAACGGTTCTCGTTTTCGTTGGCTGTAGCTATGAACGAATATTCTTCATCAAGGAGCAGGTCGACGTCGGCACCAGTGAATCTGTCGATGAGATGCAGGTAGCTGAACATGCCTTTTGCCTTGTAACTCAAGGTGTATCTGCCGGTTTTGGTAGCCTTGAAGTTGAGGTTGATGGTCTGGGTGTCGTCGCTCATGTTGACAGCAGCGAAGTTTTCGCCTTTGTAGCTGATGTAAAGCATAGGGGCGTTCTCGTTGCGGTGAGCCACCTTGTTGAAGCCGTGACCGCTCTTGAATTCGACGCATGTCACATCTTTAAAATCACCATTTTCGACGGTAAACCAGATATTGTCGTTGTTGGCACGGTCTTTCGAATAGCTCTTAGGCTCGTTGGTAATATTTATGGTGCCTTTATCGGTAGCCTGGACAAGGATTGCTGTTCCGATAGCTATTGGCTCGCTGTCGTCTTTCACCTCCCAAGTGCCGTCGACATTCATCACACAGTATTTCTCTTCGATACTATTGTTTGAAATATTTTGACTTTTATAAATATTGTGTGAATATGGGTTGCCGATGAGGTTGTATAATTTCAATGAGCTTCCTTCGGTGTACTGCAACTCATAACTCATGTCGCCGGTGTTGAGCGTTCCTGAGTAAGTGATATCGCAGGCTCCTGCTCTGCGGTAAAGATATCCGCGGCCGTTGTCGAATTGGTCGAAGAGGTTTTCAGTAGCTCTGTATTCCTGCCATGTTGTGTTTTCGGCATCATAACGGTAGATGTTATGAGTAGTGTTTGTGAGGTTACTCACATCTGCAAAATGCTGATTTGCTACTGGAGAAGCGATTGCGAACCAACCTGTCTTTGTCGCTGCTTGCCATGCTGTGATGCTTTTGGCGATTGTTGCCGCGACTGTTGAGTTTGTCGGGACAATCAGTTGGGCGTTGTTGCAGAGGTAAATGTTGTCTTCATCGTTGTTCACATAATCGCCTTCGATGGTGAATACTGAGTTCGGTCTTAAATAGATCTCGTTGCCTAATCTCTTGGCACTGTTGCCTGAAATTGTGCAATCTTTAACCAGAATCTCACCTCCTGCGCTATAGATGCCACCACCGTATTCGTTAACACTGTTGTTGGTGATGGTGCAGCCTGTAATTACCAGATTCATCTTATTGTTCAAGCAGTCGAAGTAGACGCCGCCGCCGTTGCTTATGCTGCCGCCGTTCTTCATGGTGTTGCCTGTGATGTTGCAGTTGGTGATGGTAGAGGCCTTGCCACCGACACGAACACCGGCACCTTTGCTGTTTGAAAGGTTGTTTCTGATGCTTCCGCCATCGATGGTGAGATTGCCCAACGCATGAACGCCAGCACCGCCGCCGTCGCCGTCGTTATTCTCAACGATGCAGTTGGTCATAGTCAAAGCACCGTTTGAGTAAATACCAGTGCCAGTACCGTACACTTTGCTGTCGCGGATGGTGTGGTTGCCGCTGATATTGATGTTTTGAAGTGTTAAAGTTCCATCGTTGTAGATGCCGCCACCGTTACCGATGTTGTTGCCGCCTGTGATGACGTTGTCTTTGTCTTTGCTGTTATCGACGATGGTGAGTGAAACGTTTTTGTTGACATACATGACATAGCCCTCGGCTTTTGGATCGTCAACACTACGATCGATGCTGTGGCCGTTCATGTCGATGGTCGCATCTTTAGTTACGACGAGAGCGACATCTTCAGTGCCGGCAAGATAGTCCTTTTCCAAGACAATATTGCCACCTTCGTCAAGCATGTTCTGAAGCTCTGACCAGTTGCCGATGGCTGACCTAACTTTAAAAGTTGTTGAATATGAGCCTTCGTAATTGCCCCTACCGGTGATTATTATCTTATAATCGCCTATTGCAGCGACTGCATTGACATTAACATAATTGTCGTTTTCTTTTATCTGGAAAGCTACGGTGTAGTCGGTGTTTTCGACAAGTTCGACATTGAAATACTCCAGAGTAGGGATGACGTTGATAGTCTCGCCGCCGGCGTATGTGTATGATGCCTTAATGCCTTTGATTTCAACTCCAGGGATGTAATAAGGTGTCTCGTTGATGTAGTATTTTCTTGCAATATTGTTTTCCGGAACGGTAGCATCTACTTGAACGCCTTGGTTGTCGTTGAAGCCATGGACGTAATATGCGTTTGTGTAAGTAAGTTGAGCTCCGTATTTGTTACGGTTGAAGGTCTGCATCTTGTCTTTCACATCGATTGTTCCGGCCTGCAGGCAGTTGGTGTAGACAGCTGTATTGTTGACCCAGCCGAGGAATCCGGCGCATTTGATGGTTTTGTGAGGTACGACGGTGTCGATGATGCTTCCTGTGAAGACGCAGTTTTCGAATCTGATAGTACCCGCTTCGCACTGACCGACGAAGCCGGCGTGTGTGCCGTCGCCGTCGCTGTTGAAGGTGACTGTGCTTATGATGTGGATATTACTGTTGCAGTTGGTGATGATAACTGGATTTTTATCACCGTAGACGTATGATGCGATACCACCGGCGAATTTATGGTCGGTCATGATAGTGCCTTCAACGTTGAGGTTGCTGAATGTGGCTCCGTCAGCGATGCCGAATGGCGCTGCGTAAGTTATCTGGCGGATCATGTAGACGTTGATGGTGTGGCCGTCGCCGTCGAAATGACCGTAGAATCTGCGTTGTTTTGAATTGCCCACGATAGTGGTGTCAGGCTCTTGTTCGGTACCGAAATTGATGTCGGCACCGAGTTTGAAGTGTGCTGACGCAACTTCTGCGTTGCCTGCGTTCACTTCTTCGGCGAGCTTTAAGAACTGGGCGTCACATATAATAATATATGGCTGTTCGGCTGTGCCTTCTCCTTCCCATGAGTCGGTCCAATGGGCGGCGTATGAGAGGTCGCCTGTGGTGCCGACCTCGATGGTGACGGTTATCTGAGGTGTCTCTCCGTTGCTGCCTGTCCATCCGAGGAAGTAATAGCCTTCTCTGACAGGGTTGTTCAGAGTGAAACTGTCTTCGTTGGTGTATGAGTCAGGGTTGGTGATACCGCTTGGCATCTCGCCTCCGTTGAGGTTATAGCTGATTGTGTAATATGAGGCGTCGGAACGTGTTACGGTGAATGTGCTGACATTGCTTTCGGTAGACACAGAGATACTGAATGTTCCCTGTGCCATCACCGAAATGCCGCTACAAAGCAAAAGTATAGTTAGGATTAAGTTTATTGTAGTCTTTTTCATGATTCTATTGTTTTTGCTCAATTGATATTACTTGTTGTTTCTCTTTTTCAAAGCATATCCTGCTCCAAGTGCAGCCATGATAAGTAAACCTTCGCCGAGAGGCAGATTTTCGTTTTCGGTGCTTCCAATAGGTTTGGTAGGTGCATTAAGATCGTTGGCGCTGCTGAATTCGCGGACGCTACCCTCATTCCATGTGCTGAAGAAACCGTCACTTTGAGCGTTGGCACTTAAACCAATTGTTAAAAACAATGCAATTGCTAATGTTGCTTTTTTCATTTTATTTATTTTATTATTTTGTTTATATTCTAATTTATTTAATCACAATCTTTTGAGTCTTGTCGTTTAATTTGAAGATGTAAACGCCCTGTGCCTTGACGTTGATATTCTCAACGCCGCTAACATTCATGGTGTTGACTATTCTTCCGGTCATGTCGAACACCTGAAGCATTCCATCGCCGCTCACGATGACGTTGTCGCCGTTCTGGTAGGCGAATGTTGAATTTTCTGAAATCTCAGCGTTCTCCAAGTATTCCAATCTGACAATAAATCTGTTTTCCTTGTCTTGTGATGAAGCGATAAAGCTATATTCTTCATCGAGAAGCATATCAACGTCTTCACCTGTCATTCTGTCGATGAGATGCAGATAGCTGAACTCGCCGTTGGCTTTGCATATCAAAGTGTATTTTCCGCTTGTCTTAGCCTTGAAGTTAAGGTTGATGACCTTTACGTCGTCGCTCACATTGGCTGAAGCGAAGTTGGCTCCGTTGTAGTTGACATAAAGCATCGGAGCTGTCTCGTTGAGGTGCTCAATCTTGTTAAGTCCGTGTCCTTCCTTGAATTCGACGAAAGCAACATCTTTGGTGTCGTTGTTGGCAACTGTAAACACTATGTTGTCGTTGTTGACGCCTCTCTTCGATGCGCTGGCGGTATTCTTTATTGTCAAAGTCTCTTCAGCTGTTGCCTGAACGAGGAATGCTGTTCCTGCCGGGATGGCGTCGCTGTCGCTCTTTGCTGTCCAGGTGCCGTCGCTCTCAAACATGTAGAACTTGTCGGCGATGTTTTCGTCTGAGAATGCTTCACCTTTATAAATATCGTGTGGGAATGGGTTGCCGAGGAGGTTGAATGTCTTCAGCACGCTTCCTTCGGCGTATGACAATGTGTATGTTACGTCTTCGATGTTTGTCATGCCTGAATATTCGATGGCTGCTGTTTTCTCAGCGCCTTCAGTGCGGTACAGATAGCCGCGGCCGTTCTCGAATGTTGTGAATGGTGTCACACCCGGGTCGGTGTTTCTGTATTCCTGCCATCTGAGGTTCTCAGGGTCATAGAGATAAATATTGTGCTTAAACACATCGCTGAGCAATCCTGAAACACTTTCGAAAGTGACTTCACCAACCGGTGATGCCATGGTGTTCCAGCCATTAATTTCCCAAGTCTCGACGTTCTTCATGACTGTAGCGTTGAATGTCATGTCGCTGACGAGCTGTCCTTCTGCGATGTAAATCTTACCGTCGATGTCGCCTGTCTTTTTACCGTTGTTGTCGACGATGGTGAGTGTAGCGCCTTTACTGACAACGATAGCGTTTTCGTCGCGGGTGAGGGTGTGGCCGTTCAAATCGATGATAACTTCATCATCCTCAGCGATGATCAAAGCTCCGTTTGAAGCGTGTGCTGTCAAATCCTCTGTCAAAGAGACATTTTTATTCTCATTGATGTTGTTTTGGAAAAACTTCCATTTGTTATCACCTGTTATATAATAATAGGTGTTACCGTCCGGTGCCGCGAATTCATCATAATAATAGTCGTCATCGTCGTCGTTTGTGTAAACTCTTGCAGTTCCTTCTACTTTATGTAAAGTGGTTACATAATAAGTGTTCGTGAAGTTGTTTACCGCAGTGTTATTTTTGTCAAGACGCGCGAATGTGCTTGAAATGTCCTTGTTTACAGAGATATTTAAAGTAATCTCCGATGGGTTGAAGAGGCAGTTGTTGAAATTAATAACTCCCTTGTTGTAACCGACGAAACCGCCGCAGTTGATTGTCTTGCTGCCAAGAAGCTTGCCGTCGAAGCAGCAGTTGGTGAAATTTGCTGTGCCATTGAGTTCCAACAGGCCGAGCAAACCGCCGTGTGTGCCGTCGCCATTAACTATTGAGTTGACCACCATGCTCACATGGCAGTTGATGAAATTGCATTCTCCAAACGCACATCCTGCGACGCCTGCCACGAACTTGTTGCTGGATGTAATTTCTCCTTCTACAACAATATCTTGAATGGTGGCATTCGACAAACTGCCGAAAGGAGCAGCGTATTTTTCGTTTGAAGTGATATTAACGGTGATTGTGTTACCGTTTCCGAGGAATATTCCTCCAAATTTTTTGCCGGCTGGCTGGTTTCCAATTGACTTTGTTATCTTAATATTATCGTTAAGGCTGAAGTACAGTCCGTTGTAGCTGTTTCCGTTTTTGACATTATCTGAAATGATGTTCCAGTCGTCTACACTATTAATATTGATAGGATTGTCGATTGCACCTGAACCAGTGAGTTCGCCTTGTCCGAACATTGCCATCGGGGTGAACATCATAGTCAGAAGCAGGAAAAGTAAATTACGCTTTTTCATTCGTATTTTAATTGTTTGATAATCAATTATTTATTGCTTGTTTAAAACTATTTTTGCTTGTTTTCGGGGTGCAAAAATAGACCTTCGAATTTTATTAAGGTGTTAAAAATCTCGCAATGGTGTTAAAAATTGAAGAATTAGGTGTTTAAAATGACACAATTTTAACAATTGACAGGTGTGGGGTTGACAAAAATAAAGTGGGGATTTCAACGGGCGTTGAAATCCCCACGGGGAAAAATCATTAAATTAACCAATAATTACTTATTACTATTTTTTACTATTTTCATTTTTCACAATGCAAAAATACACCATCTGAAACGATTGAGGTGTTAAAAATCAGACAAAGGTGTTAAAAATCGCGCAATTAGGTGTTAAAATTGAAACATTTTTAACACCCGCATTGAAAATTTTAGTATTTTTGCGGCATCATGATGGGATTAATACAATTCTTGGCAGTTATATTGATGCTTTTGCTCACGCTTACGCTGCTTTTGCCTATGCCGCGTAAGGTTGTTGAGGGCAAATCAATCCGCCGTACACGTTACATTTTGGCTCTCGGCACATCGTTGGTGGGCATTCAGTTCCTCTTGCAATATGTTTGGAGACCACGTGATTTCGGTGTCACCCCGGCTATTTTGCTCAATTTGATTTTTTTCATACCTGCAGCCTACCTTTTTAATATTGCTATTCTTAATATGGAGCGGCAAGGTCGCATCAAACGACATGAATGGCTGGTGGGTATCGACACTTGGATTATCACAATAGTGACGGCCTTAGGTGTTTCTTTTATATTTGATGTGCCATTGCTTGGCGATTCTGAAGAGATGAATTGGGTGCTGATATTCTGCAGCTTGCTTTTTGCCACCATGCAGGTCTTCTATTTTTATACCCAATATAAAGATATTCGCAGAATACGCCGTTCGTTGAACGACTTTTATGACTATGAGGCTGACGATATGCTGCTTTGGATGGAAGTCGCGGTGATGCTGATGGCTGGTGTCGCATTGCCTGTGCCTGCTATCATCTTCGGACCGACATGGCTCATCGGAACGTATTCTGTAGTCTTCTTCGCATGTATCTATTATCTTATTTTCAGTTTCGCGTGCTTCGTGGTGAGCAGCGACGCGCACAGAATCTTTTTCGCTGAAAACAACGGCGATGAAGAGTTGGAGGATAACGATGAGAAGGCAGAACAAGAAGTGGTGATGTCGCCTGCCGACTACCGTCGTGTGGAGCATGCGGTGGCACGTTGGATAGATGAAGGCGGACATCTTCAGAGCGGTATCACTATCCAGACGGCCGCATCCGATATGAAGCTGCCGCGTTATCAGCTGTCGGCATGGCTCAAGACCACCGAGCAGGAGTTGTTCAGTCCGTGGCTTACTTACCTGCGCGTTGAGGAGGCCAAAAAACAGATGAAAGCACATCCTGAATGGTCGAACGATATCATCGCCGAACACTGCGGATTCGCGTCGCGCAGCTATTTCCAAACAGTATTCCGTAAGAACACCGGCATGACACCTATGCAGTTCGTCGAGGAATATGTTGTGAAAGATCCTCTAAAATAAGTTCGAATTGTAATATCTTTGGTTGCCTGTGACCTCTTTGCCAAGCCATTCCGGCTTGTCGAACGGCTCGTTTTCGTCGTCTAGCTCAATCTCGGCTATCACCAGACCTTCTTTGGCACCATGAAACACATCCACCTCCCATGTGTGCTTGCCGTCGGTATTATTAATAAGGTATCGGGTTTTGTCGATGACGCCTGGCTCACAGAGCTCTAAAAGATGGCGCGCCTCGTCAAGCGTAATCTCTTTTTCCCACTCGAAACGTGTGGCACCCGAGGCGTTGTTTTTCCCTTTTATTGTGATGAATCCTTTCTGGTCTTTGATTCTGATGCGCACCACGCGCTCAGGAACCCTCGAGAGGTATCCCTGCGTGATGTGAACGGCTTTGAACGCTTCATCTCTGAAGTCGCCCTTCACCAAAAATTTTTTTTCGATTTCCTGTAACATGTTAAAAATTGTAGGGACGTCGCGTGCGGCGTCCCTACGAATTAATATTTATTTGATACCAAGTTTTTTCTTGATAGCCTTTGGAAGAGCGTCTTTATGAACCAGATAGTTCAATGTTTTGTAACGCACGAAGGCTTCTGAGCAGTACCAGTTGCCGTTGTAGTTGCCTGCATCGCCCCATGAGTTCTTCACCATGAAGTAGATGTTGCCCATCTGGTCTTTTGCCTTGCCGTAAATCACCATGCCGTGGTCGTCGGTAGTCTCGTAGTTGTTGTAAGCGTCGATACGATCCTGGTCGTTGACCCAGCGCTGTGGCGTTGGCTTGCTCATGGCTTCTCTCTGGCGGTCAGCTGCGCTGAGGCCGTTCCAGTGTGCGAAGTCGGTGCCTGATTTGTCGGCTGCCTGGTTCTTAAGGTCAGGAAGTACGCAAACGCCTGCCATCTTGCCTCTGAGCCAGCCTGCTTCGCTGACGTCGGCACCCCATGCAATCGGGTAACCGTTGTCGATAGCGTAGTTCATCACCTCCATGAACTCGTCGACCGGGAGGTTGTAGGCCTTGCCCCAGCGCCAGTTGTCCTGAACCTCGATGACGAATGGCTCATACCATGGCTCGTGTGCGAATGAAGCGAGGTTGACATAATCGTCCATGTTCAAACCTGTCGATTTTGCGAACTCCATTGGAGTGTATTCTTTGCCTTTGTAGGTGAACTTCTCCGGGCATTTTCCGATGTAAGCGTCGAGGATGCCGTTGAAAGCTGTCTTCCAAAGCGGGGTGTGGTTCTCGTCGGTGCCGAGCTGAAGCTTCTTGGTCTTCACAACGCCTTCGAGGAACTTGCCGCTGACTGCTGAGAATTCTGAGAAGTCGCTGAGGCTGTCGCCGTGCATCTGACCGGCTCTCATCTCTTCGTCAGGAACGAGGCCGTAGTGTTTGATGGCATAAACGACATCGCCGAAAGCGCCGCCTTCCGAGTATGAAACGTCGCCGTGTGTGCGCACGTGACGGTCAGCGCGATCCTGGTAAGTCTTGTAAACGATGTACATCTCAGAGAAATCGTACTCTGGCTTGCCCATACGGAGCAATTCCGCCTCGAAGAAACCGAGTGATGAGTAGCACCAGCATGTGCCGGCACGGTTCTGGTCTTTCACTGAAGTGATAGGTAATTCCTTGATGACCTCAAATTTGTAGCCTTCTTCTTCAGGTTTCGCGTCCTTTTCAGGAGCTTGTGCGAATGCAGCTGTGCTCAAAAACAGAGCGGCTGCCATAAGAAAATGTTTGAATTTCATTTGTTTGTTATTTTATTTGATTGATAAATTATTTTTCATTCCATCGCTGAACGCGGCCTTGTTCACGGTGAAGAACACGGTGTGCAGTCTCACGAACTGTTCGGAGCAGTACCAGTAGCCTTTGTAAGGTCCAGTCTCGCCCCATGAGTTTTTCACCTTATAATATTTGGTGCCGTTCTGGTCGTGGGCTATGCCTACGAGCAACATACTGTGGTCGTCGCCGGTGCTCCAGTCGTTGTAGGCGCGCTGATGCATCTCCTCGGTGACTTCCTGCTCAGGCATCACATATTCGAAAGAGTAAATTTTCTCGGCAATCTCCTCATCGGTCATTTTCTTGAAAGCCTTAGGGTTGCATTCGCGAATCTTGTTGACGTCGGTCTCAGGTACGATGGCGACGCCTGCCTTGCGTGAGAAGCCTTTGTCGCTGACATCCTGCGCCCAGCCTACGGTGTAGCCGTTGTTCAAGGCGTTGTCGACCTCGGCCATCATCTCGTCGAAGCCCATGTTGTAAGTAGGGGTGTAGGTCCAGTTGTCAGGAATCATGACGAGGAACGGCTGGTACATCTCTTTGTCCATGAACGATGCGAATTGCACGTATTCGTTGATGTCGAGAGCGTATTTCTCGGCAAATGATTTTGGAGTGTATTTCACGCCTTCGTATTCAAACTCTTCAGGCACCTCGCCGAGATAAGCGTCGAGGATACCGTTCAAAGCCTTCGGATATGTCTCGTAAAGGATGCGTCCGTTGCTTTTCTGTGTCACTATTTTGGCGTAGCCTTCAATAACCTTCTGAATCTCAGAATGGTTGTGCTTGTCGTCGCCGATCACGAGTCCGCTGTAGGCCTCATCAGTGATCATGCCCGCGTCGTTGATGGCATAAAGGACATCGAATACCTCGCCGCCGCAGCTTAGGTTGGTGGCACTGTGAAGCTGCACGAAACGGTCGAACTTCTTGGTGTAAGCCCAACGTACCGAGAACATCTCCGAGAGGTTGAGTTTCACATCATATTTTCTTAAAATCTCAGCTTCAGCGAAGCCTGTTCCAGCAAAACACCAGCATGTGCCTGATTTTGCCTGGTTCTGAACGATGGTGTGAGGCACCTCAACGTCGTCGGTAATCTGGTAAACCGGTTTCTCTTCTTTCTGAGCCTGCACAGGCATCGCAAGAAGCATCGAAATCATAAATAATACAGTAATTTTCAGCGTTTTCATATTATAAATTTTAAAATTTTGAATCTTCAAATTCAACTAAGAAATCAATCTACAAAGATATGAAAAATCTGTCAAACCAGACGAGTTTTTGCAAAAAAATAAAATTTTCTGAAATTAGTAAATTATTTTACTATTTTTGCATTTTGAAAAATATTGAAAATATTATGACTTTTACTCCTACGAAATACCGTGTGCAGTGCGTCGCCGACGGCCGCATTGGTGAAGATACAGGGTGGATGCTCGACTTCCCGAACAGCGAGAAACCGAGCCTCATCCGCGCTATTTATGAGAAAAAACAGCTTGAGGTGAAGCCTGAAAACGGCGGTCTCTACCGTTTTGCCGACTGGATGCCTCTGAAGAAACTTTTAAAAGACGCTTCATGTCCGGTGACTTATAAGAGTGAAAAACTCGCTAAGAAGCTGGGACTCAAGAACTTATATATCACATTCAATGGCTATTATCCTGCGATAGGCGCCAAGATGCGCACTTGCTCTTTCAAGGAGACTGAGGCTTATTCGGTGTGTGCGCGTCTCAGCGACGAGCTCCGCAACCAGGTGATGGTGGTGTCGTCGGCAGGAAACACGGCAAGAGCTTTCGCCCAGGTGTGTTCCGACAACAACATCAACCTGTTGTTGACGGTGCCTGAGGATAACATCAACGCACTGTGGTTCGAGAAACCGCTCAACCCATGCGTGAAACTGCTTTGCACCGAAAGCGGCAGCGACTATTTCGACGCTATCAACCTTGGCAACATCGTCTGCGAGATGGACGGCTACTTCGCCGAGGGCGGCGCCAAAAACATCGCTCGTCGTGACGGCATGAGCACCACCATGATGTCGGCCGTGACATTCATCGGCCGCATCCCAGACTTCTATTTCCAGGCTGTGGGTAGCGGCACAGGTGCCATCGCGGCATGGGAAGCCAACCTCCGTTTCATCGAGGACGGACGCTTCGGGACTAACAAAGCCCGTTTGATGGTCTCACAAAACAAGCCGTTCACGCCTATGTACGACGCATGGAAGGCTCATTCACGAGCCATGCTTCCTTACGACGCCGAGCAAGCTCGTAAAGACGCCGCCGAGATCGTAGCCAAGGTGCTGTCAAACCGCAAACCGCCTTACTCACTGGCAGGCGGACTCTTCGACGCTATCGAAGACACCAACGGCGACATGTTTGCTGTCACCAACGACGAGGCACAGAAGGCTTGCGACATGTTCGAGGAACTCGAAGGTATCGACATCTACCACGCCGCCGGTGTGGCAACAGCCTCGCTCATACAAGCTATCGAAAACAAACAGGTTAAGGCTGACGACGTGGTCATGCTCAACATCACCGGCGGCGGTGAGAAACTGTTCAAACAACACAACGACGTGTGGTATCTGAAACCGAATCACGTGTTCAAAGTTGATGCAAGTAAAGAAGAAATCAAAGGCTTCGTGAAGACGAAATTGGTTTATTAGTTAAAAGTTAAGAGAGCAAAGTAAAAAGAGCGCGAAGCGACCAATGCCACTTTGCGCTCTCTTTTCTTTTAACTTTTCTCCTTTATCTTTTAACCACTTTGTTCACGGTTGCATTGCCGTTAACATCAACGATTCTCACCATGTAAACACCTGTTGTGAGTGTGCTCATGTTGACGTTCACGTTGCTTGAGTTCGCCTCGACAGCTATCACTTTCTGGCCGCAGAGGTTGTAAACCTCAACCATGTTGATGCCTTCGCCGTAAACGGTGATGTTGCCGTTGGTCGGGTTAGGATAGATGTTGTAAACAATCTCCTGAACTTCAGCGACTGTAGTGTGGTCGATGTAGTTGTAGTCTTTGACAATCTTCACTGATGTCATGTCGTTTTCATACATCGCTTCTACTGTAAACACATAGTAACCATAGTCGCAAGCGTAATTAAGATTTGTTTCGGTGACGTTTTCAGCAATGATAACGCCGTTGCAATAAACGTTGTAAGCTACTGCGTTGCCGCCTTCTGGAGCTTCCCATGTCAGGTTTAGTACGCCTTCGCCTTCTTCAATTGCTAAGTTCTGGACAGGATATGGGTGAATGTCGGTGTATTCATACATGAAGTGGCTGTTGATAACCTCATGTGTGGAAATGTTCTGGATCCAAGCCGAGACCTCAAGGTCGCTCATCTCCTCAACGTGTGTCGATGACATGTTCTGTGTCCATTCGAAATGCTGGCATTCGCCTGCCGGGATATTAAGAGCGTCGCCTGAAGGTGAGGTCAAGAATTTCATGAAGACATGGTGGAATGAGGTCTCACCGTTGCCTCCGACGTTGTTGTGTGTCTCTTTCTCATTGACAGTCACGAAGGCTTTTTCAATAGTCATATCATAATATGACATGAAATCGACTTTAACGGTGATGTTGCTGCCGTCTACATTGAATGAGCCTCTCACATCTGCGAATGAAGGTGTGTTGTAGGCGTTATCCAATTGAGCTTGTGTCACTGATGTGGCACCCAAATTTGTTCCTTCGAGGCATACATTAGGAACAGCGTTCACGCCATAAAACTGTCTTCTCACACCGCCTTCCTCTGTGTAGTATGGGTCGCCGTTGCCTGGCCAGTTCATCTGATATTTGGTGTAGGTGAACTTGCCCGGATTGGCATTGGTAAGGTTGCCCATGGTGGTGTTCACGTTGACGCATGGTCCGCATGTCGAGCTTGAGAAGTGCTCAATCATGACCTTTCTGTTTGTCTCGCCGAGAGCCACGTTGATTGTCTTTTCAAGATAGTCGTTTGAAGGGTCATTGTCGTAACCTCCATTCACTTCCATAATGCTTACTGCGAGGTTGTATGAACCAGGAATGAAGCTTGCCGGAGTTGTGAATGTGAACTGCTGGGTTGCCAATGATGCCAATGTTACATCAAATACTTCTTCAACAGGTTCTTCTCCATTGATCTGATAACCCATCTTGAACTGGTTGATTGTCTCAACACCTTTGTTCTGAACTGTGAAAGCGATTTCAGCGTTGCCGGCACCCATGGTGCTGTTCATGTTGATGCTGTTCAAAGCGAGGTCGAGGTTCTCCATTGAGAAGATCTCGATGTCGTCGAAATACCAGTTGTTGATGTTGTAGCTGTTGCCTGTGTAGTAGAGGCAGAACTGTACGTTGCTGTTGCCCATGTCGGCTGTTGAGATGTTCTGTGTGACAGCCCATGAGCTGCTTGAACCGTAGCTCTGTGACCATGCGTCGTTCCATGTGGCGCCGCCGTCTGATGATGTGGCGATACCGAGGGTGTGGCTGCCTGAGTAGTTGTCGAGAGCGTGCTTGAAGCTCACCACGACACTTGAAACGCCTGTAAGGTCAACGGCTGGCATCACCATACGTGATGTTCCGTTGAATTGTGGGCTCCATACGAGGACGAGCTCGTTGGCTTCGCCGCCTGCGTTCTGTGTGGCTGAAATGCCCCAGTTGCTGGTGCCTGATCCCATGACACTCCATCCGGCCGGTGCCGATGTGCCGTCGAAATGCTCACTGATAAAGGTGGCTCTTGTCTGTGCGAATACTGATACTGACATCAATATTGCTGCAATGAATAGTAAAGTTTTTTTCATATGCTAAAATTTTAAATATTTAAACTGCAAATATATAAAAAAAATAAAAGGGCGATTGTTTTTTTCGCCCTTTTTTCGATTATTTTTCGATAAACGCCAAAATATCACCTTTCTTGACAACCTTGCCTTGCTCGGCGACCACCTCGACGAGCTTGCCGCTCCAGTTGGTCTTGACTTCTTCTGGCGCGTAAGGTGTCTGCACATAGCAGAAGGTGTCGCCTTCGTTGTATTTGGTGCCTGTCGCAGGTGGTATCGACTTTTCGTAAGCGTCGAGTTCCCAGATGATGCGGCCGCTCACCGGTGAGGTCACTGCTTCGGCGTTCGGGTGACGCATCTTGCGCAGGTCGTCGAGGTTCACGGTGATGCCGCTCTTCTCGGCCTGGGCTTTCATCTTCGTCTCGAGCTCCTGGTTGAAACGGCGTTTTGCCTCGCCCGACTTGTATTCACGATACTGTTTCTCGTGCATTGCAAACTCGAACAGCTCTTCGTCGTCCTGACCGCGGTCCCAGCCGTTCTTCTCCATCTCTTCGATGAAATGTGGCAGAGCGTCAGGGTAGTTGTCCTGCGGGTTGCCGGTGAAGAACTCGAAACCTTTCTTCTTGGCGAGTTCCACGATCTCAGGTGCCAGTGTGCCAGGGAGTTTTCCGGCTTTGCCGAGTATCATGTCCCAAGCGGCAGGGTCGATTGATGTCTCGTAACGAGGCTCGCCCTTGCTCATCGCGAAGAGGTTCATCAAAGCGATGTTCTTGGTATACTGGCTAAATGGTGTCACTAATGGCGGGTTGCCGAGTTTAGGCCAGATATTCTGCACTTCCTGGAACAGCTCGACGAGCATCTCGTCTTCGCTGAGCTCCGGCAGTCCTTGATTCTTGCGGTTCATGTTGATAGCCGCGTGCACCGGCTTGAGGTCGGCCATCAGCGAACCCATCATGCCGCCCGGAAGGCCGCAACCCAACAGCAGTGAGTTGATGTAACGGTTACGCGGGTCGATCCAGTAGCCGAGGAAGTCGTCGATGAAGCTCTGTGTCATGCTGCGGGCAGCCATGTAGGTCTTCATGTCGATGTCTTTCACAAGGAATCCCGCGTCTTTCAGCATCGCCTGCACGCTGATGACATCCGGGTGGACGGTGCCCCATGAGAGCGGTTCCATTGCCACGTCGATGTAGTCGCAGCCAGCCTTGCAAACCTCGAGGACTGATGCCATCGAGAGGCCTGGGGTGGTGTGACCGTGATACTGCACCTTGATGTCTGGATGCTGGGTCTTGATATGGTTGACGATCTTGCCCAGTGTCACGGGACGGCCGACGCCGGCCATGTCTTTGAGTGCTATTTCCTTAGCGCCAGCTTCGATGAGCTTCTCGGCCATCTCGATATAATATTCAGCGGTATGCACCTGCGAATAGGTGATACTCATTGCAGCCTGCGATATCATGCCGGCCTCGTTGGCCCACTGAATCGACGGGATGATGTTGCGCACGTCGTTCAAGCCGCAGAAGATACGGGTGATGTCGACGCCTTGAGCCTTCTTCACCTTATACATCAGCTGACGCACGTCGGCTGGTACAGGATTCATTCTCAATGCGTTAAGAGCGCGGTCGAGCATGTGACACTCGATGCCGCCCTTATGCAGAGCCGCCGTGAATGCGCGCACCGACGGGTTTGGATTCTCGCCATAAAGCAGATTCACCTGCTCGGCGGCACCACCGTTGGTCTCGACACGGTCGAAACACTTCATGTCGATGATGAGCGGCGCGATCTTCTCCAGCTGGTCCTTGCGAGGCACATATTTGCCTGAGCTTTGCCACATGTCACGGTAAACGAGACTAAATTTAACTTCCTTTTTCATGTTCGTTTTCTTTAATTTTTTAAAAAATTTCCGACTCTTACAATTGGAGCGCAAAGGTACTAAAATTTTTCATATCTTTGCAAAAAATAAAATTAATAATGAAGCAATTGATAAAAGCCAAGAGTGACGAGTATTTCGATGAGGTGGTGGCGATCCGCCGACAGCTTCATCAGCATCCCGAGCTGAGTTTCCGCGAGAAAGAAACCGCCGACCTTGTGAAACGCTGTCTTGCTTCAAAAAACATTGATTTTCAATCAGATATCGCTGGAACAGGAGTTGTAGCTACTATAAAAGGTCTGTCATTCCGAGCGCCGCAGGCGCGAGGAACCTCGTCCTCATTAACGATAGCGTTAAGAGCCGACCTCGACGCCCTCCCGATTCACGAACAAACTGATTTGCCGTATCGTTCGGTCAACGACGGTGTGATGCATGCTTGCGGTCACGATGCGCATACCGCGATGTTGCTTGGTACGGCATTCATTCTCAATGATTTACGTGATAAATTTTCAGGCACGATAAAACTTATTTTCCAACCTGGCGAAGAAAAACTGCCCGGCGGTGCCTCGCTGATGATAAAAGAAGGCGTTCTCGACGATGTCGATTTGATCATCGGGCAGCATGTTTACCCTGATTTGCCTTGCGGCGAGGTTGGATTCCATGCCGGAGCCTACATGGCGTCGTCCGACGAGGTCAACATCACCGTGAAGGGCAGGGGAGGTCATGCCGCTAAACCCGCCGAGCGTGAAAATTCATTACTTGCGGCGGCAACAATTGTCTCAAAATTGTCGGAAATATTTCCTGAAAACGGCGACGTTTTGTTGGCATTCGGCAGTTTTATGGCGGAAGGCACCTATAACGTCATCCCTTCGGAGGTGAATATTAAAGGTACGATGCGCACTTTCGATGAAGAGAAACGTAAGTCGATGAAAGACACTATTATAATGGTTTCAAAAGGAGTCGCCACAGGATATGGCTGCGAGGCTGAAGTTGTCATTGAACAGGGCTATCCTTCGTTGAAAAATGATGTGCAACTGACTGAAAAATGTGTCGGTTTTGCTAAAGAAATTTTAGGAGAATCAAAGGTGAAAGAATTGCCTCAGCTGATGACAGCCGAGGACTTTGCCTGGTATTCGCAAAAAGTGCCGGCATGTTTCTATCGTTTGGGAACTTCCAATCATTCGAAAGGCATTGATTCTAAACAGCATACCGCGAATTTTAATATCGACGAAGAATCGATGAAAATTGGAATGGAAACGATGATATTTTTAACAATAAATTTACTATGAATTTACTTTTAATCATGAAAATTTTAATAGTTTACGCTATCCCTCAGGAAAAGATCGAGGTTAACATCCCAAATGCTGAGGTGATTTACGTTGAAACAGGTATGGGCAAGGTGAATGCTGCCAAGAAAACCATGCGCGCCATCTGCGATTATCATCCAGATATGGTGATAAACATCGGATCTGCTGGCACTTTGAATCATAAAGTTGGCGATATTTTTGTTTGTAACAATTTCATCGACAGAGATTTACGTAAGGTTACCATTGATGGTGTAATATCGGAGATTGATTCAGGTAGAGATGCGATTAATCGCGTCTTTACGGTGCAACAATTAATGGAATGTGCACATTTGTACGGTACGTGCAATACCGGCGACAGCTTCATCACCCAAGGCAACGATATCGAAGGCGATGTCATCGATATGGAATCGTTTGCGATGGCTGACGTTTGCCGTGAGATGGAAGTCCCGTTTTTCGCGGTGAAATACGTCACCGACGTGGTGGGACAGAATTCAAGTGAGGAATGGTTTGCCAAGCTCGCTGACGCAAGAGCGGGATTGAAACATTTTTTTGATAATAACGTTAAAAGATAACGAGATTCCTCGCTGCGCTCGGAATGACAATATGGACTTAAAGTGGCTGCCGATTACAAAGAAGGAATCCGACCTGCGCGGGTGGGACGAGCTAGACATCGTGCTAGTGAGCGGCGACGCATACGTCGACCATCCCTCGTTCGGGGCTGCTGTTATCGGGCGTACACTTGAAAAAGAAGGCTATCGTGTTGCCATCATCCCGCAACCAAACTGGCGTGACGACCTCCGTGACTTCCGCAAATTCGGCAAGCCGAGACTGTTTTTCGGTGTCTCTGCCGGCTGCATGGACTCGATGGTGAACCACTACACCGCCAATAAACGCCTGCGTTCCAACGACGCCTACACCCCCGGCGGCGAGGCTGGATTTCGTCCCGACTACGCATCAGTGGTTTATTGCAACATCTTGAAACAGATTTATCCCGATGTTCCAGTTGTTCTGGGTGGAATAGAGGCATCTTTGCGAAGAGTTACACATTACGACTATTGGTCGGACGCTCTGAAACCGAGCATTCTCGTTGATTCTCATGCCGATATGGGCGTCTATGGAATGGGTGAACTTGCCAATATCGAAATAGCAAAAGCACTTTCAGAAGGCAAAAAAATAGATGAGATTACCGATATCCCGCAGACGTTTTTTTTGAAAAAGAAATCGCAACCTATTGAATCTAAATGGCAAGATATAAAACTCGTCTCACATGAGGTTTGCTTGAAAGATAAACGCCTCTACGCCTCGAATTTCAAGCATGTGGAGGAGGAGTCGAACAAAAAACATGCTGCCCGACTGTTGCAAGATGTTGGTAATCAGACGCTTTACATCAATCCGCCGTATCCTACTTACACAACCGAGCAAATCGACGCGGCCTTCGACCTGCCATACACCCGCATGCCGCACCCGAAATACGCCAAACGCGGCCCTATTCCGGCTTACGAGATGATCCGCCATTCGGTGAACATACATCGCGGATGCTTCGGCGGCTGCGCATTCTGCACCATCTCGGCTCACCAAGGCAAATTTGTGGCATCGAGAAGCAAGGAATCGATTCTCAGAGAAGTAGAGAAAGTAACGCAAATGCCTGATTTCAAAGGCTATATCAGCGATTTGGGCGGCCCATCGGCAAACATGTATCGAATGCGCGGCAAAGACGAATCATTATGCGAGAAATGCGCCCGCCCGACCTGCATCCAGCCTAACATTTGCAAAAATCTGAACACCGACCATCATTCGCTCATTGAGCTTTACAAGGAGGTAGACAAAAACCCTAATATTAAAAAGGTAACCATCGGCTCAGGCATCCGTTACGACCTTTTCCTCACCAACGACGACCCTGATGGCAAACTTGGCTACGATGAATATTTCGAGCAGCTGATGCGCCGTCATGTGAGCGGCCGACTGAAGGTGGCGCCCGAGCAGGTGAGCGATAACGTGTTGAGACTCATGCGCAAACCGCCGTTTTCATTGTTCAACAAACTGAAAAAACGCTTCGATCAGGTCAACGACAAATATCATCTCAACCAGCAGCTGATACCTTATTTTATATCGAGCCACCCGGCATGTACCTTGATGGATATGGCCGAACTGGCGGTGAAAACCAAGGAGTTAGGCTACTATCTCGAGCAAGTCCAGGACTTTACGCCGACACCGATGACGCTCGCGACTGAAATCTATTATTCGGGCTACGACCCGTATACTTTGAAACCTGTTTTTGTGGCGAAAAACAAGGAGGAAAAATTGGCGCAGCAACGCTTTTTCTTCTGGTACAAGCCCGAAAACCGCCAGTGGGTGAAGCAAACTCTCAGAAAAATGGGGAAAGCCGACTGGATCACGCGACTTTACGGCCGAAACTAAATCCAACCTTTGATTCTATAATAAAGCAGCGCGAAATACTCGCGATAAGTATCGATTTCAAGCTTCAGATAATTCCAGAAAGTGTAGCGCAGCTTGGTGCTTTCGACGTTTGGAATCGCTTCTTCGCCTTTCAGAACCTGATTTTGCAACGACAATTCAAAGTCGACTGTGCCTTCGTATGCCGCCACACCTCTAACTTCTTGAAAACCAGCCTTGTTGAAGCATTTAACCGTCCTCCTAAGATGCTCGGGCGAGGTCACCACCATGATTTTTGTGTCTAACAATTCAGGATGATTTTCGGCCAAGCCCAAGACTTGCGAGCGGGTGTTCGTGCCAATGGTATCGTGAATTACCATACCCATAACTCCTTGAATTTCAATAAATTCATCCATTTTGACATGGCAGATGGAGTCGTATGGATGCACAATGGTGACCTGACAGTCGTAAAACTTCGCGATGCCTGCGGTGTAATACAGTCGCATGAGGTTGCCAGCCGATGGCATTCCTGCTCCGCCAAGCATTATAACATGTTGAGGTTCAAATACTTGTGTCGTGTCTTGATTCGGATCTTGGCCCAGATTATAATGCATATAAAACGGTGCCGGCGTAATCGCCAGTATCAGGAAAAGGGAGAAGATGACACCCAAGACCACAAAAAACCGATTCAATATTTTTTTCAGCATACAAACTACAAAGATATAAAATTTTTTTGAAATAAGGCCGAAAAATCGGAAAAATGTGTAATTTTGTGGTATGGAATTGTCGAATGATGTCATATTGAAAAAGGTGTTGCGCTACTGCGCTTATCAGGATCGCTGCACTAAGGAGGTGAGAAACAAGCTTGCCACCTTCGACATTCCCGCTTCCGAGAAAGAGAAATTTGTGAAACTCCTTGTTGATGAAGGCTATCTCGATGATGAGCGTTATGCCTCCACTTTCGTGAGAAGCAAGATTCATCTGAAAAAATGGGGTGTTAATAAGATTCGTGTCTCGTTGAAAATGAAAGGTATCAGCGATGAAATCATTTCAAGTGCCCTGTCGGAAATCGACCCTGAAATTTATAAAGACGAATTGATAAAAGTCTTGAAAGCCAAGAAAATCAACGAGTCCGATCCATATAAAAAGAAGGCGAAACTGGCGCAATACGCCATGCAAAAAGGCTATGAGCCGAGCCTAGTTTGGGAAACTCTAAATTCAATAACCAATAAACTATAACCTATAAACATTTTTTGTATTTTTGCAAAAATTTTACACCTTATACTAATATGGTCACTTTAGACAGCATAAAAGAACTGAGTAAGAGGATTGATGCCTTGAGGAGGTATCTTTGACATCGACACCAAACTGTCGAAAATAGCTGAATTAGAAGAGAAAACAAAAGCCGACGGATTCTGGGACGACCCGAAGAAAGGCAAACTCGTGATGAACCAGATCCGCGACGTGAAGAGCTGGGTGACGGCCTACGACGACATCACGAAAGCCAACGACGACCTCGGAGTTTTATACGATTTCGCCAAAGAAGGCGAGGCAACGGAAGAGGAAGTCGACAAGCAATATGCCGACGTGATAAAGCTCGTTGAAGACCTTGAGTTCCGCAACATGCTTCACGACGAGGCCGACTCGATGAGCTGCGTGCTGAAAATCAACGCGGGCGCGGGCGGAACAGAGTCGCAGGACTGGGCCGACATGCTTATGCGAATGTATATGCGCTACGCCGAGGCTCATAACTATAAGGTGAGAATCAGTAATATTTTGGAAGGCGACGATGCCGGAATCAAGTCGTGCACCATGGAGATCGACGGCGACTACGCCTATGGTTATCTCAAAGGTGAGAACGGAGTGCACCGCCTCGTGCGCGTGTCGCCATTCAACGCCCAAGGCAAAAGAATGACGTCGTTCAGCTCGGTGTTTGTGTCACCATTGATTGACGATACCATCGAAATCGTCATTGACCCGTCGCGCCTGACATGGGACACCTTCCGCAGCGGCGGCGCTGGCGGTCAGAACGTGAACAAGGTGGAGTCGGGAGTGCGTTTGAGATATCAATACAAAGACCCATACGACGGTCACGAAGAGGAGATTTTGATTGAAAACACTGAGACTCGTGACCAGCCGAAAAACAAGGAAAACGCGTTGCGACTGCTGAAATCTCAATTGTACGACAAGGAGTTACAACACCGCATGGAAGAGAAAAACAAAATCGAAGCGTCGAAGAAAAAGATAGAGTGGGGCTCGCAGATACGTTCCTACGTGTTCGACGACCGCCGCGTGAAAGACCATCGCACCAACTACCAGACCAGCAACGTGCAGGCAGTGATGGATGGTAAAATCGATGAGTTTATCAAGTCGTATTTAATGATGTTCGGACAAAAATAAAAGATTATGATAACATTTTTCATTGCTTTGGCCGTCTTGATTGTCGGCTATCTCATTTACGGAAAGATTATCGAGAAGCTTTTCGGCGCTGACCCGAAACGCGAAACCCCAGCAATCACTATGGCTGACGGCGTCGACTACGTTCCGATGAAGCCGTGGCGCATCTTCTTGATTCAGTTTTTGAACATCGCAGGCGTCGGTCCAATCATCGGTGCCATCATGGGAGCGCAGTTCGGAACGGCATCGTTCCTTTGGATTGTGCTCGGCAGCATTTTTGCAGGCGCCGTCCACGACTATCTCTCGGGAATGATTTCTTTGAGAAACAAAGGAGCCAGTTTGCCTGAGATTCACGGAATGTACCTCGGCAACGGCGTAAAACAGTTCATGCGTATATTATTGATAATTCTGATGGTTTTGGTTGGCGTGGTATTTGTAAACACTCCTGCGATATTGTTAATCAACAACTTCACCCCGAATTTCAGCCCATATATCTGGGTCGCCATCATCTTGGTTTATTACCTGATAGCCACTCTGTTGCCTATAGACAAAATCATCGGAAAGATATACCCTGTTTTCGGATTTTTGCTGTTGGGAATGGCGGTCGCTATCTTCGTGGCGTTTATCATTTATAAGCCTGAAATTCCTGAGATTTGGAGCGGGTTATACAACCGTCATCCGGATGCGGCTCACAGCCCAATATTCCCGATGATGTTCATCAGCATCGCCTGCGGCGCGATTTCAGGTTTCCATGCTACGCAGTCGCCTTTGATGGCACGTTGTATGGTCAACGAGAAGCAGGGGCGTAGCATTTTCTACGGCGCAATGATTACTGAAGGCGTCGTTGCCTTGATTTGGGCGGCCGCGGCGGCATATTTCTTTGGTCCTGACAGCGTTGTAGACGTTACGGGTAAGAGTGGAGTGGCAATTGTCAGCATTATCGCCAATACTTGGTTTACCCCAGTTATTGCATTAATAACAATTCTCGGCGTGATTTCAGCAGCCGTCACCTCTGGAGACACGGCACTTCGCTCAGCGCGTCTCATCATTGCCGACTTCCTTCACTACGACCAGAAGCCCATCAAAAACCGTCTCATCATCGCCATCCCGATGTTCGCTATGACTGCGGTCGTTTTGGTTTACAGTCTTGCCGACACGTCAGGTTTCGACATGATTTGGCGTTATTTCGCATGGGCGAACCAGGTGATTGCGATGGTAACTCTTTGGGCTATAACAGTTTATCTCGCTAAAGAAAAGAAAAACTACATCTTCAGTATCATTCCGGCGATGTTTATGACGATGGTCACAATGACATATATTATCGAGTTCCCTGCCGGAAAATATGTCGAAGGCGTAGGCTTCTCGCATGTTGTCGCCCTGATAATAGCAGGCTGCATCACGGTATTGTTCACGGCTTTGTTCTTCAATTTCCGTAGGAAATACAATAACGCTTTGAAAAGCTGATGAATACAGCTACCCGGGATTTCATCGAGTCGCATCTTAAGGACGACGTGCGCCAGTTGGCGTTGCAGAAGTTTCCTGACGATGTTGATAAGATGTTGGTGCTCAATCAGATAGAGGCGCGGCAGCTTCTGTCTAAGAAAGTGCCATCATGGGCTTCGAATCCCGATTTGCTGTTCCCGAAACATCTCTCGATTGAGCAATGTTCTTCCGAGCTTACCGCAAAATACAAAGCCTCAATCATCTCAGGTGGTGATACATTCGTCGATTTGACAGGTGGTCTTGGCATCGATTCCTATTTCCTTTCGGAGAAATTCAAAACATCATATTACATTGAAAATCAGAAGGAATTGTGCGATTTGGCAGAGCATAATTTTGGTGTTTTAGGACGAAAAATAACGGTTGTTAATTCTGATGCAGAATCATTTTTGAATGATTTGACATCCCGTAGGGACAACGCATGCGTTGTCCTCTATCTGGATCCCGCAAGGCGGGATGTTTACAACCGCAAAATGGTTTCGTTGCACGATTGTTCACCAGATGTCGTTGATTTGCAAAATGTTTTATTGAAAAATTCAAAAAATATTTTGATAAAATCATCTCCAATGTTAGACATTTCCTTGATTACCAATGAATTACAAAATATTTCGGAAATTCACATGGTGTCGGTGAAAAACGAATGCAAGGAGATTTTGATAAAAATTGAACCAGGTTTTGATGGAGAGATAAAATATTATTGTGTTGAATTGCAACCCGTAGGGACAAGGCATGCCTTGTCCCCACAGGATGAAATGGTTTTTCAATTCGTTGAATCAGAAGAAAAATCCGCCATCCCATCATTTTCATCAACCGTCAAAAAATATTTGTATGAACCGAATTCATCTTTGATGAAATCCGGCGCCTACAAACTGATATCCCAGCGTTTCGGCATCGAAAAATTGCACGTAAACAGCCATCTTTACACCTCCGATAATCTGATTTCCGATTTCCCAGGCCGCATTTTTGAGGTCGTTGGATTCGCGCCTTTCAACAAAAAAATCAAAAAGGAATTATTAAAAGATATCACCGAAGCATCTGTGGCAACACGTAATTTCCCATTGAGTACCAATGATTTACGTAAAAATCTAAATCTCAAGGAAAGCGATAAAAACTTCGTTTTCGGCACGACATTGATAGGGGAGAAGAAGGTGGTGATATTGGCTCAGCGGCAACCCGTATTTCAAGATTCATCCTTACGAGAGGGAAGAGGAGGTTTATGGAGTTATTGATGAAATTTTGAAAAAATAATCACAAAACCAGGCTGCACGAGGCGAAATTAATAGTATCTTTGCGATATGAAAAGTTTAATATATTGTCTCGTATTCGCAATGCTACCGGTGTTTGCTGCAAGAGAGCCTATCGATAGTGATTCCTGCACTTGCAAAGGCATTCCTTTGTATGGCAGGGTTAAGATAGTTACAGAATACCCTGACTTTAGAATTAAAGTAACCGACAATTACCCTGATATTGTTGTAAAAATAGTTGATCGTGATTATCCCGGGGAATGTTGTATGTGGGAGATAGTCGAAAACTATCCTGACTTTACTGTCCAGTTTGTCGAGGACTATCCTGATTTTACCGTCGCATTTTCTAATGATTCTTATGGCATTCGTTAAATAGATAACCAAATAGATTGATTTTGGATGCTTTTATGATAAACTATTTAATCTCAAAAACTAGTTTACATTATTAATATTAGAAACCAAATTAAATATAAACCATCCATCAAGGTTACGGAAAGCTTGAGGTTTAGCGGTTACGCCATCTTTTTGAACACCCAAACCATCAGTGTATGGTGTGAAAGATACAACTTTTACAAATGGTATTTTGACAGACTTTTTCTCACTATAGAAATACAAATGTTTAGTTGCTACGAAAAGTGTTCCAACAGCTTTTTGTTTTAATTCTGTAGTTGTTACTGGTGTTCCTTTAACAGCACCAACGCGATAATATACTCCTTTTGCTATACGTATACTTACTCCGGACGAAGCACCTTCATAATGTGTCTTTTTAACTTCCTCAAAATACTCTACATTATCAAAACGCCAAATAAGTTTTTCTTCTTTTGCAAGATTTAAAAAATACTGACCAATAGTGATTTCTCGACGTTGTGGAACAATGCCATTTAGTATATCCTTTATTGTCAGTATCTTAATGTATTTTTCATACCAATCCTTGGTTTCATAATTGGCTTTAACCAAGCCAAAATGCTCGGTAAAAGTGTTTATTGCAGATTCTTCTTCATCTGTAATTTCACCGTCTTCTATACCATTTTTTACTATATTTTCAAAGACTCTATCTAGCGTGCATTCACGCTGTAATATAGTGAGATTCTGATAATCATTATCTAATGTTGTAATAGGTTCTTTGTTTGCAATAACAGATAGTGTCTTCTCGCAAAGTTCTTCGTTTGTATTCTCTTTTATTATTTGTAATTGTTTTTGACGTTCTGCTTCAATTTCAAGTGCTTTTTGCTGTTCCTCCTTTGTTTTTTTAGCTGCATTTCTAGATCCTAAAATCCATATTATTCCTATTGCGATAAGTATTATGCCCCATGGCAAACAAAACAATCCACCTAATATAATTCCACAGCCTATAATATATAATAATGTTGATGCGCAACCAACAGACATTTTTTGTTTTTCCATAATAATGTCATTTTAATTAGTTTTGCAAAAATAATGAAAAAATCATATAACGTATCCTGTTGCGAAGTTTTTTTGTCTAAAATGTAACTTGATTGTATAATATGTTGCCTCTAGCCAGCATAATTTTTCAAAAAGTGTTGTCTGTAATCAACATTTTATATAAAAAAGTGTTGTCTGTAACCGACACTATATAATTTTTATAAATTGAATTGGTTTTTATTATAAAAAATTATGTGCCGGAATATGGCGAATAATATTGTCATCACCACATACAATAACATCTTCATTGTTTTTGGCTTTTTCTTCTAGCATCTCGCGCTCGGCTATTTTCAAGCCCTTAACGATTTTTTCTATTAATTCCAGATGATCTTTAGCAGTCATAATAAACAATCTCAATTACTTCCAACCACAGGAATTCCTAACTGTTTGCAAATAGTTTTTGCAGTGTAATCAACAATGTTCGGATGACGGGGGACAGCAACTATTATTCCGTTCGGACTTTCATAGAGGCTATGGTTTGAGCCTTCGCGTCGCAACACACATCCATTTTGTTGCAGATGCTTAATTAAAAGGTTTCTTTTCATTTTATGCCATGGCTAACTTTCTGTAAAAAATACGTTCGCCCTTGAAATTCTCGCGGGCTTTTTCCTTGTTGTACTCCAAAATCAATGAAATCGCGTCTTTCATGTTTTCCATAAGCTCTTCAAAAGTGGCACCTTGCGATATTGCTCCAGGCAGCTGCTCACACTGACCGCAATACCAACCGCTTTTTTCGTCCTTGTGAATCAAAATTGTGTATTCCATATTATTATGAATTTGTTTTGCAAAGATACAAAAAAATCTTGTTCAGATACGAAATTTTCACTATTTTTGCAAATTCATAATTTTTGTAAAAATGGCACAGAAACCGTCTATTCCAAAGGGCACGCGCGACTTCCTTCCGGATGTCATGATGCGCCGAAATTATATATTCGACACCATTAAGACCGTGTTCAAACGCTTTGGTTTTCAACCGATTGAGACCCCTTCGATGGAAAACCTCTCCACGCTGCTCGGCAAATACGGCGAGGAAGGCGACAAACTCCTGTTCCGTATCCTCAACTCAGGCGACTTCATGTCGGGTGTTGAGCAGAACGGTGAACCGCTTGATTCTCAGAAGCTCTCAAGCAAGATCTGCGAAAAAGGCCTTCGCTACGACCTCACAGTACCGTTCGCGCGCTTCGTCACAATGTACCGCGACCAGATTGCGTTCCCGTTCAAACGCTACCAGATGCAGCCGGTGTGGCGCGCCGACCGCCCTCAGAAAGGCCGTTACCGCGAGTTCTACCAGTGCGACGTCGATATCATCGGCAGCGACTCACTGCTCAACGAGGCTGAACTGGTGCAAATTGTCGATGAGGTGTTCAACAACCTGAAAATCAACGTGGTGCTGAAAATCAACAACCGCAAAGTGCTCGCTGGAATAGCAGAATACATCGGGAAACCTGACGCTCTCGTCGACATCACCGTGGCAATCGATAAACTCGATAAGATAGGAATCGACGCAGTGAACGCCGAGTTGGCTGAAAAAGGCCTTGACAATGAGGCGATTGCTAAGCTTCAGCCGATTCTCTTCATGCAAGGCACCGCCCGCGAGAAGATGGCACAGCTGAAATCTATCATGAACGGCATCGAAGTCGGGACGAAAGGCATCGAGGAACTTGAAACGCTATTTAACTACTTGGATGCCATGGGATTACGCATCGAATACGAGCTCGACCTTACACTTGCTCGCGGACTCAACTACTACACCGGAGCCATCTTCGAGGTGAAGGCGAAAGACGTGGCGATGGGCAGCATCTCGGGCGGCGGCCGTTACGACAACCTCACCGGAATCTTCGGCCTGCCTAACGTTTCAGGCGTCGGCATCAGCTTCGGAGCGGACAGAATTTATGACGTTTTGAACGAACTGAACCTCTTTCCAGAGAAGAACGCTGAAAACACCGAAGTCATCTTCTTGAACTTCGGCAAAAACGAAGAGCTTTATTGTCTTCCATATCTGCAACAGCTTCGCCGTCAAGGAGTTAACGCTGAAATCTATCCTGACGCAAGCAAGATTCAGAAGCAGATGAAATATGCCGACCAGCGCAATATCCCGGTGGTGGTGATGGCAGGCGAGACCGAGGTCAACGACAAGTCTTTCACCGTGAAATGGATGAAAGAAGGCCGTCAGGAGAGCGTGAAAGCTGAAAATTTAATCGAAATAATCAAAAAATAACATACAATGAAGACACATTATATCTCAACAGAAACCCTCACATTTGAGGAAGTCAACCGAATCATCAGCGAACATTACCAACTCGCTTTGTCAGACGACGCCAAACAGCGCATCCAGAAGTGCCGCGACTATCTCGACAAGAAGATGGAGACGCAGAAAACTCCGATTTATGGCGTCACAACAGGCTTCGGCTCACTCTGCAACGTCAACATCTCAAAGGAAGACCTCAGCACTCTCCAGAAAAACCTGGTGATGTCACATGCTTGCGGCACCGGCGACCTCGTCCCGGAAGAAATCATTCGTATCATGCTCCTTTTGAAGATTCAGAACATGTCGTACGGCAACTCGGGTGTGCAACTCGTTACAGTTCAGCGACTTATCGACTTCTTCAATAATGACGTTCTGCCTGTCGTTTACGACGAAGGTTCACTCGGCGCTTCAGGCGACCTCGCACCTTTGGCCAACCTCATGCTGCCTTTGCTCGGCTTAGGCGAGGTTCATTACAAAGGCGAAATCCGTCCGGCCGCTGAGGTCTGCAAGATTTTCGATTGGGAGCCTATCACCCTTCAGTCGAAGGAAGGTCTGGCACTGCTCAACGGCACACAATTCATGTGCTCATACGGCACCTACGTGTTGCTCAAGGCATTCCGTTTGCAGTATCTCGCCGATATGATTGGCGCCGTCTCGTTGGACGCTTTCGACGGCCGCATCGAGCCGTTCTTCGACCAGATTCATCAGATTCGCCATCACCGCGGACAGATCGTCACCGCTGAGCGTTTCCGTAACTTCCTGAAAGGCAGCGAGATGATTGCTCGCGAGAAACAGCACGTGCAGGATCCTTATTCGTTCCGTTGCATCCCGCAGGTGCATGGCGCTTCAAAAGACGCCATCAACTACGTGTCGCAGATTCTCGGTGAGGAAATCAACGCCGTCACCGACAACCCGACGGTGTTCCCTGATGAGGACATGGTCATCTCGGCTGGTAACTTCCACGGACAGCCTCTGGCATTGAGCCTCGACTTCTTGGCTATTGCAATGGCTGAGCTCGGCAACATCTCAGAGCGCCGTACATATCAGCTCATCGCCGGAAAACGCGGTCTGCCGTCGTTCCTCGTCGCTGAGCCAGGTCTGAACTCAGGCTTCATGATTCCTCAGTACGCGGCAGCGGCTATCGTCAGCCAGAACAAGCAACTCTGCACACCGGCATCTGTCGACAGCATCGAATCGTCGCAGGGTCAGGAAGACCACGTGAGTATGGGTGCCAACGCAGCAACAAAAGCATTGCGCGTCGCCAACAACCTCGAGCGTATCCTCGCCATCGAGCTCTTCAACGCAGCACAGGCTCTCGACTTCCGCAAACCTATCAAATCGTCAGCATTTATTGAGAATTTCGTAGCTGAATACCGCAAGAAAGTCGAATTCGTGAAAGTCGACAAGGTGATGTACACTGAGATTGCCAAATCAGTGAAATTCCTGCAGGATTACGATCTCGGCGAGAAGATTTTTGAGAAATAAAAATTAAAATCATGGAAGAAATCAATCAGGAACAAGGCTTCAACGAGTTCGAAAACCCCCAGCCACAGCGCCCGTCGGGACTTTCAATATGGTGCGTACTATCGTTTATCAACGCTGGATGGCAGGTTTTGGCCAATATCTTGTGGTTCCTGGCATATAATGTCATGCAAGAACTCGGACAGAGCGAGGAATACTACGAGATGATGGAGAAATTCTCTCCCGATACGGAACAGCTCGAAACCACCTTGCAGTCGCAGCTCGCCGTCAGCCGCATAAGCTATCTGCTTCTGGTTCTGCTGTATATAGGCTCGTTCATGGGTGTGCTTTATATGTGGAGACAGCAGAAAAAAGGCTTCCACATCTACGCCATCTCTCAGATTCTCATCCTCATCGTCACGGCACTGTTCGTCACAAGCGTAACCGGCGACTCGATAGTCATGCCGGCCGTCCTGACAGCCATTTGGATTGGAATTTATTATCTCTATTATAGAAAATACATGTATTAATGTCGGAAGAGAAGGTCATAAAGGAGAAAAAAAGTATATTCACCGAGCGCAAACACGTCACACTGGGCATGAAACTGGTGTGCACCTTCGCCATCACCTATTATATATTGTTTTTCTTCTTCATGACCTATCTTTTGATAAGATACAACATAGTTTTCGACGAGGCTTACATCAACGAGAACCTCAACGAGATAGTGACTTCGCATCATTTCACCTTGTTTATCTGCCAATGGATCTTCCTAGCCGCGATAGTCACAAGTCTCTTTTTAGTCTTTTTCAAGAAACGTTTCGGTAAGTTTCTTTTCATGATTTTCACCATCTTACTCGTTGTGTGTCAATTCTATACGACTTATCCTCCGGCGATGGAGGTCTACGTCATGGAGCTTCTCATAGTCTTGATAATCGCACCTCTGAGGGGGATTTCCAAGTTTACCGATAGAATTCAAACTGAAACACAAAAAATTAACCCTTTTAAAGAAGAAAAATGAACCACATCACATTGTCGGGCGAGCTTGGTAGCGGAAAAAGCACCGTCGCCAATTATCTGATCAGCAAGATGCCTTTCAAAATCGTGTCAGCAGGCTTGTTATTCCGTCAACTGGCAGCCAAACACGGCATGTCGGCTAAGGAGTTCAACGAGTTTATAGAGAATGACCCGAAGTACGACCATTACGTCGACGACACCATGGCTGAGTTGGGTCGCACCGACGAGAAAATCATCTTCGATTCGCGCATGGCATGGCATTTTGTGCCGTCGTCGTTCAAGATTTATCTCTATGTCGATGTGGACACCGCAACCGAGCGAATCTTCAACGACACGGGTCGCGTCAGCGAGTCGTATTCTGACAAGGCTACAGCGCGGCAGGAAATCATCGACCGCCGCAAGAGCGAGCTGCTGCGCTACCAGAATTTCTACCACTGCAACCTCGACGACTACAGCAACTATGATCTTATCGTCGATACCAGCCACGCCAGCAGAGATGAGGTTAATGAATTGGTTTTCAATAGCTTCAAAGCTTTTGAAGAAGGAATAGAATACACCAGGATATGGCTTTCCCCGAAGTCATTAATATTAAAAGGTAATGAGTCTGACGATACAGGCGCAAAATTAATTATCAACAAAAAAGACGGCCGATTTGTCGTCGAAAGTGGGTTCTCGAGGGTGAAAAAAGCACTCGAAAATCGCCAACCCCTTGTAGCTGTTGATGTTGTGAAATGTTAATAATTTTGTTAATAAAAAGATAAATTTTTGCGCAAAAATCCAAAAAGTTTTGTATAATTTTGCAATGAAAACAACGATGGGATTATGATGAAAAATTCAGCATGAGCCATTGTTGGAAATCACAGAGTTTATTAAATAAACGAGCAATAACATTATATAAAACTAACGTAGTATGGAGTTTAACCAGGTCTTTATTATCAAGAGAAATGGTAAGCGCGAGCCTTTCTCAGTTGATAAAATTAAAAATGCAATTCAGAAAGCCTTCCTCAGCGTCGGTAGCTTCGCACCGCAGGAGGTTCTCACCAACATCATGAGCCGTGTCAGCATCCACGACGGAATTTCTGTTGAAGAGATTCAGAACCAAGTGGAAAACGCCCTCATGGCCGAACGTTATTACAACGTGGCGAAATCTTACATCCTTTACCGTCAGCGTCATTACGAAGACCGTGAGGTCAAGGATAAACTCGACTTCCTCATCAATTACTGCAATGCTCAGAACGCGGCGACAGGAAGTAAGTACGACGCCAACGCCAACGTCGAGAAGAAAAATATCGCCACCCTCATCGGTGAGCTTCCAAAATCAAACTTCATACGTCTCAACCGCCGTATGCTCTGCGACAAAATCAAAGACATGTACGGCAAAGAGGTGGCCGACAAATACATCGACCTGCTCAACCATCATTTTATCTATAAAAATGATGAGACAAGCATCGCCAACTACTGCGCATCTATCACCATGTATCCTTGGCTGCTCGAAGGCACCAAGTCGATAGGCGGCAACGCCACACGTCCAACCAACCTCAAATCGTTCTGCGGCGGCTTTATCAACATGGTGTTCATGGTGTCGAGTATGCTGAGCGGCGCCTGCGCAACACCTGAGTTCCTGATGTATCTCAACTACTTCATCGGAATGGAATATGGTAAAGACTACTACACTCGCGCTAACGAAGTCGTCGACCTGTCGGCACGCAAACGTACCCTCGACAAGGTCATCACCGATTGCTTCGAACAGATAGTGTACTCCATCAACCAGCCTACCGGCGCCCGTAACTACCAGTCGGTGTTCTGGAACATCTCCTACTACGACAAGTACTATTTCAAGAGCCTCTTCGGAAACTTCTACTTCCCTGATGGCAGTCAGCCTGACTGGGACTCACTCAACTGGCTCCAGAAACGTTTCATGAAATGGTTCAACGCCGAACGTCTCAAGACCGTCTTGACATTCCCTGTCGAGACCATGGCTCTCCTTTCACAAGATGGCGACATCGCCGACAAGGAATATGCCGACTTCACAGCAGAGATGTACGCTGAAGGCCATTCGTTCTTCACCTACGTAAGCGACAATGCCGACTCACTCAGCTCATGCTGCCGTCTCCGCAACGAGATTACCGACAACGAGTTCAGCTACACCCTCGGCGCCGGCGGCGTGTCGACAGGCTCGAAGAGCGTGCTCACCATCAACATGAACCGCTGCATCCAGTACGAAGAACAGAACCACCTGCCGTTCCTCAGCTTCGTCGAGGAAGTCATCGACCTCATGCACAAGGTGCAGATGGCTTACGACAGCAACCTCCGTTACCTCCGCGACAAAGGCATGCTCCCATTGTTCGACGCAGGTTATATCGCAATCGACCGCCAGTACCTCACAATAGGTGTCAACGGTATAGTCGAAGCAGCCGAGTTTAAAGGTATCGAAATTAGCGATAACCCTGAATATCAACACTTTGTGGAACAAATCCTCAGCCTTATCGAGAAGTATAACAAACAGTACAAACGCGACGGCTTGATGTTCAACTGCGAGATGATTCCTGCCGAAAACGTGGGCGTGAAACATGCCAAGTGGGATAAGGAAGACGGCTACAAAGTGCCTCGCGACTGCTACAATAGCTACTTCTATGTTGTTGAGAATCAGAACACTAACGTTCTCGACAAGTTCAAACTGCACGGCGAGCGTTACATCAAACACCTCACAGGCGGCTCGGCATTGCACTGCAACCTCGAGGAACACCTCACACAGGATCAGTACCGTCAGCTGCTCAAAGTGGCATCGAAAGAAGGCTGCAACTACTTCACATTCAATATCCCGAACACAGTTTGCAACGACTGCGGTCACATCGACAAACGTTACCTCAAGAAATGCCCTAAGTGCGGCAGCGAAAACCTCGACTACCTCACACGTGTCATCGGCTACATGAAACGCGTAAGCAACTTCTCACAGGCACGCCAGGTGGAAGCAGGCAAACGTTACTACGCCAAATTCTAAGGTGACGGGCAATGCTGAAGTACTACAACTATGACGTCGTTTTTCAGGAAGTCCCTGATGAGGTGAGTCTGGCAATAAATCTTACCAACTGCCCGAATCACTGCAAAGACTGTCATAGCCCGCATCTCTGGGAGAACATAGGCGAAGAGCTCTCAGAAGATGAACTCAATAGACTCGTTGATATTTATCGTGGCGACATCACCTGCGTGTGCATCATGGGTGGTGACGCCGCGAAAAACGAGGTCGAAGATTTAGCGCATTATATCAAAAATTTCTTGAAACTTAAGGTCGCATGGTATTCCGGTAGATACGACAAACCAGTGAATATCAACGACTTCGATTATATAAAATTCGGTCCGTACATCGAAGAGAAGGGCGGACTGAAATCGCCGACGACAAATCAGCGATTTTATAAGGTGATTGACGGCAATCTTATCGATTGCACCGAACGCTTTCAAAGAAAACATTAACAGAAACGCCCCGTCAGGGGCGTTTTCATTTTCTAAACTAAAAATATGGCCTGTTTTTGTCATTCATTCTGATTGCAAAAATATCGTGATTTTCCGACGTGGCATCTCCCCATAATCGGTGATTTTCCCCAAATTTAATACCTAAATATGGTTATTTTGCCTAAAAACTAATGTCTAAGGTCTAAAGTCTAAGGTCTTTTTACTATTTTTGCAAATTGTAAGGGCGAATCATTATTCGCCCATAAAAACGAATTGTCATGATAAACATTTTTTCTGAAAATATGAAAATGGCCGACCTCGTCCTCGGTAACTCCAAACTCCTGCTGATGTTTCCGCGTTTCGGCATGGACCTGGGTTTCGGCGACCGCAGCATAGCGGAGGTGTGCGCCATGAACAACGTCTCACCGCGTTTTTTCCTCATGATTTGCAACGTTTACTGCAACGACGACTACACCCCGTCGCCCGAAGATATAGCCTCAGTCGACCTTAAAGCGTTGGTTAACTACCTGCTGGAGTCGCATAAATACTACCTCAACGAGCGCCTGCCGCATATCGAGGAGCATCTCAACCATATCATCAATGCCTGCATCCCGAAATACGGCAATATGCTGCGCCGTTTCTTCGACGAATATAAAAACGAGGTGGTCGATCATTTCGTTTACGAGGAAAATAAAGTGTTTCCGTATCTGCAACAGCTTGTGAATCAGAATGTTAAGACCGACTACAAGATTCGCGTCTTCCATGAGAACCACACCAACATCGAAGATAAACTCTCCGATCTGATGAACATCCTCGTGAAATATCTCCCAGCCGATGTCTTTCCGAAGGAACGAATCGAAATAGCATTGGATATCAATGAGTTATCAGCCGATTTGATGAGCCACGCCCTCATCGAGGAGCGCGTCCTTATCCCATTTGTCGAATCTTTAGAAGCTTAAACGATGAAATCTGACAACAAAATAATAATTGTGGAGCCGTCGCCTATTGTCAGTGCCGGCCTTGCGTCGTATTTCGACGACTGTAAGCAGATTTCCATCGTCTCCCAACTCGACCGTATCGATAGAATGGAGGAGAAGCTTGCCGCTTACAATCCCGATATATTGATAATCAATCCGTTACTGATTGCTTACGACTCCAACGAGCAGTTCCTCAAAATCTGCCGCGACTTCTCCAACGTGATTCCTGTCGCCTTGGTTAGCACCTACGTCGATGCCGGCATTCTCAAACAGTTTAAGGATGTTATCGAAATCAACGACAGCAAGCAGAAAGTTGTTACCAAGATATTTAACTTGTTGAACGACAATAAATTAACCCAAGATAAACCTGAAAGTGTCGAGCTGTCAAACCGCGAGACCGACGTCCTAATCGCCCTCGTCAAAGGCATGACAAACAAGGAAATATCCGACAAACTGTTCATCTCGGTTCACACTGTCATCACGCACAGGAAAAATATCATCAGAAAAACTGGCATTAAATCGGTTTCCGGCTTGACGGTTTACGCCTTACTCAACAATCTCGTCGACGAATCAGACATTTACGTGTAAATTTTAAGAATATGCAAAACAACAGGCCTCGCGGTATGCGCAGCATATCCAGACTGATGTTTGCATATTCTTAAAATAAAAACACTAATGTTCTTTCAGAATCTTCATCAGCACCGCAATATCTTTCTTATATTGCTCGAGATTTTCATTCTTCACTGGCTCCGCGCTCGGTGACTTGAACTTTAGCGGGTCGATGTAAGTGCCGTTTTTCTGCAAACGGAAGTCGAGATGCGGTCCCGTGGCAGTGCCGGTCATTCCAACATAACCTATGGTTTGCCCTTGTTTTACCTTGCAGCCTTTCGATATGCCTTTGGCAAACCCCTTCAGGTGCATGTAAGTTGTAGTATATGTGCTGTTATGCTTGATTTTCAAATAGTTACCACCGCCTTTTTTATCCCAACCCTTGTCGATAACGGTGCCGTCGCCAATAGTTTGCACTGGCGTTCCGCTCGGAGCCGCATAGTCCACCCCGTGATGCGGACGCACTATCTTATGCACTGGATGAAGCCTAGCCTCAGAGAATGTCGAGCTGATACGGCGGTAGTTCAACGGCGCCTTCAAAAACGCCTTACGTAAGTTGTCGCCGTTCTCGTCGAAGTATTCCTTCCTGCCGTTCTGTACATAGCTGAACGCGTATTTCCCTTCGCCTTTATTCTTGAAATACGATGCCAGCACGTTGCCGATTCCAAACGGCACAGTGTCACCGGCGATGTATTTTTCTTCAAAAATTACTTTGCACGAATCACCCGGCTGTATGCCGAAGAAGTCGATGGTCCAAGCGTAAATGTCTGATAATTCGAGAATTAGACTGTAGTCGCAGCCGGCTTCCGCCATGGCGTTCCAAAGGCTCGATTTTATCTCAACCCCCACGTGCTCCACCTTCGTGATGACTTCTTTCTCACCCTTCCACGCTGATAATGAATCGGTTAGCTGAAAAACCGCATAGTTTATCCTGTCTATTTCATAAATCCAGTATTTGGCGGTCGGGATGCTGTCGCGTGTCTTCAAAAATACGTATTTGTTCCCGACTTTTATCTTTCTCACATCAAAAACATCGCGTTTGTTCCTGTCGATGTAGTTGACGGTGTTGTAACTCACACCTTCCCGTTGCAAAATGTTCGCCAGAAATTCGTTTTTCTTTACTGTTCCCTCCACAACATCCAACGAATCAATGCAGATTCCATAAAGATATTTCGGCTCGGCGCTTTTTTTTGATGTCTTATTGCCGGAATTGTCGTTTCCGCCTCCGCACGAAACCAGAAACAACAACAAAACAAACAATAGTGTAAAGTTTGAAGTGTGGAATTTAACGTTTTTTTTCATAATAATCATTTTTTAAAATGTAGAGACGCGCCATGGCGCGTCTCTACATATAAATTGTCAATAGCCAATGGCTAACGGCCAATAGCCTTTTCGTAACCCGCTCTCACAGCCTTGATGTTCAGGTCAACCACATCCTGGCCTTTCTTGCCGAAGATATGTGCGATGGCCTCTTCAACCTTCTCGATAGAGATGCCGAGATAAGGCACTGTGGCGCCCAAAAGCACCATGTTGGAACGTGCCTTGAGTTGCTTGGCTATCTCGCTGGCATCAAACGACACCACATGTTTGAGCTTCTTCAACTCGGCATGCACCTTCTCGATGTCAGGATAGTTACTAATGTTGATGAACGGGTCGGAGTTGGTGATCACCCAGCCTTCCTTGCTGAGCCATGGCAGATAGCGCAAAGCCTCCATCGGCTCGCTCGACAGGATTATGTCAGCTTTGCCTTCTGGAATGACATCGGCGAAGATAGGCTCGTCCGACAAACGGAGGTGCGAGAACACCGAGCCGCCGCGCTGCGACATGCCGTGGATTTCCGATTGTTTCAGGTTCATACCCATGTTGAGGGCGGCATCTGAGATGATTTTGGCGACCGACACTATGCCGTCACCACCAACACCACACAAAACTATATCTTTTTTCATATTGAATTCTTTTTTAATGGTTATTTCTTAATGTGTTTCTTCAACTCGACGATGCAGGTGCGGTGAGGGATGATGACCGACACACCGTTGTAATTGACCTCTTCCTCGATGATTCTGACGTTCTCCTCGTGGTTCTTCGGCAACGGGATGATGTCGCGGATATGCTCAGGCTCGACACCGAGACCTTCGCAGATGCGGCGGATCTTGTTGTGTGCCGACGATGGCTGACCACCTGTCATAGCTGTGATGTCATTGTCAAGAATCATAACCACGACGTTGGCTTTCTCGTTGACGCAGTCCATAAGACCTGTCAAGCCGCTGTGACCGAAGGTACCGTCACCGATAACCGCCACGCTCGGGAAGATACCAACCTCGCTGGCTCCCTTGGCCATGGTGATTGATGCACCCATACACACTGTAGTGTTGATGGCGCCCATGTTGAAGCCTAAAGTGTAGCAACCGATGTCACCAAACACCTTGCCACCCTTATGGTTGGCCATAACCTCGTTCAAAGCTGTGTAGCTGTCGACGTGAGGACATCCTTGGCACAACGCTGGAGGACGGTTGGTAACGACTTCTGGCACAGCTAATGTTGCCTCAGCCTTCATTCCCAATGCCTTGGCAACTTTCTCGGCGTTGAGTTCTCCGTCACGACGGATGGTCTCGTCAAGACGGCCTCTCACTTTCTTTCCCTTGCCGAGGAATCCTTTGATCTGCTCCTCTACGAATGGCTGTCCGTCTTCGAGAACCAAAATCTCATCAACCTCGTCATAGAGCTTGTTGATCATGTTGTATGGCAACGGATATTGAGTTATCTTCACCACTGGATACAGACATTTTCCGCCTGGGAAGTTCTCCATGAGATAATTGTATGCAATACCTGTAGTGATGATACCTATCTTCTTGTCGGTTCCTTCAATGTATTTGTTGAAGCCAGATTCCTCCGACATCTTTGTGAATTTCGGCTGCTTGTCGATCAGCTCTCTGTAAAGACGTTTGGCGTTGGCTGGAAGAAGCACGAACGACTTTGCGTCGGCTGGCTCTGTGAGCTCATTCTGCTTGCGGACAGGTTTCAACTCGACACCGGCGCGGCTGTGTGCCAAACGAGTTGGGATGCGGTAAAGCACCGGAGTGCCAAGCTGCTCGCTCAACTCATAACCATAATGCACCATGTCGTAAGCCTCTTGCTGGTTTGAAGGCTCCAACATCGGTATCATGGCCCAGTGACCATAGAAACGACTGTCTTGCTCGTCCTGCGATGAGAACATGCTCGGATCGTCGGCGACAACTATAAGTACACCCTTGGTTCCAATGATGGCGGCATTCATAAACGGGTCGCCACACACGTTAAGGCCGACATGCTTCATACATGTCATGGCGCGTTTTCCGGCGTATGCCACACCTAAAGAAGCCTCGAGAGCAGTCTTCTCATTGGCACACCAGTTGGCGATAACGCCTTGTTCCTTGGCCTGTTTTGAGTTTATGACGTACTCCGTAATCTGTGTGGAAGGAGTGCCTGGATAACTGTTGATGGCACTGCCTCCGGCATCAATAAAGCCCTGCGCAATCGCCTCATCTCCAAGTAATAAGATTTTCTTCATTTGAATTGTATTTTAATTTTTAATTATTGTTGATTCCTATTTTTATAATTCGGCAAATTTATGGAATTTTTTTCACATGGCAATGCAGTTTTATTATAAATAATAAATAAAATTTATTTTGTTGTTTGTATTGAAAAAAGTTGTATCTTTGCTGTTTCAAACTTAAGTGATGAAAAAGCTTATTACTAGTGACGACCTTGTAAGGTATCTGAAATGGAGCCCGCTCACCAAACCGCTTTTGGCTTTGGCTCTGAGAATCATGGGTTTCGGGACGATAAACAAACTGTATTCTCCTTCTGCTGACCTGAAAAATAAAGAGTTTACAGTGGATATGCTGCGTCGTTACAACATTACTACCGATGTTGATGCAAATGAGTTGAACTGCATCCCGAAAGAAGGTCCGTTCATGCTCGTGTGTAACCATCCGTTCGGTGCCATCGAAGGCATCATCCTCTATGATGTCGTCGCGAATATCCGCCCCGACTTCAAAATCATGGCTAATTTCATCCTTTCGTATATTCCTAATTTCCAGGGTGTGTTCTTCGCCGTTAACCCGTTCGAAAACAATAAGGAACTGGGTGGCGGAAGCGTTGGCGGCATCAAGGCTTCGCTGCAGCAACTTAATGAAGGTCATGGACTTGGAGTGTTCCCGGCCGGTGAGGTGGCTCGCTATCATGGTCACAGCTATCCGGAGGATATCGACTGGTCACCGTCGATAGCCAAAATCATTCAAAAGACTAAAGTGCCAGTGATCCCTGTCTATTTCGACGGACATAACTCAAGGAAATTCTATCGTCTGGCCAAGATATATCATCTGCTCGGCACCGTGCGTCTCGTGAAAGAGCTTCTTAACAAACGTAACAAGAAGATTATCATGAAGATAGGTAAGCCTATACTTCCTGCCGAGATTGCACAATACGAAACACCTGAGGCATTGGCGGCATACCTGAAAAACAGAAGCTATGCCCTGCAGGCCAATATCTCAACAGAAGCACAGCATATTCGCACAAGGGTCTCCGATCCTGTCGACCCGCCGTTCCGTCCTTCCGACCTTGCACGTGAGCTTAACGCCATTCGCGAGGAATCGTTGCTGTTTACCACGGCAGACTTTGAGTGCTATCTCGCTGATTATGATAAGATTCCACACGTAATGCGTGAAATCGGACGCCGTCGTGAAGAGGCTTTCCGCGCCGTAGGCGAAGGCACAGGCAAGAGCATCGACACCGACGAATACGACACCTATTATAAACATCTTATCCTCTGGGATTCCAAAGAACAGACTATAGCCGGCGGCTACCGCATCGGTTTGGGTAATGAGATTTATGAGAAATACGGCGCACGCGGTTTCTATGTCGACTCGCTGTTCAATATCGACCAGAAATTCGAACCTTACCTGAAAGAGACAATAGAACTCGGACGCTCGTTCGTATCCGTTGATTATCAAAAGGATATATTACCTCTGATGCTCCTGCTCAAAGGTCTGATGGAAACAATAATGAAACATCCTGAAATGGCATATTTCATTGGCCCTGTGAGCATCAGCAGCTGGTATCCGAAGTTCTACCAAAGCCTTATGGTGTATTATGTCAGCACAGTGCATACCAACAAAGAGATGTCGAAGCTGTTCCATCCGAAAACACCATTCGTGCCTGACTTCAACAAGTGCGATGTCAATATCCTGATGGAGAAGAATATGGAAACCGTCGATAAGTTCGACCGTTACCTCATGAAACTCAGCAACGGCGACTACCGCATGCCGACATTGTTCAAGAAATATCTTAAGATCAACTCTAAGTTCTTGTGTTTCAATGTCGACCCTGATTTCAACGACACCCTCGACGGACTCCTTCTTCTGCGGTTTACCGACTATCCGAAAGACGAACTCGATATGCTGCTTAAAGACTTCCCAGCTGAAGAAAGAGAGCCTTACTACAAACGCTTCGGTAAGGAATAACCACTTTAATGACAATTTGTCAGTTTTTCATTTTTTTATCTTTATCATGCAGCAAAACTGAAATTTTTTCGTTTTAAAGACGGAAAAGTCAGTTTGGTATGAATTTTGATATAAATAAAATGAATTAACATTAGTCATTATGGAAAACAACATTAAAAAACTTGAACGTTCGCGCAGAAACCGTGTGATTGCTGGTGTTTGCGCAGGCTTGGCAGACTATTTCAACATCGATGTGGCACTTGTTCGTGTGCTTTTCGTCGTTGCTACAATATGCGGTGGCTGCGGCTTCTGGCTGTATGTCATCCTCTGGATTGTGGTGCCTGAGGAACTCATTCTCGAACAAGGCTCTTCAAACATCGACGACACTATCGACATAACGCCGAAAGAGGAGGAGGTCAAAAAAAAGACAGGTAACGGCGCGATGATAGCCGGTTTGATACTGGTTTTCATCGGTTTGGTGGCACTTATCGACAACTTCACATCGTTGGCGTGGATATGGAAACTGTGGCCGGTGGTGCTTATCTTGATTGGCGCTATGATTCTTATTAAAACTCAAAAAAACGAAAAAAATGGACAATAACGAAAATAATAAACATGATGGCTTTGGCAAAGGCATCACATTGATAATCATAGGATTATTTGCCTTGATGGTGACATTCTTCGATTTTGAGATCAACTGGCATATAATATTTAAATTGTGGCCTGTGATATTGATAATCATCGGAGTATGCATCATGCCGATAAACAGATGGATCAGGACGGCTGTGGCGGTGGTTCTGCTTGCGCTCGGCTATGTGGCGTATCAAAACAAATTAAGTGACTGCGACAATGATGTCGACAAAACAGAAATCATAACCTACGTCTCCGATTCCGATGAATTTTAGAAAATAATTCAGAAAGGAGATAAAAACAATGGAATATAAGGATTATTATAAGGTTTTAGGTGTTGATCGTTCGGCAAAACAGGACGAAATCAAAAAGGCTTACCGAAAGCTCGCTGTGAAATATCATCCCGACAAAAACCCTGGCGACAAGGCTGCGGAGGAGAAATTCAAAGAGATTTCGGAGGCTTATCAGGTGCTTGGCAACGAGGAGTCGCGTAAGAAATACGATGAACTCGGCGCCAACTGGAAACAGTACGAGAATATGGGCCACGGCGGCCAGGGATTCCAAGGTTTCGAGGGATTCCAAGGCTTCGGCGGCAGTGGCTTCTCCGACTTCTTCGACGCTTTCTTCGGCGGTCAGGGTGGCGGCTTCGACTTCGGAAACATCAATTTCGGCGGTGGCGGACGTCGCTCGCGCACAAGAGCCATGCGAGGCCAGGACCTCAACGCTTCAATCAGCTTGACGTTGCGTGAGGCTTATTTCGGCTCGCAGAGGATGATAAATATCGGCAACGAGACCATAAAAATTAGCATCAAGCCGGGTGTGAAAGACGGACAGACGTTGCGAGTGAAAGGCAAGGGCGGACAAGGCATGAACGGTGGCGAGAACGGCGACCTTCTGATGAAGATAAACATTATCCAAGACCCTGTGTATCAACGCGATGGCGACGATTTGATGAGAACCGTCAACATCGATGTGTACACCGCTATTCTTGGCGGAAAGGTCGAAATCGACACCATGAAAGGAAACGTCAACGTGCCGATAAAGCCACAGACGCAAAACAACAGCATGCTCCGTTTGAAAGGCCTCGGAATGCCTCATTACGGCAAGGAAGGCGCTGGCTCGCTGCTGCTGAAAGTGCAACTAGTGCTGCCAAATCATTTTTCCGACAAGGAACTTGATTTGATAAAACAGGCAAAAGAAGCGTAATTTGTTTAAAAAATGTTTCGGTCGTAACAAAAAAATCATTATCTTTGCACGTTTTTATAAAATTCTATTTAAAACTGCTTGATAATGAATATTGTTACGACTAAAACTAAGAATATTTTCATGCTGGTTGTCATGATGATGATCAGCGTTTTGTCTTTTGCACAAGGCGATAACTCCGTTAAGGGTTTCGTGTATGAGAAGTCGAACGGCGAGCCGATCATGTATGCCAACGTGTATCTGAAAGGCACCACCATAGGCTCAACCACCGACATCAACGGTTATTTCAGCATCACACGAATCCCTGACGGAAACTATACTCTTTTGGTCACGATGATGGGTTACGACACTATAGCCGAGCCTGTTTCGTTGAAAGGCAATGTCATTTTAAACAAGAAATTCCACCTCGATGAAGGCGCTATCCAGCTTGAGGCAGTCAACATTACGGCCGACAAGATTGAGGCGAGAACCGAGACCAAGACCTCTGTCGTGAACATCACTCCGAAGACCATCACCAAGATCCCGTCGGTGGGCGGTCAGGCCGACCTTGCCCAGTATTTGCAGGTTATCCCGGGCGTTGTGTTTACCGGCGACCAGGGCGGACAGCTCTACATCCGTGGCGGCTCCCCAATCCAAAACAAGGTGATTCTCGACGGTATGATTGTGTATAACCCGTTCCACAGCATCGGTCTCTTCTCTGTGTTCGACACCGATATCATCAGAAACGCAGAGGTTTACACCGGAGGCTTTGGCGCTGAATACGGCGGAAGAGTGTCGTCAATAATGGATATCACAACCCGCGACGGTAACAAGAAACGAATCTCAGGAAAGATTGGCGGCTCGACATTCGGAGCTAAGGTGATGCTGGAAGGTCCGCTCAAGAAGGCAAAGAAAGATGACGAGATGTCGGCTTCATTCATCATCTCGGCGAAAAACTCATATCTCGAGCAGACGAGTACATCGGTTTACGACAAGGTTTTGAATGGAGAAGTGCTTCCATATAATTTCCAGGATGTTTACGGAAAAATATCGTTGAACGCGCCAAACGGCAGCAAAGTCAACTTCTTCGGCTTCAGCTTCAACGACCAGGTGAATAAATATCAGCCAAAGGGTCGCACCAGCAGCCTCGATTATAAATGGGATTCGTACGGCGGCGGTACCAACTTCGTGCTTATCCCGGGAAAATCGCCGGTTCTCATCGAAGGTAACATAGCTTATTCGAAATATCAGGCATCGATTGAAGACGGCAACAACACTCCTAGAACGAGTTCCATCGATGGTTTCAACGCAGGTTTCACTTTCTCTTATTTCCTTGGAAAGAATACGTTGAAATATGGTGTTGAGCTGTTGGGATTCAAGACGGTGTTCGATTACTCGAAACCTAACGGCATCAGACTTAACCAAACGGAGAACACCACCGAGCTCGGCGCGTTCCTGAAATACAAATGGCAGCTCGAGAAACTCATCATCGAGCCGAGCTTCCGTGTACAGTGGTACGCCTCGTTGGCTGAGATCTCGCCAGAGCCTCGTCTCGCTATGAAATACAACGTCACCGACTGGTTCAGAATCAAGGCGGCGGCAGGTATGTACTCACAAAACCTCATCGCTGCCAACAGCGACCGCGACGTGGTGAACCTGTTCTACGGATTCCTCTCAGGACAGGATAATATCCAGAAGAAATTCAACGGCAAGGAAGTGAAGACTAAGCTTCAGAAGGCCAACCACTACATCGTCGGAACAGAGTTTGATGTGTTTAACAATGTGACACTCAACATCGAAGGTTATTATAAAGACTTCAAACAGCTAACCAACTTGAACCGTAACCAGATGTATTCGGAGTCGAATCATCCGAATGGTATTTCTGAGTCGCAATGGAGAGACTTTATGCTCGAGAACGGCAAGGCTTACGGTGTCGACGTCTCGGTGAAATATGAGTTCCTGAGATGGTATTTCTGGGCTGCTTATTCGTTGGCCTACGTCAATAAAAACTATGAGAATGCCAATGGCGAGCTCGTCAACTACCGTACGCACTACGACCGCCGTCACAATGTCAATGTGATTATCACGTATACCGGCGGATCACGTAAACAATGGGAGTTCAGCGGCCGTTGGAACATGGGCTCAGGCTTCCCGTTCACCAGAGTGAGCGGCTTCTACGAACAATATTCATTTGAGAATATGGGAGCTGCTATCGTTGGCGAAACAGGCGACGTCGGCGTGATTTATGAAGATCAGATGAATAACGGTCAACTGCCTATGTATCATAGACTTGACCTCGATGTGAAACGTAAATTCTTCTTCAGTGAACATGTGAATCTTGAAGTTGATTTCAGTGTCACAAACGTTTACAACAGAAACAATATCTTTTATGTTGACATCCTGACAAGCGAAAGCATCTACCAGTTGCCGCTGATGCCGAGCTTGGGCTTGACCTTAACATTCTAAATATGACAAAACCTTCTTTGAAAAAGATACCACACGAGATGACAATACATGGTCACACTCGTGTGGATAACTATTATTGGCTTAACGAGCGCGAAAATCCGGAGGTTGTCGAATATCTGAAAGCGGAAAACGCTTACCTCGAAGCGATGATGAAGCATACTGAACCGCTTCAGAATCAATTGTTTGACGAGATTGTTGGAAGAATCAAGCAGGACGATATGTCGGTGCCGGTGAAGCATAAAGGATACTGGTATTACAATCGCTTCGAGGAAGGAATGGAATACCCATTATACTGCCGTAGCACCGTTCAACCATCAGGGAAACACTGCGTGTGTCCCGATGAGAATGAGCAAATCCTTCTTGACGGCTACGAAATGTCGAAAGGCTATAATTACTTCGACGTGGGCGGCTATAGCATCAGCCCCGATAACTCATTGATAGCCTATAGTATAGATACTGTGAGCCGTCGCCAATATCAGATTTTCATAAAAGAAATCGCGACAGGGAAGATGTTTTCGGAAGTCATTGAAAACACTACTGGAAACATGGTGTGGGCTAACGACAACAAGACGATTTTTTACTCGGTGAAAGACGAGTCGCTGCGTTCGTGCAAGGTGATGCGCCATGAGCTTGGCACCGACCCGAAAGACGACGTGGAGGTTTATTATGAAGATGATGCCACGTTTTATGCTTTCGTAAGTAAAACAAAATCAGATAGATACATCGTTATTGTGCTTGAAAGCACCTTGACTTCTGAGATACGTTTCATCGATGCCGACCATCCGAAAGACGAGTTTAAGATTTTCCAAAAACGCCAGCACGACTTGCTTTACGGCGTCGGTCATTATGGCGATTATTTCTATGTTTTGACAAATGCCGACGGCGCTAAGAACTATAAGCTGATGCGAACCCCAGTAAACGCTACTGAAATGGAGAATTGGGAGGAAGTTATTCCGCATCGCGACGATGTTTTAATCGAGGATTTAGATTTGTTTTCGGAGTTCATGGTGCTTGAGGAACGCTCGAAAGGCCTTGTGAATCTGAGAGTTATATCGTGGGATGGCAAGATGGATTATTATATCAACTTCGGCGAGCCGGCCTACACTGTTGAGACATCGGCGAATCCGGAGTTTGAGACTCAAAATCTGAGATATATATACACCTCGATGACGACGCCAGCCTCTGTGTATCAATATGATATGCGAAACAAGACGGCCGAGTTGCTGAAACGTCAGGAGATAGTAGGCGGCTACGAGCCTTCCGATTATGTCACGGAACGACTTTACGCACCGGCAAAAGACGGCGTTCAGGTGCCTATCTCGTTGGTTTACAAGAAAGGACTGGTGAAAAACGGCGATAATCCGTTGGTTTTGTACGGCTATGGCTCGTATGGCAACAGCATGGACGCCTATTTCTCGGTAGCGCGTCTCAGCCTGCTCGACAGAGGCTTCGTTTGGGCGATAACGCACATCCGCGGAGGCGAGGAGATGGGACGTTGGTGGTATGAAGACGGCAAGCTCCTGAAGAAGAGAAACACCTTCACTGATTTTATCGCTTGTGGTGAATATCTTATAAATCAAGGATTTACGAATGCCAATAAGATGTTTGCGATGGGTGGTAGCGCTGGTGGGCTGCTGGTGGGTGCGGTGGCAAACATGGCACCGAAGCTGTTCAAAGGCATAGTCGCCAACGTGCCGTTTGTCGATGTGGTGACAACCATGCTCGACGACAGCATTCCGCTCACGACGGGCGAATACGACGAGTGGGGTAACCCTAACGAGAAAGAGTATTACGACTATATCCTCTCGTACTCGCCATACGACAACGTGGAGGCGAAAGATTATCCAGCGATGCTTGTCTCGACAGGCTTTCACGACAGCCAGGTGCAATATTGGGAACCTGCGAAATGGGTGGCGAAACTGCGCGAACTCAAGACCGACGACAACCCTCTGTACCTGAAGACGAGCATGGATTATGGTCACGGCGGAGCGTCGGGACGTTTTGAGCCGTTCCATGAAGTGGCGTTGGAATACGCTTTTATGATTGATTTGATTGAAAAATGATAATATATCAGCTTTTCCCAAGAGTCTACGGCGCGACGCCAACAAAGCGTTGCGGCACCTTCTCTGACATCACCGACGACGAGATCGAAAGAATCAAGTCGTTGAGCGTCAGTCATATATGGCTTACGGGGGTGATACGTCACTCAGGCTGGCGCGACACCAATCCTGCCGTCACCAAAGGAAAAGCAGGTTCACCATACGCCATTGTCGACTACTACGATATCGACCCTGATTTGGCTGACAACGAGGTGAATAGGATGGAGGAGTTTGAAAAAACCGTCGAACGTATTCATTCTCATGGACTTAAGGTGATAATCGACTTTGTGCCAAACCATTTGGCACGCGAATATAAAGGCGATTTCACGGATGAGAATTTTTATGTTCTTGAGAATCAGAAGTTCGTCGCTCCGACTGAAAACGCCTGCAATTACTACGAGTTTCCGGCAAAAGCGACAGGCAATGACGTGTTTTCGCCAACACCTTCGTTAAATGACTGGTACGACACGGTGAAACTCAATTACACCAACCGTGATACATGGCATAAGATGCTGAAAATCATTCAGTTCTGGTGTGGAAAGGGTGTCGACGGCTTCCGTTGTGATATGGCGGAGATGGTGCCTGTCGAGTTTTGGCGCTGGATGATTGCTGAAATACGTAAGTCGTTCAATATCATTATGATAGCTGAGATTTACCAGCCACAGTTGTATCAAAGCTATGTTGACGCAGGTTTCGATTATCTTTACGATAAAGTTGGGTTGTACAACACCTTGGAAAACATCTATCGTTATGGTCAGCGGGCGGATACCATTTCAGAGGTGTGGAAGAACCTTAACGGATTGGATGACAATATGTTACGATTTATGGAAAATCATGACGAGGTAAGGTTGGCATCGAGGTTTTTTATGCGAAAACCAGAAAACGCGTTCCCGTTTGTGGCGTTGTCGGCATTGATGAACCGCGGTCCGTTCATGATTTATAACGATCAGGAATATGGCGAAAATGCTGAGGATTCGGATAATGGCAAAACGTCGATTTTTGATTACACGTACATAAAAATCAAAAATTTACAAATTTTTGATTTTTATAAAAATCTGTTGCATTTTCGCGAATCCCATCCTGCCATCATGCATGGTGCATTTTACGACCTGATGTGGGCGAATCCGTGGTATGATAATTTCGATCCGCAATATGTTTACGCGTTTCTGCGTTATTATGGCGACGATAAATTGTTGATTGTCATCAATTTCAACCTGAATGAAAGCCGAAATGTTACGGTTGCGATACCAGATGATGCCCGGAAATTGATTGGTGGTTGCGATGAAAAATATAATGTTGAATTAAAACCGGGGGATGTTTTCCTCCACACCATTAAATAAAGAAAAATACCATGATGAAAATCGTTGAAAAAGACAGTTGGTTAAACCCAGTGGCTGCTGAGGTTGAAAAACGTTTTGAACGTTATCAAAACCGATTGAAAACCATTGAGAATCAATTTGGTAGCCTGAATACTTTTGCCTCTGCTTACGAGTTCTTCGGTTTTCACTACGACCATCATCGCCGAGGCTGGTGGTACCGTGAATGGGCTCCGTGCGCACATTACATCTCGATTTTCGGCGATTTTAACGGATGGAAACGCTATGACAACCCTCTTGAGAACGTCGGGAACGGCGTGTGGGAGATATTTCTTCCTGATTCTGAATATAAAACCAAGCTCGTGCATGGCAGTCTGCTAAAAATAATAGTGCAGTCGAGTATTGGTGAGCAGGAACGCATACCTATATATATTAATAGAGTCGTTCAGGACGAAAACACCAAAGATTTCTCGGCTCAGTTTTGGAATCCTGAAAAGTCATATATCTTTGAAAATCAGACACCTACATTGAACGGAGAGCCTTTGCTGATTTACGAGTCGCATGTAGGTATGGCGCAGGAAAAAGAAGAGGTTGGAAGTTATAACGAGTTTATTACCAATGTGTTACCTCGAATCAAGGCAGATGGTTACAATGCAGTGCAGCTCATGGCTATTGCCGAGCATCCTTACTACGGCTCGTTCGGCTATCATGTGTCGAATTTCTTCGCCGCCAGCTCGCGTTTCGGCACTCCTGAAGAGCTGAAAAAGCTCGTCGACACTGCTCATGGCATGGGTCTGCTCGTCATCATGGACTTGGTGCACTCGCACACCGTGAAGAACGTGCGCGAAGGCTTGAACCTCTTCGATGGTACTGAGTATCAATATCTTAAGCCTGGAAAAGAAGGCGAACATCCACAGTGGGACTCAAAACTTTTCAACTATGGAAAGACAGAGACCTTGCAGCTTTTGCTATCGAATGTGAGATATTGGCTCGAAGAATATCATTTCGACGGATTCCGTTTCGACGGCGTGACCTCGATGTTGTATAAAAACCATGGCATCGGTGAGACCTTCGACGACCCGTGGAAGTATTTCGGCGATAATGTCGACAATGATGCGGTGACCTATCTGCAACTTGCCAATAAGCTTATTCATGATATTGATAATCAGAATGTTACGATAGCCGAAGACGTGAGCGGAATGCCTGGCATTTGCGCAAAAATCGACGATGGCGGCATTGGCTTCGACTACCGTCTCGGCATGGGCTTGCCCGATTTCTGGATCAAGGTGTTGAAAGACCAGACCGACGAGCAATGGAACATGCACGAGTTTTTCTTCACCATGACAAACCGTCTTTACGACGTGAAAACCATAGCTTACGCCGAGTCGCACGACCAGGCGCTGGTGGGTGATAAGACGTTGGCGTTCAGACTCATGGACAAGGAGATGTATACCTCGATGGCTAAAAACCAGCAAAATCTTATCATCGACAGAGGCATAGCTTTGCATAAGATGATACGGTTTTTCACCATCTGTCTGGGCGGCGAGGCGTGGCTCAACTTCATGGGCAATGAGTTCGGACATCCCGAGTGGATTGACTTCCCGCGTTACGACAACGGCTGGAGCTACAAATACGCAAAACGTCAGTGGTCGCTTGCCGACGCCGACTATCTGAAATATCATTGGTTGGGCGATTTCGACAAGGCAATGCTCGATTTTGTGAAGAAAACAAAGGTGATGAATGCCGAACCGGCATGGCTTTTGCAGGCCGATGAGGACAATAAAACCATAGTTTTTGAGAGAAATAACTTAATTTTTGTATTTAATTGGGGTCAAAAATCATTGCCTGATTATAAGATAAAAGTGAAGCGCACAGGCGACTATAAAATCATCTTCAGCAGCGACGGCAAATGCTTTGGAGGCTTTGAAAACATTGATAAAAGCGCTCGTTTCCCGTCAGAGAGAAACGGTGAGGAAATCACCATGAAAATCTACAACGTGGCAAGGACAGCCGTGGTGTACGATGTTGATAACTTTTAGATATGTTGATAAAAAAATTGTCAAATTTATCAAAAAATTATTATTTTTGCGGAAAATAGAGAAGAAGCCGAAAATCTCAAACAGAGTAGGCACAACTAAAACTATTAAAAAATGAAGAAAAACTACTTAACAAAAATGCTCACAGCAGCATTTTGCGTCCTTTTTGCAGCACAAGCATTTGGACAGATTTCAAATGGTAATCCTCTCGCTAGAACAATTAAAACAGGTAACCGTCCTGTGAAAGGCGATTGGGGTCTGTTTGTCGGACCAAGCGTCAATGAAATCCGTGACTTGATGGACAAAAACAGTGACATTGACACATGGTATGGTCTTCCGCTTGTTAATATCAAGTATTTCCTCAGCGACAAAACTGAGTTTAGAACAGGTGTCCAGCTCTGCAGCAAGGCATACAAAACAAAAGGTGATATCCTTGATGACAAAGATTATTTAGTGAAATCACGTGACGCTTACTATCGCTTGTCACCAGGTATCGCTCGCCACTTCTCACCAACCAACATCCTCGATGTTTATGTAGGCGCAGCAATTCCATTTGGTGTAACTATCGACAACTATGTCAGCAAATATGACGGCAAAACCGCTCCTTACACTGGCACAGCAAAGAGAACCTCATTGGAAGTCGGTTTCCAGGCCTACATCGGCTTGCAGTGCTTCGTGGCTGACCTCCCAGTTGCTATCGGTCTCGAATATGGTTTCTCAGGAATGAAATATTTCGGACAGAAAGTCAAGAACACCGTTTTGGACGCAGAAGGTTCAGAACAGACATACTACACAACATTGGATGACCCGACAACACCTTATTCAAAGGTTAAATGCTCAAACGGTTACTTTGGCAGCGACCTCCGTGTCACATTAAGTTACTATTTCAACAAATAAATAATTTAGCAACATGAAAAGAAGGATTTTATTAATAGGACTGGTGTCAATTCTATTGTTGTCATTCAGTTCATGTGGCGGATACCGTCAAGTGTCTGGTGCAAAGACATTTACGGATGCCAGTTATAGAGTAAATACAAGCATCAGCGACTATAGACTTCTTGGCGAAATGGAAGTTTCTGTTGAATGGAGAACATACTTCGGCATGTACGAGGTTATCGACAGAGTAAACGGTGAAGACTTCAACCCAAGAGAAGAGAAAGTCGTTGCTCTCGGTGGCGTTTTGCAACCAATGACCCTCGACGATAATATCAGCAAAGCATTGTACAAAGTGCTAGAACAATATCCAGACGCTGATTACTATGTGCCAGTATGCACAAAGTTGGAAATCGAGAAGCTGTTCCTCGGCAAACACAGTGTTGAGACAGTTAAGGTTAAAGCATACAAACTTGTTAAATAAAAACAAATCGTAAGGTTGGGCTTCGTGCCCAACCTTTTATTAATTATGAAAAAACTAATCCTTTTATTATTCGCAGCCGTCATCTTGTTGGGTTCATGTAAGAAAAAATTGGACCAGGATGATGTTATTATTTTTGTCAAATCATCACCTGATCAAACAACGTATAATTCAAACGAGACCATACTCTTCAGCATTGAATCATTCGCTAATGAAGGTTATATTAAAAACATTGATGTAACCAGCGTTACCTCTGACGGCATCGGTGTGATTTTTGATACGTTGATTAATGAAGGGAGAACAAGCTTTTATTATCTGTACAGAGTGCCTGTCTTCTCGGTGGAGACACAGTCGGTGAAACTGGTTTTCACAAGCCATTGCTCTACAGGTAACAGTTCAAAAACAACACATTCATTCAAAGTCCAGAGTGAAGACGTTCCGTTAGAGGAACTCGGACAGTTTACAATATACTCATCAGCATCATCGAAGAAAAGCGGCTTCAGCATAGAGCTGGAACAGGCCGTTTATTGTGAATCTGACAGTATTTATTGTGATCTTTACGATAAAACAATTGACTCGTCGCTCGTTTTGTCGAGAGAATGGCAAAGCAAGACAGAAGTGCTGTTTGCGCGTTTCAACGACTTCAATTATGAAGGAGCGACGAAGAGCAGCGTGATGAACGCATACAAAGATGCCAACAAAGTGTCGCGAATGACAGATATCTCAAACGACGACATCATCTTTGTCGGTAGAGGAAACACAGCCTTGGGAGTCATAAAAGTCATGGCGGTTTACGACGACGAAGGCTCAGAAAACGACCGATATAATTTCTACTTAAAGAAAATAGAATAAGTTATTTGCAGCTGTCACAGTTGCCATTTTCGCAGTTGCCGCCGCAATGGCTGCATCCGCCACCCATGTCTTCTTCTTTCAGCTCGCGCACGTTGAGGATCTCGCCTTCGAAATAGAGAGGCACGCCAGCCAACTCGTGGTTGAAGTCGATTTCAACGAGTTCGACGCTCACTTTTCTAATCTTTCCAGGAACGATGTTGCCGTCGCCGACGTTAAACTGAAGGGTGTTACCTTCTTTGCAATGCTCGCTGAGCTTGCCGTTCTCGTCGAGAAACATGTCTTTCTTCACGGTGTAAACCATCTCCTCGTTGCGCTCGCCGTAACCTTCGGCAGGAGTGAGATGGAAACCGAATGTGTCGCCCGGCTCGAGGCCTTGCAAGCATTCTTCAAAACGTGGCAGGAACATCCCGTGACCGAAGATGCCTTCCAATGGATGTTCTTTGGTGGCCTGGTCGATGACCGCGCCGTCTTTTGTGTCGTTGTGTAACGTGTAAGTCAATGTTACAACAGTGTTGTTTGCTACTTTCATTTTAATGTATTTAATAAATTCCAAATATTTTTCTTAATAACCATTCAATTGTAATCAATGCCAAAATGCTGAAAAACAACCATTTAATGTTTATCAGGTCGTCGTATCTCGTTTCTTCCCTTGAGATTGACGTGATGCGGCTGTCGTTTTTCAAATCTTTTATAATCTGTTGAATATCAGTGATATAATAATGTTTACCGCCTGTCTGCGAAGCCAAAGAGCGCATCCTTTCGATGTCGGCGGTGAGGTATTGCGCCTCCAAACCGATCGATTCCACGGTGAAGGTGCCGCTAGCGTTGTATTCAATGCCGCCAAGCGAGGTGTGTGCGTGATAATTGTAGATGCCCTCTGGCAACATCCCGATGTTCAGGTTGTAATTGTTCTCACCCTTTGAGAATACATAATCATATGATGATGTCGTTGTAGAGATGCGATTCATCGCGTCTGTACCGGTATTTTTTTGTGTAATCGTTATGTGTAAATCCGGTTCGTTGACCAATTCCCGAGTGGGATTTCTCAATTCAGCCGAAAATGTTATGTTTTCGGTGTTGAGATAGCTGTCTTTATGATTGATTGTCAATTCCTTATCCTTCTCGGTGAGTAGATATTTGATGGTTTTGCTGAAAACCTCGTTGAAGCCGTTGTTGTTTTTATTATGGAAATATTCGTAGAGTTTCCAGCGCCAGCAGCCTGTTCCGAAGAGGACAGCGTGTTTGTTGCCCTCCGAGTTTGTTGAGAAGGCGAGGAGCGGGTTCGGGGTCTCCAAATCCATGATGTTCATCAACATGGCATCGTCGTGATGGCCTTGGAAATCGATTTCGAGATGCGGCAGCGACAGCGGCGGATACGATTTCAGTTCGTTTTTGATGTCGTTGCCGATGGTAAACAGTCCGAAATTGTTGTTGTAGTGCGCACGGATGTCGAGATTCGTGTTTGCCGCGCCACGTTTTATTTTCACGATGTCCTGCGATGCGTTGAATTCGTCGAAATTGTCACCAATAATTGATAATGATGCAATTGATGATTTTATGGAACGATTATGTAATATTAATAAATCATAATTGTCGATATCATCAATGTCTTCATCGAAAACCACGTTAAACGTAAAATGATAATCCAATGCCGATTTTATCGCGGCGATGTCGGGATGCGGCGCGTGAGCGATGCATAAAATGCGGTATTTTTTGTCGGTCACGGTGATGAAAACACGACGTGACGATGTTGGTTGTTGAGACGCACGGCCGTGCGTCTCTACCGGCGTTAAAAATATCGCGATATTTTTAACGCCCTCATCACCCGAATCGATATTGAAATCGAAGGTTTTCGAGAATCGGTTCGAGGTGACCTGTACTGTCACGTTTTCAACCTCCACGCCATCCATCTTAACGACGACGTTCATCTCTTTACCTTTGTTATTCAACGCGTTGGCGGTCACACGAAGCGGAAACAGCATGTTGGCCGGAACCGTTTTGTTGTATTTCACATCCTTTATCGTCATGCTGGGGTACGAAACGGTGTCGCCAAGCGTGACAGAATATATCGGGAAAGGATAATTTTCGATATTCAACTCAGGACTAACACCTTGATTTACAATACCATCGGAGAGGAAGATGACTGCACCGACGTTCCGTTTGTAGTATTGTCGAGAGAGTGTTGAAAGGGTGTTGCTAATATTGGTGTATTGATCTGTGAAGGTGAGGTTCCTCGCTTCGCTCGGAATGACAGCGTCGTCAAATAATGTGAAATCGACATCATAATTCTTTTCCATCACATTTACCACAGAATCAATTAGTTTCGGATATTTCGTTTTATAAAAAACCGAATCCTTCGTCATCACAATTGAGGCCGAATTGTCTTGTGCAAAGATTACGATAGGCTGCTCTATCTTATTGATTTTATGTTTGATATACGGGTTGATGAACAGCATGACGAGGGTGGCAACGACTAATGTCCTCAGCGAGAACAACAAAATCGTCAGCGGGCGGCTGTATTTCTTCGAAAAAAGATACAGCAGCGAAGCATAAACCGCACCGATTGCCAGGGCCAAAACTACCAACCACATAGTGATGAAAATTTTTGCAAAAATACGAAAAAAGTTTAGAGTGGAGAGTGTAGAGTTGAGAGTAGTTGAAAAGTTTAATAGTTTAAAGTTATGAGAAATCAGAAAAATTAGGATAATATCAAAAATTTTTCGTATCTTTGTAGCTTGTTTTTGTTTATTATGAAGAAATTTCTTGTTATACAGACAGCATCAATCGGCGATGTAATTCTGGCGACGGCAGTCGTGGAGAAACTGCATGCGTATTTCCCTGATAGTCAAATAGATATGATGATTAAAAAGGGATATGAGAACCTTTTTGAGAACCATCCGTTTCTTAATAAGGTGATTGCATGGGACAAGAAACATCATAAATACAGAAATCTTTTCTCGATATGGCGTGAAATTCGCCGGCAGCGTTACGACTTGATTGTCAACATTCAACGTTATGCCGCCACGGGTTTCATCACTGCTTTCGGCAAGGCGAAAGAGACCGCGGGCTTCAACAAAAACCCGTTCAGTTGTTTCTTCACTCACAAGGTGAAACACGTGATAGGGGTGAAAGGTTTGCATGAAGTCGACCGCAACCAGAAGCTTATCGAGCATATCACCGACGCTAAGGCGATGCGCCCCGGATTGTATCCGAGCGAAGAGGTTTTTGAAAAGGTAAAACATTATAAATCAGAGAGATATATCTGCGTGGCACCATGTTCGCTGTGGTTTACCAAGCAGTTCCCTGAAGACCGCTGGATAGAGTTTTTGAGACTTGTCCCGGATAATCTGAAGGTATATCTCCTTGGCGGAAAAGACGATATCGAGCTTTGCGACCGCATCATCTCTGATGTGCCGAACAAACATATCGAGAGCCTGGCCGGACAGCTGAACCTCTTGGAGTCAGCGGCTTTGATGAAGGATGCCGCAATGAACTACGTCTGCGACTCGTCGCCTATGCACCTCGCTAGCTCACAGAATGCCCCGACTACCGCAATCTTTTGCTCAACCGTTGCCGACTTCGGTTTCGGACCGCTCTCGGAGGACTCGGTTGTGGTGGAGGAGAACCGGACACTCAAATGCCGCCCGTGCGGACTGCATGGCTACAAACAATGTCCGCAAGAACATTTTAGATGCGCTTATTTTATTGATATTAAAGAACTTACAGATAGATTATGAACACTTTTGAACAAGAAGTAGATTTGTGCGTGAAGCTGCTTTCGGAAGGCAAGGTCTTCATTTATCCTACCGACACCATTTGGGGAATAGGCTGCGATGCCACTAATTCCAAGGCTATCGATAAGATTTTCAAGATAAAAAATCGTCCCGCAGGCAAAGGACTCATCATCCTTGTTGATTCCATCGACCGCCTGAAAGATTATGTTAAGAATCCTTCTCCGATAGCCGCCGACCTGATAAAGGCGGCACCTAACCCGTTGAGTATCATTTATAAAGAGTCGAAAGGACTGGCAAAAAACCTCTCCGCCGACGGCAGCGTGTGCATTCGTGTGACCACCAACGAGTTCTGTAAAGAGGTGATACGCCGTCTCGGTCACCCGATAACGTCGACATCGGCCAACCTCAGTGGCGAGCCGTCACCGGCAAATTTCATCGACATCTCTGAAAAAATGAAAAACGCCGCCGATTATGTCGTCAGTTTGTTCCACGACGACATTGTGAAGCCGAAGGCATCGACGATTATTAAAATTAATGACGATAACACATTTGAAATTGTCCGCTCGTAGGGACAAGGCAGCCTTGTCCGTACAGGATGTAAAAATAAAAAAATGAAACGATTTTTTTTAATTATATTATTGACTATCAGTGCATTATCCTTTGCACAAAATAAGGTTAACCAGGCGGAAACCACACAGAAACTGGCGACCACCATGTATCTTATCGATAATTTTTACGTCGACAGCACCGACATGCCTAAGCTGACGGAAGAAGCCATCGTTGCGATGCTGAAAAGCCTCGACCCGCATAGCGCTTACATCGCGGCAAAGGACGTGAAGAAAGCCAACGAGAACCTCGAAGGCAGCTTCGACGGCATCGGAGTGACATTCCAGATTTTGCGCGACACGATACTGGTGGTGTCGGCGGTGCCGGGCGGTCCGTCGGAGAAAGTCGGCATCATGGCTGGCGACAGAATCGTGACCATAGATGGGGAAAACGCTTTCGGTAAAAAGGTTAATAATGAATACGTTACGAAGCATCTTCGTGGAAAGAAAGGCACTAAGGTGGTACTCGGCATAAGACGCGGTGACGACAAGGAGCTCGTTGATTTTGAGATTGTTAGAGATAAGATCCCGTTGAACAGCATCAACACCTATTTCATGGTCGACAAGAAAATCGGATACATCAAACTTGACCAGTTCGCGCAGAAATCGGTGGAGGAGTTTGAAAATGCCTTGCAGGATTTGAAGAAACAAGGCATGAAGTCGTTGATTTTCGATTTGCGAGGCAACTCGGGCGGCTATCTGCAGACTGCTTTTGAGCTTGGCAACGAGTTTCTCGGAAGCGGCAAAACAGTAGTGTTTACTGAAGGTTTGAAGAGTCCGAAGATGTATTACGAGACCGACAGAAACGGCGGATTCCGCGACGGACGTCTGGTGGTTCTCATCGACGAGGGCAGCGCTTCGGCCAGCGAGATTGTGTCGGGTGCCATTCAAGACTGGGACAGAGGCGTGCTCATTGGCCGCCGCTCGTTCGGCAAAGGCTTGGTGCAACGTCCGTTCAACCTTCCCGACGGCGCGCAGATTCGACTCACCACGGCACGTTACCATACCCCGACGGGCCGTTGCATACAGCGTTCATACGAAGAAGGCTCGGAAGAGTATTTCAAAGAGATGACGAAACGTCTCGAACATGGCGAATATTACCATGCCGACAGTATACAATTCCCTGATTCCCTGAAATATTACACGCTGACAAGCGGTCGTACCGTTTACGGCGGCGGAGGCATCATGCCCGACATTTTCATGCCTGTCGACACCACCTATTCAACCAAGCTTTTTACCGATTTGGTAAGAAAACTGGTGTTTAACAGCTATTGCATCGACTATGTTTTGGCCAACAGGGAGCAAATCAACAAAGATTATTCTGATTTTGAAAAATTCAACAAAAAATTTGAGGTTGATGATGCCATGATTGAGAATTTCAAAAAGGCTGCTGAGGAAAAAGGAGTGAAGTGGGATGAAGGGCAGTTTGAGCGTTCGGAGTCGTGGATTAAGTTGAGAATCAAGGCGATAATAGCCCAAAATGTGTGGAATATCGATAAATTCTATCAAGTTGTTGCAAAAGACGACAAGATGATAGAGCAAGCTGTTAAGATATTGAATTCCAAGAAGGAGTACAACGACATTCTCGGAAAATAACAATTTTTTTCAAAAAAAGTTGAAAAATAAGCTTGAGAAACGAAAATATTTTGTAATTTTGTAGCTTGTAAAAATGTGAAGACTTTGTCTTGGACACAATTAACAATTAAATAACTTAATTTTATCAAAAAGATGAAAAAATTTCAACTCAAAAAACTCGCAATGGCATTGGTAGTCATTATGTTTGGCTTCCAGGCTTTTGCTCAGGGTCGTATTGACCTTGCACCAAGAGGAGTGAAATCAACAGAGCCACAGAATGTGACAATGAGCGGTTTCACAGCATCATTCTCATTCAACAGCATTGAGAGTGTTGAGGTTAACACAGAGAAAGGCGCTTTCTCAATTCTCGCTATGGACAACTCAGTTCCTGGCGGTAACATTGGTGAACCACAGGTTCCGGTAATGCGTGAGCTTATCGCTGTTCCTTTCGGAGCAACACCAGTTGTTACAGTGAAAAACTACACTGTTAACGAGTATAATCTTGCTGATTATGGCATTGAAAGAATCTATCCACAGCAGCCATCACAGAGCAAGAGCGAGAAGGAACTCGACTTCGTTTACAACGAGGCGGCTTATGCAGCTAAAGGTTTCAATGAGGAACTCCCACTCGCAATGGTCACAGTTATGGGTCAGATGCGTGGTATCCAGATTGGCGCTTTGCAGCTCAACGCAGTGAGATACAATGCTTCAGCAAACACAATCCGTGTTTACAACGACATCGAGGTTGAAGTGACATTTGAGAATGCTGACCTCGCTCTCACCGAGCAGACATTGGTCAACACCTACAGCCCTTACTTCAGAACAGTTTACGCGACATTGTTCAACGAGAAGGCTATCCGCGACATCTACGATGAGCACCCTGACCTCTGGGCAGTGCCAGTAAAGGTTTTGGTTGTCGCTAACCGTATGTTTGAAGACGCCATGGAGCCATGGATCACATGGAAGACCGAAAAAGGTTTCTACATGGATGTCAACTACACAGACGAAATCGGAACATCAGCAGCAGCTATCAAGACTTTCATCACCAACAAGTATAATGAAGGTCTTGCAGCAGGTCAGACACCAACATTTGTCATCATCATTGGTGACACCGCACAGGTTCCGGCTTCACAGACAGGCGCTCAGTCACAGAAGGTGACCGACCTTTACTACTATGCAGTTGCAGGTGGTGCAAACGACTATTTCGGAGATATGTTCCACAGCCGTTTCACTTGCGAAAATGTCGCTGAATTTGAAGCGGCACGTGACAAAGGTATGATGTATGAGCAGTACACAATGCCAGATCCATCATATCTCGACAATGTTCTTCTTATTGCTGGTTGGGATTCATCATGGAACCCAAGAATCGGTAAGCCAACCATCCAGTATGCAACAAACTACTACTACAACTCAACACACGGCTTTGCTAATGTTTACGAGTTCTTACAGACTCCTTACAACAACCCATACGCAAGCTTGAACACAGGTGTCAACTTCGTGAACTACACCGCTCACGGTGGTGAGACAAGCTGGTCAGACCCATCATTCTCAGTGAGCAACGCTAACTCATTGACAAACACAGACAAATACTTCCTCGCAATGGGTAACTGCTGCTTGGCTGCTAACTGGGGTTATTCAAGCAAGTGCTTAGGTGAAGCTATGATTACAGCTCCTAACAAGGGTGCTTACGCATACATCGGATCATGCCCAAGTTCATACTGGTATGAGGACTACTACTTCGGAGTAGGCTGCACAAATGTCATGAACCAGATGCCTCCAATCGAGCAGACAACGATGGGTGTTTACGACGCAACATTCCGCGATGACTTCAACAGCGTTTCAGCTATCCCATTCGTTGGTAACGTTGCAGTTGCATACGGTCACGCTAACGGTTATCAGGGCAGTGTTTCTGACCAATACTACTGGGAGTCATACCACGTCCTCGGTGATGGTTCTATCTGCCCATTCCACACAAATCCTATCGAGAACACAGTTTCACACATGCCAACACTTCCTATCGGAATGGACTTCTACACAGTTTCAGCTGATCCAGGTTCATACGTTGGTATTTCAAAGGACGGCGTCCTCTACGGCGCTGGTGAAATCGGAGAAGAAGGTTCAGCCGACATCCCGATTGAGCCTGTTACATCAGGTGGTAACGTTAAGATCGTTGTGACACATCCACAGCGTCAGCCTTATATCGCTGAAGTTCCTGCAGCATCAATGACAGGTGCATACGTGGCAGTCGATTCATACGTGTTGAGTGCAGACCAGGCTAACTACGGTGAGACTCTCGACATGAACATCACAGTGAAGAACGTTGGTACACAGACAGCAAACAACATCACAGCTACACTTTCAACAGAAAATGAGTATGTGACAATCCTTTCAGCTGACGGTACAGTCGCATCATTGGCACCAGAAGCAATGGCAACAATGGAAGGCTTCCAGTTCAGAGTGGCTGAGAATGTTCCTGACAAAGAGAAAGCACAGTTCTTCCTCAATGTGACAGACGGCACAGACACATGGCAGGGCAAGATCACCATCACACTCCATGCTCCGGAACTCGTATTCGAAGCAATCGAGAAGACAGACAACACAGTGTCATTGACATTCAAGAACGCCGGTTCAGCTCCATTCTACGGTGGCGAACTCAACCTCGTGAGCTGCTCACCAGACATGATCTTTGAAAATGAGATTATGACATTTGAGGAAGCTGTTGAAGGCGGTGCTACAAAGACTTTGACAACTAACTACTCATTTGTTCCAAGCGTTGAAGTCGGTTCAACATTTGAGGCTCAATATACTATGACAACAGGTCTCTTCACCATTAGCGACATCTTCGTCCTTTCATACGGTGCCATCATGGAAGACTTCGAGTCAGGCAACTTCGGTGAAAACTGGACAGTCAGCTCAACCAACCCATGGCAGATTGTTTCAGGCGGCAGAGGCAACTTCTGCGCTAAGTCAAACAACAACGGTCAGCACAGCTCAAGCGGTTACATGCAGTTGGATGTCAACGTGTTGGCAGCAGGCGAGCTCTCATTCTGGTACAAAGTTTCATCAGAAAGCAACTACGATAAGCTCCACTTCTACATGGACGGTACTGAGAGAGGCGTATGGTCAGGTACAGTTGATTGGACAGAGTTCACACAGGCTGTGACAGTCGGTCAGCACTCATTCAAGTGGGAGTACACCAAGGATTCATCAGTGAGTTCAGGTGACGACTGCGCATGGGTTGACGACGTCATCTTCCCACCAACACACGTCTTCCAGTTCAATACAGCTCCTGCAACAAACCTTGTTGCAACAGTCGATGGACACAATGTGGCTCTCACATGGGATGCATCAGCAGACGCAGTGAAGTATATCGTGAAACGTGACACAGAGACATTGGGTGAAGTTACAGAGACATCATTCTCAGATGAAGTTGCAGAAAGCGGCACATACAAATATTCAGTGTATGCAGTAAATGCTGAAGGCAGCATGGCAGCACCGGCTATAGTTATGGTCAACCTCGACTTCACAGGTGTTGAAGAAGCCAGCTCAGCAAATGTCAGCGTGTATCCAAACCCTGCAAACGGTGTTTTGAATATCGTTGCAAATGCAAACAACTACGAATATCAGATCATCAACAGCCTCGGTCAGGTCGTGAAGAGCGGCAACGCCAACGGCAAGACAGCTGTTAATGTGAGCGAACTTAACGGTGTTTACTTCTTGAGAATCATTGCCAACGGCGATGTTATCGTAAGAAAGATCACTGTCGAGTAAAAATTTTAAAAAAATATTTTTAAGGATGTCGGTTCACGGCATCCTTTTTTTTTGTATCTTTGCGGGCTATTAATTAAATAAGGTGTTAAATTGATTAAAAATTAATTAAACCATTTAATAAAAAAATGAAAAGAACATTATTACTTACAGCTTTGTTCCTAGTCTTCTCATTTATGGGATTTGCACAGGAATGGCATGGAATCACAAGTGATTCCCCAACAAAGATGAAGAAGACCTTGGTCTCTTCAACAGAGAATGAGATCGTCGTTAACGTGAATCTCGACGGTTTCTACACACAGAGTGTGACAACACCAAACGGCAAGCAGGTCGAGGTTAATGTCGATGGCATGGCTTTCGAACTGGAGGCTGGCGCACCGCAACTTTCATACGCTGTCATCCCAGTCATGATTGGTGATATGGCAGAGATGAATGTCGCTGTTGTTAATTCAACTTATGTTGATTATGAGAACGTTGAGGTCGCTCCTTCAAAAGGTAACTTCAGCCGTCAGATCAACCCTGAGGATGTTCCTTACACCTACGGTGAGATGTATTCACAGAACGCTTTCTGGCCAGCAGCACAGGCTACTCTGAATGCTCCTTATATCATCAGAGACTTCCGTGGTCAGAACATCGTGGTTCGCCCATTCGCTTACAACCCTGTGACAAAGACATTGCGTGTTTACACAAGCATGACAATCGTTATGAACAAGGTTAGCGACAATGGCGAGAACCAGAAGGTTGCCCGCAAGAGCAATACCATCAAAGTTGATCCGGAGCAGAAGGCTATGTATAGCCAGCGTTTCATCAACTTCAATGAGACAAGCAAGACTTACACCTTCGACGAGGACTATGGCGAGATGCTTATCATCTGCGCAGATCAGTATATGAGCAATTTGCAGCCATTGGTTGAATGGAAGAACCAGTCAGGCCGTCCAACCACATTGGTGAGCGTTACAACAGCCGGTGGCAACAACATCGAAAACATCAAGACTTATGTCACCAACTTCTACAACGACCCGGCTCATAACCTTGAGTTCTTACTTCTTGTTGGTGAATACAGCGACATCACACCTAAGAACTATGGTTCAGGCTCAGGTGGTACTTGCTATTCAGACAACTATCTTGGTAAGATTGAAGGCAACGATGATTACCTTGAAGTTTTGGTAGGCCGTTTCTCAGTTGCTAATGCTGCTGACGCTGATTTGCAGGTCCTCAAGACCATCTACTACGAGCGTGACGTTCAGGCAGGCGCGGCATGGGGTAACAAAGGTATGGGTATCGGTTACTATGGCGCAGGTAGCGGTCACTACGGTGAGGATGACTACCAGCACATCGACCTTATCCGCGACAAACTTTTGGCTTATACATACGGAACAGTTACAGAGCATCACGGCGGTTCAGGCGGTGATGCAAGCGTTTCAACCATCAGCGGTACCACAAACGAAGGTATCAGCATCATCAACTACTGCAACCACGGTTCAGAGACATCATGGGGTGTTGCTAACTACAGCGTCAGCAACGTTTCAGCTTTGACTAACGACTATAAACTTCCTGTTGTTTGGTCAGTTGCTTGCTTGAATGGTAAGTTCGATGTCGGCACATGCTTCGGTGAGGCATGGCTCCGCGCTAACCACAACGGTGCTCCTACAGGTGCTGTCGCAGGTATGTTCTCATTCGTGTCACAGCCTTGGATCCCACCAATGTACGGTCAGGACGAGATGGTTGACATTTTGTGCAGACGTACAGGACATGAGTCAGATCCATTTAACCACACAATCGGTGGTGCTTCATTGAACGGAAGTATGTATGTTCTCGATATGGCTCCAAATGATTCATATCAGACATTCAACACATGGCTTCTCTTCGGTGACCCGTCAGCTTTGATCAGAACAGACGTTCCAACAGCTATGAACGTAACAGCAGCTCCATCAGTGTTGATGCTTGGTATGACAGAACTCAATATCACAGCTGATGCTGATTACGCTATCGCAACATTGTCATTGAACGGTGAGATCCTCGCATCAGAGAGAATCATCAACGGTCAGTGCAACATGCAGTTCCCAGCTTTGTCAAATGTTGGTGACGCTGATCTCGTTATCGTTGGTTTCAACAAAGAGACTTACATGGGCTCAATTGAAGTCGTTCCAGCAGAAGGCGCATATGTCACTGTTAACGACTACGCTATGAGCGCTCCGGCAAACTACGGTGAAACAATTGATTTGGACGTTGAAGTTAAGAACGTCGGTGTTGAGACAGCAAGCAACATTGCTGTGACACTTTCAACAGAAAATGAATACATCAACATCACTTCAGCAGAAGGTTCAGTGGCATCACTCGCAGCTGGCGCTTCAGCAACAGTTGAAGGCTTCCAGTTTGAGGTTGCAGCTAACGTTCCGGACGGCACAGTGGCACAGATTGACGCTACAATGACAGACGGAACAGACACATGGACTGGCAAAGTTATGGTTACAATGCATGCTCCACTTCTTGATGTGGTAAGCGTTGCAAGCGGAGAGGGTGTTGCTACATTCACATTCGCAAACAACGGTTCAGCTCCATTCTATGGCGGTGAGCTTACACTCGTAAGCTGCTCACCAGACCTCGTGTTTGAACCAGCTACAATCACATACGAAGGTGCTGTTGAGGGTGGTGAAACACTCGAGTTGATTAGCAACTACACTGTTGATCCAAGCGTTGAGCCAGGTTCAACATTTGAGGTTGCATACGACTTCACAACAGGTCTCTTCGAGGTTGCAAATATCTTCGTGTTGAGCTATGGCGCTATCCAGGAAGACTTCGAATCAGGTGTCTTCGGCAGCGATTGGACATTAAGCTCACAGTATCCATGGCAGATCGTCGAGGGTGGCAGAGGCAGCTACTGCGCCAAGTCAAACAACAACGGTCAGCACAGCTCATCAGGTTACATGCAGTTGACCGTTAATGTGGTGGCAGCAGGTGAATTCTCATTCTGGTACAAAGTTTCATCAGAGAACAACTACGACAAGCTCCACTTCTACATGGACGGTCAGGAGAGAGGTACTTGGTCAGGCACAGTGGCATGGACAGAGTTCACACAGGCTGTGTCAGCTGGTCAGCACACACTCAAGTGGGAGTACACCAAGGATTCATCAGTGAGTTCAGGTGACGACTGCGCTTGGGTTGATGGTATCATCTTCCCACCAACCAATGTCTACACATTCATCGATCCTGCAACTGACCTCGTTGCAACAGTTGAAGGCACAACAGTTAACCTCGCATGGCAGGCATCAGCAGACGCTGTGTCATACGTTGTGAAACGTGACGGTGAGACAGTTGGAACAACAGCCGAGACAACATACAGCGACATGGTTGGCGAAGAAGGCACATACAAATATTCAGTGTGCGCTGTCGATGCCAACGGTTCAATGTCAGCTCCTGTTTCAGCAATCGTTGTGATTGAATTCACAGGTGTTGAAGAGAACGAAGTCAGCTTCGGCGTTTATCCTAACCCTGCAGAGAGCGAGTTGAACATCAATTCAAATGCAGCAAGCTATGAATATCAGATGATTAACAGCGTCGGTCAGGTTGTGATGAGCGGTGTCGCAAACGGCAACGTGAAACTTAATGTGAGCGAGTTGAACAACGGCGTTTACTTCTTGAAGGTCATCGCCAACGGCAACTCAAGCATTGAGAAAGTTGTCATCAAGTAAACGACATTTTTAAAAAAAATTAAAGGACGTCGATTGTCGGCGTCCTTTTTTTATTTATCTTTGCAGAAAATAATACTCTTAAACCATGAAAAGACTATTCATATTAGCTATCAGTTTGATATGCATGCAGTTTGCAACTGCGCAGGGATGGAATCAGAGATTGGTTTCATCGACAGAGAATGAGATAAAAGTTGAAGTCAGTGTTGACGGTTTTCTGAAAAATGCTGTTGAGACACCTAATGGCGAGGCTTTTGTCATAACAAACAATAAGATGATGCAGCTGGCACAGGCCGGAGAGCCTAACGTGCCGAGCATAGTCATCCCGGCAGTCATCGGTGACGACGCTTTGATGAGCGTTGAAGTTGTCGACGCACAGTTTGTTGACTATGCAAATATCGAGGTGGCGCCTTCAAAGGGCGATTTTCCTCGCAGCATCAATCCGGAAGATGTACCTTACGTCTATGGCGCTATGTATCATCAGGACGCATTCTACCCGAAGGAGATGGCAAAGCTCGATGAGCCTTACATTCATCGTGATGTGAGAGGCCAGAACATGATGGTCACACCTTATTTATATAATGCTGTGACAAAGACCCTCAGAGTTTACACACATTTTACCTTGAAGATGGTGAAAGTGGGCACAGACGACAGAAATGTCATTGTGAACCGCGCTAAATCGTTTGTTTTGGACCCTGAGTTCAATAAGATGTATGAGAGCCGTTACATCAACTACACTGAGTCGATGTCGAGATACAGCTCGATTGCTGACGACGGCGAGTTGCTCATCATCTGCCACGATGCTTTTATGAACGCTATGGAGCCTTTTGTGGCTTGGAAGAAGCAGATTGGTCGCCGCACAACCATGGTCGGAACATCGGAGACAGGAAACACAGCGGCTGCTATACAGTCATACATCGCTACATATTATGCGGCACATCCTAACATGACAGACATCCTTCTCGTTGGCGATGTGGCACAGATTCCTGGAGTGTATATCTCAGCAGGTTCAGGCTATAACGGCTATTCAGGCTATGGCGACGTGCAATACGGACAGTTGGCAGGTAACGACTATTACAATGAGGTTATCGTTGGCCGTTTCTGCTGCGAGACCGAGGCACAGGTGACAAATCAAGTCAACAAAGTGTTGAACTATGAGCGTGATTTGGATGAGACAGCGACATGGCTCACGGTTGGACAGGGCATCGCGAAACAAGAAGGCGGCGGTGGTCATTACAACGAAGACGACTATGAGCATATTGACAACATCAGAACCGATCTGTTGAATTACAACTACACTCAGGTGCACCGTGATTATCAGGGTGTTTCAGGTGTTTCTTCAAGTGCATCAATTATCAGTCAGCACATCAACGCCGGCGTGAGCATCATCAACTACTGCAACCACGGTTATATTACAGGATGGGGTGTTTTCGACTACAGCAACTCACACGTCAACCAGTTGACTAACGATAACATGCTGCCATATATCATTTCGGTGGCTTGCCTTAACGGAAAATATGACAACAGCCAGCCATGTTTCGCAGAGGCTTGGTTGCGTGCTACCAACAACAGCAATGGCAATCCTACAGGTGCTATCGGCGGAATGTTCTCATACATCTCACAGCCTTGGGTTCCACCGATGTACGGTCAGGATGAGATGAACGACATCTTGGTGGAGTCGTACAGCAACAACATCCGCCGCACCATGGGAGGCGTTTCCATCAACGGAAGCATGAAGGTTTTGGATCAGGGAGCTACTCAGAATCAAAACAAGGGTACTTATAACACTTGGATTCTCTTTGGTGACCCAACATTGACCTTGCGTAACGCTGTTCCGGCAACGATGAATGTTTCATGTGCTAATTCAATGGAATCGTCGCAAACCAACTTCAGCGTAAGCTCAATCGATGCTGACGGTGCTTTGGCCACATTGACTATGGATGGTGAGATTTTGGGATCGGCTGTCGTTAGCAATGGTAGCGCCAATATCACATTTGAAGCACCGAACAGAACGGGCGAGGCTACACTTACAGTTTTTGGATATAATAAGAAAACCTACGTGAGGACGGTGAACGTCGTCGAAGGAGGAACTATCACCCCATTGTTGGTAATAGCTTTGGCCGACCCTATGAGAATAGCACTTGGCGAGTCGACAACGCTTAGTGCCAATGCTTCCGGCGGAACAGGCAACTACTCGTATTCATGGGAACCAAAAGAGACAATCGCCAATCCGCATAGTATGACAACTTTGGCGACTCCTATTGAGCTTGGCGTAATGACTTACACAATATATGTTAATGATGGCGAATCAACAGCTTCGTCAAGTGTTGACATCGATGTGACAGAGGCACCTCAGGTGGTTTGTCCGGGACCAAAGAGCTTTGGCGGCGAACCTTATTTTGAAGGTAGCGATATGGGCGCACATTTGAGCTGGGACAAAGCTACGTACGAGTATACACTCGATAGATTTGAGATTTACAGAAGTGATGATGGTTATGATTTCAAGATGGTGCAGCGTATTGTGAACACTCCGTCGATATCGCATTATGAATGTGACGATGCGGTTACTGCGCCAGCCTTGTATTACTATCGTATTGTGGCATTTTATCAGAATGATTGCGAATCGGAACCTGAGGAAACAACCGTGATGGTCGTTAATCCGATTGGAGTAAGCGAGGATGCGGCAGAGAATGTCTCGATTTATCCTAATCCGACATCAGGAAATGTGAATATTGTCGCCCATGGAATGCAGCAGATTACCATTTATAACATGACGGGTCAGGTGATGATGATTCAAAATGTTGATAATGATAATGTTACAATTGATATGAGTGCATATAACAATGGTATGTATCTTGTCAATATCATTACAGAATGCGGCAATATCGTAAAGACTATTAATGTGTTAAGATAATGAAAATCAAGTTTATAGGCGCAGCGAAGGAAGTCACCGGCAGCAAGCATCTCATTGTCACCGACAAGGGTAAGAAGCTGCTGTTAGACTGCGGAATGTTTCAGGGCAAGGGTTTGGAGACCGATGCCATGAACCGTAATACAATGATTGAGCCGTCGGAGATTGACTGCATCATTTTGACGCACGCACACATCGATCACTCGGGACTTATACCTTATTTTTATAAGAGAGGATTCCGTGGCTCGGTGATTTGCACTCCGGCTACACGAGAGTTGTGTTCGATTATGTTGCCCGACAGCGGTTTCATTCAAGAGAATGATACTCACTGGTTTAACAAGAAACGTGCACGTCAGGGACTGAAACGCGTTGAGCCTATTTACACTGAGAAAGACGCCCGTGAGTGTATGGAGCTGTTCATCACCACGGAGGTGAACCGAAGATTTTACATCGACAACAACATCAGTGTGAAGTTTTACAACACAGGGCACATGCTCGGCAGTGCCTGCGCCACCATCAGGATTGACGAGAACGGACATATCACTCAGATAGGATATACCGGCGACATCGGGCGTTACAACAGCTATCTGCTCAAGGCGCCGAACGCGTTCCCGCAGTGCGACTATCTTATTACTGAAAGTACTTACGGCGACAGGCTTCACAAGGACAAACAAGGTGCTGAGGACGAGCTTTTGCAGATAATTCAGCATACCTGTGTGGAGAAGAAAGGCAAGCTCATCATCCCGTCGTTTGCCATCGGCAGGACGCAGGAGATTGTTTATATCTTGAATAATTTCTACAACGCCGGCTCGTTGCCGCGCATCCCGATTTATGTTGACAGCCCGCTCGCTGTCAGTGCCACTTCGATTTTCAGAATGCATCTTGAAGACTTCAACAATAATGTAGCCGAGGTGCTTAGGTATGATGACGACCCGTTTGGTTTCGAGAGTCTGCATTATATAAGAAATGTGGAGCAGTCGAAGGCGTTGAACGAGACGAAGCATCCGTGCATCATCATCTCGTCGTCGGGCATGATGGAGGCCGGACGAGTGAAACACCATCTGGCAAACAACATCGACAACCCGAAAAATTCGGTGCTCTCGGTAGGTTACTGTGCCCCGACTACCTTGGGAGCGCGCATTGTGGCAGGGGAGAAAGATATCTCTATTTTCGGCATGCCGCATCATGTGAACGCCGAGGTTTACAGCATCGACGCTTTCAGCGGTCACGGCGACTACAAGGAGATGGCGGATTATCTGAAATGCCAGAATCCTGAGAAGCTGAAGAAGGTGTTCATCGTTCACGGCGAGGCCGAGGTTCAGCAGAAATACGCGAAATATCTGAAGAAAAACAACGGATTCAAGGATATTGTGATTCCGGAACCGGGAGAAACTTTCAAAGTGTAGAGTTGAGAGTGTACAGTTTTAAGTAGTTGACAGTGTAAAGTTGAAAGTTATTAGTTTAAGGGAAGCTACGGCTTCCTTTTTTAATACTTTTTTACTAAAAACTTTTAACTAAAAAACTACTTTAAACTCTAAACTTTACACTCTAAACTAAAAATTTTGTATTTTTGCGCCCTGAAAGGCGATTGTCGCGGGCTGGCGCAAGTCAGCGTGAGGAAAGTCGGGACAGCGCAGAGCACCATACTTCTTAACGGGAAGGCGTTGGAGACAACGACAGCGAGTGCCACAGAAAATAACCGCCATTAGCCCTGAGCATGTCGAAGGGTCGAAGGGCAAGGGTGAAAACGTGAGGTAAGAGCTCACGCTGTGTGATGGTGACACCACACGGAGGTAAACCTTATGGGCTGCAAGACCAAATATACCGGCGTTAAGGGCTGCTCGTCCGAGTCGGGAGGGTAGGTTGCTAAAGCCTGGTGGTGACGCCAGGATTAGAGAAATGACAATCATCCATTTATGGATACAGAATCCCGCTTATGCCTTTCATTTTTTGCCTCGGGGCGCTTCAGCGCCCCGAGGCAAAATTTTTATAATAAAATTGTAAAAAATCCGTTTTATTTTCGTAAATTCGCAAAAAATATGTGTATATGAATTCTGGCAGGAAATTTTTCGTTTTAATATTATTTGTATTTACCGTAACTCTATCATTATCAGCGCAGAAGAGAACTGGAGAATACGAGCCTGAGTCGATTTTTCAAGAGGCTAAAATACTGTTCGACAACGAAAATTATGGCTCGGCAGCGGAACTTTTTCATAAATATCTGATGACAGCCGGCAACCAGAGCGCGCAAAAGGTTGTGGAGGCCAAGTTTTACGAGGCTGCATGCTCCTCATACATGGGCGCAGGCGAACAACAACTCATGCTTTTCTCGAAAGAAAACCCTACGAGTACATTTGCCCCGAGAGCCGATTTCCTCTATGCCAACATGCTATTCAAAAACAAAAAATACCGCGACGCTGTCAAGAAATACGAGACGATAGACGACGAGACCCTTACTTACGACGAGAAAGCGGAGTTTTATTTCAAGAAAGGCCTGGCTTATTACCAGATCAACGACATCGAGAAAGCCGCTCCTATGTTCAGCAAATCGGCGGTGATGGAGAGTCCTTATCAGGATGATGCCCGTTACTACTGCGCTCATATTCAATATATTAACAAGAAATATGACGAGGCTAAATATCATTTTAAAAAGATTGAGAACTCGCCGAAATATAAAGACATCATCCCGCTTTACATGATGCAAATCGATTTCGTGGAAGGTAATTTCACCGCCGTTACCAACGATGCCGACAACGTCCTGGCCAATGCCAACGGTCAGCGTAAGGTAGACCTCGCACTGATAATAGCCGAGTCGTGGTATCAGCAGCAGGATTACGAGAAAGCGCTCAACTACTATGACATCGCGCGCAAGAACACGCGCAAGGCATTTCCTCGCGAGGTGGAGTTCCGCATCGGATATTGCAAGATGAAAAGAGGCGACTTCGACAACGCCATCGTCAACTTCCAGAACGCCACGAAGAAGAAAAACAACGATGCCCTCGCACAGCTCGCCTCGTATTACATGGCACAGTGCTATATCAAGACTGACCAGGACAAATTCGCGAGAAACGCATACCTCACGGCTTATAAAAACGATTTCGACCACGAGATTAGCGAAGACGCCTTGTTTAACTACGCGAAGCTGAGCTTCATCAGCGGCGTCGACCCGTTCAACGAGGCTGTGGCACTAATCGAGGATTACATCGATAAAAACCCGTCATCACCAAGAAAAGAAGAGGCTCAGATGATGGTGATACATCTCTACCTGAAGTCGAAAGAGTATAAAAAAGCCATCAAGACTCTGGAGAAATATCCCGACATGAACGCCGAGATGCAGAAAATATATGCCCAGCTGACATATAACATCGGAATTGAGAAATATTCGATTGGCGACTACGACGAGGCCATTTCTTATTTCAACAAGACGGTGAAAAACAAGCACGCCGACCCGAAACTCAAGGCGGAAGCGCTGTATTGGCTCGCCGACAGTTATTATCAGAATAAAGACAACGCCAATGCTGAGCTTTATTACCTCGCTTTCTTGAAATCGGAAGGCTCAGGCCAGTCGGAGAATCTGTCGCTGGCATATTATAACCTCGGTTACATCGCCTATTCGAAAGGTAATTTCCCGGCCGCCACCAAGAACTTCAGCTATTTCTTCAACATGGCGAACGGCGATAAGGAATATGAGTCGGATGCATGGATGCGCATAGGCGACTGCTATTTCATGGAACGCAACTACCAGAAGGCAATCACGGCATACTCCAACGCCATGAAACGCAGCGATAGCAACGCCGACTACGCTCTGTTCCAGCAGGGCATGGGACGCGGCGCACTCGGCGAGATGAACGCCAAAGTGGAATGCATGGACAACCTCACGAAGAGATACAACACCTCGTCGTTCTACGACAGGGCTCTTTATGAGATGGGAATGGCTTATCTCGGCACCAACGACGAAAGCTCCGCTATCGCGGCATTCAACCGACTGGTGAACGAACGTCCGCGCTCGGTGTACGCACGTCAGGGTCAGATGAAGATTGGAATGTTGTATTACAATGGTAATCAATATGATAACGCTTTGACGAACCTTAAAAAAGTAGTCGACAACTACCCTAATACAGAAGAATCGCACGAGGCTCTGAACATAATACGCAACATCTACATGGAGCAAAACAGAACCAACGAATTTTACCAATATACCGAAGCTAAAGGCATCGCTACAAGCGTGACGGAGCAGGATTCAATATCGTTTGCCACTGCTGAAAACTTCTTCCAGCAAGGCCAGTATGACAAAGCGTTGAATGCTGTGAATCAATATATTGAAAGATTCCCGAAAGGTGCTTATCTGTTGAAAATCAATTACTACGGACTGACTTCGATGGAGAAACTCGGACGCGCTGACGAGACTAAGCCGTATCTGGAATACATCATCGCGCAGCCCGACAACGACTACACCGACAACGCCTTGCTGAAGATAGCAGGCATGGAGAAGAACGCCGCCGACTTCGCAAAAGCGAAGGGTTATTACGAACGACTGCTGAATATCACTGAAAATCAGAAAGTTAAGATGCTGGCGCTCGACGGCGTGATGGAGTGCTGCTACAAACTCGAGGACTATGACGGTGCCATCGTAAAAGCTAACGAGCTGGCTAAGATGCCGGAACTCTCGCATAGCAAAAAGAACTACGTGAACTACATAGTCGGTATGTCGCATTACAGGAAAAACGAGTTGACACTGGCGGTGACGAGCCTGAATGAATGCGCAAAACACGAACACAGCGAGATAGGAGCGATAGCGGCCTACCACGTGGTGCTTGCGAACTACGCTTTGGGCAACCTCGACGAGACCGAAAACCTGGTGTTTTACATCTCCGACAACTTCAGCAATTACAGCTATTACGTGGCGATGTCGTTCATTACGCTGAGCGACGTTTATGTGGCTAAAGGCAATGTGTTCCAGGCAAAAGAGACGCTTAAAAGCATCATCGAAAACTACCCTGGAGGCGAGCCTAAGACCCTCGCCGAGCAGAAACTCGCTAACATTGAAAAAGATGAATTAAACAATGAGGAGGACGCAGAATGAAAAATAAATCGTTGATAATCAGTATATTATTCGTTTTTATCGGATTTGTAGCTTTCGCGCAGCAGCATAACGAGCAGGTGACGGTTGAAGGATCCTATCGTCCGCAAATCAAGCGCTCGGAACGCCTGACGAAGACACCTGAAGCGCCGGCCAACGAGTTCAACATCCCGAATTACAAGGCTGAAGCGAAAGATTTCAACTACGGCTACAAAATGGATATCGAACCGATGAGCGCGGTGCCATATAAAGCCGACTATGGCGTCGAAGGCAAGAATAACTTCCTGAAAGCCGGCCTCGGAACACGTCTGTCGCCAGTTTTCCTGTTCCGCCATTATTCCGATTTGTCGAACGATATGAGCATCGGCGTGGGCGTGAAGCATTACTCCTCGTGGCTCAACATGAAAGACTACAAGAAGACGTCGTTCATGAACAACGCCTTTAACGTGATGACAATTAATAAGTTCAAGGCTGGACAGCTGCGTTCGTTTGTCGACTATAAATACGACATGTATCATCTTCGCGACTACGAACTGATTAACAATAACGGACGAAACATACATTCGCTCAATGTGGGTGCGAAATGGCTTGCCAGCGGCTCGAGCTATCGCAGTCTTTACAACGAGTTCGGCGGCAACTACCGTGCCACATGGATCATGGGCGGCACACAAGAACATCAGCTGAATGCAAAGGCATATCTGGCATATTCCGACAACTGGATAGATCATGAGAAAGTCAATGATTTACAGACAGTTGCAGCTGATGTTGAACTTAATTTCAATAATGTTTATCAAAGCCAGATGTTGCTCGCGATAAACCCGTATTTCACCATGAGTGGCGATTTTTATCATGTGCATCTTGGCGTTCGTCTCGACTTAAAGACTGGCGACAACATAGGTCTGTATCCTGATGTCAAGGGAAGCCTGTTTATCATCGATAACATGGTGGAGTTTTATGCAAAGCTCGGCGGTCGCTCGAAGATCAACACTTTTGCCGATATAGTGGCTAAAAACCCATTCGTGACTACTAATTTCGAGAATTTCAGCGAGTTTGGCTACGAAAAGACTAAATTCTCCTTTGAAGGAGGTGTTAAAGTCAAGATTACCAATGATATAGATGCTCATCTTGGGGTAAACTACCGTGCAATGAAAAACAGTGTTTACTTTGTGCCTGACCTCGATTATTATGCTGTTTACGGCGATGATGAGACTGTTTATCATCTTCATGCCTTTGATATCATTTTCCAGGATTGCGACCTTACGAGCATACTCACCGACGTGCGCTGGAGAGCTATGGAAAAGCTGAATCTTGCAGCTGAGTTTGTGTTTAATATCAGCAATTTCCATGAACCTGATTTGATTCTTAACCAAATGACGTCGTTGTATTACGGAAAACCATGGTATCGCCCGAGATACACCTTCACTTTGCGTGGCGATTATCAGTTTGATGAGGTGTGGACATTCAACGCCGCGATGAAGTATTTGGGCAACCGCTGGATGCTGACTCCTGACCTTGAGGTTATTGATGTTAAAAGAGCTGTCGACTTCCAAGTCGGCACCGATTATAAAATCAGTGAAGACCTGGCGGCTTTCGCCGAAATTCATAATCTTTTCCATAATAAATATCAGCTTTATTACAACTATCCGAGCCTCGGGTTTGAGATTTACGCCGGTATAAAATATCGCTTCTGAAAAAGCTAAATTTTTTAGCAAAAAAAGCTAAAAAACTGTCATTTTTTTCATTGTTATTTCAAAGAAATTTCTTACCTTTGCATGGTTTTAGAAATTTAGTAAATAACTGAAAGATTATAACAAAGAAAAATGACAGAAGAAGAAAAAATCCAGAATGCTGAGAGCAACTACGGTGCCAATAACATTCAGGTTCTTGAAGGTTTGGAGGCGGTGCGCAAGCGTCCGGCCATGTACATCGGCGATGTTAACGTGAGGGGTTTGCACCACTTGGTTTATGAGGTGGTCGACAACTCCATCGATGAGGCTATGGCTGGCTACTGCGACACGGTCGATATTGAGATTTTACCGGGAAATTCGATTTCCGTTGTCGATAACGGTCGTGGTATCCCTACGGGCATGCACGAGAAGGAGAAGAAGTCGGCTCTCGAGGTCGTTCTGACGGTGCTTCACGCCGGCGGTAAGTTCGACAAGGGCTCATACAAGGTGTCGGGCGGTCTGCACGGCGTCGGCGTCAGCTGCGTCAACGCGCTTTCAAAACATCTCACCGCTGAGGTGCATCGCGAAGGTAAGATTTTCATGCAGGAATACGAATATGGCAAGCCACTCTACCCGGTGAAAGTGGTGGGCGAGGCTCATGACCACGGCACACGTATCACCTTCACTCCCGACGACAGCATCTTCTTGACCAACGAATATAGCTACGACATCCTCGCTGCACGTATGCGCGAACTCGCTTATCTTAACAGAGGAATCAAGATTTCTTTGACCGACAAGCGTATCGACCCTGAGACAGGCAACGAAGGCAAGAGCGACGTGTTTCATTCAGCCAACGGTTTGATTGATTTTATCAATTATCTTGATGAAAACCGCGAGAAGCTTACTCCGGAACCTATTGCAATTCAAGGCGAAACGGATAATGTGCCGGTCGAGATAGCTCTGGAATATAACACTTCATATTCGGAAAACTTACATTCTTACGTCAATAATATCAATACTCACGAAGGCGGTACACACTTGGCCGGTTTCCGTCGTGGCTTGACACGTACATTGAAGGCTTACGCCGAAAAAGAAGGCATGTTCTCGAAGCTGAAATTCGAAATCAACGGCGACGACTTCCGCGAGGGTTTGACAGCTATCATCTCGGTGAAGGTGCCGGAGCCGCAGTTCGAGGGTCAGACCAAGACCAAGCTCGGTAACAACGAGGTGATGGGTATAGTCGATAAGATTGTGAGCGAGCATCTGTCGAATTACCTTGAGGAGCATCCGAAAGAGGCTAAACTTATTGTCGACAAGGTCGTTTTGGCAGCCACGGCACGTCATGCGGCACGTAAGGCACGTGAGTTGGTGCAGCGTAAAGGCGCTCTTTCAGGTGGCGGACTCCCAGGCAAGCTCGCCGACTGCTCAGAACGTGACCCTGAACTCACCGAGCTTTATCTCGTTGAGGGTGACTCGGCAGGCGGCTCGGCAAAACAAGGCCGTGACCGTAAGTTCCAGGCTATTCTGCCGTTGAGAGGTAAGATCTTGAACGTAGAGAAGGCCATGCAGCACAGAGCCTTCGAGAGTGAGGAGATCAGAAACATCTACACCGCTCTTGGAGTTACCATCGGAACCGAGGAAGATAGTAAAGCATTGAATATCGAGAAGTTACGTTATCACAAGATCATCATCATGACCGATGCTGATGTCGATGGTAGCCACATCTCGACACTTATTTTGACATTCTTCTACAGATATATGCCTGAACTCATCGAGAAAGGCTACGTCTACATCGCGACACCGCCACTTTATCTCGTGAAGAAAGGCAAGAAAGAGAAATATTGCTGGACAGAGGAACAGCGTTTGCAACTCCTCGAAGAGATGGGTCAGGACGCCCACGTACAGCGCTACAAAGGTCTTGGTGAGATGAACCCGGAGCAGCTCTGGATGACCACCATGAACCCTGAGTTCCGTACTTTGCGTAAGATTCATATCGAAAACGGCGCCGAAGCCGACTACATCTTCTCAATGCTTATGGGCGATGAGGTGGGTCCGCGCCGCGAATTCATTGAGCAAAACGCAACATACGCTAATATTGACGCATAATATTTCAGTTTATGGATAACAAACTTGATATTTTAACAAAGAAAATCTACGAGCAGGGTGTCGAGAAGGCAAATCACGACGCTGTTGAGATCGTGGAAAACGCCAAAAAAGAAGCGGAAAAGATTGTCAATGACGCTAAAGCTGAAGCTGAACGCATTGTAAATCAAGCAAATAAAGAGGCTGAGGAGCTTAAGACCAAGGTCGCTGCCGACGTGAAGATGGCCGCCACACAGAGCATAGCCGTCACCAAGCAGGAGATAGAGAAAATGGTGGTGATGAGCGCCGCCGAACAAGGCGTGAAAGCATCGTTATCGTCAGCCGATTTCGTGAAAGAGCTGGTGAAAGACGTGGTGAAGGCATTCAACCCCGACAACGCGGCACCAGTGGCATTGGATCTCATCCTGCCTGAGGCTTTGAAGAAAGAAGTCGAGCCATTCGTGAAGAACGAGATTGCTAAGATGTTCAAGGCTGAGGTGAAGGTCGAGTTCTCGAAGAAGATGAACGGCGGCTTCAAGGTGGCTCCGCAAGATGGCGGCTACGTGCTGCAGTTCACCGACGACGAGTTTACACAGCTCATCGCCAACTACCTGCGTCCGGCAACAAAGAAAATCCTCTTCGGCTGATGGATAACTACGTTTATATTGTAGCGAGTTTGCCAGAGCTGACAGCGGGTTTCGAGAATACGAGTTTCGACTACGCTGCCACAAAGGAGTCTATCATGGAGCTTCTCTCGGAAAAAGACCAAAAGCTGGTCGGACTTTTCGAGGAAGGCTTCAACGAGGAGACTCTGGGCAAAGATTTTTATGCCAAGGTAGCCGAAAGCAAGAACCGCTTCATCCGCGAGTACTTCGACTTCGACGGCCGTCTGCGCAACATGAAGGTGGCATATCTCGCGAAGCGTCTCGACAAGAAAGGCGACGACTACTTCGTTGAGATGCCTGAAGCCGATTTTGAGGAATATCAGCAGATTAAGGACATTCTTGAAAACCCCGACTTCGTGCAGCGTGAGCAGAAGATGGACGAGCTGAAGTGGGAAAAGGCGAGCGACATCGCTCGAATGGACTATTTCAACATGAACGCCATACTCTCGTTTCTGGCAAAAGCCAAGACGGTGCAACGCTGGGTGGAACTCGACCCGACGAAGGGACAGGAAATGTTTGAAAAACTCGTGAAAGAGGTTCGAGGAACCTTTGCAGGAGTGAAATATTAAGCCGTTAGCCATTAGCCGTTAGCGATGTGCGAGAGCTGAATTTTTGAATTTTAAATTTTGAATATTTGAATTTTATATAATATGACAACAGGAAAAGTTACAGGAATCATTGCAAACCTGGTCACTGTCGAGGTGAACGGCCCTGTGGCGCAGAATGAGATCTGCTACATCGACTTGGCAGGCGTCAAGCTGATGGCGGAGGTCATCAAGGTGAACGGGAACAAGGCCTCAGTGCAGGTGTTCGAGAGTACCCGCGGACTCCAGATCGGATGCCCGGTGGAGTTTCAAGGCTACATGCTCGAGGTGACACTCGGACCTGGTCTGCTTTCGAGTAATTTCGATGGCTTGCAGAACAACCTCGCTACCATGGAAGGCGTCTTCCTTAAGAGAGGTGAGTACACTAAGCCGTTGGACGAGAATAAGTTATGGGACTTCACACCTATAGCGAAGGCTGGCGACCAAGTGATCGCCGCCGACTGGCTGGGTGAGGTCAAAGAAGGCTGGCTGCCTCATAAAATCATGGTGCCGTTCAGTTTCGAAGGCACTTATACCGTGAAAAAAGTGGCTGAAGCCGGTCAATATAAGATAACAGACACTATCGCTGTTTTGACTAATGCCGACGGCGAAGACGTGAACGTTACGATGACGCAGAAATGGCCTGTGAAGGTGGCAGTCGGCGGCTACGTCGAGAAACCGCGTCCTTCCAAGGTGATGGAGACAGGTGTTCGTACCATCGACACGTTGAATCCTATCGCGGAAGGCGGCACGGGCTTCATCCCGGGACCTTTCGGATGCGGCAAGACAGTGCTTCAGCACGCCTTGGCAGAACAAGCCGATGCCGACGTCATCATCATGGCGGCATGCGGCGAGCGTGCTAACGAGGTGGTGGAGATCTTCACCGAATTCCCGGAACTCAAAGATAAACACACTGGCCGTAGCTTGATGGAACGTACCATCATCATCTGCAACACATCCAACATGCCGGTGGCTGCCCGTGAGGCTTCAGTCTACACCGCCATGACCCTCGGCGAATACTACCGCGCCATGGGAATGAAGGTGTTGCTCCTCGCTGACTCCACATCACGTTGGGCACAGGCACTGCGTGAGATGAGTAACCGTCTGGAAGAACTCCCAGGTCAGGACGGTTTCCCGGTCGACCTCTCGGCTATCATCTCCAACTTCTACGCCCGCGCTGGTTATGTGAAGCTGAACAACGGTCAGTCGGGCTCAATCACATTCATCGGAACAGTGTCGCCTGCTGGCGGTAACCTTAAAGAGCCTGTCACCGAGTCGACAAAGAAAGCTGCGCGTTGCTTCTACGGACTTTCGCAGAACCGCGCCGATAAGAAACGTTATCCGGCTGTCGACCCTGTCGATTCATATTCAAAATATCTCGAATATCCTGAAATTATTGAATATCTCGATAATAAAATCGAAAAAGGTTGGGTCGATAAAGTCATAAAAACCAAATATATCATCCGTAAAGGTAAGGATGCTTACGAGCAGATCAACATCTTGGGCGACGACGGCGTGCCGATGGCTTACCACGAGCAATATTGGAAGTCGGAACTCATCGACTTCGTGATTCTGCAGCAGGACGCATTCGACGACATCGACGGCTGCTCGCCATTGGATCGTCAGAAGTTTATGCTTGATTTGATTCTTGAAATTTGCGATATGTCATTCAAATTCAATAACTTTGAAGAATGTACCACATATTTCAAGGGCCTGATCAACATCTGCCGTCAGATGAACTATTCGGAGTATAAGTCGGAGCAATTTGAAAAATATCTTGGACAGTTAAAGGAGGAACTTAAACATGAGTGAGAAAGCCTTTCAACGCATATATACTAAGCTGACAGCCATCACTAAAGCTACGGTAACCATTGAGGTTCAAGGAGTTGCTAACGATGAGCTTGCTCTCGTGGCAGGTCGTCTGGCACAGGTGGTGAAGATCAAAGAGAAGAGCGTCACCTTGCAGGTGTTCGGCGGTACTGAAGACATCCCGACCAACGCTGAAGTCACATTCTTCGGTGAGCCACCGTCACTCAACGTGAGCGACGACCTCGCAGGCCGTTTCTTCAACGCTTACGGTGAACCTATCGACGGCGGTCCGGCAGTGGAAGGCGAGAAACGTCAGATTGGCGGTCCTTCCGTTAACCCTTACAAACGTCGTCAGCCGTCACAGCTGATTCCTACAGGTATCGCTGGCATCGACTTGAACAACACATTGGTCTCCGGCCAGAAGATCCCGTTCTTCGCCGACCCTGATCAGCCATATAACCAGGTGATGAGTATGGTGGCTCTCCGCGCCGATGTCGATAAGATCATCCTCGGCGGCATGGGCTTGACAAACGACGATTACCTGTTCTTCAAGAACCAGTTTGAGAGCGCTGGCGCTTTGCATAAGATTATCAGCTTTGTGAATACCACCGATCAGCCGCCTGTCGAACGTCTTTTGATTCCTGACATGGCACTGACAGCCGCAGAGTATTTCGCTGTCGATAAAAACGAGAAAGTGCTTGTGCTTCTTACCGATATGACGCTTTACGCCGACGCTTTGAGTATAGTGTCGAACCGTATGGACCAGATTCCTTCGAAGGACTCAATGCCAGGTTCGCTCTATTCAGATTTGGCGAAGATCTACGAGAAAGCGGTGCAGCTTCCTGACGGCGGCTCAATCACCATCATCGCTGTGACCACTTTGAACGACGGCGACATCACGCATGCTATCCCAGATAACACCGGTTACATCACCGAGGGACAGCTCTTCCTGCGTGCCGACCCGGATTCAGGCAAGGTCATCGTCGACCCGTTCCGCTCGCTGTCGCGTTTGAAACAGCTGGTGCAGAACAAGAAGACCCGTGAGGACCACAGCGCCGTGATGAACACTTCGGTTCGTCTCTATGCCGATGCCGCTAACGCGAAAACGAAGTTGGAAAACGGCTTCGACTTGAGCGACTACGACCTTCGCTGCCTCGACTACGCTAAGGAATACGCCACAAGACTTCTAGCCATCGACGTCAACATCTCCATCGATGAGATGCTCGACACCGCTTGGGAGCTCTTCGGAAAGTATTTCACCAAAGCGGAAACTGGTCTTAAGGAAAAATTGATAGAAAAGTATTGGAAAGAAAAATAATGAGTCATGGCAATCAAGTTCCAATATAACAAGACTTCGCTGAACGAGCTGAACAAGCAGCTCAAGACGCGTACCCGTGCGCTCCCGACGCTGAAGAGCAAGGAGAGTGCATTACGCCTTGAGGTGAAGAAAGCCAAGAAACGTTCGGAAGGTCTTGTCGCGCAACTGGAGGCCGAGCTCAAATCGTATGAGTACATGGCCCGGCTTTGGAATGAATTTGAGCCAGGACTGATTTCTGTTACCGATGTCAAACTGAAGACTGTGAAGATTGCGGGCGTGCCGGTGCCGGCATTGGAGGAGGTGCTTTACGAGGTGAAAGATATCAACCTTTTCACCAAGCCGATGTGGTATGCCGACGGTGTCCAGATTCTGAAAAACCTTGCACAGCTTGGCATCGAGTCGGAGGTCTACGTTGAAGTGAGCCGCGTGCTTGACTTCCAGCGTAAGAAGACCACACAAAAAGTCAACCTTTACGAAAAGGTGCAGATACCTGGCTATAACGAAGCCATCCGTAAGATAAAACGATATATGGAGGATGAGGAGAACCTCTCCAAGGCTTCCCAGAAAATCGTGAAAAACAAACATATCCTTGAGGAGGAGGAAGCAGAGTATGGTAACTGAAATGACGAAATATAACTTCATTCTCCTTAGCGGTGATGTCGAGGATTTCCTCAAGAAGTTGCAGACGGTTGGCGTGATGGATATCACCCGCTCGACAAAGCCTGTCGACGAGAAGTCGGAATACCTGTCGTCGAAAGCGGGAACATTCCGTAAAGCCTTGTCATTGCTCAAGGATGTGCAACCTGCTGAGTTTGCCGAAAAAGTATACGGCGACCTTGCTTCCAACGTCATCGAGACCATCAACGAGAAGGAAGTGGCTGAAAATCAAGTGAATCAGCTGACGAAAGAATGGGAGGAAAGACTGCCTTGGGGTAAGTTCGATGTAGAGAACTTTAAAAAGCTTGAGGAACAAGGACTTAAGTTACATTTCTACAAGGCTAAGACCTCCGCAATGAATCCTTCTTGGAAGGAAAACTACGCTTTGAGCGAGATTTCAACGGATGGCAACACTACATATTTTGTTATTGTCTCCGATGATGAAAACTACGATTTCCCGTTGAGGGAAATGCCTGCTCCTGACAGCGACGCTTCGACAATCGAGAAGAAAATCGATGCTTTGAGATATGAAATTGAGAAAAAAGACCGTCATCTCGCCGAGCTGAAATGCCACGAAAAAGACATTCAGAAAGAACTTGACAGAACTGTCTCGAAACTCGATTTGCACTTGGCTCATTTATCGGGAACGAAAGCCGCTGAAGACTATATCACGGTGTTCGAAGGATTCGCGCCAGCTGAAAAAGAAGCGGAGCTCAAAGAAATGTTGGATAGGGAAGGGGTTCTTTATTTGGTCGACAAAGCCCAAGTTGAGGATAATCCTCCTATTAAATTGAAAAACAACAAATTCGTCTCGATGTTCGAGATACTCACCGACATGTACGGTCGTCCGAAATACAACGAGTTCGACCCTACGGTGTGGATTTCAATCTTTTTCATGCTGTTCTTCGCCTTCTGCATGGGTGACGCCGGTTACGGCTTGGTACTCATCGGTTTAGGCTTCGCCTTGAAGAAGAAAATGCCAGAAATTGCACCGCTCGGCATCACTTTGGGTGTCGCTACGACGGTCATCGGCTTGCTGTTCCATACGTTCTTCTCAACCGACATGCTCACGTGGAGCGTCATACCCGATGTGGTGAAGAAATGCATGGTTCCAACAGAAATCGCGGGTTTTGACGGCACGATGGTGCTGGCTATCTTGGTCGGTATAGTGCATATCTGTCTTGCAATGGTGGTGAAGACGTATCAATCGACTAAGGTGAAAGGCTTCCTCAACTCCCTCGGGACTTGGGGCTGGACCTTGCTCATCGTAGGTGGTGTCACTGTTGGTGGTTTGGCGCTTATCGGCGTAATCGATTCAGCGATAACGAAGTGGATAATCATCGGCATCGGCATTTTGTCGGCGCTGGGCATCTTCTTCCTGAACGACTTGCACCGCAATCCGTTGCTTAACGTCGGAGCGGGATTGTGGGAGACATACAACACCGCTACCGGATTGCTCGGCGACGTGTTGAGTTACCTCCGTCTGTACGCCTTGGGTTTGGCAGGCGCTAAGCTTGGCGAGGCATTCAATGCCATTGGCATTCAGGCACTTGGCGATGGCGGAGCGGGTTGGATAGCGTTCATACTCATCGTGGTGGTCGGTCATGTGCTGAACGTCGCCATGTGTATCCTCGGTGCCTTCGTGCATCCGTTGCGACTCAATTTCCTCGAATTTTTCAAGAATTCAGGTTATGAAGGTACAGGTAGAAAATATAATCCGTTAAAATCTTAAATTTTAAATATTGAATGTTAAATTTTAAATCTTAAATACTATGTTAACAACAGTTTTAGGTTATCTCGGTTTAGGTCTGGTTTTGGCCTTGGCTGGTATCGGAAGTTCAATCGGCACATCAACGGCAGGCAATGCCGCTGAAGGCGGTCTCAAGAAACGTCCTGAAGCATCAGGTAACTTCATGGTTTTGTCGGCACTTCCGGCAACACAGGGTATCTACGGATTCGTGGCGTTCTTCATGCTCCTCAGCAAGATGCGTGCCAACCCTGAGATGGGTCTCATCGTATTCGGTGTCGGCCTCTGCGTCGGCTTGGTCTGCATGATCTCAGCCATCCGTCAGGGTCAGGTTTGCGCCAACGGTATCGTGGGCGTCAGCCAGGGACACGATGTGTTCACCAACACCCTCATCTACGCCGCTCTCCCTGAATTCTACGCGATTTTGGGTTTGGTTGGCGCTTTGATGGTGTAATCGTAAACCATAGATGGAATTGTAGAGACGTGCCATGGCGCGTCTCTACATATCGTTATTTTGAATTATTTAATCATAAAATCATGAACAAGGAACAAATTCTCAATATCTCGAAAACCATTATCCGATTATTCGTCGGTGTGGTGTTTGTCGGAGCGGCAATATCCAAACTCCTCACCATCGATCATTTCGAGATTTACATCTACAGCTTTCATATCTTTGGATATGGCCTTACAACGGTGCTTTCGCGAATGCTTATCGCCGCTGAAATCCTCATGGGTCTAGGCATGATTTTTAAAATCTACTACAAAGAGATATGGAGCCTCACCATGCTGGCCCTCATCGGCTTCACCCTGTTCCTTATTTATGTGATAATCTTCCGAAACGACGACAACTGTCATTGCTTCGGCGACCTTATCCGCCTCGATCCGAAGGAATCGATAGTGAAAAACGTGGTCTCGATGCTCTTGCTGCTGCTGATTCGTAAGGAAAACAGCCACGACTACCGCCCGCGTCTTAAAAAATGGCTCGTCGGTATTTCAATTGCTGTTGCCATAATCCTGCCTTTCGTGGTCTTCCCGATGGACACACTCTACAACATGATTGCGTCTAAAGACAATAATATCAACACGGTGGAGTGGGAGAGCTTGCAAAACGACCAGAAATATCTGCAGCTTCTGCGTTTCGAGGTGGTCAACGACTCGACTTATGTGCAGCACGACAGTCTGGCTGTACTCGACCTTTCTGACGACACCTACATCGTGAATTTCATCTCGGCGGGATGCGATTTCTGCCGCCTGGGTGCCAACAAATTGTCAATGATTATTGACCATAACAATATCGATAAGAGGCATTTGAAGTTTTTGGTTTGGGGCTATGACGCTGATATTGTGAAGTTTATGGACGACACCAATACCCGCGGATACGAGTTCTGGTTTCTCAATCCAATAAAGTCGCTCAACATAACCTATGGCAAATTCCCGACCTATGTGTGGTTCGACCACGGAAACATCATAAGCTCCGGTGATTTGCGCGATTTGGACGAAGGCAAGATAGTTAAGTTCTTAAGATAAAAAAATAAAAGGTGACCGAAAGGCCACCTTTTATTTAATAATCACAGGATATTATTTACCCCATTTGCATTTGACTTCGACTGTGTAGCCTGCATAGCTCTCTTCGTAGTCTTTGCAGTCTTTTTTCTTTGTCTTTGATGATGTTGCTGAACCATATTCAACACCGTTTAAGTAACCTGTGCATTTGCAGTCTTTCTTGCATGATGTGAAGCCTGTTCCTAAGAATGCGACTAAACCCAAAATTAATAATGCTTTTTTCATTTTGTAATGAGATTTAATAATTATTAAATAATTGCCGAAAAACCAAGCGTTTCGACTTTCGCTTTTATTTACACCACAAAGTTAACTATAATATTAATAGCTTTTACAAAAAAATTAAAAAAATTTTAAAAAAATTACAATACTACTTTTACTATTCTGTCTTTCCCCCTGTAATCACTAATAATTTCGACGTTTATAAAATTTTCGTCTATACATAATTTTTTTGTCTCCAATCCCAATTTTTCATTGATTTCGAACCAAATTTCACCGTCTTTCCTCAAATTTTTCTGCGAAAATTCAAGGATTTTTCTGTAAAATAGCAACGGGTCGTCGTCGGAAACGAACAAAGCGGTGGCTGGCTCGTAATCTAACACGTTGGCTCTCATGTCTTTTTTCTCGCTCTCGCAAACATATGGCGGGTTGCTCACAATGATATCGAATTTCTGATTAGATAGACCTTCTTCCGGATTTAGAATGTCAGCATGGACGAAATTCACGTTCACACCGTTCACTTCGGCATTCTTTTTCGCCACCTCTAATGCCTTTTCAGAAATGTCGATGGCGGTAACGTCGCTGTTTTTTATTAATTTTGCGAGGCTGATGGCAATGCACCCGCTACCGGTGCCGATGTCCAATATATGTACAGACGATGTGCACATCGTCTCTGCAGAACGGGCAATTTTTTGAACCATTTCCTCTGTTTCAGGACGAGGAATCAGAACGTTCTCGTCAACATGAAACTGCAACCCACAAAAATCCGTTACACCTATTATATATTGTATAGGTTTATTTTTCAGCAACTCCTTCACCGCAAAATGCAATGTCAACAACTCCGATTCGCTCAGACGCAGCTTGGGCTCTAACGCTATTTTCACTCTGTTGATGCCAAAATAATGCTCTAACAAAATCATTATCAATGCATTAGCTTCGTCGGAGCCATAAATCTTCTCCAACTCGCCCGCATAATACCTGCGACAATCCCGAACTAAATTCGATGGTGTTTTCATATTGCAAATATATAAAAATTTTTACTACCTTTGCACCATGTTATTCGAGGATTCATATAAAATCGTGACGACGAAAGGCGAGGGACTCTACAAGGAAAAGGGCTCCAAGTTTATCGCCGAGGCGTTCCCGGTTCATTCAGAGGCGGAGGTGAAAGAGCGCGTCGCCGAGATCCGTAAGCGTTATTTCGACGCGAAACATCATTGCTACGCCTTTATGATCGGTCCCGACAAGGCATGTTACCGCTCGAGCGACGACGGCGAGCCTTCTGGAACTGCAGGCAAACCAATACTTAATCAGATTCTTTCGAAAGATGTCACCAACGTGTGCGTGGTAGTGACACGTTACTTCGGCGGACAGCTTCTCGGTGTGCCGGGTCTCATCAACGCTTATAAAACCTCGGCTCGCGAAGCTCTCGACAACTGTACCATTGTTGAAAAAACCATCGACGAGGTCTATAGCCTCGAATTCGACTATCCTCTCCTCAACGAGGTGATGCGAATCCTCAAAGACGAAAATCTCGAACAACAGAACCCAAAATTCGAACTTCGTTGCTATCTCGAAATATCAATAAGACAAAGCGATTCCGACAGAATTGTCGAAAAATTGAAGCGCCTCTACGGAGTTGATGTGAAATACCTTAAAACCGTTTAGTATCAATTATTTAGAGCGATTTTTAACTCAGATTCTGTAATTTCCTCGTAATTTATACTAAAAAAAATTAATAATCAATACAAAAAAATTATTTTTATTAACTTTTTTATGTTGATATTTGTAAAGTCGTTTTGAGACAAAAACGAGCATTATAATCAATTGATATTTATAGAGTTGAGTTTTTAATGAACAAGAATTTGTTTGAAATATGGGAAGATTGCCTCTCGATGATTCGAGAGAACGTTCCGGCGCAGGCTTTCTCGACTTGGTTCGAGCCGATTAAGCCTCTCGACTACCAGAACGGTCTCTTGACCATCCAAGTGCCGTCCGACTTTTTCTACGAATTCCTTGAAACTCATTATATTAAGGTTATAAAAGCCACCATCCGCAAGGTGCTGGGTCCGGAAGGTAAGCTCGAATATTCCATCATGATGGATAACAACGAGAACAAGCCCGTGATGGTGAAACAGCCTTCGGTCGACCGCACCAACACCAAGAATCCGCCTAAGCAGATTCAAATCGACTTCGAGAACACTGAGCAGAAGGTACTGAATCCGTTTGCGCTGCCTGGCATCAAGAAAGTGAATATCGAGTCGAACCTCAACGAGAACTACTGCATGGAGAATTTTGTGGTGGGAGAGTGCAACCGCGTGGCATACGAAGCGGGTCTCGCCATCGCGAAAAACCCCGGTCGTACCTCGTTTAACCCGATGTTTGTGTTCAGTCCGACAGGCATGGGAAAAACTCATATCTGCCAGGCTATCGGTCTCGAGACGAAGAAACATCATCCCGAACTGACCGTTCTGTACGTCAACGCGGAACAGTTCCTTATGCAGTTTCAGGCGTCGTGCCGTAACAACAGCTCGAAGAGCAGCCGCGACGATTTCGTGCATTTCTACCAGATGATCGACGTGCTCATCATCGACGATATACAGTTCCTTTCGGGAAAACCGAAGACTCAGGACACATTGTTCCACATCTTCAACCATCTGCAGCAGACAGGCAAACAGCTCATTTTCACTTGCGACAAGCCGCCTGCGGAGATCAAAGACATGGAACAGCGCCTCATCTCGCGTTTCAAATGGGGACTCTCAGCCGAGATGTCGATGCCTGACGTGGAGACACGCCGCAACATCCTGAAACGCAAGGCCTACAACGAAGGCGTGGAGCTGCCCGACGACGTGGTGAACTACATCGCTGAGCATATCAAGACCAACGTGCGCGAGATGGAAGGATTCCTCATCTCACTCATCGCACAGTCGTCGCTCAACCGCAAAGCCATCACCATCAACCTGGCAAAACAGATGGTTGAGCGTTTTGTGAACAACTCAAACCGCGAAATCACCATCACCTATATTATTAATGCGGTGTGTGAGGAGATGGGGACATCACAAGCCGATTTCTTCACGAAGTCGAGAAAACGCAACATCGTTCAGGCCCGCCAGCTCTCGATGTATTTCTCAAAGAAATATACCAAGGCGCCGCTTATCGTCATAGGTGAACAATGCGGAGGCAAAGATCACGCCACTGTCATTCACTCGCTGAAGACTGTCGCCAACCTTCTTGAAACAGATAAACAATTCCGTGCAATCGCCGATAAGATTGAACAGACTCTTCAATAAGTCATTATGAATCAGCAATTTGGGAAATTATACCTCGTGCCGACGCTTCTTGGCGCCACCTCGGCCGAACAGGTCATACCTGCCGGGACACTCGAAATCGTCAGGACCCTACGTTTCTTTGTAGTTGAAAACGTCCGGACAGCCCGCCGCATGCTGAGCAAGATGCACATGCCTTGCCCGATCGACGAACTCGAGTTTGTTGAACTCGACAAGCACAATCCTGAGAACCCCGATTTGCTGACCTATCTAGGCAAAGCCCTCGACGGTCAGGATATTGGCCTTATGTCGGAAGCCGGTACGCCGTGCGTGGCCGACCCGGGCGCGCTGATAGTGGAACTGGCGCATCAGGCAGGCATACAGGTGGTGCCGCTCACTGGTCCCAATGCCATGATTCTCGCCCTGATGGCATCAGGTTTCAACGGACAGTCGTTCTGCTTCCATGGCTACCTCCCAATCAAGAATCCTGAACGCATCCAGAAGATTAAATCGCTTGAGCGTCAATCACTTGCAAACAACGAAACGGAGATGTTTATCGAGACGCCTTTCCGCAACAATGCCATGATAGAGGAGCTTGTGAAAAACTGTCATCCTACAACCATGCTCTGCGTCGCCTCTAACATCACTATGGAAGACGAGAAAATCGTCAGCAAACCGATATCCGATTGGAAATCAATAAAATACGACTGGAATAAAAAACCAGCCGTATTCCTAATCTATTGTCCAAAATATCGGAAAAAATATTGATGTAAGGGCGAATCATCATTCGCCCCTACAAATCATATCAACTTTCTCAACATTGTAAATATTGATTGTTCCGCCGCCTGGAATCTTCCATCGGCAAAGAACACCTTTTTCATCTTGTCGAAGAGGTTCTGACGGTCGAGTTCATCCTTTATATACAATGCTTTACACTCACGAATGGTTTCAATACGCTCCATGTCGTTGTCCGCCTCGAAACCGTTGTATACCTTCACAAACATCACCGGGTCGGTGTGAGCACCCATTGCAATCAATTCCTGCTTCGTGATGTCGAAATCGGCATCTGCTGCAATGAGGAGGCAATATATTTCAAATTCTTCTTTTGTTAGATTTTTCATAATTGATAATTATTTTTGGTTTTAAATTAAGGGACGCACGACCGTGCGTCCCTACTCTAAAATTTAAACTTTAAACTCTAAACTAAAGTTACGCAGTAACTCTTTCCAGCCATTTCACCATGCCGAACATCACCGACATTGAGATGAGACAGATGGCGAGGAACACTCCCCAGCATACCCAGATGTCCCAAGCATTGTACATGAGAGGTCCGACGAAGATGAACAGGTTGCCGATAGCTGTCGCGCCGAGCCACAAGCCTTGGCACAAACCAAGCATGTGACGTGGAGCCACCTTCGACACGAATGAAAGTCCGAGAGGTGAGATAAACAACTCAGCGACAGTCAGGAAGAAGTAAGTGACGATGAGTACCCATGGTCCTGATTTTGCGAGACCTGCAGCAGCCATCTCTGTTGAGTTCATTTCACGGAACACATCGCCTGATGGATAGTTGCATGAGATTGAGAGAGCCATCAGGAAGAGGTATGCCAAACCTGCGATGCCCATACCGTAAGCGATCTTGCGAGGTGTCGAGACGCCTTTGCCTTTTCTTACCAGCCATGCGAAAGCTGCCATTACAAGAGGTGTCAGGATAATGACATACAACGGGTTAAGTGCTTGCCAAATCTCGGCAGGGAAGAAGTCGGTGACCACGAAGTCACGGGCTAACAATGTCAACGACTGGCTGTTTTGGTGGAATGAGAGCCAGAAGAAGATGGCGATACCGAGAACTGCAAACAAAGCGTAGAGACGCTGTTTGATTTCCTTTGCCATTGCGAGTTTTTCTTCCTGTGTGTATTCTACAACTTCAGCTTTTTCTTTCTTTGAAGGCTGTGGGAAAATCTTCTTTGTGCAGAGGAACACCACTAATGAAATCATCATTGCGATGACCGAAGCGATGAAAGCGTAGTGAACGCCTGTGTTGAATACGTCGATATACTGTGAGCTGAATGCCTCGAGGTCGGTAGGAGCAGCTGCGCCGTCGACCAGTGACTTAGCCATGTTTTCGGTGAATTTTTGTGTCTGCTCGCCATTTGCAAGGAATTTGTGGCAAAGAGCCGGCATGTCGGCGTTGTAAACGAAATTGTGTGCCTTCAACCACCAGTTACGGAGCATAGGAGCCACGAACGGAGCGATAACACCACCGATGTTGATGAACACGTAGAAAATCTGGAAACCGCTGTCGCGACGGTCTTTAGCTTCTGCTAATGCCTCAGGACCTTTCTCTGCTGCCTCGGCCTCGAACTTGTCGTAAAGTTTACCGACGAGAGCCTGCAGGTTGCCTTTAAACAAACCGTTACCAAACGAGATGCAGAGCAATGCGAAGCAAGTGAAGATCAAAATGCCCCACCATGCGCCGCCACTGTCGAGGATGATGCCGTTGGCATCCTTGCTGAACAACGGAAGAGCCAGTCCGACATAACCTGCCGCCATGATGATCAAACCCCACTGGATTGTTCTCGGATAGTTCTGAGTGCGGTCGGCGATGATACCACCCACCAAGCTCAACACGTAGATTCCGAAGTAAAACACCGAGTAGATGATACTTCCCGCTCTATCCGGCAAACCGAATTTCGACACGAGGAACAACAGCAGGATGGCGTTCATGATGTAGTATCCGAAACGCTCGCCCATGTTGCTCAAAGCTGCTGCAATCAAGCCTTTAGGATGATATTTCTTGGCTTGATTCAAATAATAAAGCAGAAATGGAATGACGACAATCAAAATGCCGATCAAAATCACCAATGTGCGGTTGGTCTGCCATAAATTTGCAATAGATAATAATGACATAGACTTAAATTTTAATTATACATAGAATTATTTCTCGTTTTCATTTCAAAAATCGTACAAAAATAATAAAAAAGTTTTAATTCAAACAAGAAAAATCGTAATTTTGCAGTTCAAATTTAGAAAAATGGAAATTTCGAGCAAATACAGTCCGCAGTCGACTGAAGAGAAATGGTACGAACATTGGATTAAGAATAATTATTTTCATTCCACTCCTGACGAGCGTGAACCTTACACCATCGTGATTCCGCCACCGAATGTCACCGGCGTGCTTCATATGGGTCACATGTTGAACAACACAATTCAGGATGTGCTGGTTCGCCGCGCGCGTATGCAGGGTAAGAACGCCTGCTGGGTGCCTGGCACCGACCACGCTTCTATCGCAACAGAGGCTAAAGTGGTGAACAAACTGGCACAACAGGGTATCAAGAAGACCGACATAGGACGCGAGAAATTCCTTGAGCACGCTTGGGATTGGACTCACGAGCACGGCGGAATAATCCTCAAACAGCTCCGCAAACTCGGCTGCTCATGCGACTGGGAACGTACTTCGTTTACCATGGACGAGACCCGCTCGAAGAGCGTCATTCGCGTGTTCTGCGACCTTTATAAAAAAGGCTTGATTTACCGCGGAGTGCGTATGGTCAACTGGGATCCGAAGGCACTCACGGCCTTGAGCGACGAGGAAGTCATTTACAAAGAAGAACATAGCAAACTTTATTACCTCAGATATAAAATTGAGGGCGAAAACGGCTACGCAGTGGTGGCAACAACTCGTCCTGAGACAATCATGGGCGATACCGCCATGTGTATCAACCCTAATGACCCTAAGAACCAGCATCTGAAAGGCAAGAAAGTCATAGTTCCACTTGTAAATAGAGTTATTCCGGTCATCGAAGACGAATATGTAGATATCGAATTCGGTACAGGTTGCTTGAAGGTGACTCCGGCTCATGATGTGAACGACTATATGCTCGGTGAGAAACATAACCTTCAGAGTATCAATATCTTCAACGACGATGCTACCATCAGCGAGGCAGCAGGAATGTATGTCGGAATGGATCGTGACGCAGTGCGTAAGCAGATCGTCATCGACCTTAAGGAAGCCGATCTGCTCGAGAAAGTTGAAGACTATAATAATAAGGTGGGATATTCGGAGCGTACCAACGTCGCCATCGAGCCTAAGCTCTCGATGCAGTGGTTCCTCAAGATGGAACACCTTGCTCAGATTGCTCTGAAGCCTGTCGAGACTGGCGAGATTCAGTTCTATCCTGCGAAATATGTAAATCTCTATCGCCATTGGTTGGAGAACATCAAAGACTGGTGCATAAGCCGTCAGCTGTGGTGGGGACATCAGATTCCAGCCTATTATCTGCCAGAAGGCGGATTTGTGGTTGCCGAAACACCTGAAGAGGCGTTGGTTTTGGCAAAAGAGAAGACCGGTAATAATAATCTGACAATCAATGATTTACGTCAGGATGACGATGCTTTGGACACCTGGTTCAGCTCATGGCTGTGGCCTCTCTCGTTGTTCAACGGCATACTTGATCCGAATAACAAAGAATTCAAATATTATTACCCGACCAACGACCTCATCACCGCTCCTGACATCATCTTCTTCTGGGTTGCCAGAATGATTATGGCAGGCGAGGAGTACGAGGCAAAAGTGCCGTTCCACAACGTGTATTTCACTGGCATCGTGCGCGACAAACTCGGTCGTAAGATGTCGAAATCATTAGGAAACTCACCTGATCCAATCGCGTTGATTGACAACTACGGCGCCGACGGCGTTCGTATGGGAATGTTGCTCTCGGCACCTGCAGGAAACGACATTTTGTTCGATGTGGCGCTTTGCGAGCAGGGACGTAACTTCTGCAACAAGATTTGGAACGCCCTCCGTCTTGTGAAAGGATGGAATGTTGACGAAAAAGCTGCACAACCCGACACAGCTAAGATGGCAGTGAAGTGGTTCGACGCTCGTTACAATCAGGTTTTGGCCGAGATGAACGACAACTTCGAGAAATATCGTCTCTCCGATGCCTTGATGGGAGTTTACAAGCTTACTTGGGACGATTTCTGCTCATGGTATCTCGAGATGGTGAAAGCCCCGATGGGACAGGCTATCGACGGTGTAACTTACAGAGCCACAGTCACTTTCTTCGAAAATTTGATGAAGCTTTTGCATCCGTTCATGCCATTCATCACCGAAGAGATTTATCATAATCTCGATGAGCGCAAAGACGGTGATGATATCGTCATCGCACAACAGCCGGAACAGAAAACTGTTGACAATCAGATACTTGCTAACTTCGACTTTACCATGGATGTCATCAACAACATCCGTAAGATTCGTGCCGAGAAGAACATCTCGTTCAAGGAGGCATTGGATTTGGTGGTCATCGACAATGGTAGCGCAAACAAAGACTTTGACTGCATTATCGAGAAGTTGACTAACGTTAAGACAATAACTTACACCACCGAGAAGCCAACCGACGCATTCGGATTCCTCGTCCGCTCGAAGGAATATTTCATCCCGGTCACCGACTCTGTCGACACTGAGGCCGAGTTGAAGAAACTCGAAGAGGAGTTGAAATACGCTCAAGGTTTCCTTAAATCGGTGGAGGCGAAGCTCTCTAACGAAAAATTCGTCAACGGAGCACCAGCCGCCGTCGTCGACAAGGAACGCAAGAAAAAATCCGACGCTGAAGCGAAGATAGCAGTTCTTGAACAGCAGATTAAAGGATTGAAGAAATAGTTTTTAGACTTTAGTCTTTAGTTTTTAGTCGTCAATTTCGAAGGCCTTCAGCTTTCGCAGAAAGGTGGCAGCCGAGAAATGATGACTAAAAACGTTAATCAAATACGAGAATTTATTCCTCTTCCACTAAAAACAGCGCTATCTGCCTGATTCCTTGTGCTCCGATGACCAATTGGTTGTCGATTTCGATGCTTTTGCTTGGACCGCTGATGATGACGGTCTCGGTAGGTTTATGATTTTTGTATTTTTCCTTCAGGAGTTTTATCGCGTCTTTCATGCTCGCCACAATCTGGCTCGGCGACGCGTATATTAATAAGGTGTCGGCATTGGAGAATGCCGCCCTCGAGCCGGCGCAGGCATCAGTCACCACAACACTGCCGGTGTGCGCTATCAGGCACTCGCAATCGGTGATGCTGACGATGTTTTTGCGTTTGGTGGTGTAATCGCGGCTCAACTCAATGCCCGAGTCTTTGAAAACCGCCTCCATCTTCATGCTGGTGGAACAGAGTGGTTCCCATTGATTCTCAACGACATACTGCTTCATCGCCTCAATGAAACTCTCTTTGCTCTCGAAGTATATGAAAATGCCGCCGTTTTCCTTAAAACGTTCCACGAAAGTGAAGTCGGCACCATCTTCCTCCTTGAAAGGAGTCCAGGTGTCGGCTTGCATGTTCACGTCTTTGAAGAGGTTCTCGTCTTTCGCCATGACAGCCTCACGCACCTTAGCAAGGATCTGCTCCTTGTTGGTGCGCTCACTGAGATTGCCGAACGAGAATAACTTCATTGTTATGCTATTGTAGTGTTTTCAGGATATTCAGGCTTCTCATCCTTGCGTTTTGAGAACGTTCTCTCTTCTTGTTTCCACGGACGTTCGCCGAAGATGGCGACGAGGTCGTCGGAGAATATCACCTCCTTGTCGATGAGCTTGTTGGCGAGCTGTGTCAGGCCGTCTTTATGCTCGTTGAGGATGCGCAATGCCTCTTTATAGGCGCTCTCAATGAGGTCGTGAACCTCTTTGTCTATCGTCTCGGCGGTCTTCTCGCTGAACGGCTTCTGGAATGAGTATTCTTGCTGACCCGTTGAGTCATAATAACTTACGTTTCCGATATTTTCGTTTAAGCCGTAGTACATCACCATGGCGTGGGCTTGTTTCGACACTTTTTCGAGGTCGTTCAAAGCGCCTGTGGAGATGTGTCCGAAGATGATTTGTTCCGCGGCGCGGCCACCAAGGGTCGCTACCATCTCGTGGAACATCTGCTCTTTTGTCGTGATCTGCCTCTCGTCAGGCAAATACCAGGCCGCGCCGAGGGCTTTGCCTCGTGGTACTATCGTGACCTTCACCAACGGATGAGCGTATTCAAGCATCCAGCTCGTGGTGGCGTGTCCCGCCTCATGGAATGCTATGACTTTCTTCTCCGACTGCGTGATGACCGAGTTTTTCTTCTCCAAGCCACCCACGATACGGTCGATGGCATCCAAAAAGTCTTGTTTTTCAATGCTTTCCTTGTTCTTTCGTGCCGCGATGAGCGCCGCCTCGTTGCACACGTTGGCGATGTCGGCCCCCGAGAATCCAGGGGTTTGTTTCGCTAAGAACTCCTTGTCGACGTCGTTGCCGAGTTTCAGGCCACGCATGTGTACCTCGAAAATCTCGCGCCTACCGTTCAAGTCAGGGAGTTCGACGTATATCTGACGGTCGAAACGACCGGCACGCATCAATGCCTTGTCGAGGATGTCGGCGCGATTGGTGGCTGCAAGCACGATGACGCCGCTGTTTGTTCCGAATCCGTCCATCTCTGTAAGCAGCTGATTCAGAGTGCTTTCACGCTCGTCGTTGCCGCCGCTCATGATGTTCTTGCCACGGGCACGTCCGATGGCGTCAATCTCATCTATGAAAATGATGCAAGGTGATTTCTCTTTCGCTTGTTTGAAGAGGTCGCGCACACGCGATGCGCCGACGCCCACAAACATCTCGACGAAGTCGGAGCCTGAGATGCTGAAGAACGGCACGTTGGCCTCGCCAGCCACTGATTTCGCCAGCAAAGTCTTACCGGTTCCAGGAGGGCCTACAAGCAAAACGCCCTTCGGAATCTTACCGCCCAAACGCGTGTATCTGTTAGGGTTTCTAAGGAAATCGACAATCTCCATCACCTCTTCCTTGGCTTCTTCCAGGCCGGCCACGTCTTTAAAAGTGGTCTTGTTGTCTTTCTCCTGGTCGTAGAGCTGTGCCTTCGACTTACCGATGCTGAAAATCTGACCTCCGCCCATGCCCGAGCCTCCGTTTATCCTGCGTGTGACGAGAACCCAGAATCCGATTATTAATAATAAAGGTAATACCCAGCTGATGATTTCCATGCCCCAGTTATGACGCTCCACTGGTATTACTTCCACCGGATTCGCTAGTCCTTGCTGGGCTTCGTCGACCTTAGCATAGAGGCGGTCTTCCGACACCTTCAGCGTGTAGTTCGGCGCTTTGCCGAGCAACTGCGGCTTCTCGTTCGGGAAATATTTTCTCATGCCTTGCTCGTTGAGGTAAATCTCGGCAGTCTTGCCGTTCACGAGCTCAATCTTCTCGATGTCCTGCTCCTTCAGCATCTTCGTGAGCTCGGTCATGGTGGTTTCCTTAATGCTGTTGCCACTGCCAAACACAAGCGATCCTACAAAAAACGCTATCAGGACGATGTAAACCCAATAAAAACCTATCTTTTTCTTAGGCTTATTGTCGTTGTTTCCATTTAAATTCTGAAACGGATTCTGATTATTATCCATTTTATCTCTAAACTCTATACTCTAAACTCTAAACTAATCTTCGTAGATGTGCTTTTCCGCATCAGCCCACAACTCTTCAATTTGATAGAAATTGCGTTTCGGTTCGAGGAAAATATGCACTACGATGTCAATATAGTCCAACAAAATCCATTCCGAATTTTCAAAACCTTCCTCGTGATACACATGCACGTGAAGTTTGTTGCGCACGTTGTCGATAATCTTCTCGGCTATGGCGTTCACCTGTGTCTTCGACTGGGCGTGGCAAATCACGAAGTAGTCGGTTACCGCTGAGTGTAAGTCTCTCATATCCAACGATGTAACCTCTTTTGCCTTGCTGTCCAACATGGTCTCGACGATGGTTTTCAAGACCTCTTCTGTATTGTCATTTGCATGTCTGATTCTCATAAATTGAAAAATTTTTGCAAAGATAATCAATAAATTTGAAGAAATAAATATAGTGGTCAAGAAAAATTATTTATTTTTGTTTTTTCTTTGAAAAATCTAAGATTTGAGACGATGGCGATGAAAATTTTGCGTTTTGACGAAATAAATTCGACTAATGTTTTTCTGTATGACAAAATTTCCGAAAACAATGACATTCCGGATATGGTTGTCGTGGCGTCTCATCAGTCGGCGGGTCGCGGGATGGATAAAAACCGATGGGAGAGTGAGGCGGGGAAGAACCTTTTATTCAGTATTGCGTTGAATGTCAATTTCTTAGAAGCTGAAAACCAGTTTAAAATCTCTCAGGCTGTGTCTGTCGCAATAGTCGATACGCTGTCGCAATTCGTTGATAATCAGCAACTTTTTATCAAATGGCCTAACGACATTTATTTTGGCGATAAAAAACTTGCCGGAATGTTGATTCAAAACACCATCGAAGGCCGCATGATGGGCGTTTCGATTATAGGTATCGGCTTGAATGTCAATCAGATAGAGTTTTCAAAAGATATTCCTAATCCTATTTCTTTAAAAATGATTTCGGGTAAGGATTTTGATCTTGAATATATATTGAATCTCTTGATTATCAATATAAAATCGTCCGTCGAAAGTCTTCGTTTTTCAGAAAATCAAATTGAAATAAACGAAAAATACATCTCGAAATCGTATCGTTTTGGAGTTTGGTCTGAGTATTTTTATCAAAATCAGGTTAAATCAATGATTATCAATGGTTTTGATAAATACGGACGACTCCTTCTTCATGACAAAGAAGGAGCCGGGATTGTGTGTGACGTTAAAGAGTTACAGTTTTTTCCGCCATCATGTCGACGAGGTTCTGAAGCGGACGTTTAGCCATCATCGCCATCAGCGGGTTGAGCTCGGCGTCGATTTCAAACATCACGCGGCAGTTGTTGCCAAGTCCCGCTATTTTTATGCTTAACACGAACGGGAAAGGCACTTTCCCGACTGGCACCAGTTGCACCAAACTGTATGTTATTCTTTGACTTACGCGCAGGGCGATGCTCCCCATGCCTTGCACTGTGAACGAGAGGTTGTCCTTGTCGGCATTCACGTTAATTGCCTGCTCAGGCAGCAACGCCGGAATATGCCGCATATCGCTCACGATGCCGAAAAACTCCTGCTCGCTCTTGCTGTTATCAACATATTGTGACTGTATCAACATTAATATTATTAACTTTCAACTTTCAACTTTAAAACTACTCTAAACTCTACACTGAATGAGCATCCGACCATGCCTGCGGGCTCTTTCTCCATTCAATAAGACTTGTCATCTGGTCATCGCTGACGTAGTTTTCTTCAACGGCTTTCTTTATCAAAGCCTCGTAATTGCTGATGGTCACGAGATCGCAGCCGGCTTTCTTGAATGCTTCAGCCGCAGCGTCGAGCTGATAGGTGAAAATAGCCATCATGCCTTTCACGTTGGCGCCTTTCTCGCGCAGTGCCTCAACGGCTGCAAGACTTGATTTTCCTGTTGAAACGAGGTCTTCTATCACCACTACCGATGCGCCTTGAGGCACTATGCCTTCAACCTGGTTGTTCAAGCCGTGCGACTTAGCCTCCGAGCGAACGTAGCAGAAAGGCAGGCCGAGTTCCTGAGCCACCAAAGCGCCTTGCGGGATGCCGCCGGTGGCAACGCCCGCGATGAGATCCGGCTTGCCATAACGCTCCACGCACATCTTCACGAAAGCCTCGCGGATGAACGTTCTGATGTTAGGATACGACAAAGTTATGCGGTTGTCACAATAAATAGGTGATTTTAATCCGCTTGCCCATGTAAAAGGACTTGCAGGATTCAATTTTATTGCTTTAATTTGCAGCAGGAAATTCGCTAATGCTAAAGCTGTTTCTTGTTCGTTCATATATTGACTAATTTTTCTGCAAATGTACAGACTTTTTTGTAACAATCGGATGCTGACGGCAAATAATTTTTGTGAAACTTTGTTATCTGTTGATAATAAAGAAATTAGAAATTCTGACGATTTGGTTTATAAAATCCTCGACTGGCTTTACGACGAATCGCAGTCGTGCCTCGATTTTGGCGATGTCGACGGCAAGGATTTCGCCTACGCTGTGAAAACCGTTTTTCGTCAGGCACCTGCTGCCGGTGGAGTGGTGATCATTGATAATCAGTTTGTTGCAATTGAGAGAAACGGCATTCCCGACCTTCCTAAAGGACATATCGAAAGAGGTGAGAGTCCTGAAGTTGCCGCCATCCGCGAAGTGGAGGAGGAGACAGGCATCACCGACCTCGAAATCGTCAAAGAACTGCCTGCCACCTGGCATTGCTATCTCCTTAACAACCAATGGACTCTCAAGAAAACCAGCTGGTACTTGATGACAACGTCATCTGGCATGAAAAACATGCCTCAAACTGAAGAAGGAATCTCAAAAGTCTATCTTGTTGATAAAGATGGAATTAAAGATTTTGAAGAAAAAACGTTTGCATCATTAAAAACATTGGTTCCGTTCATTATACCTGTCATTTCGACTGAAGTGTAACGAAGTGAAGCGAAATGGAGACCTGAGCGAAGCGAAAGCATTCGCCAAGGCGAATAAATCTCCTGCAAAAAAATCATTATACCATTCAAAAATTTTTCGTATTTTTGTAAATTTATAAATAAGGTGTAAACTTGCAAGTATGAAAATAGGAATTTTTGCTGGCTCCTTCGATCCGATAACACGTGGGCACGAGGATATTGTGCTTCAGGCATTGCCGCTTTTCGACGAGATAATCATCGCGATAGGAGTCAATATCGATAAAAAATACGCGTTTCCACTCGAAAAACGTATCAAGTGGATCGAAAACACTTTTGCCGAATATCCAAAGGTGAAAGTCGTTAGTTATGAAGGACTTACGGTGAATCTCTGCAAGAAGATGAACGCCAACTTCATCATCCGCGGACTAAGAAACACCACTGATTTCGAGTACGAGAGTATCATCGCGGAGGCTAACAAAAAACTCAATCCCGAGGTGGAGACTATATTCCTGCTTTCCGACCCGGCACTGCGCTGCGTCTCCTCCACAGTGGTGCGCGACCTCATTAAAAACGGCGCCAATCTGAAAGGTTTCATCCCTGAAAAATCAGGATTCTATGAAAAATAAGAGCGTTTTACTCCTGCTTTTAGCCTTGCTATGCCCGGTTCTCATGCTCGGACAAAACATCTCCGTCACTGGCAAGACCAACCGCCCGAACGCTCTGGTGCGACTGCTCACCTACGATGAGATGCTGACATGTCATCAAACGAAAGTGGCTGAGACTCACTCGGATAAAGACGGAAAATTCACTCTGAAAGCTGAGATAAAAGAGATAACACCGGCACAAATCGCCATCAATCTGGATCGCGTCGACATCATACTCAGGCCGAACGGAAAATATGATTTGGAAATATTGATTCCTGAGCGTAATGACGACGAATCGTATTTTGAGAAACAACTTCCGACAATAAAAATCAACTCGGCCGACGACGGAGGCTTGTATTCGCAATGCGTTGCAGCTGAACGACTTATCGATAATTTCATTTACGAAAACTTTAACAACATCTATCGATTCGGTCAAATATCGCTTTTGGATACGCTTGATAATCAATTACATAGAAGTTTGGGCGAAATTAAATCGAATTATGTTAAAAACCTGATAAAATATCGCACTGCGGCAGTCGAGATGGCTGTTAATAATGAAAAAACCATCAAAAAATACTTTGATAATCAAGAGGTTCAGTATTCGTTGCCGGCTTACATGGATGTTTTTATCGAGCTTTTCAACGGATATCTCAACAGGCGGTATTTCAATTCCTCCAGTCTGCGAAATGAGTTTTACTCGGGCTATGACAAATTCATGACATATCTGAAAAAGAATGACTTTTTGTCACGAAACCAGCAGCTGGGCGAGATTATCGTGATGATTGAATTAAGAAGATTTTATTATGAAAATAAATTCGATAAAAATACGATTTTAGACTATATCGAGAAGATTAAAATTAATTCTAAATATCTGAAAAACAAGCTTATAGCTCAAAATTTGCTTACTCAGATGACCGATTTGTCGTACGACTCGCAAGCACCGTCATTTTCATTGAAAGATAAGAATGGAAATGTTGTTAAACTCTCTGATTATCAAGATGATATGGTGCTTCTTCAGTTTGTCGACCGTTATTCGCAAATCAACGAGCATGAGTTTTTGACATTGAAAGAGCTTCAAAAACAGTGGAACGACACCATTCATGTGGTCACGATAGCTACCAAAGAGGTGTTTGATAATTATATTCAACTATTTGATAAACAAGGATTTAAGTGGCAATTGTTGAACTTAGGCGACAACATTCTTATGCTTGAGGATTATCATGTGAAAACATATCCCGCGTATGTCATTTTGAAGCGCAAAAACAGGGTCGGAATGGCTCCTGCGCCGTCGCCCGACCATTATCTCGATTATCATGTGAGAAGAATTAGTAAATATTTGTAAAATTTTATTATTTTTGCATAGTTTTTGATAAGTGTATATTGGAGAATTGTATTTAAGAACAAATAAAATTTAAATATGGGATTTTTAGATAAGATTTTTGGTAATAAATCGACTCGCGACAACCGCGCATTGCAGCCGTTGTTGCAGAAAACGCTTGATGCTTACGAGAAAATTAAGGATTTGGACATCGACAGCCTTCGTCATAAGACTGTTGAGTTTAAGGAATATATTCAGAACCATATCGCCGCCGAGGAGGCAAAAATCGCTGAGTTGAAAGCCAGTGTCGACAATAATCCTGACATGGATTTGGAGGATAAAAACGATATTTATCAGCAGGTCGACAAGCTCGAGAAGCATGTTCTCGAAAAGATTGAAGAGGCTTTGAACGATATTCTTCCTGAGGCTTTCGCCGTGATGAAAGAAACGGCAAAACGTTTCAAGGAGAATGAAGTTGTGGAGGCTACCGCCACCGATTTGGACCGTGAGTTGGCTGCAAAATATGAGCATATCAACATCGAGGGCGACAAGGTGCGTTATAATAACAGCTGGATGGCTGGCGGTAACATGCTGAAATGGGATATGGTGCATTACAACTGCCAGATTATAGGCGGTATTGTGCTGCATCAGGGAAAGATTGCTGAGATGGCGACTGGTGAAGGTAAGACCCTCGTGGCGACCTTGCCTGTATACCTCAACGCTCTGGCCGGCCGTGGCGTGCACGTCGTGACCGTCAACGATTACTTGGCAAAACGTGACTCGGAGTGGATGGGAACCCTGTATAACTTCCTTGGCTTGACATGCGACTGCATCGACAAACACGAGCCTAACTCGGCAGAACGTCGCGCGGCTTATAACTCCGACATCACCTACGGAACCAACAACGAGTTCGGTTTCGACTACCTCCGTGACAACATGACGGGCAACCCCGACGAGCTGGTGCAGCGCAAACATCACTATGCCATCGTCGACGAGGTCGACTCCGTGTTGATCGACGACGCTCGTACACCTTTGATCATCAGCGGTCCTACACCACGTGGCGGCGACCAGGAGTTTATGCAGCTTAAGCCGGACGTGGTGAACCTCTACGAGGCTCAGAAACGTCTTGTCACTCAATGTCTTGCCGAGGCAAAGAAGATTTTGACCAACCCTGACGCCACCGAGGAGGAGAAGTCGCACGGCGCCGACCAGCTGTTCCGCGCGTTCCACGGACTGCCGAAGAACAACGCCCTCATCAAATTCCTCTCGGAAGAAGGCATGAAGTCGTTGCTGCTCAAGACCGAAGGCTTCTACATGCAGGAACAGAGCAAGAACATGCACTTCATCGACGACGAGCTTTATTTCGTCATCGACGAGAAACAGAATACCGTGGTTCTTACCGATAAAGGTACCGAACAGCTGGCGAAAGCATACAACGACCCGACGTTCTTCATCATCCCTGACGTGGGTTCAGAGATAGCTGAACTTGAGAAGATGAATCTCAGCGATGAAGAGAAAGTGCTGAAGAAGACAGAGATTCTGCGCGTGTTCTCAGAGAAATCGGATCGTTTGCACACTGTGCTTCAGCTGCTTAAGGCATACACTTTGTTTGAGAAAGACGTCGACTACGTCATAATCGACAACAAAGTTAAGATTGTCGACGAGCAGACAGGTCGTATCATGGAAGGCCGCCGTTGGTCAGACGGTCTGCACCAGGCAGTGGAGGCCAAGGAAAACGTCGACGTCGAGGCGGCGACGCAGACCTACGCCACCATCACGCTGCAGAACTACTTCCGTATGTATCACAAGCTCGCCGGTATGACAGGTACCGCTGAGACTGAGGCAGGTGAGTTCTGGAACATATACAAACTCGATGTGGTCGTCATTCCGACTAACAAACCTATCGCGCGTGACGATCGTGAGGACCTGATTTACAAGACAAAACGTGAGAAATATAACGCTGTTATCGAACAGATAGAAGAACTCGTTCATGAAGGCAGACCGGTTCTGGTCGGTACTACCTCGGTCGAGATTTCCGAGTTGCTGAGCCGTATGCTGACACGTAAAAACATCAAACACAACGTGTTGAACGCTAAGTTGCACTTCAAAGAGGCTCAGATCGTGAAAGACGCCGGTGTCGCGGGCACTGTGACCATAGCTACCAACATGGCTGGTCGTGGTACCGATATCAAGTTGGGACCTGGCGTGAAAGACGCAGGCGGTCTTGCCATCATAGGCACGGAACGTCATGAGTCACGTCGTGTCGACCGCCAGCTGCGTGGTCGTGCCGGTCGTCAAGGTGACCCGGGAAGCTCACAGTTCTTCGTCTCATTGGAAGACGACCTCATGCGTTTGTTTGGTTCAGAACGCATTGTGGGCATTATGGACCGTATGGGCTTGGAGGAAGGCGAGGTGATTCAGCATTCGATGCTTACCAAGCAGATTGAGAAGGCACAGAAGAAGGTCGAGGAGAACCACTTCGGAGTGCGTAAACACCTCTTGGAATACGACGACGTGATGAACTCACAACGTGAGGCTATCTACGAGAAACGCCGTCATGCCTTGTTCGGCGAGCGTTTGCAGATCGACATCAACAACATGATGTACGACCTCGGCGAGGCTCTTATTGAGCAAAGCAAGGATAACGACGATTACGAAGGTCTGAAGTTCGATGTTTTGTCGAACATGGGTATCGACCTGCCATTCGATGAAGATGAATTCAAACATGGCAAAATCGACAACCTCGCCGATAAATTGTTCGATAAGGCACTTGAGTCATATAACAAGAAGACACAGATTGTTGGCGAGAAAACTCTGCCGGTAATCAAGGAGATATACGAGAAACGACCGGGATACACCAACATTCTCATCCCGTTCACCGATGGAAAGAAAGGTATGAATGTGGTCGTGAACATCGAGAAAGCTGTGCAGAACGGCGCCCGCGAGATTTCGTTGTCGCTCGAGAAGAGCATCACGCTCGGCATGATCGACAACGCTTGGAAAGAGCATCTCCGTGAACTTGACGACTTGAAACAGTCGGTGCAGAACGCTCACTACGAGCAGAAAGACCCGTTGCTTATTTACAAACTCGAGTCGTTCAACCTCTTTAAGGATATGATTCTGAGAATCAACCGCGACGTCATCTCATTCTTGATGAAATCGAGTCTGCCTGAACAGAATCAGGGTGATATCAAGGAGCATCGCGCTAAGGCTATCGACAGAAGCAAACTCAAAGAGCAGCGTACCGACCTGTTGTCGCAGGCACACAGCAACACCCAGGAAAATCAGGTGACACAGCCTATCCATGTGGAGAAGAAAGTCGGAAGAAACGACCCGTGTCCATGCGGCTCAGGAAAGAAATATAAGAATTGCCACGGCAGAATGGAATAATGTAAGGATGGACCGAGTCGTCCATATACAAAATGAAGAGATTAGTATTTTTAGTGTTTGGCATCGTTTTGATGTTTTCAGCAAAATCTCAAGATGCTGACAGCACTCAATTTGCTCCTCGTCGTCCGAAAGTCGGCGTGGTTCTAAGCGGCGGCGGAGCCAAAGGCTTTTCTCACATTGGGGCGCTGAAGGTTATCGAAGAAGCCGGAATACCTATTGATTATATCGGCGGCACCAGCATGGGTTCCATCGTGGGCGGCCTCTACGCTGTGGGTTACGATGTCCCGATGTTGGAGAGAATCACCGTGGAACAGAACTGGGACCGTATCTTGAAAGACGAGATCCCGAGGAAGTTCCTCCCGCTCGAAAAACGTCTGAACGAACGGCATTATCTGATGACTTTCCCTTATAAAAACGGACGGCTGAAGGTTAAACGATCGTTTGCCGACGGCGTTTACGTGAACATGCTTCTCACGCGTCTGACAATGCCGGCGTATCAAAAGCGTGAATTCGATGAGCTGCCGATACCGTTTTTATGCATTGGAACCGATATGATTTCGTCGGATGCCATCGAATTCCGAAGCGGCTCATTGGCACAGGCCATACGTTCGAGCATGTCGATACCTTTCCTCTTCGAACCTATTGATTATGATGGCAAACTGCTTTGCGACGGCGGACTGAAAAACAATTTCCCGGTACAAAACGTGCGCGATATGGGCGCCGATATCATTATTGGTGTCGACCTCGAGATAACATCGTCGGATCCCAATCAGCTCGACAACTCGCTGAGGGTTCTCGAACGTCTTATCGCGGTGGTGGCTCAGGACGAAAGCAACCGCGCGAGAAAAGACTGCGATATCCTTATTTTGCCTGATGTCGGTAGCGTTAATATGCTGTCGTTCAATGACTTCGGACCTATCTTGGAGAGCGGTGAGGTTGCGGCTCGAGAGAAATATCCTGAACTGAAAAAACTAGCCGACTCATTGCAGGCTATTGAGCCGTTCGAGGTGCAACGCTTTCATACTCAACCGATTGACTCTATTTATGTGACGGATATCGCTGTGGTGGGCGTCGACGAACGCGACCAGGAAATCATCCGATCGGAATTCGGCGGCGAATTCCCGAGGGCTATGTCATTTGAAGAGATTGAGACGATAGTCGTGAAGATTTATTCCCAAGGATATTACTCCAATGTGTGGTACGAACTTGTCGACACTCCTGAAGGCAATATCTTGAGATTCCATTGTAAAAACAAGACTTCGCTCACATTCTCGGTAGGCGCTCATTACGACAACGACTACGGCATCGGGGTGCTGCTTAACATGTCGGCGAAAACCAAGCATTTCTTATATAATGTTGACCTCAACGTTGCTGATAATCCATATTTTAGAGCCAGGATATCGTATCGCTACTCCAAGATGTGGAGCGGTAACGCTGAGATTATGGCAATGAACCTGAAAGCTAATTTGTATTATCCGTCAGGTTCTATCGGCGGTGTGTTGAGGTTTCAGCAAAATGCCCTGGATTTGTATCTGCAGCTGGTTCCGTCGGTGACTCAATCTGTTAGATTGGGATTCAATGCGAATTATACCATGTTGAAGGATATGTTGTATTATGAGTTTGATGACGAAGACACTTATAAACATGAGTTTTGGCCGCGATTCTATCTGCATTATTTCTTCAACAATCAGGATCATTTCGATTATCCGCGTCAAGGATGGAATGTCAATTTTATTGCCAAATGCATCATGTACGACGGGGTGTTTAGCTCAAGTGAATTGCAGCCTATGTTCACCGTGCAGGCCGATGTCAACAAATCGTTCCCTGTAGGAAATCGTCATGCTTTTAGGATTGGTGCTGTCGGAGCCTCATCGCTTGGCGATATGAAGCTCATAAACACAACTATAATGTATGATAAACCTGTAATTAACTATAACGATATGTTTTTCATTGGCGGACAGTCGAAGATGAGATATGTCGATAATTACATGAGCTTCACCGGACTTCCGTTTATGTCGATTTATACCCAACACGCGGCTTTCGCCAAGACCGCATGGCAATGGAATTTCTACAAGAATTTCTATGGAATTGTCAGCTGTGACGCGGGATATTTCAGAAATCTGCTCACGATGGAGGATATCGACGACTTGATTGCTGAAATTTTGGGCGATGGCTATAAAAACTGGTTTGTCCCTGATAAATATGTCATGGGTGCCGGTTTGACCTTGGGTTACAAAACGATGCTTGGACCTATCGAAATTGAAGTTTCGAAGTCTAATATCATCGACTCATGGGTTTTGTTCGTTAATTTTGGATTCTGGTTTTAATTGATTGATAATGAATAAGTTCTGCGGAAATATCAAAGCTTTTGCCCTGATGGTTCTCATCTGCATGTTCTTTTTTGACGTCAACGCACAGGATACAGTGGTAAAACCACATAAAAAACGTCCGACAGTAGGTGTGGTGCTTTGCGGTGGCGGTGCGAAAGGATTTGCTGAGATACGAGTACTGAAAGCTATTGACGAGGCTGGCGTTCCTATTGATTTTATCGGCGGAACAAGCATCGGATCAATCATGGGTTCGCTTTATGCTGTGGGTTACGACCCCGACATGATGGAGGAGATTGTGTGCGCACAGGATTGGAACACAATGATTTATGACAAGATTCCGAAAAGCATGATGCCTATCGAGCAAAAGATGAACGACAGAACTTATCTCGCTACATTCCCGGTGAAAAACGGCAAAATCAAGGTGAAACCGTCGCTGGTGGAAGGTGTTTATGTGAATCTTATGCTGTCGAAACTGATGCTTCCGGCTTACGAAGTGTACGATTACAACAAGTTGTCGGTGCCGTTTTATTGCATAGCCACCGATGTCGAGAAAACCGCGCAATATGAGATGAACAAAGGCAACTTGGCACGTTCGGTGCGAGCCAGCATGTCGATACCGTTCTTCTTCAAGCCGGTGAATATCGACGGAAAAGTGTTTGTCGACGGCGGTGTTATCAACAATTTCCCGGTAAGAAACATGAAGGCGCGCGGCGCTGATATTATAATAGGTGTCGACATAGAGAACTCCAATGTCAAGATGACGGAGGTCGACAACACCTTCGGCCTTGTTGAAAATATGATGAACGTGCTTTCGCTCGAGGAGAGCAGATACGCTAGAGAGAACTGCGACATCTACATCAAACCCGACCTTCACGGACGCGGCATCATGGCTTTCAACGAATATGACTCTATTTTACAGTTCGGCGGCGACGCGGCACGCGAGGTGTTTCCTAAGCTGAAACGGCTCGCCGACTCGTTGCAGGCCATTGAGCCTTTTGAGATAAAACGTCCTCATGTGCAACCCGTTGATAGTATCTATGTTGCTGATATTCAGATAGATGGAGTCCCGAAAGAACACGGTGGCGGCTTGGTGAAGGAGTTTTCAAGCACGTTCCCGAAGAAGATGTCGCTGGCATATATCGACGATGTCATCGTTAAGCTAAGCGCATCGGGCTATTACGAAGATTTGTGGTATGAGATTAAAGATGCAGGCGACGTGGAAGGAGTGTCACTCGTGCTGCATTGCAAGGAACGTGACGACAAGTCGATGTCATTGTGTATCCACTATGACAACAACTACGGCATCGGCGCTTTGGTGAACTTCACCATGAAAAACCTCTGGAAAAACCTGAACCGTTCGACCTTGAGCATGGATATCAATATCGCTGAAAACCCATATTTGAAAGTCGATTTCAACAAACGAAACGGAAAATATTTCAGGTTCGGAGCCAATTTGAGCGTCATCTCATTGAATATGGCAAGATATTACGATTCGAATATCATCAGCTCTTACAGTATCCAGGACAACCATTTTGACATCTATACCCAGTTTGTCTTGACGCAGACGCAGCAACTCCGGCTGGGTGCCGTCGCCGATTATGTCCACATGCGTGACTTCGTGGGCGAGAACAGCCTCAAGGGGTCTTACAGCCTTTATTCTTATATTTACCTTAACTATTACTATGATAATGAAGACGTTCCGGCATTTGCCCGACGGGGCTGGAAGGTGAATATGACAGGTAAATATGTGTTTTTTGAAGGAACAAATGAAGATGGTGTAATGAATGATGCCGGCATCCAAAATTCGTTCATATTCCATGGAAATGTCGTGAAATCAATTCCGATAGGTCGTAAAAACACCTTGAAATTTGGCTCTGAAGTGGGCTATAAGATTGGTACTGAGGAAGTTCCGCTGTTCTACCAGTTCTTTGTGGGCGGACAGTCGAAGATGAGATATTTCGACAACATTGTTGCGTTTACAGGTTTTAATTTCATCGAGCAAATCGTCGACCAGATTGTGGTGGGGAAGATGGCTTGGCAGTGGAATTTCTATAAAAATCTGTACAGCACCGTCAATTTTGACTGCGGATATATGAGCGATGTTTACGACGAATGGTTCAATTCCACCAGTTTCGTTGCCGGCGCTGGTCTGACGCTCGGTGTCGACACGGTGATTGGTCCTGTGGAGGTTAGCGTGATGGGTTCCAACACCAACTCCAATCCTGTCGGATTTATCAACGTTGGATTCTGGTTCTAGTTTTAATTTTGAATTTTAAATTTTAAATATATGAAATACAAAAGAGTGTTACTTAAGCTTAGCGGTGAAGCTTTGATGGGAAATCAACAGTATGGCATTGATCCTAAGAGACTTAACGATTACGCTGAAGAGATTGCGGCGGCAGTGAAAGGAGGTGCGCAGATCGCTATCGTCATCGGAGGCGGCAACATCTTCCGCGGCCTTCAAGGTGCCAGCAAAGGCATGGACCGCATTCAGGGCGACTACATGGGCATGCTCGCCACCGTCATCAACAGCATGGCAATACAGTCGACACTGCAAGCCAAAGGCGTGAAAGCCGCTTTGTTGTCAGGACTTTACATCGACCGCATCGCCGACTCCATGAGCTCGGCCAAGGCTATCAAACTGCTTGAAGAAGGCTACGTCGTCGTCATAGGTGGCGGCACAGGCAACCCGTTCTTCACGACCGACACTGGCTCCGCACTGCGTGCCGTCGAGATCAAAGCCGACATCATCCTAAAAGGCACCCGTGTCGATGGCATCTACACAGCCGACCCGGAGAAAGATCCGACCGCAACGAAGTATGAATCAATTACTTACGACGAGGCATACAACAAAAACCTCAAGGTGATGGACCTCACAGCCTTCACCATGTGCAAGGAAAACAACATGCCGATGCTCGTGTTTGACATGAACACTAAAGGCAACCTCACGAAAGTTTTGAACGGAGAAAAAATCGGCACTATAGTGACCAAATGAGACTGCAGAAGTCACAGAAACAAATAAACTATTACAATGTTATATTATTGATAATCATTGTAATAGCTACTATCGTGCGCCTATGGAAGCTCGGTAGCGTGCCATTTATGCACGATGAGTTTAGCGCGCTGATACGGACAGGTTACGACAACTTCTACGACCTTATTCATGATGGCGTGATGCTTAACGACATGCATCCGGCTGGAGTGCAGGTGTTTCTTTATTTCTGGGTTAAGATATTCGGCTGGAATGAGTTATGGCTCAAGTTACCATTCGCCTTGATGGGCGTGGCATCGGTATATCTGACTTATGTTATTGCCAATCAATGGTTTAACAAAAATATCGGACTATTATCTGCGGCCGTGGTTAGTGTGAGTCAGCTGTTCGTTCTTTATAGCCAACTGATTCGGCCTTACACTCCAGGACTTTTCTTTATCCTTCTTCTCGTTTATTTTTGGAATAATATACTCTTTAGTGAGAAAAGACCGACGTTTGGGACATATGCAGGCTTCGCTCTCTCGGCTTTCTGTGCCGCTGAGATTCATATGTTCTCGACGGCTCAAGCTGGTCTCATCGCTCTAACAGGATTACTGTTTTTCAAAAATCTTGAAATAGATAGGAAAAAAGCGTATTTATGGAGTTGCGCAGCAGCCGTGATCCTTTATCTGCCGACATTCCCGATATTTTATCATCAGTTTTTCGTTGAGGGTGGCCTAGCCGGATGGCTCGCAAGACCCAAAACCGATTTTTTAGTGACGTTCTTATCATACACGCTGAATTACAGCGACGTGTTCATATTCACCGTGTTGATAGCGTTGTTGCTTCCATTTATTTTGCAAAAATCGAGTAGAGACGGCAGGATATCAATACGTATCATCAGCTTCTGCTGGTTTTTAATACCTTTTTTGATTGCTTTTGTCTACTCGTTATTACGACAGCCGATAATTCAATACAGCACTCTTCTTTTCAGTTTTCCATTCCTGATTATCGCGGTGTTTTCATTTTTTGACGAGAAAATATCAGTAAAAACAATAGGTATAGTTGTCGGTTTGATATTGCTGACAGGCGTTACGTCGTTGATATTCGACCGTCAATATTACAAACAATTCTATCAGCAAGGCTTCGACCAGGTGGCTGTCGAAATGCTTGAAGAACGTGAGAAATATGCTGATGATATTGAATTTATAGCATATTCGAGCCGACCTGAGATGGTGGAGCATTATCAACACAAGTACGGTCTCACTGATGTGAAAAATTTCAATGAAGACTCCGATATTGTTGATTATCAAAGATTTATAAAGAATTCTAATAAAGATATCATCGGTGTTGGCCTTACCGACCATGCCAAGATGAATTTTGAGCTTTTGGCCGTGGCTGAATACCCTTATCTGGTCGATGAAAAGGCTTGGTTTACAACGCGTTATCTCACTTTGACGAAAAACGATAATGGCAAACCGCTGCTTCATGTCTTGAAAGAAAACGTAAAGATTGATCATGGCAACGAGTGGACCGAAGCGGTTTATCTTCCGGCCGATTTCAAACCGATGGAGGATAGGGTCGGATTTATTGCTGATATTCAAGCACTTGACACGATAAATCGAATCGTTTTTGTAGTTGAAATAATCGATTCTCAGACCAAAGAATCTCTTTTATGGACGGCGCTTGAGGAAAAAAATCGTGTCATCATGCCAGATGAAAAAGTACGTCTCGTCGATGGGTTCTTCATTCCTGATATCGATATGAATGGGCGGGAGTTTAAGGTGTATGTTTGGAATGTTGATAAAAAAGCATTGATAATCAATAGTATATCGTTTTATAAGGCAAAAAATGGTCCATATTTTTATGGATTATATAATCCTGTATAAGAAAAAGTATTATTTTTGTCCCGAAAAATTTAAGCAAAATGACTGAAGAATCTCAATTTATTTTGGACGAGACTACTGAATCGATGGAAGGTACCATCAAGCACCTCGAGTCGGAGTTTCAGAAAATCAGAGCAGGCAAGGCAAGCCCGATGATGCTTCAGGGCGTCAAGGTTGAATACTACGGAACGCTTGTGCCTATTGAGCAAACCGCCAACATCGGCACCCCTGACGCACGTCAGATCATCGTGATGCCGTTCGACAAGAGTTCTATCGGCGCCATCGACAAAGCTATCCAGGCCGCCAACCTCGGCTTCAACCCGAAAAACGAAGGCGATTTCCTGAGAATCTTGGTTCCGCCATTGACGGAGGAACGTCGTAAAGACCTCGCCAAACGTGCCAAGACAGCCGCCGAAGAGGCAAAAGTGGGTGTGCGTAACATCCGCCGTAACTCTAACGACGACGCTAAAAAGCTTGAAAAAGAAGGCGTTTCGGAAGACGAAGTGAAACAACTCCAGGATGAAATCCAGAAGCTGACAGATAAATTCGTGAAGAAAATCGACGATCTTTACGAACTCAAGCAGAAAGACATCCTGACAGTTTAGTCAAGAATATTCTCTAATGCCAAACCAAACAGCTTGTCGAGGGTGATGCCCATGCAGGCTGCTTGTTTTGGCATTATTGATGCCTCCGACATGCCTGGCACTATGTTCACCTCAATGAAAACCAATTGTTTAGGCGTTAAAATATAGTCGAAACGTGCGAAACCTTTGCATTCGAACTTGTCGTAAAGCATCGCTGACGTCGCCTTGACCTCGATCTCCGTCACCTCGTCGATGTCGGCTGGCGTGATTTCGTCCGATTTTCCTGCAGTATATTTGGCCTCGTAGTCGAAGAAGTCGTTTTTGCTCACGATTTCAGTGATAGGGAACACCATGGTCTTGCCTTTCACCTCCATCACGGTGCAGGCCAGCTCGCGGCCTTTCACAAACTTCTCACACATCACCTGGTCACCGGCTTTGAACGCGAATTCAACAGCTTTTTCGAAGTCTTCAGCCACATTCACCTTGCTCACTCCAACCGACGAGCCATTGCGCGTAGGCTTGACAAACAAAGGCAACCCGAGCGTTTTAATGATTTTCTGCGCGTCGTAGCTCTCGCCTCTGTTGATGATGACGGAAGGGGAGACGTTGGCACCTGCAGCGGCAGCAATCTTCTTGCAGAAGTCCTTGTGGAAAGTGAGTGCCGAAGTGGTGAAATTCGACGAAGTATAAGGCAATCCAAGCATTTCGAAGTATCCGAGAAGCTGCCCGTCCTCACCCGGAACACCGTGGATGGCATTGAAAACAGCGTCGAAAACGACCTTTTTGCCGTTCACCTTGATGGAGAAATCGTTCTTGTCGACCTCGGTGCGAGTGCCGTCGTCCTCAAGATGATACCAGCTATCTTTTTGAATCACAATGACGTATGCTTCATACTTCGATGAATCAAGATGTTTCTTTACAACTTTCGCGCTGCTGATTGAAATTTCATACTCTCCAGAGTATCCGCCGCAGACTATTGCTATTTTTTTCATGTCAAATATACTAAAATTCAATAAAAATCATTATCTTTGCGAGTTCAAAATTACAAAAAACAACGTTATCATGAACGGAAAAAATAAAAAAATGAAGGCTTTTCGTTTTTTAAAAGATAAATGGTTCTATATCAGCTTGGTTATCATGGCTTTGCTGATTGTGGTGACGTTTGAGTTTACCTTCAGCAGGCTCGATAAATTCACTCGTCATGGCGAGGAATTCCCGGTTCCAGATATGGTTGGAATGAATTATGACGAGGCGGTTGAGACATATAACAATGACTTCACTTTCCTTCTGCTCGACAGCATTTATGTTAAAGATTTTCCGGAAGGTGCTGTATATCAACAGAATCCGAAGCCTGGCTCGAAAGTGAAACAAGGCAGAAACATTTATATCATCCGCACATCCATAGCTCCGGAAATAGTCGCGATGCCTAACCTGCGTAACCTCTCGCTGCGTCAGGCTATGGTGAGCTTGAATCTCGCCGGATTGAAGATCGACCGACTCGAGTTTATCGATTATTTTGCCCGCAACGCTGTCGTTGAACAGAAAATTAAAGGCACTGTTGTCGAGCCGAAACAGGATGTTGTGAAAGGCACCGCCGTGACACTCGTGGTAGGCTATGGCAACGGCGACATCAAGACCAACCTTCCCGACCTTATCGGAGTTAACATCGAAGATGTCAAAAATCAGATAAATGGCGCTTCGCTGAATATCGGCTCTGAAATCTTTATCGATGATGATGACGCTGAAAATCTTTATGTTAGCCGCATGGAACCTGAATATTCCCAGGAAAAAATGGTGCCTCTCGGCTCGACGGTGAATGTTTGGTACAGGTCAATTAAGAACTTTGATTTCAATTGGTATAAGTACGAAAAATTTCGCCGTGACTCGATTGTTGAGATGTGGCGATTAAAAAAATACGATGCCGACACCATAAAATACGTGATTGACAGTTTTAATTATATCCTGAAAAATAGAAAATTCTCCTACGACTCGCTTCAGCGTTTGTATGACAGGAAGATGGTTTTCAGGAGAGCCGTCCCAGTCGCCGCTAAGCCAGCCGAAGAGGAGGTGTTAGACTTTGAAGATTGGGATGATATTGATTATGAAATAGATACAAATTTCTTCTATGATGAATAAAAAATTTGTTTTAACGATATTGCTTGCCGTTTTCTTTGTTTTAAACGGCAAAGCACAGGAGTATCTCACTGGTTTCAACGGCCTTCCGCAAGAGGAGACGCAGGCCTCGGATAGAGATGCTGTCGCGACATTGCCGTTTTTCGACGATTTTTCTAAATTGTCTTGTATCCCCGACCAGTCGAGATGGCAGTCGAGAAACGTGTTTGTCAACTCAGGATTCCCAAAATTGCCGATAAACTTTGGCGCTGCCACTTTTGATGTTGTCGACCAATACGGCAAGGTCTACTCAAGAGGCAGCAGCAATCCTTTCATCGCTGACTCGCTTGTCTCAGTAAAAATACGACTGGATAGTCTTGATAACCAAGCACTTACACCTGCCGACTCACTCTATTTCAGCTTCTACTACCAGCCAGGTGGATTCGGCGACAGCCCAGAACGCGACGACTCGCTGGTGCTGAAGTTCGGCTATGGCTACGACAAAACCGTGTTCGACACAATATTGCAGGATTCAGTTATCTGGCGATTGACAGCGTGGAAACAGATGTGGTTCTCTGAAGGTATGACATTTGAGACTTTCGTCGATTCTCTCGATGAAAACCATTATTTCAAGAAAGTGATGATCCCGATTGTCGACCCATGCTTCTTTGTTGAAGATTTTCAGATACTTTTCTATAATTACGGAACACTGCCAACCACAATGTATCCTAACGATAGAAGCAATATGGATATGTGGAACATCGATTTCGTGTATCTCGACAAAAACCGCAGCATCGAAAACGACACCTATCCGCTCGTGAGCTTCTCAAATCCTTCTCCATCGTTGCTAAAACGCTATAGTTCAATGCCTTACAAGCATTACAAGGAGAATCCTATCAACGAGATAAACAGCGTTTTCAATATGTATCTCACCGATATGGACGTCAACGCCCACGAGGTCAGATATTCATGTGAAATTGATGACAATAACTCCGAATGGCATTATTCATATATTGATAACCCATTCATAATCAATCAGTATTGGAATGCGGGAGTGGTGAAAGACTCGATCGTGATGGGCGATTTCATTTATCCTTACAGCCTTCCTGTCGACACGACATCATTCACAATCCGTCATTACATCGATGTCGTTGATGAGCACGGCGATGTTGTGAAAGGCGACAGCATCGTTTATCATCAGGGATTTTACAATTATTTCGCTTACGACGACGGTACTCCTGAGATGGGCTACGGCGTCACGCCAAGCGACACCTACTTCGCGATGCAGTTTAAGGTCACAAAACTTGATACCTTGAGCGGCGTTCAGATGCTTTTCAACCGCACTTACAACGACGCGAACTACAATTTCTTCGACATCATGGTGTGGAAAGATAACAACGGGAAGCCTGGTCAGGTACTCTATACCCTTAAGGATCAACGACCTATATGGGACGACGAACAGATGTACCGCTTCTCATATTACGAGTTCGACAAGACCGTGAAGGTGAACAGCACTTTCTATATCGGAATCCGTCAGCAATATTCGAAGACAATAAATATCGGATTCGATTCGTCGACCGATAATCATAAATATGTTTTTTATGAAGTCGGTGAAGGCTGGAAAAACAGCTCGTTTCCAGGTTCTTTGATGATTCGTCCGGTCATGGGTAAGAATCCTTATTATGTCGGAATTGATGAGAATCAAGCAGTTACGGGTGGCTTGAGTGTTTATCCGAATCCAGCTTCCGATGTGGTTTGTATCGATGGCATCGATGCAGATTCATGCAAAGAAATCGTCATTTACGATTTGGCAGGCAGAGCCGTTAAGCAGTATCATTATTGCAACGCATTGAATGTCAGTGAGTTACAAAACGGCGTTTATATATTGCGCATCATTAATAATGATGGTTCTTTTGAGACTGCTAAATTATTGATTTCCAAATAGTTGAAATATGTCAGAGGATTTTGTGGGCGTTCTTGGTGACAGCGAAAGCACTGAACTTTTCGAGCATTTCAGAATAGTTGCCGATAAAGGTCAGACGTTGACGCGTGTCGACAAATTCCTGCAAAACCGTTTGGAAAACGTTTCGCGCAACCGTGTACAGAACGCGGCGAAGGCTGGCAGCATACTCGTCAACGACAAACCGGTGAAGTCGAATTACAAGGTTAAGCCTTTCGATGTGGTGACTGTGGTGCTTGCCTATCCGCCTCGCGAGGTTGTGATAACGCCTGAAAACATTCCACTCGACGTGGTTTATGAAGACGATGATGTCATCGTTGTCAACAAGCAAGCGGGCTTGGTAGTGCATCCAGGTCATGGTAACTTCGACGGCACCTTACTCAATGCATTGGCTTATCATTTCAAGGAAAACGGCTCGAAAGTGGAGAACGGCTTCGGCTACCTCGTGCATCGTATCGATAAAGACACAACAGGTTTGATGATTGTGGCGAAAAACGAGACGGCGCAGACTGTTCTCGCGGCACAGTTCTTCGAACACTCTATAACACGTCGTTATCAGGCGCTCGTTTGGGGCGATTTCGATGACGACGAAGGTACCATCGAGGGCAATATCGGTCGTTCAGTGCGCGACCGTGTGGCGATGGCGGTATATCCCAACGGCAGTCAGGGCAAAGATGCCGTGACGCATTACAAAGTGTTGGAACGTTTCAGCTATGTCACCTTGGTGGAATGTCGCCTCGAGACCGGCCGCACACACCAGATTCGTGTGCACATGCAGTATATCGGACATCCGTTGTTCAACGACGCACTCTATGGCGGCGACCGTATTCTGAAAGGCACTACATTCTCGAAATATCGTCAGTTTATCGACAACTGCTTCAACGAGATTCCACGTCATTGTCTGCACGCCAAGGTGTTGGGCTTCGTGCATCCGACCACAGGAAAAGAACTGTATTTCGACTCTGAGCTGCCTCCGGATATGCAGTCGGTGCTGGAGAAATGGAGAAATTATTTAAAGACAAGAACAGAAGAAAATTAAAATATCATGATAGTTATAACAGGTGCAGCGGGTTTCATCGCAAGTGTTGTGGCTGGATGCCTCAACGAGCAGGGTAGAACAGACCTCGTCCTCGTCGATGATTTTTCAAAGAAACAAAAAGAGAGAAACTATATTAATAAAAGGTATCAGCTCCTTCTTGACAGGAAAGAGTTATATAACTGGTTGAAAATCAATCACGATGAGGTTGATTTCATAGTACATCTCGGCGCTCGCACCGACACCACCGAGTTCGACTGGAACGTGTTCGTGGAGTTGAATGTCGACTACACCGAGAAGCTGTGGACGTTGTGTACAGAATACCAGATTCCACTGGTCTACGCATCATCCGCCGCCACCTACGGTGGCGGCGAGCTAGGCTACAACGACAGTCATGACGTAGTCGAGAAGCTCGTCCCGCTTAACCCTTACGGACGCTCGAAAAACGAGATCGATAAGTGGATCCTCAAACAGGAGAAATGCCCTCCGTTCTGGGCCGGACTGAAGTTTTTCAACGTCTACGGTCCTAACGAATATCACAAAGGCCGCATGGCGTCAGTCATCTTGCATTCGTTCCATCAGATTCAGGAATGTGGCGAGGTGAAGCTTTTCCGCTCACATCGTCCCGATTTCAAAGACGGTCAGCAGCTCCGCGACTTCATCTATGTGAAAGATATCGCCTCTGTCATCCTCTTCCTGATTGACAAACGTCCTGAAAGCGGCTTGTACAACCTCGGCACCGGCCACGCGCGCTCGTTCTACGACCTCGCCGCCAACACTTTCAAAGCGATGGGGAAGGACGTGAACATCAAATTCATCGACACTCCTCTCGACATCCGCGACAAATACCAGTATTTCACCGAGGCAAACATGGAAAAACTCCGCAAGGCAGGGTACGACAAACCGTTCACCAGCCTTGAAGACGGTGTCTTTGATTATGTCCAGAATTATTTAATGAAGGATAAGACCTATTAAGATTTCTGTTTTTTTGCTAGCTGCTTGTCCAAATCAATCAGAAAATGCTTGGCGTCGTTGAGTGTCCGCAACATCATTGCGTTCTCCTCAAGCTTGTCGAACTTGGTCTTCATGGCGTCTTTGGCACCTTGAATGGTGTAGCCTTTGACTTTCACAAGTTGGTATATTATCTGAAGATATCGCATGTCGCGCTCTGTAAAGAGCCGGTTGCCTTTGGTACTCTTGCGCGGACGCAAAACCTCGAACTCGCTCTCCCAGTAACGAATTGTCGACGGAGCTACGTTGAACATCTCCGCCACTTCACCGATTCGATAATATAACTTCTTGATTTCCATGATATTAATCCATTGTCATTGATGGCTTTTCCGATAGCTCGAGAATCTTGTCGTATTCCTCTGGAGTTAGGTCGTTGAAGAAGAAATTGACAGGATTTATAGCTTTGTTGTTCTTGATGACCTCGTAATGCAGGTGAGGTGCCGTCGACTTGCCGCTGTTGCCCACGTCGGCGATATACTCTCCGCGTTTCACCTTCTGTCCGACCTTTACATAAGCTTTGCTGAGATGCGCGTAGCGTGTCTTGTAGCCGTAGCCGTGGTCGACAACTATGTTGTTGCCATAGCCGCTGTTACCCTTGATAACCTTCTCAACCACGCCGTCGCCCGAGCAATAGATGTGTGTTCCGATAGGCGCGCTGAAGTCGATGCCGTTGTGCAGCTTCTGAACCTTGTAAAATGGGTCGGTGCGGTATCCGAAATGCGAGGAAATCCTATAGATGTCGACATCTTTCACTGGCATGATGGCTGGTATGCAGCTGAGCATCTGTGCCTTGTTTCTCGCCATGTCGTAAACCTCGTCGAACGACTTCGACTGCACATAAAGCTGACTCTCCACAACGTCGATTTTCTTGGCTGTCTCCTTCACGATATTCGAGTTTTCATATCCGTTCAACGCCTCATAACGGTTGCTGCCGCCGTATCCTGCCTTTCTGATGGATGTCGGTATTGGTTCCGCCTCGAAAATCATCCTGTAGATGTTGTCGTCACGATCCTGCATCTCGCCAAGAAGGTTGTCGATATTCTCGATTTTATCGTTGATAATGTCGTATTGAAGCTTCAAAAACTCGATTTCACGAGCCTGCATACGCTCTTTTGGTGAGCCAATGGTATTTTGAATAATGGAAACTGCCGCATATCCTATGATGCCTGCGGTGAGAACAAACAGCAAAAACCTTCTGATACGTTTGCTTCTTGAAGGCGTATACTCTTCATATTCAAGCGTTTGAGGGTTATAAATATATTTTTTTCTCGCCATTATTTCAAAATAAAAATACTTTTCAGTAAAATTTTACGTTTTAAACGTGCAAAATTAACAATTTTTTCTTAACTTTGCAAACTTTTTTAAAGAAAAAATGTAACAATGATGAAAGCAAACGAAATTCGTAAGAGTTTTTTGGAATTTTTTCAATCAAAACAGCATATCGTAGTGCCTTCCGCACCAATCGTCGTTAAGAACGACCCGACCTTGATGTTCACCAACGCCGGAATGAACCAATTTAAAGATGTTTTCTTGGGCAACAACCCTCGCAAAGCCCCGCGCGTCACCGACATCCAGAAGTGTCTCCGCGTCTCCGGAAAGCACAACGACCTCGAGGAAGTGGGCCGCGACACCTACCATCACACCATGTTCGAGATGATGGGTAACTGGTCGTTCGGCGATTATTTCAAGAAAGAAGCCATCGCTTGGGGCTGGGAGTTCCTCACCGAAGTGATGAAGATTGACAAAAACAAACTTTATGTCACGGTGTTTTGCGGCGATGAGAAAGACGGCATGGCACCCGACAACGAGGCTTACGAGTTTTGGAAAGAACACGTCGACGAGTCGAGAATCATCTACGGCTCGAAGAAAGACAACTTCTGGGAGATGGGCGAGACCGGCCCTTGCGGACCTTGCTCCGAAATCCATATCGACATCCGCGACGAGGAAGCTCGCAAGAAAATCAACGGCCGCGACCTCGTCAATAAAGACGACCCTGAAGTGATCGAAATCTGGAACCTCGTGTTCATGCAGTATAACCGCCTCGCTAACGGTACCCTCGTCGACCTCCCGGCAAAACATGTCGACACCGGCATGGGCTTCGAACGTCTCGTTCGCGTGATGCAAGGCAAAAAATCTAACTACGACACCGACGTTTTCACCCCGATAATCGACGAGATTTCACGTCTTTCAGGAATAAAATATGGCGAAAATGAGAAATGCGATATCGCCATGCGCGTTGTGGCAGATCACCTGCGCGCTGTGAGCTTCGCTATCACTGATGGTCAGTTACCTTCAAACAACGGAGCTGGCTACGTCATCCGCCGTATCCTCCGCCGTGCAGTACGTTACGGCTACACTTTCCTGAAATTCACCGAACCGTTTGTGTATAACCTGCTGCCGGTTCTCGTCCGCGAGATGGGCGAGCAGTATCCTGAGATAAAAGCTCAAGAGAAGCTTGTCTCAAAGGTTATATACGAGGAAGAAGCTTCGTTCCTGCGTACTTTGGCATTGGGTATCAAACGTTTCGAGAACTACGTCGAGCAAAATAAGGGTGCAAAACTCATCGACGGCGCCTTCGCCTTCGAACTGTTCGACACCTACGGCTTCCCGGTCGACCTCACCAACCTCATGGCTGAAGAGAAAGGTCTCGAAGTCGATATGGAAGGCTTCAACAATAACCTCAAAGAACAGAAAGACCGTTCGCGTAAGGCCGCTGAGAAGATGTCGGGCGACTGGGTCGAGCTTATCCATGAAGATAAACCTACCACATTCGTCGGCTACACCGAGATGGAATGCGAGGCTAAGATATTGAAATTCAGAGAGGTGGTGGCGAAAGGCAAGAAACATTTCGAGATCGTCCTCGACAAGACTCCGTTCTACGCCGAGATGGGCGGCCAGGTGGGCGACAAAGGCGTGCTGGTGTCGGAAAACGAGACACTTCACGTGGTTAACACTGTCAAAGAAAACGACCTGAGCATTCATATCACCGATGCGCTTCCACAACAGCCTGAAGCAGTGTTTACTGCTAAAGTCGATGTTGAACGCCGTCTGAAGATCGAGGCTAACCACACCGCTACCCACTTGATGCATGCTGCTCTCCGTCAGGTTCTCGGAACACACGTCGAGCAAAAGGGCTCAATGGTCGACGATGAACGTCTGCGTTTCGACTTCAGTCACTTCGCCAAGATGACCGATGAGGAGATTCGTAAGGTTGAAACTATTGTAAATCAAAAGATTAGAGAAGATTTGCCTAACCAGACCGCTGTCGATGTCCCGATTGACGAGGCCCGTAACATGGGCGCTATGGCATTGTTCGGCGAGAAGTACGGCGACAAGGTTCGTGTTGTGAAATTCGGCGAAGGCTACTCATGTGAGCTCTGCGGCGGTACTCATATTCCTTCAACAGGCCGCATCGGTGCGTTCAAGATATTAACTGAAAGCGCTATCGCCGCCGGAGTACGTCGTATCGAGGCTATAACAGGCGAAGCAGTTATCGAATATCTTGATAATCAGATAGATACATTAAATAAAATCAAAGGTTTGGTTAAGTCGTCTGGCGACGTGGTGAAGGCTGTCGAGACACTCTCGGCACAAAACTCTATGCTTCAGAAGAAGATCGAATCTATGATGATGGCTCAGGCTGTCAGCGACGCTAAAAACGCCTACAACAACGCCTCCGACTTCGAAGGTCATAAACTGGTCATCGCCCGCGTCGACGCCGACATGAACCAGATGCGCAACGTCGCCTCGGCTTTGAAAGACATCGACGCTGAGGTGGTTGCAATCATGGGCGGAGTGTTCGAAGACAAACCAGCTCTCTGCGTGATGCTTCCTCAAAGCCTCGTCGACGCTAAGAAAATGGACGCAGGCGCCATGGTGCGTGAAGCCGCTAAAGAAATCCAAGGCGGTGGCGGCGGACAGAAAACTCTCGCCACAGCAGGCGGTAAAAACGCTGCCGGTATCGACAAAGCTATCGAAGTTTTAAAGAATTCATTGAAATAAACGATGTTCCGTAACTCTCTTAAAATATTGACAATCGCGTTCGGAGTGGCATTATCGCTGCTTTGGAGTTGCAGTAAAAACAACCACGATACCATCGCGTTCGTTGGCGACGAGAGCGATATGAAAGAGTATTACGACATATATCCTCAACAGTATTTCCCTGAATCAGAGATTAACCAAGAGCTGAAAAATGGATTATTTCCACCTGACTTGGTCGGCGAATATGAGGTGATTCATCCTGAATATAGCGGCACATATAAATATTATGACCAATATTCTCAGGAATATGTGCCTTATCCTCAACAGGCTTATACCAATCTGAGCAGACGCTCGATGTATATCAAGGTCGAAGATCAGGTGAATGGAATGGCGAAAATCAAGTTTTCATTCAAAAATAACGACAATCTTGATTACAAGGATTGGTATGAGGAGGATGCCTACGTCTACGGAAATGTTTATTCCGAGAATAATAATGAATTTATGTTATGTTATGAAAATACTGAATATGCCGGTGATGCCATCTATTATAGAGGTAATATCATAAAAGGCACGGTCGATTCTATTGGAATACATGACATAAGAATTTGGAGTATCATCAAAAAAAGAAGCTTCAAGACCGAATTTCATGGCATAATGCAGGTCTACGGCTATGAAAAAGCTGTTAAGGACCTTGCAATAAGAAGATAATAGATTAAAATATGAAGAAACTAATATCAATATTGTTTTTCGTTGCGTTGAGCGTCAATCTGGCGGCTCAGCATGATTTTAGTTTCGGAAATGTAAGGAATAACCGCGAAAAAAGCAGTGCCCCGATAGCTGGCGTCAAGGTCGGATTGACAAGTTATCACATGGATTTCGCATATAAAGAATACAATAAATTGCCCAACGATATGGTGCTAAAACCTGCTTTTGGCCTGTTTATTGAATATCCTGTGAAATTGATCAATGGCTTATCTATAGGCGCCGACTTTCTGATGATTAACCGCGGCTTCAGAAAATCTTTTGATTTAAGAGGTGAAGTCAAAGAAACTGATGAGATAAGCGCACAATATTTTGACATCAGGATTCCTGTTACTTATTATCTCTTCAACTCTAGGAAATTAACTCCATATATCTTCGTGGCTCCTGATTTTGCTTTGTGTTACGCTGGTACATTCTCAAAATCTTTCCCCGATTATCCCGACTATAACACCTCTGTCGATGTGTCGAAATCAGATGCTTTAAGCTCTTACGATATTTGTTTGGCTTTGGGGGCCGGCCTCAGATATAACCTGCGTTTGCGCTCATTCACAATGACATTTAAACTCGATGGAGCATATAATCTTGGTTTCTTGAATACCAATGGAGCCACCGAGTCGAATTATGTCGATAAAATCACGTATAATGTCGAGGAGACTGGCCGTTTTAACAGAGGTCTTGAATTTATGCTGAGCGTTGGTATGCCGTTGAAAATCAACAGAACATACGACGCCTGTAGAAGCTGGAGATAATACTATTTGCTGAGTACGAACTTCTTCGTGACCACGAAGCCGATTCCTGAAATTTCAATGAAATACAATCCGTTGGCGAATCCGTTCATGGAATAACGCATGACGTTGTTGTCGGTGTCGGCATCGAATTGGTCAATCAACGTCCCCGTATAGCTGAAAATGCTGATAACCAATGGCGAAGCGATGTCTTCGTAGCTGATGTAAATATCGCCGTTTGAAGGGTTAGGGAAGATGCTGATCAAGTTGTCATAATCGTTTTCATCAACCGACATGCCATTGTTATAACCATCAGTGTAAATGAATTTTTTGGTCAATGCCGAGCCGCAAACACTGGTTATTTTGCAGGTTAACAAAGCGTTGCCGTAATTGTCGACATGCACGTAAGCTTTCTTCGGATTATATTCGTCAGGATAAACAGTCCACGACGACTCGTAAAGCGTGCCTGGAATGTGATTCGGTGTGTCGTAATAACTTGAAATCTTCCAAAGATATTCGGCGTTTTCAATGTCGTAACCTGTTAAACTTGCCTCGTTGATTTCATATTCATAAACGTATGGCATGTATCCGATTCCTGGAATTACGTTGCTTTGCCCAATCAAATCGCTGTCAACCGATGGCTTGTTGCGAATGTTGATGTGCTTACTTCCTGAATCGGAGCCGTATGTGCATGTCGGCATAAGAACGTCAGACGCCGTGCATGTAAATGTGATATCGTCTTTCAGTGCTTTCGTGGTGACAGTTTGTGTGGTATTGTCGCCGCTGATCCATTCGCTTGGCTCCCAATAGTAGCTGTACTCACCGCAACCGCCTTCAAAAGTCGCTGATAATGTTATCGTTGCATCCTCACACACAATCTCTTCTGATGCCGTGACGCTTGTGTTAGCCACTGGCGGCAAGGCGCTGACAACGATATCTTCTTCCGAGATACATCCGTTGTCGTCTATCGTTACATGGAATGTCGTTTCTCCGATTTCTTCAGGTTTTACTACAACTTTCCAAGGCTCGACATTGTTATAAATCATGTTGAAAGGCTCCCAAGTGTAGGTTGCGCCTTGATATGCGTTGGCCAACAATGTAATAGTGCTTCCCAATATTGTTGTCGGAACATTGCTGATTAAAACCGGGTTCACCACCGTTAGATTGGTCTCAGGATATTGCTTAACCATTATGGCGGTCTGCGGTGTGGTGAACGAGTTGCCTTGCGGGTCGGTCAACGTGCAGGTAAATTCAGTCGTCTGCGTCAGAGGTTTTGTCGTCACCACCTGCAGCGTGTTCGAGCCTTCAATCATGTTGGCTGGCTGCCAGTTATAAGTGTAGTTTCCGGCACCTGTTGACATGTTCAGCGTTAATGTCGTGCTTTCGCCCTCACAAAGTGCATAGTCGTCGGCTGAAATGTATGCCGTCACTTGATCAACGGTGATTTGCTTTGTCATTGTAACCTGGCATGTTTGATCGGCATCGTTTCGCGCTGTAACTGTATGTGTCACAGTATATGTACCCATCGCATTGAAGGTGTGCGCTACAGCCTCGCCATGCTCTTCGCCTGTTCCGTCACCAAAATTCCATACTCTTTCCCAGTCAACGATGGCATTGTCGTGCCCAGGTGGGGAAGTGGTGACTGTTCCCGTGAACATAGTGTTGACACCAACGCAAATATTGTCGTCGTTGTTTATCGTGAGATTAAGGTTCGGAATCACGTTAACATCAATGCTCATAGGGTCACTGGTCTGTGTTCCAACAGTGATGCTGCATTCGTAAGTGCCTGAGTTATTGAATGTTATGTTGTTGATGGTCGGCTCCATCTCTGTCGATGTGAATCCATTCGGACCCGTCCATGAATATGTGGCGTTGTTAACTTCCTGAGCGTGAAGCGTCAAGTTGCTGCCATAACATGCATTTTCATACCATACCATAGGTGGCATGATGGAGCAGTCGGTAGTGCCGTTTCCACCAATCTTACTGAAGTTGATGTTACACTCATGATTCGAGTAGTTGGTGATGACCAGAATATAATACTCTCCAGTTTGTGCACTGCCAGGGATTGCACATGTTTCGGTGGCGCTTGAAGAATAGCTGCAGCTTACCACTTTGTCGCCTGTCAAGCCATCCGGACAATATGCCACAGGATCGTCGAAAGGACCCCACGCACAGAAGTCTATGTCTTCACTTGGCTCACTATACATGTATATGCTGATGCCTCCGGGGTTGTCTATTCTCATATAATACCATGCAGGATTTGGAGTGGAATGTAAACAGTTGTAGTTAGGACCTGTTTCTCCACTGCCGGCGTTTGTTCCTGCCGGAAACATATATAATCCGTTGTCGGTGCAGAATGGGTCGGCACTAGCACATGTGCTGTTCTGACGGCTATTCACATAATAATCCATCATTATCGAAGCCACAAAACTCTCGGGTAGCTGAGCTTTCCATTCAGGGAATGTGTTGCCTGCCTCTTCCTTTGTCATGCTGCTGAAAACAGCCTCTTCTTCCTCGTAAAAATCAGTGAAATCTTTTAAAAGATCCGTTTTCGTGTCGTCAGAACTTTGATTTATCGCAAAAACACCGTCTTCACCTGTCATGGAAATACTGAATCTCTCATCTTGACTTAAGGCATAAAGAAGATAGGTTCTGTGCTCAATGTGAAATATCTTTGTGATGTCTAATTCAATGGTGTTGCGCGTTTTGTCAAAAGTGTATAAATCATTATTTTGCCGGGCTTCAGCAAATACTAATGAAAATACTAAAACTAAGACAAAAACGAATTTTTTCATTTTCGCAGTCTAAATGATTAAATCAATCTGCAAAGATACAAATATTTTTTAATATTTACAAATTTTATTTAAAAAAACTTTTAACTGACCAACTTATTAACTGACTAAATGCAAAAATTCCACGAGTTTTTGCACCGCTCTTCCTCTATGTGAAATCTTGTTTTTGATTTCCATAGGCATCTCCGCAAAAGTCATGTCATAGCCGTCGGGTTGGAAGATAGGGTCGTAGCCGAAGCCGCCTTCGCCATGTTCCTCTTCAAGGATTTTTCCGTTGACAATGCCTTCGAAGAAATATTGTTTTCCATTGAGATTCAATGCGATAACAGTTCTGAAGCGCGCTTTTCTGTTTGTGATGTCTTTCATTGCGTCAAGGAGTTTCACCACGTTGTCGTGATACGAGCATCCTTCGCCTGCATATCTTGCCGAATACACGCCCGGGGCGCCGTTTAATGCCTCAACCTCCAATCCGGTGTCGTCGGCAAAACAGTTCAAATGATAGTTGTTGGTAACGAAATCAGCCTTTATCTTCGCGTTTCCCTGCAAATCGTCGGCATCTTCCACAATGTCGGTCTCGCACCCGATATCACGCAATCCCACAACATCATAATTCTTTAAAATATTCCTAATCTCCGCTAACTTATTCTTATTATGAGTCGCAAATACTATTCTATCTTTCTTATCCATCTTATCCTCCTTATCCTTTCTTATCCTAAAATCACATCCCATTTAATGGGCGTTATATTATTATTAATAAGGTATTGATTCGTTTGTGAAAAATGTCGGCATCCGAAGAAACCGCGGCTCGCCGAGAGTGGGGAAGGGTGCACGGTTTTTAAAATCAGATGTTTGCTGTGGTCGATGAGGCTCTCTTTCGCGATGGCATAGCTGCCCCATAGCAGAAACACCAGATGCTCTTTCTTTTCTGATAATGCTCGTATCGCGGCGTCGGTAAACTGTTGCCAGCCTATCTTAGCATGCGATGCCGCCATGTTGGCTCTCACAGTGAGCGACGCATTGAGCAACAAAACGCCTTCGTCGGCCCATTTTTCAAGGTTTCCGTTGCGCGGAATCGGCATCCCGATGTCGGTATGCAGCTCCTTGAATATGTTTTTCAGACTCGGCGGCGGCTGAATGCCGTCAGGCACCGAAAACGCCAAGCCATGTGCCTGCCCAATGTTATGATACGGATCCTGACCCAAAATCACGACCTTCACCTTGTCGAAAGGTGTGCGGTTGAACGCGTTAAATATCAACGGCGACGGCGGATACACCACATGCTGACGTTTTTCCTCGATTAAAAACGTTTTTATGCCGGCGAAGTACGACGACTCAAACTCTTGTTTAAGAGCTTCATACCAGCCGTTTTCGATATCTGGTTTTCTAATTTCAGCCATGTTGATAAAATTATTCGATGTTGAAAAAAATTATATCAAAAAAGTGTACAAAATTAAAAAAAATATCGTTACTTTGCAAATTGAAACTTTTAATAGGGAAAATATGAAGAAAATAGCATTGTTATTGGCGGTCGCGTTTACGTTAGGTGTATTATTTACTGCATGTCGTGAGACTTCAAAATGTCCGGCATACGGAGAATATAAGCAGTATCAGAGAGAAAGTGTTTATTAATTTTTTTTTGAAATAAACATTAAAAAAAGCGAGGCATCCATCGGATGCCTCGCTTTTTTGTCTTTACCGTTATTAGTATACTAAGAATTTTGCTGTTTCAGTCTTTTCACCAGCATTTAAGCGGATGATGTATGAACCGCTTGCCAAGTCGGCTGTGCTGATTCTCATGGTGTGTGCGCCCTTTGCGAATGTTCCGAGCTCACCGTTGGTCACCATGCGGCCTGAGAGGTCGTAAATCACGTAGCTGACTGATGTGTTGCCATTTAACTGGAGGTCAAACTGAGCGAAGTCTCTAACCGGGTTAGGATAGATGTTCAACTGATCAGCAACAACTGTTGTGTTGTCGTCGTCCTCTGTTGTCGGCTCTGGAGCTGCAGCAACAGCGTAGGTGTTACATGCAATGATACCTTCACCGTATGTAGCTGCGTAAATCATGCCCTCGTTATCAACACCAGGCCAGATGATGTATGTTGGAGTACCCATCTCATCATAGAGAACGTCGATCTTCTCAGGATGGTTGGCAACGACAGCCTGTTTGAGTTCCATAACCGGGCTGTTGATAGCGTCTGACTTTGTCCATGATGTACCGTTGGTTGATGTGTAGAGACCGAACTCTGTACCAATCATGTACATGCCTGAGGTCTTTTCAATCAAACTTGCATAAACAGGAGCTGCAGGGATGCCTGATGCTGCTGTGAATTGTGTGCCGTCATTTGAAGTGTAGACGTAGTTGGTGTTGCCGTAATTACCTAATGTGACAATAACCTTATTGTTGGTCGGGTTGATTGAGATGCTTGTAACAGCCTGATTTGCGAATGTTGTGATTGAATCGCAGGTAACCACGCATGCTGCTGAGTCGACAGAAGCCTGTGCAGCTGTATAAGCGTGTGAGAGACCTGTCACTTTGTAAAGAGTACCTTCGATTGTACCAACCAATGCCATGTCGCCGTTGCCGTTGAGAGCAATTGCTGATGGGATACCATCAATCTTGCTGATCTTCAACCAGTCGGTGTGTTTGCTGAACAAGAGAGCGTCTCTTGTCATATAGATTGCATCTTCAATACCGCAGATATACAATGTGCTGAGTGGATCGTGGATGTTCCAGATAGTGTCACCAGGAATCCATCTGTAGTTGCCCAATGTATCCATGTGAGCTGCGTCATGTTCAGGTTCCTCTGTGATGATGTGGTCAACAGGATAGCCAGCCTGGACACTGTATGCATAAACCATCTCACCTTTGTATTTCACAGTTCTGATAGGTGCGAAGATTGTGTCGATTGGGTTGTTGGCATCATTGTAGTTCTCATAGAATGCGAATGGGGTCTTGAATGCATTGGCGTTTGTGATAACTGGAGACTCGCCGCCGCCTTCAAATTGCTCGTTGTAATCTTCACCTAATGTTTCTGTTCTATAAATAGGTGTTGAAAGAGCACCTGTTGTAGAGACAAAGAATACGTATGGGTTGATTGTTGAAATTGCGCATGGTCCGCCGGCATATTCTGGTGAGAAGAATGATGATGCATAGCCGTTGTTTGTGACGTGTGGGAATGCAATCTCACCTGTCGTGACATTGTTAATGCTTTCTGAACCAGTCATAAGGATAGTGCCGTGGTCGAGGCAGCCGCCGAGAACCATTGAGGTACCACCAACACCAACGCTCATCATACGTGTAACTGATGTGTGAACATCGTCGGTGATGAAGTAACGGTTGCTGCTCTTGTATGAGTAAAGACCTGCTGCGTATTCGCCTTTGAAAACACCGCCGTTTGTTCCAACGTAGAACTCGTTAGGGTTCTTTGGAGAGAAAACGATGTTCTGTAAACCTTCGTGGAGATAGATGTAACGGTTCCAAGCGATAGCTGTGTATTCATCGGTGAAACTCTCTGAAACCTGTTGTGGTCTGTAGCTGTTTGGCTCAGGGTTGTTTGTTGAGTTTTCAACGACCCAGAGGTTGTCGCAACCCATGAGGAGCTTCTTAGGATTGTTCGGGCAAACGGTCATGAAGCCGTTGAAGTTGTCCGGATTTGTATATGCTCCGAAGATATGGTAGATGCCGTTGCCAGCAACTGCGATATCCCAATTCTCACCATTGTCTTTTGTATAATACACATTGCCAATTCCGTAGTATTTCTTACCTAAAGCAGTGAATTGTCTGTAGTATGCGATATACATGTAGTTGTTGTCTGATGGTGACAAAGCCACAACTTTCGGATATTCGTTTGATGGAAGCTGTGTTGTCCCTGTAATCATCTGGAAAGCTTCACCGCCTCTCGACATATATACGTCGGTTTCGTCGGTAGCGAGGAGGTCGCCGTTGTTGTTCGACTTGATGCTTCTGAAAGTACCTGCCAAAACGTTGGTCCATGACTCGCCGTTGTCAGCGCTGACCATGATACCGTCTGTTGTTGCAGCGTAAAGCTTGTCGTTGGCGATGGTCAAATCATTGACGAATGCCCAGCTGCTTGTTGAACCGAGTTGCTCAACCATTGTGCTTCCGGCAGCCATTTTGAAAACGCCTTTTCCGACGAAGCTGTATTCATAATTGAGGTATGAAAGACCATTCAGTTTCTGCGCGTCACGGCCTTCACCTGTTCCGATGAAAATATCACCGTTTGAAGCCTTCACCATGCAGCTGATAGGTGCATCGAGGCTGGCCACTTTACCGAAAGTGACACCGCCATTCTCTGTTTCGTAAATGTCACCGCCGATGGTACCAATCAAAACAGTTTGAATGACTTTTCCTTGTTTGGTTTTCTGTTGATACAAGATAGCTCTTGTCATGCCGCCGAAGTTGTCCGGACCTGCGTATGCCCAGTTCAAATCGCCGTCTTTTGTTGTCGTTTGAGCGGCTTTTTGAGCAGCCATCATCAATGCTGGATCAATCAAACCGGTCTCTTGATTTGCGCGAATGCTCTTCATAAATGAAGAAATTGTAGCTTTTGAGCCAGACCTTGGAGTGTATTTTCCTTGGATTCCGGCAGCGTTAGCCACGAAACTTGCTTGAGCTAACACTATGGTTATCAAAAGCATACTTAACGGTAAAAATCTTTTTTTCATATCACGTAATTTAGACATTAATTTCTATATACAGAAACACATTTTAAGGGTTCAAAAATACAACATTTTTTTAAACCACGCAAAATATTTTAGGAAAAAATTAAATATTTTTTATCCTAAATCACTAATGTACACATTATCAATGCAAAAGACGTGCGAAATTAGTATTTTAAAGATGATGAAGAAGGCATCCAACCTACACTGCCGTCGGCAATTCTTATCTTATCCCAGCTGTCGGCTTTGTCGAGAATTTCAACTTTTGTGCCTTCATGCAGCACAAATAGGTCGACACCCGACGATGAAGGCGAGCTTTTCACTGTGATTGTCGGGGTCATCACAATGGCCTCGTTATGCTGATTGAGGTAAATGTATTTCTGCGAAGCGAAAATGACACTGCACACAAAAAGCAAAATCAATAGCAAACCTGTGAAAAACATCGATTTCTTTATGCCTTTGGTGCGCGTCGTGAAATAAATGAACAACGCAAATAGGATTAAGCCGAACAAAATCAGCGAGGTGGTTGCCCAACCGTTGGCCGAGAGCTTATCGCCGGTGTTTTTCCACCATTTTGTCATGAAAAACACAGGAAGCGGCTCTATCTTATCGGTAATCAAAGAATTGACAATCGCCAGATTTTGCTTGATTTCCTCGTTGCTTGGGTCAATCTTCAATGCTTTCTCATAGTTGAGAATAGCCATCGGATAGTTTCTCAATTTGAAATAGGTGTTACCTATATTATATAATAAAGGTGCGGAGACAAATCCCTCGTCGATAATTCTCTCATAAATCACCAGCGCGGTGTCGTATTTGCTTTCGTTGTAATAGAAATTAGCTTTTGCAAACTCTTGATTCTGAATGGTTTGCGCTTTAATCCCAAACGCTGCAACCATCAAAACCATCAAAATATATAATCTTTTCATCTTTAAAACTGATTAACTAATTTAAATTCTTTTCCGCTTTTGTAATGACTTCAACTCCCTTTTCGTATAATTCCTCCATTTTCTTTCCCGGGTCGCCTGGTGCAAATCGGGCGAATTCACAGTTGTTAAGGAGTTCAATGAATTGATTTATAATGTCTTCCGAAACATTCTTGCCGCTCATCATCTCTCTGACGGTGTCCATCGAGAGTTTTGCGCGAGCGATGTTGAGCTTGTCGGAGATGTAGCCCCATAATGCCTGCGACAACTCCTCGTAGAAATGATTCTGGTCTTTTATCTTGAGATAACTGTAGGCGTTGTGCAGACGTTTCTTGGCTATCTTCGTGGCTTTCTTGTTTCTAACAAGTACTTGATTCTGATTGAATTTATTGACTTTCTTGTAGATTATGAGTGCTGCCGCGAATATGATTATCATCGCGATTATCACGATGAAATACAATGGCGAAGCAAACAGCATTGTGCCGCTTTTTTGGAGGTTTCCAACGATCATGATATGCATGATGTCGCTTCCAACCACCTTGATGGCTTCCTGACCACCGGCGTAAATGATGCCACTGTTGCCTTCGTTGGCGCTTCTTTCAACCTTCAGCTCGTAGATGTCGGATTCTAAGGTCACATATTTGTTTTTCGACGGGTCGAAATACGAGAACTCGGTCGGCTTTATTGTGAAATCGCCTGATACTCTTGGGATTACGACATATTCAGCTTTTTTCGAGCCACTGATTCCGTAAGAGTTGTTCTTGGTGTTGGTCGAAATCTTTGGGTCGTAAACCTCGAAATCAGGAGGGAAATTAGGTTTCGGCAGGTCGAGAAGCTCGATGTTGCCCTTGCCGGAGACGGTGTACGTCACGGTGAAGGCGTCGTTCGATTTCATCTCGGTCTTGTCGATTTTTGAGGTGAAAGTGAACTGTCCGACAGCGCCTTTGAAACTCTCGGGCTTGTCTTTGGCAGGCATCGGTTTCACTTCAATATCAATTGGTTGCGACTTCAATTCTTTTTTAACATTGGTATAGCCAGAACCCATTATGTCGCCGAAGAAGTTTTCAAACGGGTCGTAGCCTCTCTGCTGCTGTTTCTCGTTTCTAATCTGCGCTATGCAGCTGATATTCAACGGGTCTATTGTCAGAGTGCCGGCTTTTTGCGGTATCAACACAATCTCCTGGGCTGTCGCGACGTGGTATTCCTGACCGTTTCTCACTATCGACGACTGTTGCAGAACGCCGTTGTTCTCGGTGACGTCTTTCGTCCAGAATCCTGAATACGACGGGGCTTTTGAGATGCTGAGGTTTGAAATAGGTATTGTAAAATAAATCTTGTAGGTGAGTGTGATTTGCTCGCCAATATAAGCTGAAAGCTTGTTCGGAACGGCTTCAAGGAACACGTCTTTTGCGTTGCCTGTGGCCTTCGTTCCGCCTTTGTCGGTGATGGCTGAGTTGTCTTTCACCACCTCGATTTCGGCTGTGGTGCTTTTCACTTTCTGTTTTTTAACAGTGATGGTAGCGGCTGGAATGGTGAACTTTCCTTCTTTTATTGCTCGGAGGTAGAACGAATAGGTGTTTGTGCTTGTCTTCGTCACCGAGCCGTTCACAATCTGTACGCTTGAGCTTGAAGAGGAGAACGGTCCTCCCACAATCTCGAAATTGTTGAAATTAGGCGCCTCGAAATTCTTTCCTTCGCCACTCAACTCGTAGGAAACCTGAAACTGCTCTCCGACAACCACCTGTTTCTTGCAAATTACCTTAAAACTGACGTCATCCTGCGCTTTCAAGGCGAACGCCGTCATCAAACACAATATTAAAATACCAAACCTCTTCATTATCTTTAAACTTTACACTTTAAACTTTACACTTTAAAACAACTCTAAACTCTACACTCTAAACCCTAAACTTTCAACTAAATCACCAATCTTTTTGAATCTTTCGTTTCTGCATCTTTGCAGCCTTCGCCTCATTCATCTTGTCCATCGTCTCTTTTTCTTGATTTTCAAGGGCTTGCAGCATTCTTTCAGCATCTTCCTTCGACATCTGCTGCTCTTGTTGTTGCTGTTGCTGCTGCTGTTCTTGCTCTTGCTGCTCCTGCTGTTGTCCCTGCTGCTGCTCTTCCTGATTCTGATTTTGCTGCTGCTGATCCTTCTTATCCTCCTTATCCTGACTATCCTTATTATCCTGTTTTTGTTGCTGTTCCTGCTGTTGTTGCTGCTGCATCAGCATCTTCTGGCGGGCATACTCAAGATTATATCTCGCGTCCTCGTCGTTAGGGTCAAGTTTCAGGCATTTTTTATATGCGTCGAAAGCTTCGGCGTATTTCTGCTGTTCCATCATGGTGTTGCCGAGGTTGTAAAACGAGTTCGCCTCAAGGTTTTTAGGCACATTTCGGTCGGCTACACTTTGGAAACTTCTTGCCGCATCCTCGTAATTATGCTGCTGATAATAGGCGTCGCCGAGGTTAAACTGCGCCTTGTCGTTGTATTTCTTGTCCAACGAACTCTTGTAGTCCTTCTCGGCTTCCGAATAGAATCCTTTTTTGAAGTTCCTGTTGCCATGACGAATCTCCTTTGTCTGCGCGTTTACTGCGAAACAAAGGCTCAAAAGCACAATCGTTACACCTATTTTATTAATTGTTCTCATTTTTCGGCTCAAAGAAATTAAATTTAGATTCCCATCCTCTCTTTCCTGATGAAAGCAGGATTTCGATAATCAATAAAAGTATGGCGGCACCCACAAACCACTGGAACTGGTCGTCGTAGTCGGTGAACACCTTCGCTTCGATTTCTGATTTCTTGGCTTTGCCAATGTCTTCGTAAATCTTGTCGAGTCCGACGTTGGAATTACTTGCTCTAACGTAGATTCCGTCGCCGATTTCGGCTATCTGACGCAACATGTTGTCATCGAGTTTTGTGATGATGATGTTGCCGTTTTTATCTTTTTTATAACCGGTTTTCTTGCCATATTGGTTGTAGAGTGGGATAGGGGCGCCTTCGTCGAGTCCCATGCCAATCGTATACACCTTGATGCCATATTTTGCGGCATCTTGCGCAGCTTTCACCGCGTCGCCGTTCTCATGGTCTTCGCCGTCAGAAATGATGATGATGGCCTTGTTATGCTCTGTCTCTCCGAAGCTCTTGATAGCCAATTCGATAGCTCTTCCGACTTCAGTTCCTTGAGTAGGGATGAGGTCGGTGTCGACGGTCGAAAGGAACATCTTCGCCGCTGCGTAATCGGTGGTGATAGGCAGCTGGACGTAAGCGTTTCCAGCAAACACAATAATTCCGATTCTGTCGCCTTGAAGCTTGGAAATCAATTTATTGATGGCTTGTTTTGAGCGTTCAAGACGGTTAGGCGCTATGTCCTCGGCGTGCATGGAATTTGAGATGTCGACGCAAAGGAACAGGTCGATGCCTTCGCGTTTCACCTTCTCCATCTTCGAGCCCGACTGCAGATTAGCCGCGCCGAAAATCAGCAAGGCTATTATCAGACAGAAAATGACAAACTTAGTGTTGGCTCTTGCCGAAGAGAACATCGGGACGAGGAAGTTTCTCAGCTTGATGCTGGCGAAACGCTCGAACTGTTTTTTGTTCCACAAACGAATCAAGACGTAGACAGCCACCAGTACTGGAATTATCAGCAACCAGTACAGATACTGCGGGTTTTCAAATCTCAAAATACTTGTCTCCATATCTCTTAATCCGTTAATGTCTTAAAAATAGTGTGTCTCAACAGGAAGTCCAACAATAATAATGCCAAACTCAACAAAACGAACGGTAAAAATTCTTCGTGTACGCGAGTGAACTCGTTGATTTCAATCTTCGAGCGCTCCAGTTTGTCGATTTCATCGTAGATTTGTTCGAGTTTTTCGTTAGATGTGGCGCGGAAATATTTTCCACCGGTCTCGTCGGCAATCTGTTGCAGCAACGGCTCGTTGATTGTCACCGGGATCTGCTGGTATTGGATGCCTCCGAAAGGTGTTTGCACCGGGTAAGGCGCTGTGCCTCTTGTGCCTACGCCGATGGTGTACACTCTTATGCCGAAAATCTTAGCCATTTCAGCGGCTGTTGCCGGGTCGATGGAGCCTGCGTTGTTGTCACCGTCGGTGAGCAGAATCACGACTTTCGAGATGGCTTCGCTGTCTTTCAGTCGGCTCACTGATGAGGCGAGTCCGTCGCCAATGGCGGTGCCGTCTTCGAGCATGCCGCATTTCATGTCCTTCATCATGTTGAGAAGCATGCCATGGTCAGTGGTTAAAGGCACTTGCGTGAATGTCTCGCTGGCAAAGACGACCAATCCCATGCGGTCTTCGGGACGCCCTTTCACGAATTCGGCGCTGATGTCCTTAGCGGCCTCCAGACGGTCTGGCTTAAGGTCTTGTGCAAGCATACTGCTCGAGAGGTCCATGGTGATCACGATGTCGATGCCTTCCACGTTGATTTTCTGGTTGGTGGAACTGCTTTGCGGACGCGCTAATGCAATGATTAACAACGCCAAAGCACACATCTCAATCGCAAAAAGTATATGTCGCGCGTAGATTCTCCAGCTTTTTGGCATGTTGGCAAAGAAACCGGTGTCGGAAAACTTCACGTAAGCCTGATGTTTTCTGCCAAGGAAAATATACCAAACAGTCAGTAATGGAATGATTATCAATCCATAAAGAAAATACGCCGATGCAAATTCTATTGAACTCATTTAATTTCCTCCTCTTTCTTCTTTTTCTCAACTTCCTGGAAATAAACGTAGCTGTCCTCAACGAAAAAGTCGATGTCTTTGAACGACTGCTCGTTTTGTTCGGCCGTCGGATTCGCTTTCGCGAACTTGACGAAGTCGGCGGTGATGAGAGTTTCTTGAAGCTTGTCTTTGGCGAAGCCATTGAGATTCAATTCATTAACGGCTTTCATGATCTCGTCGGTCGTCATTTCAACAGCATCGATGCCAAATTGTCCTTCAAGATATTCTCGAGCTATGTCGGTGAGGTCAGTATAATAGTCTTTTGTCTTTGATGAATTCCATAACTCGTTGGTTTTCATCTCGTTGAGCTTGGCTCTAGCCGTGATGATAGCAGGAATCGCTGGTTTCTTCTTAACTTCTTCGACCACTTCTTTTTTATTGACGTGTTTCGTAAGATAGATAATAAGATAAACCAAGCCTGCCGCAACGATAACGACGATTGTCCACGGGAACACTTCTTTTGCTGTAAGGCCTTGTTTTATAACGCCTTTGATCGGTTTGAACGCTTGCGTTGTGTCGACTTCGACCGTCGTCACATAAAGCTCGTATTCGTTGGTGCTGAGCGTGTGACGGACGCTGTCGCGAAGGCTCTTGCTGTACAAAATATCAATCTCCGGGACGTAGACGTAGCCTGTGTCGAACGATGTCAAGGTGAGGTGCTGCGTCATCTTCACGTTGTCGCTATTATTAATAGGTGTCGTCGTGACTTCGCCCACGCTGATAACCTCAATCTCCTTGCTCAAAGTGTCGCCAAACTGCTTCCATTCAACGTAGTAGTCTTTTGGAATCGTTAAAAACAATTGATAATCAAATGGTTGTCCGACGGTGATGGTGTCGACGTTGGCCATACCTCTCAAGAAAGTGGTTTGAGCCACGCCTCGCATTCCCGTCATCGACAGCATGCAGAATAATATGAAACAAAGTTTCTTCATCTTCTCGATTCTCTTCTTTTAAAAAGTTGCATAAGAGGCTTGACATAGTCTTCGTCGGTGTAAATCAATGTGTTATCAACACCATTGTTGGCGAAGGTCTTGCTGAGTTTCGTAGTCTCGTGTTGCACAAACTTCTGATATGCCTGATTCCAGGCGTTTGTCGACGTGTCGACCCAGATTTCTTTGTCAGTCTCGTTGTCGCGGAACTTCACCAAGCCTATTTTAGGAATGATGAGTTCTCGTTTATCAGTGATTCTCAATGAGATAAGGTCGTGTTTGCGCGCTGCGATTCTCATTTCCTGTTCAAACGGTTTTTCTGTAATGAAGTCGGAAATCAAGAATGCGGTGGTGCGCTTTTTGATAGCGCTTGTCAGGAATTTCAGTCCTTCACCTATGTCGGTGCCTTTGTGTTCGGGCGTGAACGTCACTATCTCGCGGATGATGCGCAAAATATGGCTTGAGCCTTTCTTCGGCGGGATGAACTTCTCGATTTGGTCGCTGAAGAAAATCACACCAACCTTATCGTTGTTCTGAATCGCCGAGAATGCCAGCACCGCCGCGAGTTCAGCCGTGATGTCGCGTTTTGTCGCACCCATGGAGCCGAAGTCGTTGGAACCCGACACGTCGATGAGCAACATCACCGTCATCTCGCGCTCTTCCTCGAAAATCTTGACAAAAGGCTTGTGGAATCGAGCCGTGACGTTCCAGTCGATGTTGCGGATATCGTCGCCATACTGATACTCGCGCACCTCGCTGAATGTCATGCCTCGACCCTTAAAAGCGCTGTGGTACTGGCCCGAAAAAATGTGGTTGGTCAGACCGCGTGTCTTGATCTCGATTTTCCTGACTTTCTTAAATAAATCAGTTGCTTCCATAATTAAGAATTACGGCACCTCTACGATGTTCAAAATCTCATTGATGATATCTTCTGTTGTGATATTTTCTGCTTCTGCCTCGTAGGTCAAGCCGATACGGTGACGCATCACATCCGGGGCGACGGCGCGAACATCCTCAGGGATGACGTAACCACGACGTTTGATGAAAGCGTAAGCCTTTGCTGCCAAAGCAAGGTTTATTGACGCACGTGGAGAACCGCCGTAGCTGATCATTCCGGCGAATTTCTTCAACTTAAACTCCTCAGGATAACGTGAAGCGAAAACGATGTCGGTGATGTAGTTCTCAATCTTCTCGTCGAGGTAAACCTCACGGCAGACTTTTCTTGCGTTCAAAATGTCTTTTGTCGACGTAACTTTATGAACCTCAGGATATTCCTTGTTGATATTCTGACGCAGGATGACTTTCTCCTCTTCCTTTCTCGGGTAGTCGATGACGACTTTCAACATGAAACGGTCGACCTGAGCTTCCGGCAACGGATAGGTGCCTTCCTGCTCAATCGGGTTCTGTGTTGCCATAACCAAGAACGGATCCGGCAAGGCGAATGTGTTTTCTCCGATAGTCACCTGATGCTCCTGCATTGCCTCGAGCAAAGCGCTCTGCACCTTCGCTGGTGAACGGTTAATCTCATCGGCCAGCACGAAGTTCGCAAACACAGGGCCTTTTCTCACTATGAATTCCTCTGTCTTCTGGCTGTAAATCATTGTACCAACGAGGTCGGCAGGCAGAAGATCAGGGGTGAACTGAATACGGCTGAAGTCGGCATCGACGATGTTTGCCAATGTCTTGATAGCCAAAGTCTTAGCCAAACCAGGAACGCCTTCCAAAAGGATGTGTCCGTTGGATAACAAACCGATGAGCAAACGCTCTGTCATGTGCTTCTGACCCACGATGACCTTGCTCATTTCCATGTTGATCAAGTCGATAAACTGACTCTCTCTCTGAATTTTTTCGTTTAGTTCGCGAATGTCTGTTTCAATCATTTTATTGCGATTTTTATTTCTTTTTTCAATTAACAATATTAACGCAAAAATATTGCAAAAATTTCAATCTGCAATGAAAAAAATATTATTGTTTTCAACCATTCGGAAATTTTTTGTAATTTCGTAGCTTGAATTAATTTATGATGCAATTTGGGAAAATAGCGGTTATTGGAGCGGGTAATGTCGCATATACTCTTTGTAATGTGTTGAAAAGCAAAGAGATGAGTCCGTGTTGCGTGCTTGTGAGAAATGAGGCCGAGGCCGAAAAATTGCGTCAAAAATTTAATGTTAACGTAGTTTCTGACTACGAAAAAGTCTTGGAATCGGATTTTTTGATTATCGCTGTCAACGATGACTCAATTGCCGAGGTGGCTTCGCATCTTATTGATTATAAAGGACTCGCGGTTCATACGTCTGGAACAAAATCGTCGGAATTGTTAAACCGTATCGAGCGTTACGGGGTGTTTTATCCGCTTCAGACCATGAGCAAGGATCGTGAGATTTCTTTTGACGAAGTACCTTTGTTAATATATGCCAATTCGCCTGAAGATTTGATTCGTTTGCGCGGGTTCGCCCTGCAGTTGTCGTCGAAAGTCAAGTATTGCGACGATGAGCAGCGTCAGGCTATTCATTTGGCGGCTGTTTTTGTGTCAAATTTCACAAATGTGATTCTTGGAATTGGTGGTAAAGTATTAAAAGATAATAATTTACCATTGTCGATAATGGAGCCTCTCGTGAAGGAGATGATTGAAAAATCATTCAAAAATTCTCCTGAAAACGCACTTACTGGGCCTGCGCGTCGTGGTGATATGGCTACGATTCAGGCACATGAGGAGATGCTTTCAAACCATCCGAAAGAGCAGGAGATTTATAAGATTTTGACAAATTACATTCTTGAAAATTATCATAAAAATGAAAAATTATAAAGAGCTTTTAAAAAATGTAACAACCTTTATCTTTGATTATGATGGAGTTATGACGCAGGGTGACATCATCATGCTGCCCAATGGCGAGGCGTTGCGAATGACGAATGTGAAGGACGGTTTCGCTTTGCAACTGGCAGTGCGTCTGGGCTACAACGTCGCCGTCATTTCAGGCGGTTATGCCGACTCGATGGCGCAACGGATGAGAGTACTTGGAGTGAAGGATGTTTTTATGCATATCCCTAACAAAATCATTAAGTTAGAGGAATATATGAAAGAGAAAAACCTCAAAAAGGAAGAGGTGGTTTACATGGGCGACGACATGCCTGATTACCCTGTGATGCAAATGGTCGGAGTGCCTGTATGTCCTGCCGACGCTTCTGAGGAAATCAAGCAGATTAGCGTGTATATCAGCCACAAAGACGGCGGAAAAGGGGCTGTGCGCGACATCATCGAGCAGACGATGAAAGTTCAGGATAAATGGATGAAAGATTTTGAAAATCATATTTGGTAATGAATAAGTTAGCTGCTTTTTTCAAATTGGTTCGCTGGCCGAATCTACTGATCACCGCGCTGACGATGTGCCTCGTGCATCATTGCATTCTGGGACTTCTTAGCACTTTGGCGTTTACACTTTTGGTCATCTCGATGGTGCTGATTCAAGCTGGCGGTTACGTCATCAACGATATTTTTGATGTTGAGATTGACGCCATCAACAAGCCAAAGAAATTAATCGTCGGAAAGGTTTTTACTGAAAAACAAAGCAATCTTTTTTATATCGTATTGACAATAATTGGATTAGGCTGTGGACTAGCCGCAAGTTTGATGGCTAACGGAAGAAATTTCATCACAATTTTCGCTTGTCTGATACTTTTGGCATGTTTTTTGTACAGTTATTCGAGTAGATATAAGAAAAAGCTGATTGTCGGTAACCTAATCGTTTCATTATCAGTGGCCTTGGCGGTGTTTCTGCCTTGGCTGTTTCAAATTTTGTCAATGCTTGGCGATAGGGAAATGCTTCTCGAAAACCAGGAATGGATGCATGTTACACTTCATATCGTATTGATTTACACTGCTTTTGCCTTCCTGATGACCTTTATTAGAGAGATTGTCAAAGATATGCAGGATGTCGAGGGCGACGGTCGTTCGCACTGCCGCACGATTCCGATAATCTGGGGTATGAATGTGGCTCAGATTATCGTGATTATATTGAGTTTTGTGACTTGTGTGATGATATGGAATGCGGCCAGTTATTTTGATGGATTAGGTTTTAGAATCATATATTACATGCTTTATGCATCTGGATTTTTAGTGATTTTGGTCACAGGAAATAATCTTATGAGTCTGTTTTCTGATAAATCACTGAGAACTGAAAAGCAATTTCATCTTCAGTCTATGTGGTTGAAACTCAGTATGTTAATTGGAGTTTTATCAATGTTTTTTATTAAATAATGTTAGACAATTTAAAGAAATATAATATCGTTTTGGCGTCGAAATCGCCTCGCCGGCAGGAACTTTTGAAAGGTATCGGCGTTGATTTCACAATTTTGACTAAGGAAGTCGATGAGAATTATCCTTCACGCTTGCCTTCGATTGACGTGGCGCCATTTTTGAGTTTAAAGAAGGCTAAAGCTTTTGAAGATTCGGAACTGCCTGAAAATTATATGGTTATCACTGCTGACACTGTTGTTATCGTGGAAAATGAGATTTTAGGCAAGCCAAAAAACCGTGACGATGCGGTTCGCATGATGAATCTGCTCTCGGGCAAGGTTCATAAAGTGGTGACAGGAGTTACTGTTCACACAAAAGAGAAGACGAAAACATTCTCAGTGACTTCAAAAGTGACATTTGAAACGCTTGATAATCAAGAAGTTAATTATTATATTGATAATTTCAAACCATACGACAAAGCCGGCGCTTACGGTGTCCAGGAATGGATAGGTTACATCGGAGTCAGCAATGTCGAGGGTTCGTATTATAATGTGATGGGCTTGCCCACGCAGAAATTGTATAAAGTTTTAAAGGATTTTTAGATGGAAAGAAAACCGACGATTTTAGTAACGAATGATGACGGATATTTGGCGAAAGGCTTGAGAAAGTTGGCTGATTTGATGCGTCAGATCGGTAAGGTGATTGTGGTTTCGACAGAGCAGGTGAAGTCGGCGCAAGGTCACTCGATGACGATAAATGAACCGTTGAGGCTCAGACAGTTAGAGAAGTCTGAAGATTTTGAAATGTATGTTTTGAACGGTTGTCCTGTCGATTGCGCGAAGGTGGGATTTCAGATGATTATGGATGAGTATCCGGATCTTTTGGTCTCAGGAATCAACCATGGTTCAAATGCTTCGACTAACGTAATCTATTCAGGCACAATGGCTGCAGTGGTCGAGGCGTGCATGGACGGCATTCCGGCTATTGGCTTCAGTCTTGAGGATTACTCGCCGAATGCTGATTTCGATAATCTCGACAGTTATATTCTTGATATTACTAAAAAAGTTCTGAACGAAGGACTACCTAAAGGCGTTTGCTTGAATGTGAATTTCCCAAAGACTACTGAGGAAAACCCGATTAAAGGCGTGAAAATTTGCCGTCAGGCGAAGGCGCGCTGGAAAGAGATTTTCGACCAACGGAAAGACCCGCACGGACGCGATTATTTCTGGATCGGCGGCACTTTCATAGTGGAAGACGAAGGCACCGACACCGACATCTGGGCACTTAAAAACAATTACGCTTCAATCGTCCCGACGCATTACGACTGGACGGCTTACGATGTCATGGACAAATTAAAAAGTTTTGAAAAATGAAGTATTACATCATAGCGGGCGAGGCTTCAGGCGATTTGCACGGCTCAAATCTTGTGGCGTCGATACGTCAGAAAGACCCCGGAGCTAAAATCAGGGCATGGGGCGGTGAAAAAATGCGAAGAAATGGCGCGAATGTGGTGAAAAATTATCACGATTTGGCGTTCATGGGCTTCGTTGAAGTGTTAATAAATTTAAACACTATCTTAAAGAATTTTAACTTTTGCAAAAAAGATATCACCGAGTTCAACCCTGATGCCATAATTTTAATTGATTACCCGGGTTTCAATCTGAAAATCGCGAAATGGGCGAAAAAGAAGGGCTTCAAGGTGTTTTATTACATCTCACCACAGGTGTGGGCTTGGAAACGCCGCCGTGTTTACACAATAAAGAAGGTGGTCGACAAGATGCTATGCATCCTTCCTTTCGAGAAGAAGTTCTACGATAACTATGACGTTGATTGTCAATTTGTTGGACATCCATTGCTGGATGAAATTTCAAAAATTGATATTGTCGACAAGAAGAAATTTTATAAGGCAAACCGCTTGAATCCGAAAAAGGAAATCATTGCCTTGTTGCCGGGCAGCCGCAAGCAGGAGGTGAGCCGCATGCTTTCAGTTATGATGAAAGTCGTGAAGATGTTCCCTGATTATCAATTTGTTATCGCTTGCGCACCATCGTTGCCGGTGAGTTATTACAAGCAGATAATTGGCGAAAAAGCCAATGTGCGGCTGGTGCTTAATCGTACATACCAATTGCTGCAATTGTCAAGCGCGGCTATTGTTACCTCAGGCACGGCGACACTTGAAACGGCATTGATCGATGTGCCGGAAGTGGTGTGCTACAAGGCAAACAAGATTTCGTACATCATCGCCAGACATCTGGCAAGAGTAAGATATATCTGTCTCGTCAACCTTATCATGGACCGATTGGTAGTCAAGGAGTTAATACAAAACGACATGACTGCCGAGAATATCGCATCGGAGGTTAAGTCGCTGTTAACCAATCAGAAACGTCAGAAAAAGTTGCTCGAGGATTACGAGGAATTGAAATATGTGCTTGGAAACACTGGCGCATCCGACAGAGCGGCCGAGACAATAATCTCGTATGTTAAAAAAAATTAACATTTGGGCTTGAAGTGTTAAAATTTATTAACAATTGTTAAAAAATTTTAACATGAAAATTGTTGAAAACTAGCCGGGGAAAAGTTTTTTCCTCGGTTTTTTCTTTGTATCTTGCATGTGAAAAACATGTAAGAATGATCAATTGGTTCAAATATCCGTTTATACGACTTCTGATGCCGTTTGCACTGGGCATCGGACTGGCGTTTTTGTGTTTTGAGCCGTTGTCACCAAAATTAGTTAAATTTTTACTGTTAGTTATTGTGTTTCTTGGAGTTACGTTGTTCATAGTGACTTCAGTGGTAAGAGATTATAAGTATCGTTGGGTTTTTGGTGTTATTTTGAATCTACACCTTATATTAATAGGTATAGCCGTTGTGCACATCCGTGATGACGATTTGGATGCTGATTGTGATTTTTTCGTGGCGAAGATAGCAGAATCGCCGACAGTGAAGGAGAAATCAGTGAAAGTGATAATGAAAATGCAGTCGGATGAAGGCGCAGTGATGACATATTTTGAGAAAAACGAACGTTCGTCGGGCTTGAAATATGGCGATGTGGTGGCGTTTTTCGAACCGCCTAAGCTTGTTGAGCCTCCTAAGAATCCCGAACAGTTTGATTATCAACGATATTTGTGTCGAAAGGGTATCTTACGGCAGGTTTATTTGAAGGATGAAAACTGGATTAAATTGGGGCAAAATCGTGCAAATCCAATTTATCATCTTTCATTCGCTCTTCGTGATTTTCTGTTGAAAACGATGCGAAATCTAGGCATTGAAGGCGATGAATATGCTGTGGCGGCTGCTATTTTACTCGGTTACGACGACACTTTGCCCACAGAGTTGCGACAAAAATACGTGGCGGCAGGCTCGATGCACATTCTTTGTGTGTCGGGAATGCATGTGGGAGTGATATTCATGGTGTTTTCTTATATGCTTGCTTTTCTCAATAAACGCAGGCGGTGGCAGCATTTGCTGAAACAGTCGCTTTTGCTGTTTTTGATATGGTTTTATGCTTTGCTTGCAGGTTTGGCACCTTCGATTTTACGTGCCACGATTATGCTTTCGTTTGTAATTTTAAGCAGTATAATCAATAGGGAAGGAGTGATACTCAATAGTTTAGCGGCATCAGCGTTTCTGCTTTTGTGTATCAATCCGGCAAATCTTTTCGATATCGGATTTCAGCTTTCGTATAGCGCTGTTATTGGAATTGTCGTGTTGCAGAAGCCGATTTATCGGATGTTTTATGTGAAATTTAAGTTTTTGGATAAGATTTGGGAGCTGACGTCGGTCACTTTGGCGGCTCAGATAGCGACGATGCCGTTTTCCATTTACTATTTTCATCAGTTTCCGTTATATTTCTGGCTCAGCAACCTGTTCATGACACCGATTTCGAGTGTTGTTATCATTGGTGGGATGATAATGCTTCTGATTTTCTTTATACCTTATATTAATATAGGTGTTGCATTTTGTGTGAAATGGATGATATATGTGATGAACTTTGTTGTTTCAAGTATTGAAAACTTACCGATATCTATCGTTAAAGGATTGTATATCAATAATTTGGAATTTGTTTGTTTGATAGTGTCATTACTGCTATTGATGATGGTTGTGGAGCATAAAAAGAAGAAATTGTTCTTTGGGGTGTTGTCTATGTTGTTGATTTTCAGCGTTTCACAATTGACACGAGCGGTAATGCAGCGAAATCAGATGAGTCTCACGGTTTATTCTATGAAAAAAGCAACGGCTATTGATTTCGTTTGTGGTAATGAGCATGTTTTGCTTTGCGACACCACGGTGATGAACGACTCTTCGGTGGCAAGTTTCAGCATTGACAACAATTTAATAAAGGAAGGAGTGTTCTCAAATGGTTTGAGTATGCTGTTTGATGAGGATAATTTTGAAAATCCATATATGAAAAAGCGAGATAATCTCATTTCTTTTGGTGGGGTTGTGATTGGAATTTCTGATAAAAACTCGACTTCTGGCGTAAAATTGGCATATCGTCCACATCTTGACTATTTCATTGTTCAAGGAAGAAACAAAGTTGATTTGGAACGCTTGTTGAATAGCTATGTTATTGATTTACTGATAATTGACGGCAGTGTTCCAGATTATTTGGCTCAAAAAATCATTAATGAGGCTGAGGAGATGGGGCAGGATTATTATTATGTAAGCAATGATGGAGCGTTCATTCTGCAATTATAATATGTTGATAATCAAACTGATAGTAAAATGATTTAAAATTTTACAAAAATTTTTGAAAAAAATGTTGTGCGTAATGAAAAACGCCGTATCTTTGCACCGTTCAAAACAAAGCTGGTGCCGTAGTTCAGTTTGGTTAGAATGCCTGCCTGTCACGCAGGAGGTCGACGGTTCGAGCCCGTTCGGCACCGC
>CAMYXP010000007.1 GCA_947303085.1 uncultured Bacteroidales bacterium
AAATAATCGATATAACCAAATGAAATTTAGCTGTTTAATTTATAGAACTCCCCTTTAATCAGTTTAATCCGTGGTCAAATGAAATTTTCGAGCCTTTCGAATTTTTCGATGTTTACGGGATCCAGATCTACCCGGGGAGAAACTCTTTCTCCAATTACAGAAGGTATTACCGAACCTGATTCGTTTTCAGTTGCCCGCAGGTTGTAAGGACTTTAGTGACTACTACCTGAAGTCCCTCAACCCTCATCCCTCAACCCTCATCCCTCATCCCTCAACCTTAGTGAACATTTCACCCTTCACGAATTTGAAAAGTCAGCCACAGCTGACAAGTATGGAATCAACAATTCGGTTCCGCATCAGTACATTCCCGTTCTGCAGCAACTCTGCCAGGAAGTCCTCGAGCCCCTCCGTTCCTTCGTCGGTGGCCCCATCATCATCACCTCCGGCTACCGCTGCAACCAACTCAACGTCAAGGTTGGTGGCGCCTACGCCTCCCAGCACACTCTCGGAGAGGCTGCCGACATCCGCCTGCCCTTAACACCTTACACCTCTTGGACAGACAACAAGCAGCACACTGATTTAAACATTGCCCATCAGTGGATGGATTGGTTGGAACATCATGTTGACTTTGACCAACTGATTCTCGAAACCGCCAACGGTAAAGACTTCTGGATCCATGTCAGCTGTCGGAAGAACCGACGCAAGAACCGCCATCAGGTCATTCGCTACTTGAAGAAGTGACAACAAGAGCCTTCGAGCCTTTCAACACAACGGAACTTCATACAGTGGGGTTCCGTTTTTCGTTTTGGTTTTTCTTTCCCTCAACTCTCAACCCTAAACTATCATCCTTCAAACATACTGGTTCTTTCGTTTATTCTCTTCCACAAGGGCGAGCAGTTCTTTGAACAGCTCTGCCCTTTCTGGTTTCAACTCCCCGGCATTCATCAGTTTTCTTCCTCTCTTCAGGAAATGCACCATCAGTTTTTCTTCATCGTAATATTTTGAAGGGTTTCTATGGTTTGTTTCAATGAAGGTCTTCACCTCATTGTAGCGCGACAACCATCTTTCATCTTGTGTCATATCATCTCCACCTTGGCCAAAACAAATAACTGCAAAATTGCCAAACTCCCTTAAAAACACCCGCTAACGTCATACTCACCCAAAAACAAGTAACTATTATTCAGCTGAAAACTCTCTGATTCGTTGTTCCTCACTCCGCTTGCAGACCAATATCTGGCCGTTCTTCTCGCTCACGATGTAGCCGTCCAAGCCTTGAAGAACCACCTTCTTGGCATCCTCTGCATGGACAACACAGTTGCTGCACTCGAAGAGCTTGATATTGCCTACTGCTCCGTTTCCAGCGGCATCCTTGTTCAGTTTGTCGTGCAGTGAGGCCCAGTTGCCGAGGTCGCTCCAGCCGAAGTCAGCGGGATGGGTATAAACCTTGCCATCAGCGGCAGCGGGCTCCATCACGGCAAAATCGATGGAGATTTTTTCGCAAGTCGGGAAGATTTCTTTCAGTTTAGAGTTTAGTGTTGAGAGTTTAGAGTCAGTGGTTAGTGTAGAGTTGGAAAGTTGTGAGCCCACAATCTCGTCCATTTGGGAGGCTAAGACGGGTTTGTAGGTCTTGATACTCTCGGTAATAGTATCAATATTCCATACGAAGATACCAGCGTTCCACAAGTAGTTACCAGCCTTCACGTACTTCTCTGCTGTTGCAAGGTCAGGTTTTTCCTTAAACTCGCGTACCTTCCTTATCTCACCACTCTCAACTTTACACTCTCCACTCTCAACTATTTCCACGTATCCATATCCAGTCTCAGGTCTTGACGGTTTAATACCTATGGTGACAATGGCGTTATTCTTCTCTGTGAAAGCCAAAGCGTTCTTGATGACACGACGGAACTCCTCTGGGTTCATCACCACGGCATCGGCTGGGGTAACTACCACGTTGGCGTTAGGGTCTTCTTTCTTGATGCTCCAGCAAGCCCAGGCGATGCAAGGTGCTGTATTCCTTGCGGCAGGCTCCGCAAGGATATGCGAAGCGGGCATATCGGGAATCTGCTGCTTCACGATGTCAACGTAGGCGGCATTGGTCACCACCCAGAAGTTGCTCATCGGGGCGATGCCTTTGAATCGGTCAACGGTGAGCTGTATCAGGGTGCGACCGCAGCCTAAAATATCAATAAACTGTTTCGGATATTCAGGAGTACTAAGAGGCCAAAAGCGGCTTCCCACGCCACCGGCCATGATAACGATATGATTGTTCATATTTGATAAAGTTTCAAGATTCAAGTTTCAAGATTATCAGTTCAAAGTTCAAGGGTTCAAGGGTTCAAGAGTTTAAGAGTTCAAGGTTATAGAATAACAGAACTCGAAGCTCTTGCCTGGTTCAAGGCTATGAATGCAGTCGCGTTCGGAAATATCTCCTTTGAATCCTGCATTATCGGCAATGCCGCACCAAGGCTCGATGCAGACAAACGGACAGCCTGGCTTGTTGGGCGCCCACAATCCAAAGGCATCGGCTTGCTGACAGCTGACTGTCAACACTCTCTTGCCTTGCTTGTCGAATAATGCCACTTTGGCCACCTGATGAGCCTCAATCAAAATGGCATCGTCGGCAAAGGTAGTGTTGGTCAACGCAAGAATGCCCTTATCATTCAATAGCGTCTTAGGTTGACCATAATGGGCTCTCAAACCGTTTACAAGGGTACTAAACACCATTGGTGAAACAACGTTGTCGTTAGCATCATAGCACTGGATATAGCCATGAATCACATCTTTGGCATCATAATCGGGCAACAGGAAAGCCGGATGCGCTCCTATCTGAAAGTACATGTTTTCATCGCCACGGTTCGTCACCTGCCAGTTGCAAGTCAGCGTATTATCGTCAACCGTATAGCGCACACGCAGGTCGAAGTCGTAAGGATACTGGATTGCTTCGTCGTTCCTCCTCGCAATGACGTACCACCCATCCTGCTCCACAAACTCAGTATCACGGGCAAAGCCGTGCTGCTTCATCGTGTATTCATAGCCATTGATGCGCAACTTGTCGTCAGCCAACTTTCCAACAATCGGGAACAATATCGGTGCACGACGGCCCCAAAACTCCGGGTCGCCTTGCCACAGGTACTCACGACCGTTGGCAACTATGCTTTGTAGCTCCGCACCTATTTTAGAAACACTGATGTTCATGGTTTCAAGTTTCAAGTATTTATTTATCAAGAATTCGAGAATTTAAGAATTTCTTTTTTTTGAATTATTGAGAATCAGAGAATTCGTTTGCTTCGCAAACTTTCCTACCGGCAGCCCAAAACTGTCCGTCAGGACAGAAATTTCTCTCTTTCTTATCAATTCAATATTCTCTAATTCTATAATTCTTGACTTAAAAGATTCTCTCCATCAGAGTCCACTTCTCATCGCTCCTGGCATCGGCTTTGCAGCCTTGGAATTGACTTACGTAGGCTTCCCATTCGGCTTGTCGGGGCAAAGTGGCAAGCCTTGCCATATCACGCTCGAAATCGAAGTTGTCAACGGTGTCCATAATCATGAACAGCGAGCGGCCACGACAGTAGATTTGCATATCAAGGATGCCGACCTCACGCTGACCTTCAATAATCTCCGGCCACACGTGAGCGTGTGCTTCCAGGTACTTCTTTATCATTTCCTCGTCGTCAACGAGAGTGAGCGTCTGACAATATCTTTTCATAATCTCACACTGAATAATGTTTTTTGTCACACAGATCCTTCGACGGGCTCAGGATAAATCACAGATAGCACAGATTAGCGCCTGCGGCGAATTGTCAATCTAATTGCCTCTTTGTGCTCATTAGCAAAGGTTTCAGCGTTCTCTACTACACAGGCGAGATAGCCACCACCTCCGGCTCCGGGCATCTTGTAGGCCATTACCTGTTTTTCGTATTTTTCGATGTAGGCTGGAACCGTGCCTTGTATCATAGCAGGGAACATGTCCACTTGCGCATCAAACGATGCTTTGTAGGCAGCAGCAAACGCTACCAAGTCTTTGTTCATTATCGCCTCCCAGCAGTCATCAGCAGCTTTGGCGAGGGCTTTCACTTTAGGTTCCGTGATGTCTTTTCCTTCCACTACGGAGCAGCCCGGCTTTCGGGGTTCCATGGGAATCATCACCAAGTGGCTTTCTAACCACGAGAGAACACCCTCATCATCGCAGTTCTCTATCTTCGATGGCCAATACTTGTTGTCGTAGTAATGGCGACACAAACCAGGAATGCAGATGCCTATCGAGTCTTGCGCTCCAGAAATGATGCCGTCAGAACGCTCAGGATTGTTCTCGTAGCAGAACACAAGGCGAGCCAAGGTTTCAGGCTCCATATCGGGCAATTCCAATGGCCATATCTTCTTAATCATGTTCCGTGTAGAGGTACTTAAACCGCAACGCTCACGCACCTCAAAGGTGGGTTCCATGCTGATGGTAATGGCCCAACCTGGAGCATAACAGCTCACATACGGCTGGTCAATCCATGTACCTGCAAGGTCAAGCCTCGTTGGGATGCGGCACAACTTTTCCTTGATGGCGGTACTCGAATGTGCTTCCAAACCCTCATGTGGGTTGCGTTTCAGCACGATGTATTCCATGCCTCGTTCCTCGCAAAACTTCCGTTTCTCTTCCGATGCGCCATCCTCATTCACCACCAATATATCAGGTTTCAACATATCAACCGTGGGAATGAAGTCCAAAATGCCGCTGCCTTCGTTGATGTAAGCATCCTTCACATAGCGGATGCTCTTCACCATGAAGAGCCTGTCCTGCTCGTTATACAGCGTACGATGACCCTTGTAATGCAGTATCGTCTCATCCGAGCCTAGTCCCACATACAGGTCGCCATACTCAGCCGCCTGACGGAAGAACTCCACATGCCCTGAATGGAGTAAATCATAACACCCCGAAACAAAAACCTTAGGCTTTCTTTCTTGCTCTAATGCCATAAATTGAAACAATTACAAAACAAATAAAGGGCAATGCATAACTCACATTGACGGCTGGATGCCCGGCAATGGTGCCGCAGTCGATAATCACACCTTGCAATGGGGGCATCAGTGCGCCACCTACGATGGCCATCACTAAGAAGGCTGCACCAAGGGAAGCATCTTCCAACGAGACTTTCTCCAAGGCGGTTCCGTAGATGGTTGGAAACATTAAGCTCATAAATAGGCTGATGCCTACCAAGCAGAAAAGACCTGCTTTGCCTACTATCAGGATGGCACCAAGTGAGCAAAATGCCGCTCCAATACCAAAAATGGTGAGCAATCGCCTTCCGTCGGTGTATTTCATCAACCAAGTGGAGAGGAAACGACCTCCCAAGAAAAGGCACATGGCCGCGATGTTATAGTTCTGCGCTGTAGCCTTGCTGATACCCAAATTGTCGGCATACTGGATAATGAACGTCCAGACCATGATTTGAGCCGCCACATAAAACACCTGCGCTATTACGCCCTCGCGATAGGTCTTATTTGACCACAAACGCTTCAATGTCTTTTTTGTTGAACACGAATTGCTAGAATCTAACGAATCTTTATTCGTGTCATTCGTGTCATTCGTGTTCGGAACCTTGACGAGTGCGATAATAACAAACATTAGCATTACCACAATGCCGAGTGCCACATACGGGTCACGAATCACTGCCAAGTCATGCAGACGTATCTCTGCTTTCTCAGCCTCTGAAAGCATCGGAAAGATAATGTTCCCTGCTGCATCGCGCTTATCTGAAAGCAAGTTTGGCAGCACTATCAGCGAAGCCACCGCCATACCACTCAGGCTGCCCACAGGGTTGAAGGCTTGCGCCATATTCAGGCGACGAGTAGCATTCTCTTTCGAACCAAGTGAAAGAATAAAAGGATTGGCTGTGGTTTCCAAAAAGGCCAGACCAAAGGTGAGGATATACAACGAGAAGCAGAAGAAAGTGAAACTCTGCCGTGCTGCTGCTGGAATGAAGAGAAAGGCCCCAATAGCATATAGTGCCAAGCCTAATAGGATGCCGCTCTTGTAGCTATACTTGCGGATAAAGAGAGCCGCTGGTATCGCCATCGTGGCATAGCCGCCATAGAAGGCAAACTGTATCAGGCTTGCCTTAGCCGCTGGCAACTCCATCAACGTCTGGAATGCCGCCACCATGGGATTCGTTATATCATTCGCAAAGCCCCACAATGCAAACAAGCACGTGATGACAATAAACGGCAGCAGATACTTCCTCTCAACCAACTTCATTTTTTTCTAACATCGAAAAACACGAAAGACACTAAAAATCTTGAACTCTTAAACCCTTGAACTTCTTAAACCTTTAAACTCTCCTTGTACCAGTCGAACAGCTTCTGCACTCCGTCCTCAATCTCAACTTTGTGCGTCCAGCCCAATGAATGCAATTTGCTAACATCGATGAGCTTGCGCATGGTGCCATCGGGCTTGGAGGCGTCGAATTCCACCTTCCCGGAGAAGCCCACGGCTTTCACCACCAGCTCCGAAAGTTCGCGGATGGTCAGCTCCTTGCCTGTACCTACATTAATGTGGCAGTTGCGAATCTCGCCCAGCGATGGGATGTAACCGCCACGACCTGTGCTGTGGTTTCTGTCAACCACTCCGTCAGCTGCCACGCCATAGTGTACCGACGAATATTTCTCAATGCCAATGATGTCCTTGAAATCCACGTTCAGCAGCACGTGCACCGAGGCGTCGGCCATATCCTCGCTCCACAGGAACTCGCGCAGCGGCTTGCCCGTGCCCCACAAGGTCACTTTGTTATCCTCAATGCCGTACCAGGCCAGTATCTTGCGAATCAAGGCCTCGTCGCTGTTGCCGTCAATCACGTAGCGCACCTGTTCACCATTCTCTTTCAGGTTAGCTCCCACAGGACGAATTGCGAGGTCGCTACGAATCAGCGACCAGTCGCCATCGTGTATCAGTTTGGCCAGATACACCTTGCGCATCATGGCGGGCATCACATGGCTGTTCTCCAAGTGGAAGTTGTCATTCGGACCGTAGAGGTTGGTAGGCATCACGGCAATATAGTTCGTACCATACTGCAAGTTATAGCTTTCGCACATCTTCAGGCCGGCAATCTTGGCGATGGCGTATTCCTCGTTGGTGTACTCCAAGGGCGAAGTCAGCAGGCAGTCCTCCTTCATGGGTTGTGGGGCGTTCTTAGGATAGATGCAAGTGGAACCCAGGAACAGCAATTTTTTCACCCCATGGGCATACGCCTCGCTGATGACGTTGCACTGAATCTTCATGTTCATCATGATGAAATCAGCCCTGTAGAGCATGTTGGCCATGATGCCACCAACGAAGGCCGCTGCCAGCACCACTGCATCGGGCTGTTCCTCGTCGAAGAACTTCTTCACTGCATACTGGTCAGTCAAGTCCAGCTCCTTGTGACTACGGCCAACAAGGTTGGTATAACCACGAGACTTCAGGTTGTTCCATATGGCAGAGCCAACCAATCCGTTGTGCCCAGCCACATATATCTTACTATCTTTGTTCATCTCACTCAGATTTGTTATTATTTTGTTTCACACAGAAAGCGCAGAAATCACAGAAATTTGCTTGCCTTACGGCAAGCGCCTGCCGGATCACGGTTTTCTGTGATTTCCGCGTGACGACATTTAATTCACAATGCGTTTGATTGATGACAGGATATCATCTGTGTTGAAATTGACCAAAAGACCAACTCTTTTGTCCATCAGTCGGAGGTATGTAAGAAGTTGTTTCGCAAATACTTTCTTCATTTCCTCTACTGATTTTAACTCAACTATGACTTGATTCTCTACGAGAACATCAAGTCTGAGTTCCGTCTTCAACACATTGCCCTTGTACTTTATTGGCACTTGTACCTGTCGTTCTACCGTCAAGCCCCGTTGCTCCAGTTCGAAGCACAAAGCCTCTTCGTAAACCGATTCAAGTAATCCCGGACCCAGTTCCTTGTACACGTCATAGACGGCTCCTCTTATCTCGTATGTAATTTCGTTGTCTGTCATTGTTCTGATTTCACACAGAAAGCACAGATAGCACAGAAAGTTTACTTGCGGCAGCCAGTTCGCCAGTTGGCGAACTATTTCTGTGATTTCCGTGATTTCTGTGTGACTTATATAGTATGCTTTCTGTGTGACCTTTAAATATCCTCTGTGTGCTATTTGACTATACCTTTTTCGAGGTATTCAGCGAGGTTAGTGCGGACTTTCGCTGCGGCTCCTTCCGCAGCTACCTTGGCGATGTCGTGTTCCACCATCAGCTTCACCAATTGTTCAAAGCTGGTCTTAGCTGGGTTCCAGCCCAACTTGGCCTTGGCCTTGGTGGGATCGCCCCAGAGGTTGACCACGTCCGTCGGACGGTAGAAGTCCTCAGAAACAGCCACCACGGTCTTGCCTACAAGAGACTTTGGCTCTTGGCCATTGGCTGTTGGCCTGTGGTCTGCGACCACGATACCTTTTTCGTTAATGCCCTTGCCTTCGAACTTCAGCTCAATACCCGCGTGCTTGAAAGCCAGTTGGGTGAACTCGCGCACCGAGTGCTGCACGCCTGTAGCAATCACGAAATCCTCCGGCTCCTTGTTCTGCAGTATCAGCCACATGCACTCCACATAGTCCTTGGCATAACCCCAGTCGCGCAGCGAGTCCATATTGCCCAGGTAGAGGCAATCCTGCAGGCCCTGGCTGATGCGTGCCGCCGCCAGCGTAATCTTGCGGGTCACGAAGGTTTCGCCCCGGCGTTCGCTCTCGTGGTTGAACAGGATGCCCGAGCAGCAGAACATATTGTAGGCCTCGCGGTACTCCTTCACAATCCAGAAGCCGTAGAGCTTGGCCACGGCATACGGGCTGTAGGGATGGAAAGGCGTGTTCTCGTTCTGCGGCACCTCCTCCACCTTGCCGTACAGCTCCGAGGTCGAAGCCTGATAGATGCGGCAAGTCTTCTCCAGGTGGCAGGCGCGCACGGCTTCCAACACACGAAGTACGCCCGTCGCGTCCACGTCGGCCGTAAACTCAGGCGAGTCGAAGCTCACCTGCACATGGCTCTGTGCCGCCAGGTTGTAAATCTCGTCGGGCTTCACCTTGTCCACCACCTTCACGATACTCATCGAGTCGCCCAGGTCGGCATAGTGCAGGTGGAAACCTTTCTTGCCTTCCAGATGGGCGATGCGCTCGCGGAAGTCCACCGAGCTGCGGCGGATGATGCCGTGCACCTCGTAACCTTTTTCCAATAAGAACTCAGAGAGGTATGACCCGTCCTGTCCGGTCACACCCGTAATCAATGCTTTCTTTGCCATTTTAATAAATATGTTAAGTTATTTGATTATTTTCATCTTTAAACTTTAAACTATCAACTGACTTTAAACTATAAACTATCAACTTTCAACTATAGCCCAGTCAGTGCGCTGGCAGCAATCTCCCAAGCCTTTGGCAAGCCCAAAGGGTTTGCTTAGGTTTGCCAAGTCCTTGCCATATCGCTAAAAGGGTTTGCCTGGGGTTTGCCTGTGTTATATCTGCATCATCCCCCTGGCACCTTCGTAGGAGCAACTTTTCGCCCCCACTTTCTGGGCTTCGTTCAATGCCGACTCTATCTCAGCCTTCGAGAATCCACCAATCCGACGGACTTCTTTGTCCTTATACAGCCCGTTGATCAATGCCGCAGCCGTCCAGTCGCCCGCACCGGCCGTGTCAACAACATTCCCGTTCAAAACCGGCTCCAGATGAGTCCACCCGGAATTGAGCCTGTAAATCAAACCATTGGTCCCTTGTGTCTGGATAAAGAGCTTATCCTTGTAGCCCTCAAACTGCTGAATGTCCTTGATGCGCTGTTCTGAGAACTTGACGATGTCCGCGACTTCCACACATTGGTTGAACCGCTTGACGTCGCCCCCTCTGCTGGATGGCTCAAAGAAAACAACGGAGCCTTTTGCCTTGAATGCGGCTGCCAGTTTCAGTATGGCAGGTGCCACACGGTCGAAGAAAAACACCTTGGGCACAAAGCCAATGTGACTGATCACCTCGTTGGCTTGTTTCAGCGTCAAGGGCTTGAAGTCAAGATAAAACCGACCCACATTGTTCCTCGACTCGAACTTATGCGTCGGTATTCCGTCTTTGTTGACGAAGTTGCGCTGCACAATGACCGGGGTCTTGCCGTCGCTGGTCGAGACATAATCGGTGTGTACCTTGTGCTTATCCATATCAGCCAACACCCTCTTTCCGTCCTTTGTGCCGTCGAGCCGGGCTATGGGATAAGCCTCCCATCCCATGTGGGAGAGAATCATCATCACATTGCCACACGTGCCGCCCACATAATAAGACACAGGGATTCGTTCCCCGTCCCTAATCAAGACATCCAGACTTATCAGCCCTGCACCAACGCAAATATTTTTATTAGTTTCTTGTTTCATGTTTCAAGTTTCAAGATGCTGGATTTAACCTCTCCACCAACTTCGTTTTTACCACTTTCCAAGCTTCAGACGGCTGGTACTCCACCTGCGGGCCAAGGATGATGTCGGTGTCTGTCAGGAACTCCTCATCCTGCAGTTTCTCTTCCATGTTGAGCACGAACTCCTTGTAGGTGGGCAGATGCGATGCCGTGAAGCCCAGATACCGCTCGTAGCTCTGCATCACCTTCGCACAGTCCAAATTGGGGTTCATTGTCAGTATCTTCCACAGGTCGAACAGGTCGCGGCCTTTCCTGCGCTGATAGACGGCTCGGAGCTTCGTGCCCGTCATCTCGGCCAGCTCATACGTCAGCACCTCGCACTGTCCGCTGAACCACGAGTTTTGCACCACAAACGGCACCCGTACCATCGGGAACACCGAGAAATGCTCCTTGCAGTTAATCTCCACCTTCAGGTGAATCTCACCCGCATCGGTGTCGGTGGGCTGCGCCTTGAACACCAGCGTGTTGTTGTGCTTTTTCTGCTTCACCACCGGTGTGCCCAGCCAAGCCAGCGCATCGCGCAGGTGGTCGATGGTCTCCTTGATGGGTTCCGCCTGCACCTGCACCAGGTCAATGTCCTCTGAATAGCGAGGCTGCGGATGGAGGTAGAGCTTGCCCAAAGCAGTACCGCCTCGGAACGCCAGATGCTCCTTCAGGAACGCATCGCTATAGATGCTCACCAGCGCACGGCAGATGATCAAGTCCTGCTCGATGAACTTATTCTCCACCCAAGGGGCCTGCTCGCTCCATTCTGTTATATATCGTACGGGTATCATAACTCGTCAATCTCTATCGTTTCGTTCACAATGATTTTCCACTTTGCGTTGCGCTCGCAGCCTGTGCTTTCCTTTCCCGCTTTCAGCGGCACATATTGCAGCACGGCACCTGAGCCCTTCAACAGCCCCATCACCTGCTCTGCCGCCACTGTTTCGTCCAGCACCTCGTCGAGGATATAGCCCAGACGCTGCATACTGCTCACCGGCACCTGCTCGACGAACTCGGGAGTGAGCCGTGAGAAGTCGGTCTTTTCCGCCAGCTCTGCCAGCACTGTGGCCGCCCTGGTGATGCTGCCCGACTTGGCCTGATAGGTAATCAGGTCAACGGCCGTCAGCTCGGGGCACGACACGTTGATGTAGCCGGTACGGGTCTGCCTGCGCTCGACATACGCATCGGGGATGCTGCTTTTGCAGAAATAGTGGGTGAGGTACTTCTCGCCCTTCTTGTCGCGCATCGACGGGGGCTCAATCATCACGCTGAATCGCAGCGGCACCTGATGCGACGCTCCGTGATAGCTAGCTGCACTCATCAGTGCCACATAGTACTTGCGACCCGCGTGACGCATCATATCGTCGAGATAAAACGGCTGCGGCACGGCTCCGCGAAGCATATACTCGTCGGGCACAATGACATAGAACCCTCTGAGGGGCGACATCACCTTGCCCTTGCTCACCTCGCGGGTCAGCGCACGGGCAATGCTGCCGGCACTCATGTCGGGGAACGCCCTGACCACCTCGTCGTGCGTAAAGGTGTAATGGCCTCTGAGCGGCTTGTCGTATATCCAGCTTGCTATGCTTGCCATTTTTTATTAATATTTCGACTGCAAAGATAGACATTTTTTGTCTAACTGCGCAAACAATACAACGAAATTCTTTTTTTATTATTGTTTTGAAGATTCTTTTTACACGTAAGGCTCCCCATTTATCCACATCAAGAATGGCTCACTATGCTTATTGGCATCAATGATTTTGCGTTTGTCCGCAATGTCATATTTCGACGAGTTCACATTATATACCTGCACCTCATCCTCATACTTCAAGCCAATAAGCAAAACACCAAGTGCCAAAAGCTTGCTGGTCAGAAGGGCAAAACCGAAACATATCTGGCCATCAATCAGATGCAGCGTATCCTTATAGTCCTGCATCAACTTTTCCAACCGGTTATACAACTCGAAGGGGTCGCGTTCCGGTGCATACAGCAGGTTCTGCGGCTCCACCATCAAAGTGTCTGTCAGGAAATCATTATACTCCCACAGCAACTGGTCTGAACGACCGGGCTCCTTCGACGGGAACGGCAAAACAGGACAAACCTCTTTGGGATGGAATGTGTCGTACACTAGTTTCAGATGCTCCTTTTTGTCTTCACCCATCAGTGGCACAAAGATATTGATAGGATTGAACACCGACTCCATACCGTAGGAAGCCCTGAAATTGTATAGCGGGGTTATCGTCTCTTCGTTGTATTTCTTCTTTATCAACTTGTCTATCTCCACATTCTCTGAAACGGTGATGAAGAAATTGGTCTGGTCATACTGTGTCTTCTTATAGAGCAATTTGGCGATATTGTAATAATAAGCACACGGGATGGCACTGACATCCAATATGATATCGGTATAGGAGGTATAGGCAATCTGGTTCAATTGCCTGAGCATACTCTTGATGCGGTTGTCCCAAGTCAGCCTCGCATCAATTGTAATCGTCTGATAAGTTACACCTTTTTCATTCAGCAGCGCCTCAAACTCAGCCACATTCTGTTTATAGAACTCGTCACCGTCTGTTTCTTCCCTTGCCGGGAAGTCAACGGCCAGACAATCCATCGACTGGTAGGCCACGTCCTCAAAGATCTTCTTCAAAGTGTTGTTCATCCTTGGGTCAAAACCTTTCCCCATCACGAACAACAACTTAGCGTTTCTTTGTGCATAATAGCTCCTCCAAAAATCAGAGACTTCTTCCTGTTGAAAGAACATATAGGAATTCCACTTCATAGCTCACCCTTTCTTTATAGCCAGGATTTAATCTGATCAAGCTTCAGTTTTCGCCATCCCCCATAGTTCAGCGGGATGCCTGCATATACACACAAGGCACGGTTAAGATAGAATACCGACCACAACTGCCCCTTCTTCCCCTGCACCTCATCAGGCTTTAACGTCAGCAAGTTGTAGGCCACACAGGTTCTCAACAAGTCTATTAACCGGGCGTTCTCTGGGTCTTTATGCCAAGGCACATCACTCTTCTGTCGTCGCGTACCGAAGTCGTCATTCACGGCAAAACCGCTGACCGTCCTGTACGAATAGCTATCTGTAAATGTCTGCTTCTTGCAGAAGTCAATCATCCTCAGCAGGAAAACCTTCATTTCATCGCCCCGCGGCATTTTCTCTATTCTGGCAAAATACTCAACCGCCTTATCCCTGATAACGTCATCCTGCTCTTTTGCCGTCAGCGAGTAATCCGTTGGACTCGTTATCTTTTTCGCTGTGATACGGCTGAACAGGGCCGATGAGAAATCAAGGAACTGCTCAACGTTTACGTTGGCCACGTTGATAAGCGTCTTTTCGCCATAATACTTGGGCAAGCCCAGTTCCGCAGGCAGGATTTCTTCCGTGGCCTTCAACGTATCCGACAACAAGGAGTTTAGTTCGTCCTGCTCATAAGGGAACAGACGCATCGTCTCAACCTCTTCCGTTTTGCGGTTCGCACACATCAAAAGTGCTCTGGCATAATATGCCCGTTCCTTCAAATCAGTTATGGATTCCACAGCTTCAATAAGATTCTGGTATGACCTTATTTCAGGATCGGAAGTGAGTTTCTGCAAATATTTCTGGGCTCCCGCCCGATACTTTTGTTCCCACTCCCCTTCGTCGCTGTTGGCCAACAGCATCATCAGGTCGATGTCGGCCATGGCGTATGTCGACCGCCTGTTGGCAATCAACTTGACCATCCTCTCAAATTCGGTGGACTTGTCTTTATACTTGTTCAGTTCTATTACTTGGTAGTCACGCTCCTGCTTGTCCGTTTCAAGCAGTTCGTTTGAAACCAGGTTGTCCAGTCGCTCTGCTATCCAGAAGGTGACGTTCAACCGTGTTTCAACGCATACCTTTTCGAGCGTGCCGCGCTGACCCTTTGTCAACTTATGGGCATCGTCAAGCTGAAAAATGAACTCATCACAAAGACTGTGGCCGGGATACGAGAACCACTGAGCATTCATCAGTGGTAGCACAAACAGCGACGAGCAGGAGAAAACGCTGTTTCCCTCCCGCTCGAAGGAGTTGATGGCTTTATATATCTCTTTTTCTTTTTCAGAAGCCCAGTCCAGCAAGTCTTTGCAGCTGCATCTCGTTCTGGGAAAATCCAACTCTGCATCCAAAATATTGGCATCCTGAGGTGCGTAAGTTATCTTATACAAATCATCAGCCCCCGCTCCCGTCAGTTTCATCAACGTCTTAATCGTGGCTATGACAAAGCGTACATTGAGCAATGCCAGAAACAATGATGTCTGCTCTGCCTTGGAATACATTTCCTCATCATCAATCAGGGCATAGTCGCTCCGCGTCAGCAGATAGACTGCACTTCGCTTGATTCTGTTCTTGTCCTTTACCCCAAGTTTGTTCAATGCCTCAAACACATCCCTCGTTTCCTTGTTATGACTCACAATCTTTTTTAAGACCGTGGGGTGGAAAATACGCAATAGGGATGTCTTTCCAAATCCGGGAGGGCTTTGGATAAATGTTACGAAATGCCACAACTTGCCGTCATCGTTCTGCTTTTGCAGTTTCTTCATGGGTTCCGTTGAAAACAGCCTCAGAAACAGCTCGTCAGAATCGATATTCTCGGTTGTGCGCAGTGCAAAAGGATTAGAGGGACGCTCCATATCAATGTCTACTTATTCGTGGGAAAAGGCCTCTGAATTTACTTGTATCTTCCCATATCACGGGCATGGTGTTGTTGGGTGTGTTGTGCGAGAGTACCAACAGCAACCCACACTCATTGAAACCCCAGTAGGGTTCATCATGCTTGCCTTTTCGATAACTGTCGGTCAGAATGGCCGTCCAGTCATAGTACTTGTCTTTTTTCAGTACGTTCTTAAGTCCGGAATGGTTCTTTATAAGTTCAATTTCTTCTGACTTGATCAATTGCACGCAGTCCACGTTGAACTGAATCAGGTCGTTCATGCCGTTGTCCGAAAGATAATTGCCTACTTCACGGTTGATATTCTCGACAGCCTCTTCTGTGGCTACACAGAACAGGGCGTTGACCTTGATTTTATCCTTCACGAACAGGTCTGAAAGCTCAATGCTCGATTCATCACCCGATTTGCCGTCCGTGCTTGCCTCCTTAGGTTTCAAACCCTTTAGAACCTTAATGATTTTGCCCTTGAACTTACCCTCCTCCTTTCTGGCAAAGCTGGTTCCACTCGCAGTGAAATCATCCACAAGAAACAACGACTCAAACAGATTCCTGCTGGTTCCCTTGAGCAAGCTATCCTTCTGCAATTCATCATACATATCCTGCAATTTCTCCTGATTGGGATAATACATCGGGAGCACCTGCTCGTTGCTGAATCCAGCCGTTCGCCTGAGAATGTCTGTGTGGGAACCGTCGCTCAAGCCTACAACCAATGAGAGACGCTTCTGGATTTTGTATTCCTGTGAGGTTTCAATCTTGTTCAACTGGTATCTTGACAAACCTGCCCTGCTTGCAGCCAAGTCTCTGATGAACGGTTTTATCTTTGAGCTGTACATCAAGTCCACAAGATACTTGATTTGCTCAGACGAGATAAAGGTCAGGTGCTTGTTGAAAGCCGAATAGATGGTTTCCACATCTTCCTTGTCAAACTGTGACATCCATTGGGCAAAACTCGACATGAACCTGAAGCCAGGGTCAAACTGGCTATAAGAATCATATTTCGTTCTGGCCATGAAGGACAATTTCGGTAGCTCCTTGCTCAGGCGCTTATCGTCCCACTTCGTGACCTTCGCTAACAATGAAACTGCAAGATTGTCATTCATACGCTAAACTTACATTTGATAACACCGTCTTTTGCGGTGAGGCGGCTCAGATAGTATAGTGTGGCATCCAGTCCCTTCAGGCCCGAGGGGGCTATGTTCCAGCAACTCTCGGCATTCTTCGACACCCTGTCCACGCTGAGGGAGGCCGGGCTGGAAAGCAGTTCGTAGTCGTTGCCCTCCACGCTGCCGTAGTCACCGATGCACAGGGTTTTGGCGGCATCTTCGATGACACGGAGTTTGCTCACTTCGCGATAGGCCACTATGTCCATGCTGTGGCTGCTGCGCCACACGCGGATGCCTTTTAGCTGCTTGTCCCAGATGATTTCGCAACAGGTGTCGTATATGATTTCCGCATCCGACGCGGTTTTTACCTCTTCAATGGAAAGCTGCTGGTTGCGTTCCGACAGGTCATATTTGATGCAATCCTTTGGCAGACGCTTTTGCAACTCTTCACTCAACGCCTTCAGTTCACTGTCGAAAGGCTGGTTTTTCCACTCCTCCAGTAGCGCTTCCTCGCCCAGTGTCAGAAGACAGGCGCCATTGTAGTAGCCCACCTTGATTTGTGGCCAATATTTCTTGTCGAACGATGGCTTGAACGACTTGCTTATCGACTGGCCACGACCCGTGGCTATCACAATCTGTACTCCTTTTTCCAAGAGCGAAGTCAGCGCATCTTTTATCTCGTCACAAAGGCCATTGGTATAACGGCTTTTACGGTCGGAGGCCGAAAGTGTACCGTCATAGTCGAAGGCTATTGTGGTGTATTTCCCCCTGTTCAGCTGCCGCACAAAACGCTGGCAGGCTTCGCTGTAATGCTGCCGTAAAGCGACATTCTCCATTCCCGCAGCACCCAGTTTGCGACGCACGGCCACATCCAGTGTCTTTTCCGTTGGCAGGATACGGCTGATCAGTTTGTAGTAGTCCAGGTTATAGAGCGTCCGTCCGTATGAGGGCACTCCTGGTCTGCCTGGGTCAATGCCACGTGCCATGCCCAAATCGTTCACGAAACGGAATGCTTTCAGCAGCAGGTCGATGGATGCCGCTGCCGTTTCCAGCTCGGTTTCAAGATAGATGACCGGCACATCCTTGGGCAGACAACCTATTGTTTTGTAAGCCAACTCACGCTCAACGGGCGACACCAGAGCGATGATGCAGGAGTTCTTTCCACGTTTGGCAAACCAGTGATGACGGCCATGCCCGAAGTTGCGGTAGTCGCTGAGCAAGGCAGCACCCAATGCGGCCTCGGTCAGCTTGGACTCAATATCCCACGCCACGGGTTCGCCAGCCGCACCGTACAGCACGATGAAGTTCTGGATGGTTGAGAGTTCAAGGTTCAAGGGTTCAAGGTTCAAGGGTTTGGAACTTTGAACTTTAAACTTTGAACCAACCGCAGCTTTGCAGAGCAAAGCGAAGGTGGCAACCAGTGAGTTGGTGGCCAAGAATCCGTCTTTCTCGCTGGGAATGTCTTCACACCAACGCTGCACCTTGGGGTGCTGTTCCAGCAACACCTCGGTGGGGTTGTTCTTGCGGAGCGTCAGGCTCATCATGCCCGTCTCGTTATATTTCACGCCATACTTGATGGCATTCAGTATGTCCTTGTTCTTGCCACTGGCACTGAGGAAGAGCAATTTGCTGTTACGGATAATATCCTGCCCGGCATACATCAGCTGCAAGGGGGTCATGGCTTCTGCCAACACGCCATTGCGACGCTGATACAACTGTGCCGCATAATGGCAGGCACTCAGCGAGCCTCCCGATCCGATGCACACCAGCGGGGTTTGTCTGTCCTCACCAAAAAGGAACTTCGAGAGACAAGTCACATCCTGCCCCTCGGCCCATTCGATGGTACTGGACAATTTCTCCAACTCACCTTTAAACGGTTTTCCCATAACTCATTCTCCTTTTAAGTATTCGCCATGTACGGCATTCAGAACTTTGGCTGCTTCCAGCCATTTGGCTTCCTTGCAGAAGTCGGGGTTGCGGAAATATTTGTTGAACGATGGACCTGCTATCGGAAACTCCTCGTCGTCCCTGCTCTGCACCTTGGTCAAGGCAGCATACAATTTGTCGCTCATGGGGGTCATCCGCTTGAACAGGCTCAGCTCCGAGGCTTCCCTGAGCAGGTGGACGTAGGTCTCCATCTTGATTTTGTCAAGACCGTCTTCCAGCAGTTTCAGCAGATCCTCCTGCGGCTTCCTCAGGGCGACGTCAATCTTCCCTGAGAACCAGCGGTCGAACAGTCCGTTCAGGTCTTCCAGCGTCTTGCCCGTGGCCATGCAGGGCAGCAGTCTGGCATTATATGTCTTCACCTTCTTCAGCACACGGTCAATCCGCTGCTGAAAGTCATCGGAATGTCCTGCCGTGCGTTCAAACCTGTTTTGTAGTGTTCCCTCCAACTGCCGGCCCATCGCCTCCATCAGCACAAACAGCGTCTGCAGGTGTTCTTCCTCTCCGTCGCTCAGTGTCACGTCTTTCCTTACAAGGAAGTCAACAATGCCGTCCTCGTCCAGCACGGGGAAACGTTGGCCGCAATGCAGGTCAACAAAGCTCAATACTTTTGAGAACAGCTCGTCGTTCGCCCAGGGCTTTGCCTTGGCCGGAATATGTTTGGCATCGGGATGTATCTCGTTTTCCTCAAAGAGGTTCTTAAGGTCGCAAAGCAATTCGTGCTGCTCACTTTCCGACAAGTCCAAGTCTGCCAGTTCATCCTTGCCCACGAGGGCTTGTATGCGCTGTTTCAGATAGAGCAACTGACGGACAACCGTTTTGTTGCGCTTGGTGCTACAATAGTACGTATAGTCCTGAAGCTCCGTTGTGACGGTCTCTTTCGCTGAGGCCTTGTCAAGATAATCCTTCAGCGCCTTGCTGCGCGATTCCTTGGAGATTCTCAGCGGCAGCATGGCCAGATTGCTCAGGTTGGTTTTTAGCGAGTCGAGTGCCATCTCCAAATCCACAATGGATTCGTGGTAGGGTTTGCGGGCAATCTCCTTATAGGGGTGTTCCATCTTGGCCTTTGGGTCAAGTGTCACATTCCTGTCACACAGTTTCTCCATGAGTGTTCTCAATCGGATAGCCCTGCCTTCGCCCATTGCCGTGTCGTGCTCCAGCTGGAATTCCGGCTTGTTGAGCTTCTCCTTCCAGTTCTGGATTTTGCGCAGCCATTCGTCGAAGGGGAAACTCACGTAGAAACTGATGTCGAGGTTTCCCGACATCCGCTGATACTGCGTAGTCACCCCCTCCGCCACGTTCTGGGCATACATCACAAAGAGGAGTATGTCAGTATGACGGAACAGGTCGGCAAGGTTGGCTTGAGTCATCAGAAACTCAAGCACTTGCAAACGTGCGGTAATATGTTTTGTTTCTTCAGTCATATACTTGAATCTTGAAACATGAAACTAATAGAGTGATTTCTCAGGAGATTGTCCGGGATGGAGGCGTGCCATAAGGTGATTACCCATCACCCAGCTTCAACAACGCTTGTAAATCAATAGTTTAAAAATAATTCAAAACAAGATGAAAGATGATTTTTAAGAGGGATCCTCTTGCCTTTTGTTTGCAAATCGAAATCAGTCGGGAAACCGCATCCCGGGTAGCAGTTGACCGCTGGTTTCACGAGAATTAAAACAAGTTGTATCACCTTTTAAAGAAGTAGAGAAATGAACGACATTCAATTCACCCCGCACTTCAAGCTGAGCGAGTTCGTCCGCAGTGAGACGGCCGAGAAGCAGGGCATCGAGAACAATCCCTCGCCTGAGGCTGTCGAGAACCTGCGCCTGCTCAGCATCCATACGCTCGAACCGCTTCGCGAAGCACTGGGCTTGCCCATCGTCATCACCAGCGGCTACCGCTGCAAGGCCTTGAACGACCTCATCGCCCACCACTCGCAGCGCAGCCAGCACATGAAAGGTCAGGCAGCTGACCTTCTGGTTCAAGGTTCAAAGTTTCAGGTTCAAGGGGCTTCGCCTAGAGAACTGTTGATCAAGGCGTTTAAAACCATCATCACCAGCCCAGAGATTGACTACGATCAACTCATCATCTACCCCACCTTCATCCACGTGAGCTTCGTCAGCCACAGCGACAACCGCCACAAAATCATGTCGGCCAACGGACAAGGCACCTACCGTGCCCTAACCCGCGCCGCCGCTCTCAACATCCAGTAACCAACTTTCAACTTTAAACTTAAAAACTGACTTTAAACTTTAAACCTTAAACTTTAAACTTTATAAAAAATGGCTCAAGTAAAACAAATCGGTCCTGGCCGTAAAACCAGCGGTACCATCGACGGTATCACCTACGTAACCCGCAACGGAAAAACCTACGTCCGTTCCACCCCCACCATGCCTGTCAGCGCCTACCGCACCCCTGCGGCCCGCAAGCGCCAGGCCATCTTCACCCTCATCCAGATGCACCTCAAGTTCCATCTGCGCACCATCCGTCAGACCGTCACCCCCAAGGGCAACGGCACTCCCACCAACCGCTACTACTCGCTCAACGCCAAGGCCCTCAACCGCGCCCTCGACGCACTGGCCGAGCGTTTCGTGGCTGGTGACGACGTGAGCATCACTGACGTGGAGGCCGCCATTGCAGCTTACGCTGCCGAGCACCCCACCTCCATCCGCATCGCCTCGCTCAGCGGCTACCAGGAGGTCTATCTCACCGGTGAGTGGCCCGCCACCATCACTCTCAACGCCAACGCTGGCGACAGCACCGTCATCATCATCGTGGCCGAAAACGGTAGCACCACCACCATCGAACCCAACGGCACGGCCACGGTCGTGAGCGGCACGGGTAACGAAAACCAGACACCGAACGGTGGTTCTTCGACAGGTGGCAACACTGGTGGTAACACTGGTGGCGGAACTGAAACTCCCGTAACTGTCGCCGCCCCGACGATCACTGGCACCACTCCGTTTGAGGAGACTACCGAGGTGACCATCAGCGGACCTGCGGGTGCCTCGATCTACTACACGCTTGACGGTAGCACGCCTACTGCCTCCAGCACTCAGTACAGCGAGGCCCTGACCCTCTCTGACACCACCACCGTGAAGGCCATCGCCATCAAGGACGGTGTCTCCAGCTCAGTCGCCTCGAAGACCTTCACCAAGGGCACTGGCAACGGTGGCGGCCTGCAAGGCGAAGACTAAGCGTCGCTACGCGACTAGTTTATCAAGAATTAGAGAATTTTAGAATTTTTATTTGAATTATTGAGAATCAGAGAATTGGTCTGCTACGCAGACTGTCCGCAGGACAGCATTCTACCCTTTCTTATCAATTCAGTTCTCTAATTCTCTAATTCTTGACCTAAAAATAATTATTCACTTAAAATTCAAATCAAAATGAAAATCAAGTTAAGCAAATCACAGATTGAAGACATCATCTCTGACCCTGAGAAAGCTCAGGAAGCCGGAATCAAGACCAACGACCCTTGGTGGGTTATCGTCCTCAAAGTGTTGGCCTACCTCATCGGCCTCATCCTTGCCGGTGCCGTAACCACCAGTTGTGCTTCTCACATCATCTAAAACTCACAAGCCATGCGTCAAATCAAATACATTCTCATCCATGAAGCACTTCCCGAAAACTCTCCTGGTGTGCCTCGTATTCGTCGTGACCGTGACCGCGGATACCACTACGTCGTCAACGCTGCAGGCGTCGTCCGCAACCCGCTCGACATCCACCAGCCCGGCACCTTTGCCGCAGTCATCCGCAACCTCAACCCCTTCGACCGAAGGGACTACAACGCCTTCTCCATCGGCATCCATTACAACGGTTCGTTGGAAGAAGACCTTAAATTTATGGTGAGCTCGTCGAACCACTCTCAACTTTCAAGTCTCGTTGACTTGATTGTCGACCTCCGCAGTCACTTCCCCGAAGCCAAAATTCTCTCCACCTCCGAAATCGACGGCAAGACCATCCGCCCCTCCAACGCCATGAACCAACTCAGGCTTCAACTCAGCGACCTCCCATGAAACCTACTAAGCGATTAAGCCATTAAGCTACTAAGCCACCAACGGAACCCCATCACCCCCGATGAGGCTCCGTTTTTTTTATGCCGCAATCCCCTTGCATTGACAAATGAGGGAATAAACATGCAAATTACTGATTTTTAGCCTCGGGACAGGTACCTGTCCCTCTGTCCCTGCCGGGCTTGACCCGGAATCTCTATTCGTACTGATTCTTATGTTTATTCCGTTCACTCAACTCCAGCAACTCCTTAAACATCCCCAACCTCGGTTCCTGCAACGCCCCTGCATTCATCAACTTTCTCCCTCTTTTCAGGAAATGCACCATCATTTTTTCCTCATCATAGTATTTCGACGGATTCCTGTGATTGGTCTCAATGAAGCTCTTTACTTCATTGTATCTTGCCAACCATCTCTCATCTTGCGTCATAAGCCTTGAACTTCAAACTCTCATCTCTAAACTTCTAAACTGACTCTCAACCCTAAACCCATTTATGGTGAGTGTGTCGAACCAACTCTAAACTTTAGCTACGATAGTAGCTCTTATACCACTCTGCGAACTTCCTTAACCCTTCCCTCAACGTGATTTTTGGCGTAAATCCATAATCCCTTTGCAAAGCCTCGGAATCTGCATACGTAGTCGGCACATCTCCTGGCTGCATAGGCACCAGTTCCTTGTGCGCCTCAAAGTCGTAATCCTTGGGCAATACACCAGCACGTACCAGTTCCTCTTGCAGGATATTCACAAAGTCCAGCAGGTTCTCGGGCTGGCCGCCACCTATATTATAGACGGCATACGGCGGTATCGGCAGGCCATCCTCACCGTTGCGCTTCTCTGGAGCTTTGGCCATCACGCGCACGATGCCTTCCACGATGTCATCCACATAGGTGAAATCCCTGCGGCAGTTGCCGTAGTTGTAGATTTGGATGGTTTCACCACGCAGCAACTTGTTCGTAAAGCCAAAGTAAGCCATATCGGGCCGACCGGCAGGGCCATATACTGTGAAGAAACGCAATCCCGTGCTGGGGATGTTATAGAGTTTCGAGTAGCAATGGGCAAACAGCTCATTGCTCTTCTTTGTGGCGGCATAGAGCGAAACGGGATTGTCCACCCTGTCTTCCACCGCAAACGGCACCTTCTTGTTGCCGCCATAGACGCTGGAGCTGGATGCATACACAAGGTGTTCCACGGGGTTGTGGCGGCACGCTTCAAGAATATTGTAGAAACCAATGATATTGCTCTCGATATACACATCAGGGTTCTCAATGCTGTAGCGGACTCCTGCTTGTGCAGCAAGGTTCACCACCACATCGAACTTATAGTCAGCAAACAGTTTATCAACCAAAGCCTTGTCTGCAATTGAGCCTTTCACGAACTTATAATTCACACCTTCGGGAACCATCGTTTCAAGTTCCTTCAAGCGATAATCTTTGAGAGAAACATCGTAATACGCATTCATATTGTCGATGTTCACAATCGTTGCGCCTTTCAATTCCTTAAACAGGCGCTTTATCAGGTTGCTGCCAATAAACCCAGCGCCACCTGTTACAAGAATGTTCTTCATTGTTATTATTGTGTTTTCGTTAATTTTTCTGCGTTTTCTGCGCTATCTGCGAGACAACCAATGGTCATCATCCGCACATCTGTTTTCGCGTGCAGTTCATGACTCGTACCACTTTCTACCCACACAAAATCCTCTGCCTTGCAGTTGCCAATCTCGTCATTCAACTTAATATCCAACACCCCGCTCATCACATAAAACCCCTCCTGCATATCCTCATGCACATGCGCCTCCGCCACCTCCCCTGCCTTCAAATCGATGACGGCTATCTGCGTTATCGCGCAGCCGCTTTCCTCTGCTGCCAGCAGCACTCGCTTCATGCCCACTTTGTGGGAAGATGGTATAGGTGATATGTCGCTTAATGAACGTTTCTTCTGAAAAATATTATCACTCATTCCAAATTTCAATGTTATGAATCTTAGAGCATTCTGCATCGGGGATAACAAATGCCACACTATATCTTGCCCTTGTTACGGCAACATAGAGACCAGCTCTTGTTTTATTTTTCATATCAACACTTTGACCAAACAGCCACTTTTTAATATTATCTGTTGGGAAAATAAGAACTCTGTTGAAAGTTGCACCTTTCGATTGTCCGTAGTTGTATGCGGAAAAACCTCTATGCGTATGTGCTCTAATGCTATGTCTAAGTTGCACTGGTCGGTATAATTCAAGATACCGCATCACATCACTTTCCTTTACAATGAAAACACCTTGATGTTCAACTGCAAGAGGATGACATTCTGGGCAATCACAAGGAAACGTTTGCGGCATGAGAGGATAGATAGTCGATGAAAACTCACATATTTGAAGGTTATTCCTGTGCGACCTCGACAGCAAGGTTTCTTCTATGACAACATTATCGCCCTTGTAACACTCCTCAAGAATAAACTGTTTCACCAATCCATCATTATATTGCTTTCGTTTGCGTTCACAATGTGTATGATATGTTACCTGTCTTGGATCGCCAACACAAACAACGGTTGATTTACTGTGAAACAATTCCTTTAGTATATCAAGGTCATAGCCTGCCAAATCTTGCACCTCGTCAATGTATATTACTGGAAAGATTCTTGAAATCCTGTCAATCACTCTACCTTCTGTTTTTTCATTCGCACGTATCACAAACTTTGCAATCTTGTCGGTATAGATACGCATGTCATTGGTAAAATAGTGTTTGAAGAACTCAGTCTCTTCACTGTAATAAACCGGAATTTCCTTTCCTCCTTTCCGATACCTGTATTTTACGCCACTCTGATCATTGACCAGCAGCACGCCGTTTATCCACTTCTCAAACAAGTCTTGATAGCAACCTCCTTGATAGGGTCTTACTCCATGTTGCAACAGAAACGAAAACCAAGGCTGAATGGTGACATGGCTTGGAACACAACCATACTTTTCAATGAACTTCTTATTTATCTCGGCCTCATTCTCGTTGGTGAATGTTGTTATCAGCACATTCGCCTTATGTTTATATGCCTCCTCAACCAAGTATGTTGTTTTGCCCGAACCGGCTGCAGCAATAATCAGTTTATTTTCCTTCATGCACCCATTCAATGGCACGTGCTATATAATCAGGATAGGCGAATCGCTTCTCTGACTTGAACACGCACAAAGCCCAATCTGTTTTGTTTTTCTCCATATAATCACTCACATTCCTCCATTCAGGATAGCTGGCCTCATCAACGCCAACCACTTCCCTCAAATTTGAGAGATCCACCCTGTTTGCATATACAAACTGAGGTTCCAATGTTTTCAACTCCTCATTGTCGCTGGCACAAATCTTAATACAGGCTATTTCGCTATAATCTTTGTATTTATTGGTCACACGCTCGGTATATTTCCCATCATTATCAGTAACAACCGCCACTTTCTGCGAAACACTCTTTGCTATATCAAGAAAGCGTTTAAACGACAATCCTCTCACAGAGATAACATCTATTCCTTCCTCAATCGGCAATTTCCCATACTTGTCTTTGTAAGCACGCTGTACAATCAGTTCATCAGATGGGCCTTCAACCAATATAGTCCGATTTGACAAAATCAACCGCAAAGTGTCGTACCCAGGAAGCTTTTCAAAATACTCAGCATCCCCTTCAGGCAATGCATCGAATCTTGTTATCTGCTGTTTATAAAGAAGTATCAGGTTTTTCAGATTCAGTTTATTGGCAACAAAGTTGCTGTGAGTTGTGATGATAAGTTGCTTGTCGGAACATTTCTGCCGGATTCCCTCAAGCAGTTCATTCAATTTGGTATGCGACAAGTGGTTCTCTGGTTCTTCAATCAATATCAGATTTGAAGTTTGGGCTTTCTTGTGAGCGAGAGCCAAATTTGTCTTTATCATACATTGTTCGCCCTTCCCCACTTGATGGAACGGAATGTCGTCAATATATGTCATCAATATGGTTTCCCACGAACTCTTAACCGACATATCTACTGAAACAGTCACTTTCTTGCTTGAAATGCCAGCATTTTCCGACACCTTTTGATTGATGGCCTTCACGGCTTCATCTTCACTGAAATTTTCCTTCAACTTTCTGTAACCTAGTGCCAAAGCCGCAATTTCCTTTTCATCAAGGCTATCTTTTATTATTTTCGATATGTAAACATCCGAGCCATTTTGGAACCTGTTTGACGAGGAGTCAATAATAACTGATTTTAGCGGTATGCTCCTGTTAGTAACAGCTTCTCTTCCAAATGAGAATCGTTCAATTTTATAGTACTCTACGGGGATGGTTTTCAAATCCTCGCTTTGCACAATAGCTTCGTATTCACCTTGATATTGATCATTAAAGCAAATCCTAAAACACAAACCACATTTGCTCATCCGTTCGCTATTGCCATCACCCTCAAACTTCGGTAACTCATCACTCTTGAGAAAAACCTCTATCAAAATATCTGGTAACGGCAATTTGTTATCTGTTTTCAGGCTCTGTATATACTCGTCAACAACCGTTTTATTAAACAGACTTTCATAAACGTCAGTAAACAGCGTTCTGCCATTGAGCATGCCAGACAAAGCCAACTGCAAAGCTTCAAGAATAGTGGATTTCCCCTCCTCGTTATTACCGACAATGATATTAATACCCTCATTGAAGGTAATTTCAAAGTCTTTGAAGCATTTGTAGTTCTTTATCTTTAATTTCTCTACCAAGATCATTTTAACTTATTTTTTAAACTACATCCCATACTCTCTCTTTATCTGTTCAAACAAGTCCTTCCTGAATTTGTACATTAACCTTCTCGGAGCTTCGTTCTCGTCCAATTTGTAGCCCAATGTTCGTTCCTCCATATCATGAAGGTAAGTTTTGTTTAGGCCCAAGTTGTATAGGAATTTTTTCAACGAATTAGTGGCCGTAGTAAATCTTCTATAGACATCTTTAACCTCCAAAGTTTGGTTGGAATAGAATTTACGAAGTTTCAGTTTTTGCAGGTAACCTTCTTCCAAATGGCCATTCTCAGCATTTGATAATATCTTGAAATTCTCTTCCTTATTCTCTCCTTGATGATTGTAACTGTATCCAAAGGTAACCGCAGCGTCATAAAACTCATGTGGATTGATGAGTTTAAGCTCGTGATTCGGATAAATTAATGGGTCTAAAGCACCTTTGTTTGCATCTTCGTTACAGGTATGGCATGCCGGTATCAAATTCATATAGCTCATGGCAAGAAAAGGATATTTTCGCTTGGGGAGAAAATGGTCTATATAAGGCTTTGAAACGCTGCCATCAACCTCTGCCACATCAATTGGCACTCGACCACAATATGGACATACGCTTAAATCACGCTCCGTAATAAAAGACTTTTTATCCAAATGGACATCTTTCTTACCATCAAATAATTGGTCAACAAACAACCAATATATTATCTCGTTGAAATCTTCTACTATTTCTTTTCCATTGGCATCCTGACCATATATCGTATAAATACCAGCATCAAAGTTACCCTTGGTCATCCTTTTTTGCCAACTTAAATTGGGAAATATTTGACAAACCTCATCTATTATTTCCAAATGATCTTCCCAACCGCCACACAACAATTTTCGCATATTATCCTCTTTTGCATATCTAGCAAGAAAGAGATATGTCGGACTACCTGTCTGAACCTTCAGCGTTAAATGCACAGCAGTTCCGTCTTGCCCCAATGAGATAGGAATAGTCTGCGTACCGTCAGCCAAATTCTTCATTAACGTTTGAATCCGGGGGCTATATGCATCATAGTAATCCGACAGTTGTTTATCGGTCGGCCTTTTCAGTTTGTACATCTTCTGCAGCTTTTTTATGATGATCCACCTGCAAGTATTTTCTCACAAACGGATCACCTACCATACCTAACACTTCATCAGACAGAGGTGGCTGATTGGAGTCATTATGCAGCCTTACCCAACGTCTCGTAGCCCTTGCGGAAATATCGCCAATGGCAGTCCTCTCAAAGAAGAAACTATTGTCAAGCAAATCGTAGTAGTTGCCCCCAAATGTCTGAGCCTCCACATTCATTCTTTTGCCTTCTTTCAAATAGAGCGTTCTTTCGGTTAGCACATCGGTAAGAACAAAAGGTGAGTGAGTGGCTATTAAAACATGAATGCTGCGTATCCTGCGCCTGTCAATTTTTGTCCACGAAAAACTCTCAATCAACATCGAGAGGAACCTGCGTTGATAGTCGGGGTGGAAATATAGCTCCACCTCGTCGAATACAATACAAACATGATGATATGGCACTCTGAATTGAGAGGCACCAACACTTTGAAGGTTCTTGAGGTGATAAAGCACATAACTAATCGCCACAAGCACCTGTTTCTCCCCGGAACTCATTGAAGAGAGCCTAAACGACTCCCTTTTCTCATCGCCCCATGAAGAATCGTATTGCCAAGTTTCCTCATTTTTCCAACGTCCGGCACGTTTTTTTGCTTTTTCAAAAGTAACATCAAGATTATAGAAGGCTGGTGGAAGGATTTTTACCACATCATCATAATCCTCTGGCTTTTTTACAACTAAAAGAGTGCTAACCTGGTATTCCCCCTCAGCCGACCAATTGGTATCTGTTAGATAATTGATAGCTTGATGGATTTTAAGTGTGATATGGTCGTCAACATCATATAAACTTTCAACTATTTTGCCTATGTTTTGTGGCAACATTCCATTATTGATAAAACGCTCTATCTCGGAATGTTTTTTTTCTTCATACAACTTTTGAGGATAGGCTGCCTCCATCATTAAATAATAATCATTATAGGTTAATGAAATCTTGGCCGACTTATATGCCAGATAAAACAGTGCCAATTTGTATTCATTACTATTTATAGAGCGTTTGATCGTCAGTTTCTCTTTTTCAAAGAAGTTTTCCCAAGCCAACTGAAACATATCTATCAACTTGTCCAGTTCAATCCATGGGCAATGGTTTTGATAGCTTTTCTTAAAACTGGCTCTTTTCGTATTTTCGTAGTCAAGATTAAGTGTGAGGTGTAGTTTGTATGGATAATAGCCCTCTGGAAATTGTTTGCCTTTTGCTCTGCTTAAAATCGAAAGGGCGGTTATGCGCTGCATGGCCAACTCATTCTCCTTGACCATCGATATTTCACCATTTTCGCGATAAGGCACCAATGTCAGCGGTGCAAGATAACCATCGTTTTTATGAAAAACCCCTGTCAACCAATCCCCATTAATTCTTTTATTCGAATCCGACTTGAACGACTCATGGTTGAAAGAGTAAAGGCTATAGTTCACACCTATTGTATAGAAAAGTTGGCTCAATATCTTTACTGGATTATTATCTTCTTCCATCCGAGGAAATGACTTTAAGGCTTTTCGGTTTCTGTACCTAAAACATTTTATCTCATCATCCCTACATCTTATCCAGTTAATGTAACGGTCGCATTCACAGTAAAGGTCAGCATATACGCCGTAGGCATATTCCATTTCAGTGGATAGCAGCGGATTCATCTTGCTGCATTGCCTAACGGCAATGTTGTTCAAAATCCTGAAAACAACTTCAAGAATTGTTGACTTCCCTGACCCGTTCATACCAACCACACACGACACCGACACCTCTGGTTGATTTTTTCTTAAACGATAAACCGACTTTTCCAAATGGGTAACAGGTATAACGTCTATATACCCATCAGCATCCGGTTCTTTATAGTTGCCAAATGGATACCACCCTGGATTCAACACCTTATGGATAGAAGAATCCATCCTCTCTATTTTTAATCCTATAAGCCTCATTATCCTTGTTGCTTATTGAAAGTATATTATTCTTGAAAAAACATCTTCCTTCTGCCCTCTTCCATCTTACATCACTACTTCCATTGTGGCCAGAACAAATAAGAGCAAAACTGCCAAACAGCTTTCAATACCTTCATACTTCTGGTTTAATTAAATGATTCCCAATTCCACTCCAAAATGCACTCCACATGCTCTCGTTGTAACAAAGCTTGTGTTTCCACTCATTGCCTTTCCAGCGACGGTACATATACCATGCCTTGGGCAAAAACCTCTTATCTGGTGGCACACGTGAAAATTTTGGCTCCAGAATATCCGCCAGTACCCGTTCTTTCAACTTTCTAAACTCTACACTTTCCAACTGACTTTCAACTTTCAACCTTAAACTCTCAACCAGCTTAAAGCCCAAGTCCTCCACGCAGATTGCGTTGATGCAGTTATAGTAATCTGTCATGTGATATTGTTCCGCAACGCCCTCAAGCCACTCCCAGTCAATCTCCTTGCCGTATCTTTCCACATGGAAACCCCAGTCGAGCACATGGCGCAGCGTGACATAGAATGCCGCGAAATCCGTCATTGAATTTTTCAGAAGCAGCAACGCATGATGATTCGGTGATGGTAGATAAATCCTGGTTGCAGTGCCTGTCGAAGCACCTTCTATCTCCACGAAGTGTGAATCATCCTTTCCTAACTCTTTGAAAACCTTCTCCAATTCCACACTCGACTTATGATGATGCACATTCTCGAAGTCATAGTGGTTCTCCACTGTAAACCCCATCCAGTTGAACACCGTATGGTGGTGATGCGATTTGTCAACCTTAATACTTCCAACTTTCAACTCTCCACTATCAACTGACTCTAAACTCTCTGCTATGGCCCGCGAGCTTGATGAGCGAACTTTAAACTCTAAACTTTCAATAAGGGCATCAGCTTCTTTCTGCCGCCCAAACATCCAAATGTCAATATCCCCGTACGGCCGGTGCTCAATCTTAGGCCAGTTCAATCCACAGGCGTAGCCTTTCAGCACCATCATCTTATAGCCATGGCTGTCGTAAAAAGCAGCCAGTTCAGCCAAGGCATTGCGGTATTCTCTATACCGTAACTCATAACCCTGCATCACCTGCCCCAACCATTCCAGTTTCTTCTTGTATGGTATGGTTTCTGTGCTTTCTGCGCTGTTAGCGAGCTGTTGTATGCCATCCAACACCACACCCAGAAGCCCCTGCCTCGTGGCAAAAGCTTCCACCTCGTTCCAATCGACGGGTCCATGCAAAGGCTCGGCACTATGGCCAATTCCCAAACGAACCAGTTGGAGAAAAGCCCGATTAGATGATGGCATTCTTGACACTATCACTAAAAGCCATAAGTATTATTTCTGGTCAAAAATCTCTTCACTCTCCAGAATAATCGGTTCCACGTCAACGTCGCGGAGGAAGATGTAAGGTTTGTCGTAGTGGTGGTATTGGTCGCGCACAATGCGGTCGGCATTGCCGTCTTCCATGATGGTCATGGTGTCGCTGATGAGGTCGAAACCTACATGTGCCATTACGCCAGTATAGGCCATGTGGCGGATGTTGACCTCGGTCACTTTCATGTTGCCGTTTTTGTCCTCTTTCAGGTCAAAGCTGAGGATGCCATGAGCAGGAACCTGCAACTTGTTGCACAAATACTTGATGCAGTCGTCGCAGAACTTGTTGATCTTATCCTCGTTCAGGAAGCGGGCAAAATGGGTGTTTCCGGTCACATGGCTTGGGGCTGCATTCGCCATCACATATTCGGCACACTCCAATGCGGCACCCTTCACATACTCGTTGTTGTAGTAGAGCATCTGGTTGGCCAAGTGGCGACCAGTGAGGAACTCGCTCACGGTAAACTCCTCAATGCGGCTGTTGATGAAGAGCCACGACTTGTAGCTGTCCAAGTTGTCCAACCGCAGCGAACCCAGTCCACCAGTACCCTCGGTGGCACGAATCCAGCAGGGGAAGCCTATTTCATTGACAACCTCGTCAAACTTCGGTTCCTTCTGTGTCACCTTGATGGTCTTGGGGATGAAGTCGGTACCTTCGAGCAGAGAGGCCATGATCGCCTTGTCACGTAAAGACTCTGACAAAAGCTTGCAGCCCATAAAAGTCTCTACAGGGAACTTACCATTCTTCTCATAATACGCACCCCATTCCACAATTTCAGCTTCAGGTTCCACAAAAGCATAGTCAATGTGCTTTTCGGCAACCAGTTTCTCAATAAATGGGAAATATTCAGGGTTGTCGCAACGGGGACAAACAAAGTATTCGTCCACCAACTTCTTTCCTTTGGTGTACATGAAAAAGCCCATTGATTTCTTGTCGGCATCGATGCCGATAACGTGATAATGGGGATATTTCTCGCGAATGACGGTGGCGATGCTACGAGGAGTCAAACCACCAATACCAGTGATTAATAAGGTCTTCATTATTTTTTGAAAATTAATATGTCGTCAAAAATTGATTCAAAATCTATTACGGAAGCATAGTATTGCGCCCCGCCACGAACAAGGTGTTCGCAATCAGGACTAATAAACTTGTGCTCTGGGGAGAATACTCTCACCTGGTCTTCACCAACCATAGCCAATTGCATCATGTCGATAAAATACTCGCCCCATTCTTGTTTCCAATTTCTGTTTATTTCAAGCACTGTTTCGTTTACGGGAACGGTCTGGTCAAAATACCATGGTTTATTGTGGTTCCAATATATTGCACCATTTGATATTCCAAAACTCTTGGTACTGATACCCCAAACTTCAACATTTTCATTCTTTAGATTCTCCCAAAGATACTCGGGCACACTCGACTTCGATCCAAAAATAAAGATTTTATCGGCTTGGGCTATCCTCTCAGAGTATGAAGGATTTGGTTTGTAGATATATGAAAAGTTTATGCTGTCTTTTATTTTTGATTCAAGTATTACATTGCTCATATCTCTTGAGAAAGAGTTTCCAATCACCAACACATTAGGCTTGCCGTTACTCGGAAAATCTTTGTCGTAAGAATAAATCCTATCACAATAAGCAATATGCATTCCCCTTTGAGCATTGTTGACATAGGCATCGATTTCGGGTACATCCCTTACAACACCTGCATTGAGATATATCAACCCTGCCGCCACACTAACAACAACATCGCCTATAATGAAACCGATTAATGCTTTATTCGTAGGTTTGATTCTTTGTTCCACCAGTTTATATGTAACATACGACAGAGCCAACACTGCTGCAAAGTATATCAATAATGTGATGATGGTGATTTCAGACGAGAAGCTATACCTGTAAAATGCTATTAAAATTTGATGCCATACAAAAATGCTAAAACTCATTTTTCCAACAAAAGCAAGGGTGTTGTCTTTAAACAAGAAACGATTGACTAGTGAATCTTCATTATTTTGAACTATTACCAAACTGGAGAAAACTACAGTTAATACCACCAAAACATTGTTAGGCAAAAGAAGCGGTCTTGGCGTATTTGTTGCACCTATAACAGTTTGAACGCCTCCTATACTATGAACATCGAAAGTAAACAGGCTTATACAGATTGTAAGAACAAGTAGAATATAGGTTAAAGTAGATACTATGGCATTTTTAAATCTCAATTTCTTTATATTCATACCGACCAAACCGCCAGCTACAAACTCAAAGTAACGGAACTGAACATGGTAGAATTTATGGCCAGAAACACCCGGTATCAAATACAAAGACAAAGAAACAGCAAATAAAACAATCAGTAATATATTTATAAACGATTGATTATCAACAAAATACCCCCCCCCAGTTCGGTTATTGAAGCCATTGGTTATCAGTCGTTTACAACGGTTGGCCAGCATTATGATTAGAGGAAATGTTACGTAGAACTCAAAGATAACGCCCACATACCACATGTGCATGAGCGGTTTGTATTCATTGAAGGCAGCCCAATAGTTGCTCGAAGAAATGGCTGACATGATGTTGCCGGACAGCACATTTGATGCAATAACATACTCACTAAGATTTTCGTAATCGTCAGGCAACATAGAATAGAAGCCCCATGCCATACAACAAAAAGTTGCAATAACTATGAGTGGCAGAATTCTTATCACTCTTTTCTTTATGAATTGCCAATAAGAGAAATCCCCATTCACAATATGACGGCACACCGACGGGATAATCAGAAAGCCATTGATTACAAGGAATAAATCCACACCCAAATAGCCAGACTTTAATATGCCTAAATGATAAAACACTACGGCAAGAATGGCAAAGCCTTTTAAAACATCAAGATCTTTTCTATGTTCCATATACTGATTCGTTTTTTATAGTTCACATTCCATTTTACATCTACCATTGTCTTCCTCAGAGATGACAACAAAACCATGCCTTGAGTAAAGCTGAAAAGCACTTGTTTGTTGCTTCGAGACGAAGAGGGTTATCTTTTCGAAGCCGTTCTTGAGGGCATACTCTTTCACTGCATTCAGTAGATGTAGCGAAAGGTGCTGCCCCCGATATTCATGCTTGGTATGGACCAAGGTGATAAAGCCCACCTTAGTGGTAGGTTCGTAGAAATAGGAGCAGATAAGCCCTGCAACCGCTCCATCTTTGTAGATGATAAAAGTGGATGACAGGTCGCTCAGCTTTTGGCTGAAGGCATCCATGTCAACCCTTGCGGACAGCGGCTCATAAAAATCGTTGTCGTATTGCAGGATATACTCCTTGATAAACTCTTTCTGCGGATGTCCTGCAACAACGCACGTCTGCCCATCAATGGGGCAAACAGCCCCGACATCTTTCAGTTGTTCTTTCGGTTTAATCATCTTTGAGGTTGTCTTTGTTGACTCAACTTGCTTGTCTTTTGGTCACCAGTGATGACCTGCACATCCTTACGCGCCAACACGTTATAGATAGTTCTGAAAAATACCTTCATATCGTTCATGAAAGTCAGATGCTCGACATACCAGGCATCCATCTCCAACCGCTCATCCCATGAAAGGTTGTTGCGGCCATGTGTCTGGGTATAACCAGTAATACCCGGACGCACAGTATGGCGAAGCCTTTCGCGTTCTTTATAGTAGGGCAGATACTCCACCAAAAGCGGACGTGGGCCTATCAATGCCATGTCGCCTTTCAGCACGTTGATAATTTGAGGCAGCTCGTCAATCGATGTAGCCCTTACGAAACGTCCCACCTTGGTGAGGCGTTGTGCATCGGGCAACAGGTTGCCGTCGGCATCACGTTCGTCGGTCATCGACTTGAACTTGATAACCTTGAAAATCTTTTCATCCTTGCCCGGACGTTCCTGAGTGAAGAATGCCCCAGCACCCTTATTGGCAAAGTGCAGCCAAATGGTTATAATCACCAACAGCCATCCAATCAACAGCAAGGCAATCAATGCTATTGAAAAATCAAAAACTCTTTTAAAAAAATGAGCGTACATACTAATGTTTATATTCGTTATAATATTTGTCGAGTACAGGTTTCAAGCCATGCTTAGCAGGAAGTTGGTAAAGAAGCTTACACCATTCGCGATTGCCCTCAATCAAATCGGGACCAGCCGAAGTGATGGCCAAATCCCAGCCAATCGATTTGTTGCGGGGGTCTAAAGCCGCCACTTCTTTCGCCAAGGCTATTGACTCTTTCCAGAAAGGTATCTGAGTTCCCTTTATCTTTAAGCCTGTCACTGGATGGAATTCTTCCTCTGGCTTGGTAATGTCACTATAGATGGCATTGTCGGTAATAACACCAGTCTCTGGGTCAATAAATGCGGCTATGTTGCCACCAGCAAGGTTGTCGGTAACACCATGTACACTGATGCGCAAACGGCATCCAACAATATCCACCTCGCCATTAGGTCGCAATTGGGTAATGATACGCACCGTGTTCAGTGCCGTAGGTGCAAGTTGGTTGATTACCTCATGCTGCTGCACGAAATCCTCCACAATGTCAGCACCTGTCTCTTCCATGTGAGCAATCATCTTCTCCACATCATAATCCTTAGCTTGAGCTACTTCTACACCACGACCGCAGCCCCCATCCTTAATCTTAAAGACAATCTTACCAGATGGGTTGGCCAGCACCTGTTCGCCAAGGCTTTTGTTGGCCTTCAATTCATCCAGAGGTATGGCATGGTGGTGCATGTATTTGCCATACAACTTGTCAAATACGGTTTTGTCCTCCAATAAAGCACGGTGTTCACGAGGGTTCATATAACCCTGGAACTCATACATAAAGCCTGTGCCTGCCCATGCTGCTTTCTGTTCCTCTGTACATTCCGGTTTGTAGAAACCAAACTGGAAATACTCCAAAATGGATGTATTGTACTTCATGCTGTGACGGAATATGTCGCACCAAATTGCCAGACTGCTTCTGCCAGTCTCTTTCTTTACATAGTTTAAGAATTTCTTGAACAAAGGCTTGTTCAACTTCTTGATGTAATACCCAAAATAAAGGATACGTTTGACTTTCATAATGTGCCTTACTTTTTGCACAGACACACTATGAAAAAGCGTGCCTATGCGGGTTTATAATTATTTACTACTTGTTTTCTTTTCCCAGATTTCAGAACAGGAATCTCGTCAACATAGCGGACACCGATATTTGCATCCAGCCCAAGATACGATTTGAGCATTGCCACCATATCGCTCTCACGATCGAAGGAATGACCATCCTTCAGATTGAGCAGCATCGTATAATCGCGTTCTCCTTCCTGTATGAATTGATATTGCTGTATCTCAAGATACTCGTGCATCGGGGTATTGATGACGTATGGCGACACCAACTCTCCACGGGTATCGAAAATATAATCTACTCTACGACCACCAACTTTTTCAAAAATGAGACGTTCGCAACCTGGTTTACGAACCGCAATGTCACCAGTATCATAGCGAATTAGAGGCATTGCGCGATTGAACAGGTCGGTCACGACAATCCTTCCCTCTTCGCCATCCCCCACTGGCTCATCCTTATCCATTGCCAGCAACTCGATATGAAAACTGGCCGTGTTGACAATGAAGTCCGAACTCCCCTCCATCTGCTGGGCCATAATGCCCAACTCCTCATCAGAATAGCGCGAGAATACGGGAGTGCCAAAGCGTTTTTCAATCGTTTGTTTCGTCCAAGGGTTTAAAGCCTCTGAAATAGTGATGAAAGAGGCGACTTTTGCCTTGGGAGTGATATTATTGCGTTCCAGATACTTCGCAATGGCCGTCAGAGAGGATGCGAAAATGATAACTGTTTTTGTTGAGCAATCCTTTTCAAGCTGTAATAAGAAACGTGCTATGGCCTCATCCGTAAGACTGCTTGCATCGTGCATCACCCAATTCTGGCGCAAGCATTGCATTTTCGACCTTGTGGTCTTCTTGTCCCACACACGGGAGAAATACAGCCGCGCCCCCAATTCATAGTGGGCTTCCTTCGAGAACCACAAAGTGTCGGCAGTGGCACGTTGACGCTTACGAGCATCCTGATATACCTTAAAAGGCATTCCAGTGGAGCCGCTGGTCTCGCGTACAGTCAGATTGGCTTTATCAAATTCATCACTTAAGAATTGTATCTCATTATCACGGATAATGTTCTTGTTAACGACTGGAAAATCCTGTAAATCTGTTTTTCCATTAAATGATCGATAAAACGGAACATGCTCTGTAGCATATTTCAAAATATCAGCAACATAACACTTTGATTTAGAAGGACTTACCCCCCCCCATTCACATGCAGCATTGGCCGACATGATGCTCTCAACATCAGCCAACTGCCGACCAATTGGACTTCCTTTCATTGTATCAATGGCCCAAAAGGTTTTCTGTCGTAATATCTCTAATAATCTCATAGTTGTAAAATTAAAATACTATTTCACACATTTGTGTCCCGTCCATGAACTCCACGTCGGGCCAGCGTTTTGTTATTTCTTGTAATAATGTTTTCAACTGCTGCAAGCTGTCATCACGGTGCGAAGCTTCGAGACTCCCCACAAAGTTCACCCTGTGGGTGCTGATGATAGCGGGTGCATGCATTCTGAACGCCGCTGCCACGTTTTCCAAACAACCTGCTACGGCATTATCGTTCCGCTTGCAGTTGTCCCAATAAGGCTCAAAAGCACAATTGCGCACCACATATTTCTGTCCCACCTCATTCTTTTTGCCGTTGGAAAGGAATTTCTTCACATACTTACCATCGCCAAGCGGGTACGGGAAATATCGTTGAACATTAATATAATCTATCCCTTCTTCTTTTAGTACGCCATGAAGTGCTGGACTATAATTACCAGCACCTGGGGTAAACTGTTTGGGCCTGTAACCAAGCAATTCCTCAAACATCCTCATTCCAACACGGATATCCTCTTTCAGCGATTCGTTTTCTTCCGCCTTCTCAATATAGAACACAGTGGATTCGTGCTTCAAAGGCTCATCGCCAGGAATAATTGGAAGAGCCACGCTTTCATTGTCAAAAGCCAAATGGGAGGTTTTATGTCCTCTTTGCAAAGCCTGCATAAACCGCAGCACATTGATATGCTCTGTACCGTGATACTCAGGATGGAACAGATGTTCTGCTATGCCTTGCTTCCACAATTCATAGCTGCCCTCATGAGAAGAGCCATAGCGTTTCAGCGTCTCGGTAAACGGCTCACGGAAATATTGTGTAAAACCAGACTCTCTTATCTTGTCAAAATCGGGGTTTGCAATATTGGCGTATGGCGTTAAGCAGGCATAATGTCCTTGCGGGTCCTTCACAGATTGCAACACTTCAAACATCATCTGCAAGTCTTCCACAGATGCCAACGTGTCGAACTTGGAATAGCGGGTGCTATCCATTGGCAAGCCTGCAGCTTTAAGTGTTTCGTATGCTTTTTTGTCTTTCACACGAATGCTGCCGTAATCGTCAATGTAGATACAGACGATTTTACGGTTGGTTTTTTTACCGGGAAGGTTTTTAATATCCCTAATTATATCATCCTTTAAGCTCATAATTCTATTTTTTTACAAGAATTCCATTCGATAGATTCTACTGCATTTCGCACATTGGTGAAATCAAAATCAGTCAGTAATCTTCCTAATTTCTTCATTGAAGTTCTATTGCCATAATAGTTTTTAAAATATCTGGCAGATATGATTCTCTTCTGCTTGCCATTGAAGTCATGAACATGCATGTATATCATATTGTAATCATGCTCACTCACTAATTTTTTGACAAGCCAATATGGCAGTATCCTGAAATAGCCACCCCCTGAATAGGCCAACTTCCTTCCGCAAACAGCTGCCAAGCTAATGGGCAATTCTTTTAAGGCAATACCATTATGGGTAATTAAGCAGGGTTCCGAAGAAGTAAACTCGGGGAAACCACCAAAATCCCTTACCCCAGGGAAAATGGAGCAATCGACCGTTATGCCATTCTCAGCCAAAACCTCCAATGCCCAGACGTTCTTTTTCCCGATAGAGAATGCCGGAGCCCGATATTCAGTCACTTTCTGTCCTGTCAGTTGTTCAATAGAATCCAACGACTCTTGGGTGTCTTTCTTCAATTGTTCAGCATCAAATTCCCATAGTTTTTTATGTACATCCGAATGGCACCCGATATCATGACCTCTTGCCGCTATGTTCTTCACCACATAAGGATACTCACGAGCCACCACACCCAGCACAAAGAAAGTGGCTTTTATTTGATGTTCATCCAATTTGTCGAGCAATTCGTTCTGCACCCTATCCACGTCAGGCAAAAAATCACCTTTCTTGCCATCCATTTGGGCATAGTTGAACCACTCCTCGGTATCGAAAGTTAGTATGTTCATATAGCTTTTACAAATTGTTTAGCCAAATCATTGGTATATAATGTTGCACAATCTTCCGCATTCTTAGAATAATTTGACAACTTTTCCGGATTTTTATATGAATCCAAAATAAATTGTGCTATTTCATCAATGGAACGAGAACTAATGCACTTGCCTATATTATGTTTACTGACTAATTTGGCAATCTCGGAGCTCTGTTCGGCAATACACAATACCGGTTTCCCAATCTTAATCAAATCAAACACCTTGCTTGGGATGCTTTCATCACCGCCTTTGACGCTGGTTGACACCACGGCAATATTTGACGAAGACAATGAGTAAGGCAACATCTCAAGCGACTGATACGGCAGGAAACGACATGTTTTTTCCAAGCCCAATTCCCTTGCCCGATCTTGCAAAATAGGTTTTAAATAGCCTTCACCAATAAAATAGAACAATATATCATCGTGCGATTCCAGCTTTTTTGCTGCTTCAACCAAACACAACAAGTCATGCCCCCTTCCGATGTTGCCCGAATACATTACAACAAACTTGTCGGTGATTTGCTGCTCCACCCTGAACTTATTTTCAGACAACGAGTCTTTTACGATGGCAAGATTAGGATCACTCCACAATGATACCACTTCGATTTTATCCGCTGGGCAATATTGGCTAACCGTCTTGGCCATTCCCTCTGTAATAGTGTAAACATGCCCGGCTCTTTTATAAAACTTTCTGTTGTGTTTCGCCCATATTTTATAGATTAAATTACTGGTTTTCATAAACCCGGTAATTGCCAATCCATCAGGGTAAACATCGTAAATCAACGTATCGTACTTGTTTCTACAAAACCTTGTCACAAAAGAACTTGTAGGCGGATTTGACACCAAAAACAGTTCATAGTCCCGGTATTTGAACCAACACAAAAACACAAGTTTGACAGTCGCTTTAATCCACGACATCGTTCTTGTTAACGTGCTTTTGGTGTTGTATTTGGCAATCTTCTGCAATTTTACGGATTGATTCAAGCGAAACCTTGCAGGAATCTCGTTACCGCATGCCAATACAACTTCATCGTATAAACCAGAATTTGCATGAGCGTTAACTATTTCTACCATCAAAGCCCTTGAAGCCTGGTTCACCAACAACACTTTTCTGCCTTTCATCGTTTCATTTTTTTGATATTGTCTCCAATAGTTTTAAAATCGCTTTTGTTCTGTCAGCAGATGTTCCGAATTGGCTCAACTGCCGTTTTCCTTTTTCAATCAAATCCCTACGCAATGTTCCATCATTGACTAAAGTTATGATTTTTTCGGCAATGTCTTTGGGACTATCCGGATCAAAATAAATGGCCGCATCCTTGCATATAACATGGGCAAAACTCAAGTCAGATGTCAATATGGGTTTTTCCATAATCATGGCCTCGGCATAGGAAGCTGAAAAACACTCCAGCAATGTAGGCAGAAACATTATGTCACATTCCTTATAAAGCGATGGTCCTTCCTTTGAGGGAACAAAACCTACATTAATTATCCTTTCCGAGTGTTTAGTATTGGCTGCAATCTCTTCAAATTGCTCCTTCGGTAATGTCAGAACAAAACGGATGTTGTTGACGTTTCTCTTTTCAAGCTCGTCAAGAACTGGGCCGATTATTTCGATGTTCTTATGGAAATAATAGGATGAAAACAGCAGAAGTCGAACTTCGTCATTTTGACGTTCAGGAAGTTTGTTGGGGAACACCTCCGGATTTTTGTATGCGGTATTGTACGTGTTAGGTATTGTATAAACCTTTTCGGTTTTCAGATACTTCTTAGCCCTGTCCCGCACATCGTCTGTCTGCACAAAGAACACATCGCCTTCCCGTTTCAAATAAAAACGATGAAATGCTTTTTTGAAATCCCACCTGCGATTCTTGTACCACGAGATACGTTTGAAGAAGGGTGAGTCGGGATATACATATTGTGGCAAGTTATAGCCCATCAAGCATGGCGTTTTAGGTGCCCAGTACATCGGACCGGAAGTACACAACACGCAATCCGGCTTTATCTCCTTTTCCTTCCTTTTAAAAAATGGGCGAGGAAGATATAAGTTCAACACCCTCGATTTGGAAGGCAACGGGATGTCATAGAAATGGAAATTGGAAGGAAAAGAAACGTTAGTGAGTTGCTTTTTTATTTCCGGATATTGGAGTATATAATACTCATGTTGCGGAAAATTCACCAACTCTTTAATAATAGATACAATTCCTTGTAACGAGCCACCTTTAAACTGGACTCCACAAATTAAGATTTTCATATTTTTTTAAGCTACATCAAAGTCATACAATTGGAAAAACACATTCTCTTTGGTTATTTTAGGAAGTGTGCCATCGGTCAAATCGAGAAATATGAGATTGAATGGGGAATGTTTCACCCAACGGGGCACTTTGAAATAAGGGCTTTTAAAATTGGCGCCAAACCCTACATATAATTTGGGTTTCAAAGAAGGCTTTTTATTGGGTTCAAAACCGTCTAAAATATTTGAATTGAACGTTCCCATCAACGTTTGCACATATTTATTGTAATTACCAACTATTCCGTTCTTCTCACGCCAATAGTTGCCCTTGCAGCAGGTTCTTCGCCAATTGATGGTCTGCTGATCCCACAACACAGAAAACGCCTTATCTCCATTTTTGATTACATTGGTACCAAAGCCAACTCTAACTTCCAACTGCCCCACAAATGTGAAAGGGAAGTATTTCATATATCCGGGGAAACTGTTGGCATTAGCAACTCCCAAAACAAATTCAAAGCCTTGCTGTTTGGCATAATCGAAAGTGCTTTTTGCCAACAATTTGAACAAGCCCTTGCCGCGATGATTGGGATGGGTAACCGTTGCCAAATCGAACAATCCCAAAACCTCTCTGCCTTCAATTAACATTTTATAAGGCGAACAGGCATAATGAGCCACTAATTCATCTCCATAGAATGCATTGAAGGATATCACCTTACCCATAGGGTTATTCAGATACCAGTTTCTGAAAGGCTCGATATGGAAAACATGCTGGCCTTCATAAACAATATTCTGAAGATTAATAATTTTTTTTAATGATTCTTCGTTGTCATTAAAGTCCAATAGTTTTATGGTATAACCTGATTCCGTTATTATATCATTCATATTACTATTATTTCAATTAGCACTGTTTTGTAATAAACTGATAAAAATCAGACACTATCCTTTCTACCTCAAATCGTTTGATCGATTCCTTTGCAGCTTTACCCATCTTCTCTCGTTTTTCCTCATCATCCATCAATTCCAAAAGTCTTTTCTTAAACATTTCATCATCAAACACAGGAATAAGATATCCATTCACGCCATCTTCTATCATGTCGGATGGCCCCGCCACACAGTCGTATGAGATTACTGGCAATCCTGCCGACATGGCTTCACCTACCACATTTGGAAAGCCCTCGCTGCTGGAGGTGAAGGCGAAGATTTTACTCTTCAACAGATAGGATTCCACATCTTTCTGCGTCCCTGCCAGTTCAATATTGGATGGATCCCCCATTTCAGCCAACTGCGCTTGCAATTTCTCCATGTTGTTTTGGTTCTGGGCATCTCCGCCTACAATTATTAATTTCCAATCATCTCGGTTCAATTCTGCAAAGAGATTAATCATCCTATCATAATGTTTGGTGTGGATCAAACGACCAACAGAAACCACAATCTTTTCTCGTTGGTTTTTGTTGGGGATATTTATATTACGGATTGGGTTACCAATTATAGCATAGTTCTTCTGATGGAACAATTTGTCGTAATATTCTTTTGCCTTTGAGGTTTGGGCTATCACACCCGTTGCCTTGGGGTATAGGATATTTCTCAGCTTGTTTTGAAAAGCCCCCATATTCTTAGCAGGTGAGCTTCGGTCGGAAACATAGACTGGATATTTCAAACCTCTGGTTGCCAGCAGCACAAAGTTGTTCCAATAATTACCGAAACTCAGCACCGTGTCTGGCTTAATATGCTTGATTTCTTTGCGTAGATAGGCCATCGTCTTCAGCGTACTCCAGGTGCGATGCTTATTAGTAAATTTGAAGGGCGGCCTATGAATAATCGCTCGCGTGTCAATATCATAAAACACCTCCTGCTCAATGCCATACATTATCACATGCACTTCGGCATCATGTTTGCGAATAAAACCGTTGACAAGCTCGCTCATCACACGTTCCATACCGCCTGGGCCGAGAGAATGGATACAACAACAGATTTTCATTGTTATAAGAACATTTACAAACAGCTATAATTTTATGATAATAATCACAGATCCTCACCGTGTTTTTCTTTCATCACATCCATCCAGTTTTTAGACCCAATTTTCACAACCTTTGCCGGAACACCGGCAATTATCGAATATGGCTCAAGAAAAGACTTATTCACAACTGCATTAGCACCAATCCAGCAATTGTCTGCTATTTCAATATTACCATACAGATTTGCACCAGGTCCGACATATACATTATCTCCTAACTTTGGACTTTCTGAAGTACCAAAAGCAGGACCGATACTTGTCATTTTCTGAATACGGCAGTTTTTGCCGATTTTGGCACCTGGATTAATGGCAATGAGTTCAGGATGCGGAATACTTAAACCTTCTCCACATGTTCCAATAGGTATTCTAATAAACAATTTCCTGGATAGTTTCTCGTACTTATAATATGTAATTAGGAATAATAGCTTATGCCTGATTCCTTTCGATTTTTTATGATATTCAACTTTTTCCCATAAAGCAATAAAACGCTCGGAATAATTAGGCAGGATAATCTCTTGGATTCTTTTGCTAAAACTTTTCATATTTAATTATTATTTTGAACATTCACTTTAGTAATAATATCATCAACCATCCAACCACAGAAATCAAAATGAGAGCCTTCATGCCAAACCATATCATCGGTCCAATAACCCTCGCAATTGTCATAAGCCTTTACTGCATAGCCAAAACTAATTTCCACTACTAAAGGATTATTGTTCTGGTCAAAAACAAAGTCGAACGCAATGCTTTGGGCTTTTAAAGTTTTATTGATTTTGAATGCAAGCGAAACACATCGCTCATCAAGTTGAGCCCTGTCAAAAATAATATTTCCACTACCTGAAGCACGGAAATCGCCTTTTCTTACCAAACGTTTCAAGGCGAATGCTTTGTTTGAAACCACACAAACTCTTAAATCAGCTTTATTGTTTGGAATAAAATCTTGGAAGTAGACATAACCTTTTTCAGGTGCATGCATTTTAGCGAACTGATTACCTACAAATATCCTAGTAAAAGCGTGCATTACTTCTTTAAAACCAACAATCCCATTCTTATATTGCTTATACATATCCTTAAAGAAGTAAACAAAGTCTTTCTGAGCGAAACCCTTACCAAATGCCCTCTTTATTAATCTTTTGGCATCCCCTTTTGTTTTAGCCAATCTAACATTAGTGGCACCGGCACCGCCACGAAGTTTAAACACTTTAGGGAATGTGGTCTTTTCAACCCAGTCGAGTGCTTCTTTTTTTGTATAAAACACATACGATGGCACAAGAGGGGCACCTATGGCCTCAAGTAAATACTTTTGGCCTACCTTGTCATCAAAATGCCATCCGGTATTGAAATCAGGGAAAACACTTTTCCCTGAATGTTGTAGCGAAAACAATAGTTGTTTTGAAAAAAGTGCATCCTTATAATTGTTATGATGATGATGCCACATGAACGCATCACAATCTGACACCTGCTCTATGATATCAGAATCGTATGCATTAACGATTTTGTAGTCAATACCTTCTTTTTTACAATAATCAATCCAGCGGTCTGAAAAACCGCCATTTTTACTAATAGCTATTTTCATATTAGTTAATTATAATACTTGTTTTTGTCGTTTTGTATTTCTCCCAACAATACTCCATTATCTCGTCTGTAAATTCACCAAACACAGAACCTGTGGCGAATTGGTAAAACCAACCAGAAAAACCACCAACATTCGCTTCAATTAAAAGTGGGTTATTATTCTCATCCAATGCAATGTCCAATGCAATAAGATTACCAAAAAGTATTTTTTCAGAAACCTGTTTCGCAAATAGACAGACATTATCCCACCCCGGTATAATAAAGCTTTGTTTTGAAAAGTCTATTCCATTGAATTCTGTTGCACTACCGCCTAACCAATCAAATACTTTATTGCCTACTCTACCATTGTTTTTATCAAGCCCAACAAACATTCCGCCAGAGTGTGCATTGTCCACCTCTTTACCTTTTGAACCGATTCGTAGGACAGCACCAAGAATATTTATATAACCTGTTTTAACACTCCTATATGTAGCAACACGCAGTGTATTAACAGATGACGGATTAAAGGAAGCTATGTAAGGACTTTGTTTTATTGCCTCTTGAATCAAATAGTTTTGTTTATATGCCCCGTTTAAATAATCTTGGTTTAAAACGGCTCCTTCGGTATCTATATACTGCCCGTCTTTATATTTGAAAAGTTTTACGCCACGGCCACTCTGTTCTCTTGATGGTTTTAATATTATTTTTTCTGGATTGTTCACACCTATAAAAAACAATGGATCATCAACCGGCGCATAGTTCTTGTCATAACAAGCTCCATTAATATTCCTTGCTAAAGTCTCAGGCATAGCAACACCTTGAAAGAGAATCCCTAAATTATTCTTGTCACCATATTGAGCTCTGAATGGTTCAGGAGTAAGCACCGGTTCTACAATACCTGCTAAGATTTCAAGAGGGATAATGTTGATATCTTCTCCAATATATCGTGAAAAAATCTGGTATGATGTAACGGATAGATCGTTATCATATTTACACCACTTTGATTTCCAATTATTTACCCCCCCCCCACACACACACACCACCATGTTACTAGCAGTATCTATAGAAATATGTGAAAGCATTTTCTTATAAAGGCCATGATAACCTTTCTTAACACCATTATACCTGTGCTTTTTCAATGCTGTATTGGCTATTGATTTAATATTCATAATTTTTCTCTTTTAATAAGTTCAACTAATTGATCCGAAGACATAAATTCGGCATCAGGCCATTGTTTTAATATTTGCGCAAGTAATGCATCTAATTGCTTAAGATTATCTGTTCTATTTCGCTCGTTTATTGCGCCAATAAAATTCAGTCGATGTGCTGAAATCACAGCTGGTTTGTTCCATCTGAAAGCATATTTCATCCTATCCAAACATTCATCCATGTCCGAGCCTTGAGTGGGTTCAAATGAACAGTTTCTCATGGTATATATTTGTCCCGAGCTGTTGTATGATCCCATGAAATGGCGAATATGTTTCTTGCCAGGGTTTCTCTGATATAAAGAGCCTTGTATGCCCACAACGCCTTTATTAAATAGCGTTTTTTCCAAATCTGGTTTCCATGTGTAACAAGGAGCGATAAAAGTTTTAGATTTAAAGCCAAAGATTTGCTCAAACAAATCCAAACCTTCTGAAACAATCTCATTTTTAGGCTGTAATTGATATTCACTGTCATCAAGCGCCACCTGATAATAGTTGCGATAATCGGATTTGGGGAAAAGACCCATAACCCCATATCCAAAAACATGCCGAGTATCGGCATCACCTATTTGAAGGTCGTGCATCCATTTTGCCACATTCAAATGCTCTCTTGCGTGGAATTGAGGCATAAATAAATTATCATTCATGCCTTGTTGCCATAACTCGAAAGAGTGCTCACAGCCTTTATATCGTTTTAACGTTTCTGTAAACGGCTCATAGTAATAATGCCGGTAATCGTCTTTTTTTATCTTTTCAAAGTCAGGATTGGCCACAGCGCAATTAGCAGTGATAATAGGGTGGTTGCCGTTTTTGTCTTTGTATTTATACAACACTTCAAACAAAGCCGACAAGTCATCCTCTCTGGCAAGCGAATCATTGCTCTCATAAACATTCTTGTCAACACGATAACCTTCCGAGAGAAGTTTATTGTAAACCTCTTTAGATGGCATTCGTATTGCGCCCCAATCATCGCTTTCTATTACAACGATGTGACGCTTGGTGCGCCAGCCTGGGATGTTTAATAGATTATGAGTAAAAACATGTCTTAAACTCATATTAAAACTTCATTTAGAATCTTATATAGCAGAACTGATTTCTGGTATTATTATTTGCATAAACGCTTGAGCTCCTTTTTGGTTCAAGTGGCTACAATCTTTGAAATAGGTTGAGTCTGTTTGGAATCTTTCGTCACACCTATAGTCAAAATAAGAAACATTCAAAGAATCCATTAATGATTCGAACATTTGTGCCTGTATTGTGCTATTCAAATTTGTTATTTCATACTGGGGGGAAGACACAAGCACCATCCTACACCCTTTTCGACCTGCAAACTCAAGTGTACTTTTCAATAAATCGTACCTGTACTTTGAAAAATCGTCATCAAACAAATGCTCTTTTTTTGATGGGAATATATATCCTGAGGTGGACAGAGGGTTATACCCTTTTAGATTATCATCATGATGGCCGCTTGCAATAATGAGTAACAGTCCAACAAGTTTATTATTATTCCTATAAGCATTTGATTGCATCTTTATCCATTCATAGCCGTCTCTTTGTTGCACAAGGTATCTTGATAAAGAATCCGATTTATAGAACGGAGTCAGATCCAAAGCAGCATCAAGTTCATCCGATTGAAATGTCTCCATCAAAGATGTTGGATTAACTTCCCATATAATTAATTGAGGAACGTATCTATTCAGCATCATTCTGATAACCGCTGCCTGTTGTGACATATAACTACCGTTGCTTGCAGCATTAACTACCGACATCCCCAAGCTGTCCTCCAATATAGACGGAATGAAATTACCGTGTGCTCGTGATTCACCTATAATTACAACATCATCCTCTAAATTACGAGCTGCTTTCAAATAGGCATTTCCATAATTTATCGGATAATCAATCACTTTATCCTCCAACGAAGTAAACAACAGCCCTATCCCATAGTCAAAAGCTATGAATAAAGCAATAAAAACCAATGTCTTATACAATAACTTTTTCATAGTATTTAAAATTGGAAATAGATAAATTGACCAGCATTAAGCACACCCAACAAAAGTATTAAGAAACAAATCAAAAGATACGAACCAAAACGCACAACGATACTTTTTGATTCAAAGCATCTTAATTTATTGGGGAAGAATTCATCTCGCAAATCTTTAAAGAAAAGGATTACAGTCATTAATACAGCCACCGATAAAGTAGTCTTATCTATGAACAACGCACCAGGTTCTGTAAATATTTTCTTCACAATAAGATTTGCCTCTGCAAACGAAGAACTCATGCCATAAATCTCCGTAAAGGCAAAGATTATATACACTACAACACAGCAGACAAAGATATAAAGTCCGTTTTTCTTAAGTTTGAACTTCTCTTCAAAGTTATTACGCTTATTCTGAAATACTGTCTCAATACTAAGCAACACTCCCTGCATCAAGCCCCAGCAAATCACAGTCAAAGCGGCTCCGTGCCATATACCACTTACGAGAAATGTCACAAGAAGGGCTATTACTATTCCCCACATTTTCTTGCTACGTAAGGCGTATGAAATGGGGGTATAGATATAATCTGTCAGCCACTTGATGAGCGACATGTGCCAACGACGCCAGAAGTTTGACATGGAGGTGGAGAAGAATGGCCTGTTGAAGTTAGGAACTATCTTGAAACCAAAACAGCGAGCTGCACCGATTGCCAATAAAGAATAACCGCCAAGATCACCATACTCCTGGATAGGAAACAACAAAGCTGCAAGAGCCAATGATGTTCCATTGTGTTGTGCCACGTTGGAATAAACGGCATCGATATAAATCCCCAACCTGTCAGCAACACAAAGTTTCATAAAGTAGCCCCAAAGCATCAGTTTTGCACCAGAGGTCAGGTCGATGGGTTTGCTACGCTCCATTGCCTTGATTTGTGGAAACATATTGCCAGCTCTCTCGATAGGACCAGATAGCACTATCGGGAAGAAAGAGAGGAACAACCCTACAGCACATACATTGTGCTCTACTTCCACGTCTTCATTATAGACATCAACCAAATAACCTATTGCCATAAAGGTATAATAGGAAATACCAAGCGGCAGCATCCATCTGATAGTTGGCATGGTGATGCCTATCCCCATCGACTGGAATAATGAGGTGATTGACTCGTCAACAAAGTTGAAGTACTTGAAGAAAAAGAGTGGGAGCAATATGACTACGATGCCCCATATCATAATTTTATGCTTCTTGTCGTCGTCATCAACGTTTTCCATCCAACGGGTGAAACCGTATGTAGTGGCAGTAACAGCAGCCAGCAGTATTAAATACACCGGCTGCAAAAAAGCATAGAACACATAACTTGCTGCCAACAAGTAGAATAATCTCCACTTCTGCGGTATGATATTGTATAACAACACCACCGCAGGGAAGAACAGCAAGAATTCAAACGATGTAAAAGTCATGAAACTGGATTATTTTGTTTTTTCTTCCAATACGGTTATCATATCACCTACATTCTGAAGTTTCTTCAGTTCCTTCAACTTGAAGGTTATTCCGAAGGTCTCTTCAATCTTGGTCATGATTAACATGTGAGTCAGTGATGTCCAGTTATCAACATCGTTGGCAGAAAGTTCATCCGCCAACACTAAATCACTCATTTCAAGCACTTCCCTGAAAATAGGGGTAAGCTTTTCGATAATTTCATTCTTGTTCATTGTAATCTACTTTATTAATGATTTTAAAATATTTTTGTCAATTTTACCATTCATGTTCAACTGAAATTCCGGAACATAGAACAAGCGGGTTGGTATCATATAAGAAGGCATCTTTGTTCTCATGTAGGCCAGCATTTCATCAGGATTGAATTCGTTAGATTCAATGAACATAGCGATTTCTGTCAAAGCATCCTTATTGTCAAACGCCAAACAAACTACATTTGTGCCCCCCCCAAGGAACTCTCTGGCATGATACTCTATTTCACCCATCTCCACGCGGAATCCTTGAATCTTAGCCTGATGATCCAAACGGCCTGAATACATAATGTCCCCATCCTCGTCCTTGTAGCAGAGATCACCTGTATGATAGAATCTCATTTTTTTACCATCAACTTCTTTATTGAAGAAGGAACTCTCATTCTTTTCAGGGTTCTTCCAATATCCCTTAGTCACCTGGTCACCGGCAATACAAAGTTCGCCCTTTTCGCCAGATGGCAGTTCATTTCCGCTTTCATCCAAAATCAAACCTACACAATTAGCGAGTGGTTTCCCGATAGATATAATACCATTCAGTGTTTTGTTCTTACCACCTTTGGTTAACTTATAATAGGTGCAATAGATGGTGCATTCGGTCGGACCGTAGAAATCATACAATTCCGTATTGGTTGCACATTGATACCAGTCCTCCATCAAATTGAGCGGACAAGCCTCTGCGGTTAAAATGCAGGCCTTAAGACTAGTGGCATCAATCTCCTCAAAATAAGGTTTGAGATATCGCAACATTGATGGAGCCATCGCGCCAAATGTCAGTTTATGGTCTTCTATCAGACCACTGGCATAGATATATTTTATTTGACCGTACGGAATGGTGTAACAACAAGCACCCTTTGTCAGAGCAACCAGATAGCTCTGCACAGACACATCAAATGTCAAGTCAAAAGCCTGCAAGCAACGATCTTCCTCTGTAATTACGATTCCAGTCTTCCAGAACGAATCCATAAAAGCTGCTACATTCTTTCGCATCAGCATAACCCCTTTGGGCTTGCCCGTGCTACCTGAGGTAAAAAGAATGTATGCAAGATCTTCGTCAGAAACGCCTTCCTTGGGTTCCAGGTAATCTTTCTCATATACCAATTCGGAAGTATGAAGAACTTGAATACCATCATATCTTGATTTCTTTGAAGAATCAAGAACCAAGTCCAATTCTACCTGCTCACAAATATCCAAGCAACGCTCCAAGGGCCAGTCAGGATGAAGAGGCACATAGCAGTTTCCTTCAAGCCAAAGGGCAATGATGGAGGCATACGACTCCAAATCATCGTTAATCACTAAACCGACATTCGTACTCTTGTAGCTGCACTGCTGCAATGCGGTTCTTATCTTTGAAACACACTGCCCCAATTGAGCGTAAGTGAAATGCGCTTCATTAATACAAAAAGCGTTATGGGCAGGGAATTGCTTTATTGAATTGAGAATGGGGTACAAGATTTCTTTTTCAAACATAATCATTAAAGTTATTTCACATACATGTGTTTTCACCACAAATTAAAGTAGTGCTTATTGTAAATTCTTTAACAACGGTTAAAATGATATTGATTTACATAGATCAACAAATTGTTGGGCGACATTTTTTATATTATATTGCTCAATATCTGCAATTTTATATTGTCTTGAATAATTACCTTTAAAAAACTCATCAATTAAACCGAAATCAATATTTTTTATATTTAAAGCTAATATTGGACGACCAGATAATGTATAGTCTATTAGTTTACTAGGCGTTTGTTTTGATGTTCCAAATTCAAAATGAACTAAAAAATCCATACTGCTTAGCTTTTTAATAAGTTCAAGTCTAGGTATGAATGATGAAACAATTAGCTTTTCATTCAATTTTTCTTTGTATGAATCCAATATGTGCTCATCTTGAGCATAAACATAAAAACGAAAATCTTGCTTTATACCACATAAATAATCTAAGAAAGGACGAGGATCTTTGCTACCACTCCATATTGAACCACTATACACAAAAGTAGGCACTTCATTCTTTACATAAGGCACCTTTTCTATCTCTTCGAAATTAAAAGCCTGAGGCAATACCCTTATTTTGTATCGGAATTCAGGATAATAACCATCAATGGCACCCTCTGTCGGAACGGTAATGTAATCACACAGTCTGCACCATAGTTTTTCAAATGGTTTCAGATAAAAAGGATGTTTCCTATTCAATGTCCCTGCCAACATGAATGGGTCGCCACAATCAGCTACCCAAGTTCTGGCCAAAAACTTTCCTTTTTTATACATCCTACCTATTGTCCAATGGATTGGGTGTGGAACCGCAATGGAAATTAATAAGTCATATTGTTCCTCCTCTTTTACTAATGCGTTCTTGAGGTTTTTTAATAAAAAGATTTCCGGATATTGCGCATAATATACTAAAATCCGACCTATTATATATACCAATTTGTTTTTTGATTTGGAGAGTTTATCCTCATGACGCTTATAATAGCGTATGGATATATGATAATCTTGTGAAAATTGACACCTATCTATATTATCTTGTGGAATGTACAATGTAACATCATTACCCTTTCGAGATAATTCTTTTGCAAGTTCAGTAGTACGGAAAGAACGAGGTGAAATTTGCGGATAAAAAGCGCCTGAAACGATTAATATTTTCATATACAATATATTATCTAAAAAATTCTTTTAATAATATCAATAATCGGAACATTATTTTCCCAAAAGAAAACTGTAATAAAATTACCAAATAATAGAGTTATACTATAATATTCTAAGAATTTCCTAGTTTCAACAACAAGCGGAATAAGAAGAACTATCAAAGCTACATTAACAAACTTTCTGAAATTATCAGTTTTCGAAACACTCATTGCGACAAGAAGGATAAGAGGGACCTTAAACAAGTTGGAAAGAACTTGAAACCTACCTCCACTTGGAATTAAGGCCATAATGTTCGCAAAAGTGCCCAACAACAAAGCAAATAAGCATAAATTATACAACCCTTTCTCGTCCTTAAAATTTCTCCTCAAACATGGAGCCGCCATAATGAGCAATAAGCAAAAACTCCAATGCATAATATTGCCTGACGCTGCAACATACCAATTATTCATTTTTTTATTTTCCATGCGCATGTCTAGAACATCTTGACTAACATACTGATCAATACGTTCTTCATATGATTCAGGAGACAATTCCATTAAAATTCCATTTACGGAACCCAGATTTAATGTGTTGATAAATAATGTGAATAAAAAAAGTAACATGGCTCCAGACAAAACCGCACGGTTATTTGTCTTAATCCTGTATGGCAGAAAATAATAAACCAATGCAAATATAGAAACATATAAAAAAGAAAAGTGGATTAAAGGAGTTACTAAAACCCACCATATCTTTGTCCTATCCCTTTCCAATAAATAAGGCATCATGCCATAAACAAACACATGAGTTGCAGTCCACATACGTACTCCATTAATAGAAGTTATTGGACATACTAAAAAATAAAGCGTAACAACAATAGCTAATCCTCCCATTTTCTTGTTTGGAAGTTTTTCAAGGATGTACCAAATATTTCTAGAATAGAAAAAACCAAAAACAAAAGCGTAAATAGCAAACAAAACGTGTCCATTATCAGTAAAACGTGAAATAAAGTACGTAATCAACGGCTGATACAAATCCATTGTTCTCTGATCTATCAAATATCGACCCAATATCTGCGATAAAGTAATACCAGAGCCATGCATATCCATTAATTCCAGAACATACCTACCACCGTCAGCACCAATGCCCAACACAGTACCTTCTGGCCAATAAACTTGTATGGCACCCAAATATACACATACAAGCCAAAAAACATTCTTCGCCCAAGGCTCCCTCCAGCGGCTTAGACAATAGACCAAACCTGCAAAAGGGGAAAAAAGTGTAAGTAAAAAAGACGTGGTATTATTTTTTCCCTTATGATTCTGCATATTGTTTAATTATGTTTATTTTTAGACAATTTAAATCTCAGGCCATTTATTACTGGCATCAACAAAGATTGTACAAAGAAAGACTGACGATAAAACAGCCATATCATGCAGCCATAAACTATCATAAAAATGGTTGCTCCACATACCAACCAACCAATTGATGTGGTATGCCCAAATACGAAATAAAAAGGCAGCGCAATTAATACCGTATAACACAATGGTTTAAAAGTTATTAAAAAACAATCCCAAAAACGCCCCCCAACCAATGGTTTTATTGATATTCTCCAATAAATAGGATTAATCAAAATGTTACAAATAAACAAACTTGCTACAATAGCTTCTATCGAAATCAAAGAACCAACCCAAACCGCAAGTGCATTCACAGTTATTCGCACAAAAGTCCAATATAGACCCACATCTGTCCTTCCTAGAGCTATTTGGACGCTTCCAGTCACACTTCCTGGTGATATGTAACCTAGATATATGGCCAATAATGACAATACGAGACCATTTTCACTGTATTGAGCCCCATATAAGTTATAAAGAATACCCGTTGCAAAGGTAGCTATCATTAAAAATAACGGAAAATTAAATAAGGCAATACCCTCCATGACATTATACATGGCTTCTCTAATAACATCTACATTTTTCTGCAATTTTGCAAAAACAGGAGACATTACTTTTACCAAAATCTGATTAACAATACTATAAAGCATCTGCACCACCTTTTTGCATAGGTTATAAACACCCAATGTCTCCATTCCAAAGGCAGCACTAATAATAATCGTATCAATCTCTCTGGAAAAATAATCAACCACATGTGTTCCAACAGAAAACACCCCAATTTTCAAAAAAGGATATGTTTCTTTCAATCTAAAATGGAAACTAATATTTTTATCTTTAATAAGACCTATACCTAAAAAGACCAAGTTAGAAAAGACAGCATTGAATAAAGTAGAATACACAAGGCTATATACTCCATAGCCATGCATTGCTGTAAATACTGCAACACAGAACGTAAGAATCGAAGATGCGATCTCTACAATTGAAATATATTGAAAGCGCATATATTTCTGCTGCATGGTTCTGTGTTGAGATCCTATTGAGGAAAACAGAATGCCGAAACTTAATAAAATCAATACTTTTGTAAGAGACGGCTCATTATACATTTTTGCTGCCAGAGGTGAAATCAAGCAAAGTATTGATGTTAATAAAACACCAGTAAAGATATTAAGCCAAAACAACGAACTATAAACTTTAGGAGTAGTATCCTGTTTGTGCAATATTCCAACCGATATCCCAAGATTTAAAAATATCTGAGAGAAGCCAATGAATACAGTTGCAATGGCAACCAGTCCAAAATCCGCCTTATCCAGATATCGTGTCAGAATAGTTATTTGTAATAATGACACCACACTACGAACAACGATAGAAACCGATGTCCACGCCATCCCTTTAATACCTGATTTTAATAATCCCATAATATAGTATTTATTATATAGTATTAATCATACAAGTTACACATCATTTCAATATACTTGTCCCAAGTCATAAACGGGAGCATCTTTTCTTTATTAGATATGCATTTTGCCTGGTTGTCTTCATAATTAATAATAACATCAGATATAGTTTCTAGAAGGTTGTCCCAGTTAACTTTCTTATAATAAACACCATTCTTATCCAATGGGTATTCAATCCAATCCGCTATCAGACAAACGTTCTGGCAATAAAAATGGGAACGTACCGAACCAGCAAAGGCATCAGTGTCTTGTACCATAATGAAAATGTTAGTTATTGCTCTAAGTACACAAATCTCTTTATTGGTAAGGAACTTGTCCAAAATCTTATACGAAACACCTGAATCTGAGACCATCTTCTCTATTTTCGCCAGATGGGATGGCGTTGCGGCATAGGTCATTGGGAAAACCAAATGTATCTTGTTTTTCAGCTCTGTTGGCAATTTCACCAGTATTTCTAAAACTTTGTCTTGATTTTGTTTAGGATTCCCATTATAACCTATTGTAACAATCAATTTTTTATCTTTTATATCATGGAAGGTTGATTCGACCTTTTTAATATCCTTTTCCGTCAACCCATCCAACATGAAAATATCCTTGTTGCCATTTGTAATCCCATCAATGCTACCTTTATATTTTGAACTATAACCAATACCAAAATACTCTGTGAAGAATTGGTCGATTTTTTTTGCCATGTGAGCGTCCACACATATCACTTTACTATGATCCAAAGATTTTTTCTTTCTCTTCAAGATATCATCATCTGCACGAAGAAGATCTGACCCCCAAAATCCGATCATGTATTCTTTTTGTTTTGAGATACAATACTCTGCGAGTTCTACTTGAGAATCAGGGAAAGATTGAAAATCAATAAAATCATACTTATCAATCAACTGCTTATAATATTTATTTCCTAAACGCGTGCGAAAGAAACCCTGTGCTTTGGGAAACTTGAGTTTGTTGATGAAAAAATTTGCTATGTATATCAACCATGGCCAACGCATTTTTGTTCCCTTGATATACCTGAACGACGTTACACATATCGCATCCATTTGTATGCCCCGTTCCAACATCAATCTAGTTGTTGTTTCAACTAACTCGTGCTGGTTATCATACACATAAAATGCCAATATTTTTCTTCCTTTGTCTTTCATTTAAACTGGTTTATTTCAAAGTTAAAGCACGTTAATCATTTTCAAATACTCTGGCCATTCACCCATATCTTTCCAAGCGTGTTCACTTACAGGAAAGCAACCAACACGCCCACCACGAGCTTTAATTTTCTCCATCAAGTGAGTAATATGGAAGAACTCACCTTCGGGGATTTCGTCTATGCAGCTTGGGTTGAGTATATATACACCTGTGTTCACCTGATAGGTCAATTCCGGCTTCTCACTCAACGAGGTCATGAGTCCATCTTCGCCTGTTTCAATCACACCGTATGGGATTCTAAATGTCTTCACCATTGTTACTATGGTAAGGTCGTTGTGGTTCTCAACATGGTAATCATACACATCACGGTAATCCTGCTCATTGATGCTGTCGCAGTTACTTACGAAGAAAGGTGTTGTTATTTTTCCTTTCAAAAGGCTCACACTTCCAATGGTACCTAGGGGCTTCTCCTCCTGGAAGAACTCTATATCGTACTTATGGTCAAGTTGTCCCAGATAGTATTTCATCATGTCAGCCTTATAATTGACCGACATGTAAAACTTTGTGCAGCCTATCTCTTCAAATTGGTCAAGGATAGTCTCTAAGATAGTCTTATCTCCGACGGGGACGAGTGGCTTCGGAATAACATTGGTAATAGGTTTTAGCCGAGTTCCTTTGCCACCAGCCATGATAACTACAGGCAGATTTATTTTTTCTCTCTCTTGAGATTCTTCATTTTCAAATAAATCCACCCAAAAATAAACATCCACCAAATCACCAAGTTCATTCAGAATTGGCATTACCTCAGCTCGCAGTTTTCGCATTTTGTCCTTAATGCCAGCTATACTTTCGTTTTCGTAGCCATATACTTTCTCTTTATCTAGAATATGGTTTACTTTATCAGAGAGGCTAACATTGTTTATAATAGCTCGTTGGATGTCACCAATGGTAACTATTCCTTCAAAATGCACCCCATTATACACAAATAATGTTTTAACTTTGCTTTCATCCATCAACTTCATTGCTCCCAGAAGTGATGTATCCAAGCCAATAACTAAATTCTTTATTTTTTCTACCATAAACAATTGTTCTCTTAATTGTAATAGTTAGTGATTTAATAGCGATACACTTTCTTTAACTCCCTGATATGATATATCAAGTCTCACTTTATCATCATCATCCAATTCCAATTCAATAACTCTTTCTACACCATTCTTTCCAAGAACAACCGGTACACCAAGATAAATATCATTATACCCATACTCACCTTTTAAATAAGCACATGCAGTAAAAACTCTCCTCTGGTCACAGATTACGGCTTCCACCATTTCGCATACCGCAGCACCAGCAGCAAACCAACCACTACGACCAAGATAATTGATGATTTCTTCACCTCCCAACTGAGTACGATGTATTGCATCTTGCACTTTCTCTTCGCTCAGCAGGTTGCGGATTGGGATGCCACCAATAGTGGTGTAGCGAGGCATGGGTACCATGCTTTTACCGTGACCACCCAAAATCAAAGCTTGAATGTCTTTTGTTGAAACATTCAATGCCTCTGCTATGAATGATTTGTAACGGGCCACGTCTAACTGGCCGCTCATGCCTAACACCCTATTGGATGGGAACGCACAGCTTTTCCATGCGCAATAACAAAGCACATCTAGTGGGTTACTAACAACAACTATTACCGCATCCGGTGAATACTTTGCCACTTGTTGACTTACTTCACGGACAATGCCAGCATTGGTAGCTATCAAATCACTACGCTCCATACCGGGCTTACGTGTGATACCAGAAGTAATAACAACCACATCGCTATTTACAGTAGCTGAATAATCAGCGGTATATCCTTTAACAATAGTGTCAAAACGCTTCAATGCGGCACTCTGTCGCAAATCCAGAGCCTTACCTTCGGCAAGGCCAGGTTTGACATCTACAATAACGATCTCATTAACAAAATCACGGTCGGCAAGACAGGTGGCACACGAAGCACCCACTTCTCCTGCTCCTATAATTGATACTTTACTCATCGCAACTATATTATATTCACAATTCTTGAAAGCGTGGTAATCAAATCATAACCATCCCAAATCAAGGTAAAATCCATTGATTTGCCCATCGGCACAAAGCGGTCAACACCTTGTGGATGGTCTTCGTTCACAAACTTCACTATTTGCTCACGGGTCAGTCCATAGTAAGTAACCGTCTGACTCTTCACTGTGGCGATAGGCAGCAGATCAGTCAACGACTTGGCATCATACTCGTAGAAATAACCACTGTTGAAACGGTAATCCATAATGCCAGGATAAAGCGAATCCATTTGGATGCGGGTCAGCAAAGGCAAATCAACCGTAACACCAGCCAACTTCATATTGGCAGCAGCCTTATAAAGCGCGTTGATCTTACCAATGGTCTGTACAGGAGCAATGTTGTAATGCTCTTTGGCGTAGGCCAACACCTTGTTCCAGAATATTTCTTTGGCTTCAGCCTTCTTCTCGCCCAGCCAAACGATGATGCGAGGTGCTGTGCAAGCGTTCTGGTCACTAAAGTAAGTATCGTTGTAGAAGTTCTGAACAATCATGTCTTGGTCATCAGCCTCCAAGAACTTATCACCTTCAATCACCGCGAATGAGTAACGGTCGGCAAAGTTCACCTCATTGGCGCGAGGTTGCAGTGGCGACTGACGAATCTCAGCAATGGTAGCATCACCGCCCCAAACCACACGGCTATGGCACATGGCGGAGAAGTGGTCGGTAATTTCCTTGATAGGCGGATATTTCACAAAGCAGATATATGAAGCCATATCCTTATGGGTGGTCTGCAACAGTTCATTCACGCAGTCGCTGATAATTTGTACCTGTGGGAAGTCTTTGGCTGGCAGACGAACGATGTTGGCATTACCGGCCAACAGACCAGCGGCAAAGCTGAAAGCACAATTCACGGGCACATTGCTCGGGGTGCTATGGAACACAATGCCCCGACCCAAACGACGTTTCAAATCGTGATATTTTTCTTTCTCTTTCAACAAAGCACCTTTACGGCACCAGAAGCCAAAGGTCATTACATCAGAGAAACTTCTCCCACGCCGCATCACCAGCTTGGAAAGGTCGTTGAAGAATGAAATTACTTTTTCGTCAAACGGTGGCAAGGCTGGCACAGAAGGCATCTCCTCCAAGGTCTTGTCGTCACCAATCACATACTCCAGTCCACTCAGTTTACCAAATTTGGCTGCGTAGGTGTCAGAACAACCACGAATCTCAGCATTTTTTATACGACCTATGATATGGAAGTATTTGCCTTTGCGTCCGCAGGGGCAGTCGTCCTCACCTACGATGTAGCCTTGGTCTTCCGTGAGCAACACATGACCGGGATAGCTCTTCGGCAACACGGAAACCACCTCGATGATGCCCGTCTCACCGTTTTTGGCCACTGTAAAGTCGTTAGGATTACGGATGATGATATCCGAGAAGTTGGAGGCGTGTAAATGGCCGTGTTCGCACTCAATGTAGATAGTGCCTGTTTGCTCCACCATGCCATAATAATCGTGTACATTCTCAACCTTGATGCCGCACACATCGTTCAGACACTGTTTGAACTGGGCTGTGGAAACCGATTCAGCCACCAGTTTCTTCCAACCACCACCATGAATAAGCACACCCTTGGAGAGGTCTGGCTTGTAGCCGCTCTCTAACAGTTTCTTATAAAAGTGCTGCCAAATCATAAAAGTGAACCCAAAAAGGAAAATGGTTTCGTCTTTATGCTCTTCCAAGAAGGCTTTCATCCCCTCCACATCGAGTTCCATATTCTCGTCGAGCGCGTACATACGCTTGCTGCCGAACATCGAGAAGCCCAATATGCCTGCACCACGGGCTGAAAACATATTGCGGTCTTTCACCACATTGCTGCTGTCCAAGATAATCATCGGAACGCGCTTATTGCCCAACAAGGAAGCTACAATTTTGGTTAGCGTCTTCGTCTGGTTGGCAGAGGTTTCGCGGTCGAGATAAATCTTCGATGTTTTTTGACCTGTGGTTCCCGAGGATGTCATGGTCTTCACCACCTCATCCTTAGCCACACTCCGCAGAGTCAAGTCTTTGAACAGACTCACCGGTAAATAAGGCAAATCCTCGTAATGCTGAATATTGTTCAATTCCACGCCTGTGGAATCCAGCATCTTTCTGTATTCTTCGCTATGCTCGTAATGATACTTGCTCAGATTGAGCAGATACTCGTCGAGCACCGCATGTTTGTCCTCTTTACCAAGGGAATATGGAGCAATCTCCAGTAATTCTTCCAGTGTCATATCTCAAAAATTATCAATTGTCAATTATCAAATATCAATTAAGCATGGCTTGCATGGCAGGGTAATCAATCTTGCCCGAACTTTTCACAGGGATGGAATCAATCACACGCACCTCGAAAGCCTTGCTGTTGAAGCCTGTCTTTTCTGACAGCATCTTAATGATCTCGTTTTCAAAGCCCTGCACGGTTACAAAGATAGTGATTTTATCATCCACACCCACACAGGCGCAACTGGTGGTGATAGTTTTCACCAACTGCTCGGTGGCATCCAAGTTGCAGCGGTTGCCCCATACCTTCACAAAGCGTTTCATGCGGCCTGTGATATAGTAGAAGCCATCGCTGTCGCGACGAGCCACATCGCCAGTGTGCAACTCGCCATGGTTCTCGTCACCTTTGGCCAAATCGGCACGGCATTCGGCATAGCCTAATGATACATTAGGACCAATATATACCAATTCGCCATCCACATCAGGTTCCTCAATGGTGTTGCCATTCGCGTCAATCAGTGAAAACTTGCCACGTGGGATGGCAATGCCAATGCTGGCATATTTTTCCAAAGCATGCTCAAAAGGCAAATAGCTCATACGGGCAGTAGCCTCTGTTTGTCCGTACATCACGAAAAAACGCTTTCCTTTCTCCTTGGCATGCTCAATGTATTCCTTGGCAATATCCTTATTCAGTTTGCCACCTGCCTGAGTCATGGTTTTCAAGTAAGGCAAATCCATGCGGAAGAAGCGCAGCATCTTCAGCATTTCGTAGGTGTAAGGCACACCGGCAATGGAAGTAGCTTTCTGCTCTTTCAGGAAACTCCAAAACTCACGCTGGGCCACTGTTCCTTCAGTCAGCAACAAAGTTGCTCCTTTAATCAAGTGGCTATTGATTACCGAAACACCATAGCTGTAATAGGACGGCAATGTTGTGATAGGCCGCTCGTTCTCATCAATCTCCAGATATTCGGCAATTGATTCTGCATTGGCCAAAACATTTACCGCAGACAATCTTACAAACTTGGGAGAGCCTGTGCTGCCCGAAGTGGTGAGACAAAGTGCCAATTCAGGATTGATTTCTGGTTTCGCGACTTCCACCTCATAGCTCATCTTCTGCAATGAAAAGGTCGCAAATTTATAGATGGTCTTACCCCCAATGCTTTCAGTTTTGTCCGATGAAATCCATATATACTCCGGCTGATAGATGGTTATAAGGTTTTGCAATACTGAAATATCTTTACTACCATCCAACAGCACGATGGGAATATGATGTTCCATGCATGCCACATAGCCCACCAGCGAGCCAAGCCTGTTTTCACAAAGACAGAAAACAAGTCCTTTCTTTGTGACAGCTTTGGCGAACACACCCGCCTCAGCGCTCAATTCGCCATAACTTAACCGCTCTCCTTTATCTGTAATGAAAGCGGTATTATTCTGATATCTATCTAAATCAAACATAATCAAATGTTTTTTGTATCTTTCAAAACAAATGGATCACCATGCCCAGGCATGATAATCGTATCTTTTGGCAATGCCCTCAAATAAGGCAATGCTTTTTTCTCGTAATCATCTTTTACACTTTCACGGAAACTGAGAATTACAGGATTATGCTGCAAAAGAGTGTCTCCCGTGAAAACCATCTTATCAAAAAGTTTGTAACAAGAAGCCCCCGGGCAATGTCCTGGGGTTGATGTTACTTGAAACTCAAGCTCCCCTATTTTTAGTCTATCTTCTTTATCAAAAGTTTTATCAACTATAATGGTGTAGGGTACAAATCTTTCTTTGAAATCCTTATACCTGTGACCGCCATCTTGTTTGTCCATATTTGCCCATACTAAAGCTATCAAAGCTGGATTATTCCCCTTTTTTGTCTGGATAACTTCAGCGCAGTTTTTCTGGCAATACAAATCCGCTCCAGTATGGTTAACCAACCAGTTTACCCCATTGGTATGATCGTAATGTTCATGGGTCAACAGGATATGGACCTTTTCTATACATTTTTCATGTAACAGTTGAAGCAGTTTATTGTTTTCATTAGGATCAAAAACCACGGCTTCCTTTCCTGTTATTAATACATACATATTGGTGTTTACAGGAGCGAACTTGCTCCTGTAAACCAATACGTCTTTGTCTTGAATTTTGAAAGAGAATAAATCCATTAAAACTTTACGTCATATTTGGACAAAATCTCCTGAGCTTTTTCAAAAGAACTCATATCAATAATATCGTCAGTGTCAAGCTGGATATCGAACTCATCTTCAATAGCAGCCACAAGCGACATGTGACCTACAGAGTCCCACTGATCGATTCCTTGATACTGAAGTCCTTTGGTTTTTTCGGCATCAATTCCAAATGATTCGACGAATACTTTCGTCAACTTTTCTAAATTAGTCATAATTGATAAAATTTAAAAGTTATTAATAATGATTATTCGTAATCTTCTCTTGTTATCAGAATGTCACCTTTGACATCCCTCACAAGTTTCTTGCCCACCAGTGAATCAAGTTCATCGGCAGGAATACCCGTGCCAGGTCGTTTTGCGTCCAAATCATCAATGGTCAAAACATGACCTGCAGGCAAATCCTTGGTCAAGATGATACTGCGACGCATTTTCTCCATCTGTTCCTGTTCGGCTTGTCGTACCACACGCTCCTTATTGCCAAGTGCAATCTGAGTGTTCAAGCAACAACGCACCATTTGAGCCATTTCTTCAGGTTCTGTGGCCATCTGGTTGTCCATACCAATCTTCTTGCTATCAAGTGTGAGATGTTTCTCAATCAATGCAGCACCAAAAGCAGTTGCTGCCACAGCCATTTCCACACCGTGAGAGTGATCGGAAAATCCAATAGGATAATTTGGGAACTCTTCACGCAAACCTAAGATATTATTCAAATGAATGGTATCAATCTCTGGAGGATAAATTGAAATACAGTGTAATAAGCATATCTGATTGTTACCCTCGTTTTCAATCGTCTTTACTGCTTTACGGACCTCCTCAATAGTACTCATACCCGTTGACAACACGATAGGCACTTTTTTTCTCGCTATGTAGCGCAAATACTTGAGGTTATTCGAATCCATCGAAGCTATCTTCACAAATGGAGCCTTACACTCATCAATTAGGAAATCGACTTCAGGGCAACTGTATGGAGTTGAAGAGAAGTCAATTCCATGCTCTCTAGCGAAGGCAGCCATTTCCTTCAACTGCTCTGCTGACAAAGAGAATTTTGAGACAATGCGTTTGGCAATCGGATTATCCTTATAATAACTGGCAGAATATAACGATTCGGCTGACCAAGACTGGAATTTCACACAGTCACAACCAGCTTCTGCCGCAGCAATTATCATTTGTTTGGCAACTTCCACGTCACCATTATGACTGGAATTAACCTCCGCCACAAAGTATGGCTTGCCGTAATCAGACAGTTCCCTTCCGGAACGTAATTGTATTTTTGCCATATTTATAAATCTATTGGTTCAATTATCATTTCATTCTTTAGCAGTTCTCTATCCATAAACGGCATTTGGTCTTCAAGCGGACGAGTTACAAACTTGCGCTGTGCGTTGAAACCAGCTCCATTACGGATATACACTTGATCTTCCACGGCCATCACCTCACAAAGAACAGGGCCCTCCATATTCAGCACTTTTTCCAATTTGCTGTCCAGTTCCGAGATGTCGTTTATTTTTACATAAGGGATTTTGAAACAATGAGCCACATCCTTGAAATCAGGGGTGGTAACACCATTCTCAGGATTGGTGCCAATGGTTCTGTTACGGAATAGTTCAACCTGACGAGTGCGAATAACGGAATAAACCTTGTTATTGATGATAATTATCTTTATACCCATCTTATTGGCACTTATGGTCTGCATTTCCTGGATATTCATCATAACAGAACCATCTCCAATTACAGCAACCACATCGTGTCCGCAACTATACCAAGCACCCATGGAAGCTGGAAGAGCAACGCCCATGCAACCCTGAGAAGCAGGATGCAGACAACGTTGACCATCTTTAAGACCAATTACTGAAGGTACTATCACTTCCTCCAAACCTGCATCCGTCAGAACAACTGCATTATCTTTCAGATGTTTGGTCAGATGGTCAGCAAAGTCATAGATATCCACTTTGTCTTTGCTTTTGAATGCATCTTCACACTTTGGGAACACTTGTTTCCAGTGTTTGCATTTATCTTGCCACTCTTTACTTGTCTCGTCAATATTTCCTTTTAGCAATGACTCAATAAAGAATTTAGCATCGGAGAGGATGAGTTTATCAATTTTTACAGTTCCTTTTGAATGTTCATTCTCGTCTATGTCCACCACAATCAATTTGGCAGCACGTGCAAACTTATCATACTGAGAATCTGTAAGCATTGGAGATAATCTGCATCCAATGGAAACCACCAAGTCGGAGTTCTGTACTGTGAAGTTTCCTGCACGCGTCCCTCCAATAGTTCCCACAGTACCCATTGACAATTCGTGACTGATACCGTATGTATCAACCGCAGAAGCAGAGAAGCATACAGGTACTTTTGTTGTTTCTGCCAACCTTTTGAATTGTTCAATACCAAGAGAAGCACGAATACCACTACCTATCAAAAAAACAGGACGTTTAGCCTCTTTCAAAGCATCGGCCACAAACTTGATTTCTTCAGCAGAAGCATGCTTGACAGATTCGTCTCCATTCCAACGAGAAAGCTGTTCAGGCTCCACACGAGCATTCTGTACATCCACAGGAATATCCAACCAAACAGGACCTTTCACTCCATGTGTAGCATAGTATATGGCTTTATCCATTTCTTCGCCAATCTTATTGGCATCGGTAATGATGTTTGCATACTTGGTGATGGGCTTTACTATGGGAATGACATTCGCTTCCTGTGAACCCCATGTGCGGATATTCTTACCTGTATATGCAACCGTTTCGTGCAACTTGTTCTGTCCCGATATAAAGATTACAGGTACGCCATCCTGCCATGCGTTCAATACGCCAGTCACCGCATTTGTGGATGCACAACCAGTAGAGACAAGGGCTGCTCCCATTTTATCATTATACTGCGAATATGCGACTGCGGCATATGCAGCGGCTTGTTCATGGTGGACGGAGATGGGAGTAATAACTTCGTTCTTTGCCACAGCATCAGATAAGTAAAGAATGCCGCGACCTGTGATGAGGAAAATGTGTTTTACACCCTCATCAACTATTCTTTGGATGACGTAATCTGCAAGTCTAACCATTCTTATTTTTCTTTAGGTTTGAACTGATTTAACACATCTGGAATACCAATCAAAAATTCTGCCGACACGGCTTCTTCGCCATCGACATATCCTACCGCAGAACCAATTGCCAAGCCACGACGGTAAGATTTAAGATTGGCCTCAATATCAACTCTCATTCCTGGTACAAGTTTCTTTTTGTACTTAACATTGTAGTTAAGTGCGGCTGTTTTCTTACCTTTATTCTCCGGGATTGTAAGGAATGTCATCAGAAAAACCTGAACAAGCATTTCCGACTGAATGAAACCAGGCATATTGGGCTCATCGGCAAAATGGCATGGGAAATACCACTCGTTGTAGGATAAACATTTATGGCCTTTGGCCGATTTACCGACCACTACCTCATCGATATAATCAATAAACAGACACGGATATCTGTTCTGCTGGTACTGTTGGATTTCAACAACGTCTAGATTTTTTAAAACTGTATTTTCCATATTTCTAAAACAATTATTTCTTTTTTCTCATGAAATAATGAATAAACTCTCCCATTTCCATTGCTGGATTTCCTAATAAATGTTTTCCTGAACCAATAGATTTCATAACAACTGAACCAACACCAATAACATTATCGTCACCTACTTTACAGAGATTATGAACGCTACATCGATTTCCAAACATATTATAACTACCAATTGTAGTCCTGGAACCAACAAAAGAACTAGCCATCAAATTATAATCACCCACAACAGTCTCATGAGCGACATAAGCATTAAATAGAATATTGAAATCCCCAATACACGCCATAGGCTCTATAACTGTATGTGGATAAATAATATTCCCTACACCAATTGTCGAGTGACTGAGATTAACAGATGGATGAACTAAATTAGGAAATTCCTTAATGTGATAGGCATTGATTAAATTCTTTGTTACAATCTCATGTATCCTCGGATTAGCCATAACATTATTGATTACAACACAATTCTTTAATTTATCAATTAACAAGTCATCAGAACCAAGTACAGGATAACCAAGAATAACATTCCCATGTTTTGTTTTATCTTTTTCCAGGAAGCCTAAAAAATTATATATCTTTTTTTCCGCATTGATTTCTTCAATAAGACGAACAATATTAATGCCACCTGAACCTACTACAACTAAATCTTTCATTTGTTTAATGTATTATATTACTTAATCTCTTTATTAGCCTTTTCCAATGTATCGCAGATGAAGTCAACCTGCTCGGAAGTCAAAGCGGCATACATCGGGAGGGTGATTTCATTGTCGGTCACATAGTCGGTCTGTGGCAGCACAGCACCCAACTCCTTGTAGGTTGAGAAATGATGCACAGCAGGATAGTGTACACTGGTCTGGACGCCGGCAGCATGGATGTACTCGCGAATCTTGTTGCGACGCTCCTTGTTGCTGTTGAGCAGAACGACTGGGAAGATATAGTTGCTCACAAACTCGGTGTTGTCGGCAAACGGCACCACAACGCCTTCTACCTTGCTCAGACGGTCAACATACTGCTTGCGTACCTTGATACGGGTGTCCAAGTCGCCAGGAAGTTTCTTCAGCTGCTCGATGGCAATGGCGGCACGGATGTCGTCCATACGGAAGTTGTAGCCCAGGCAGGTGATGTCGTACTCAGTGGCGTGGCCGCTGGCACGCTGGTAGCTCATGGTGCTCATGCCGTGACTGCGGATAAGGCGGGCTTTCTTCTCCATTTCCTCGTTGTTGGTGATGAACATACCGCCCTCACCAGTGCTGATGTTCTTGTTGGAGAAGAAACTGAAAGCAGCGCAGTCGCCAATGGTGCCAAGTTTCTTGCCCTTATATTCCGACAGAGGGCCATGGCAAGCATCCTCAACGACTTTGAGGTTGTGCTTGCGGGCAATGGCCATAATCTCGTCCATACGGGCAGGGAAGCCAGCCATGTGGACGATGACGATACCTTTGGTCTTGGGTGTAATCTTACGCTCGAGGTCGGCAGGATCCATATTGATGTGGTCTGGGCCGACGATGTCTGCAAACACAGGTGTGGCACCCACATAGCGGATGCAGTTCACGCTGGCCGCAAAGGTGAGCGAAGGCACTATCACCTCATCGCCCGGACCGAAGCCGCACACCATGCAACAGACGTGTAGGGCATCGGTGCAGTTGCTCATCGAAACTGCATACTTCACCTTCCACATGTCGATAAACATCTGTTCTAATTCAGCGTTCTTGGGGCCTGTGGAAATCCAGCCCGACTTGATAGTGTCATACGCTGCCTGAGCCTCGCGCTCGTCGAAGTTCAGATTAAAAAGAGGAATTTTGTATGCCATAATTTAAAAGATATTGTCGTTTTTAATATGTATTTTTAAGTGGTTATTTATAAGTTTCCATAATAGCAGACGCAGTTGATCCGTGATAATACTTGCAACAAAAACCAGAGCGATTGCCAATGCCCAATAAGCAACTACTTGAAATCCATCATAATTATCGTATAGATATTTGAACTGCTTTGTATAAAGGAAAAAGATTGCACCATGTCCAAACAGAATTGCCAATGTTGATTTTGCTATATGGTTTATAAACTTGGAGTTGAATGTTTTATTTTCAAACATCATAAAAAATGCCACCGATGACAGAATGACTATTGGGTTGCTGTATGCATAAACTATCGAATTGGCATCACCATGACCTATCTTTTGAAGAAAAAAAGCTGAACAACCAAGAACCAGAGAACATATAGTATAAATCACAACACTATACTTCTTAAACCATTGAGGAACTCCGTACAATCTTATCGCTCTGGCCAGCAGGTACAATATCATAAATGAGAAAACTGAGTAGCCTAGTTGTGACCCCAAACTCACTGCTGGTCTTGGAGGTATCAAATCAAACCACACCTCAATGCAAACCAATGAAATTACCCCCCCCCCATAACACCCTCTCACTCACTGTATTACAGAATAAATTAAGCATTGGAGTAAGGAATAACAGAGCTATGTACGAAGGAATGAACCAGTTTGAATAGGTGACGAAAAACAAATGATAATATGTGATGGGTTCACCAAACTCATAACGACATAGCACTTTTACAATCATCCAAAACAAACAGATGAATGCCAAATTGATAAGACTTGTTTTCTTGGGGGATGCCGAAAAGTAACCTGTTATCAAAATAAACACATTTACACCGACAATAGTGAAACCTTCAAGTAGAAGCGCCCCCAAGGACATGTCAGCCCCTAATGACTGCTGTGTTGTATGAACAAGCATCACCAACAATATAGAGGCAATACGGCAAAGTTCAATGTTTGATTGTCTTGTTTTTCCCATTTTTATTTTTGGTTTGCAAAGTATCGCCAGAGCGGTTCCAGCATCACAGCCTCGGCAATGCGTCCGTCAAGCATTATCTGGTTTAATTGTTGTTTTGTCAGTAATTGTATTTTAATTTCTTCTGTTTTTTCTGGTTTTGGGCTTTGTATGCGTTCAACATCAGTTGCTATGAAGTGGTAGCATTTGGTAGTTGAACCACTAGCATTAGGAACGCTCATGCCGAATGCCGACCAGTTGCCTCCCGTAAAGCCTGTTTCTTCCAAAAGTTCACGTTTAGCTGTTTCCATCGGTGTTTCACCCTCATCCACCATACCGGCACATAGTTCTAAACAAACCTTTTGAATGCCGTGACGGTACTGCTCTTCAATGATGTATTTACCTTCTTTGGTAATAGCAATCACATTAACCCAATCAGGAGCCTCGGTAACATAGAAGTCAGGCACTACCACACCATTGGGTAGTTTGACCACATCTTTCCTAACCTTGAACCAAGGGCAGGTGAATGGGTATGAGCTATCGAGAATTTGCCAGTTCACAATTACATTTTTTGATCTAAATTCTTTCCCTTTTCTTCGTGCTCAAAGTTAGGGATAAACTCTTTGATGGCATCGACCACCTGTGCCTTGGTGAAGTCTTCCTTCTCGAAAACGGCTTCAAGTTTCTTAAAAAAGCAATCAACTTCCTGCATATCATGACGTGTAGTCTGCTCTACTACTCCGAGAGCTTGGAATCGCTGCATGTCAATCTTTTCGCCTGGCACATAGAACTCCTCGTAAGCTTTCTCACCTGTTGTATCACTCTTAAAATACACCACAGGGTATGTATCACTGTCAAATCCCATCTTTGCTGCGTACTGCTTGGCTTCCGCATCATTTATGCATTCTTTCTTAGCAAAGCCTTCACTCTTCACAAAATCATCACATATTACACTAAAGGTCAGCATTTGGTCTTCACCCAATTTCGGAAAGAATACCTCGCCGCCGTTGCCTAAGATGCAGGCCAGCATGCAAATTTGACCGGACTCTTCGGGCGAAACAAAATAACGTTTCACATCGCTCGGGGCTGCCAGCGGTTGCTTCTTTTGTAGGCGGTGAATCCAGCCATCAGGCAAAGAACCGTTGCTGAAGGCGACGTTGGCAAAGCGGGCCGTGGTCACCTTGAAGTACTTGTTGTAGGCCATTACCAGATCCTCCATGATACGCTTTGAGGCACCCATGATGTTGACGGGGTTGGCGGCCTTGTCGGTGGAGACGCAGAAGAAATGCTTTGGAGGATAGACGGTCAGCAAATCCATCAGTTTCTTAGCCTTGATGTCGTTGTTCTCTATCAATGCCTGAACGCTATAGCGGTCTTTCTCTGAACGTACATGTTTGTGGGCACTGAAATTGGCTACAATGTCGAAGCCTTTCTCCTCACGGAAAATCCTTTCGAAAATCGGATCAGCGAAGTTCAGGGTGTAGCAGCGGAATTCATCAGGCACATACAGTCCCTGTGTGCTGCGAACATCGCGAACCAACTCGGCCAAACCGTTCTCATTGAGGTCAACCACTACAACAGATTTGGGCTCGAAGCGCAACACCGCCTTGATGAAACTGGAACCTATGGAACCGGCACCTCCGATTACACAAACCTTCTTGCCCTTGATCTCTTGGGTCAGTTTCTCCTTGTTAGCCTCAATATCAGGGGCAAACATACTTACCGGACGAAACGTCACACTATCCGTTATAAACTTTTCTAAATTGAACATAAACTTTTATTACAGTCTACCGTCAACAATGTTTCTATCCAACGTACACTTCACATCAAAGATAACGTGTTTCTCTTTGAGGAGACTTGTAACATCCAAACCTTCGAACTTCTTGTGAGCAACTGCAGCGATGCAAGCATCGAACCTCTGGGTGGGAAGCTCATTCACCACCTTGATGCCATACTCATGCTCCACGATGGCAGGATTGGCCCACGGGTCGTAAACGGTGATGTTGAGGTTGTATTCCTTCAAGGCCTTGTAGATGTCGATCACCTTGGTGTTGCGCACATCGGGACAGTTCTCCTTGAAGGTGAAACCGAGGATGAGGATGTTGGAGTTGAGCACCTGTATGCCCTTCTTCAGCATCAGCTTGATGGTTTCGGTGGCGACATACTCGCCCATGCCATCGTTCATGCGGCGACCGGCAAGGATGATCTCGGGATTATAGCCGTGACGTTGGGCGCACTGGGCCAGATAGTAGGGATCAACGCCTATGCAGTGACCACCTACCAGACCAGGACGGAATGGCAGGAAGTTCCACTTGGTGCCAGCAGCTTCGAGAACATCGAGGGTATCGATACCCATCTTGTTGAAGATTTTGGAGAGTTCATTGACGAAAGCAATGTTGATGTCGCGCTGGGAGTTCTCAATAACCTTTGCAGCCTCAGCAACTTTCATTGTCGGAGCCAAGTGGGTACCGGCAGTGATTACGCTGGCATAAACCTCGTTCACGTACTTGCCAATTTCAGGTGTAGAACCAGAGGTCACCTTCTTGATATGCTCCACGGTGTGCTGCTTGTCACCCGGGTTGATACGCTCGGGGCTGTAGCCACCGTAAAAGTCAACATTCATTTTCAAGCCTGAGACCTTTTCAACTACAGGTATGCACTCGTCTTCGGTAACGCCTGGATATACTGTTGATTCGTAAACCACCACATCGCCTTTGCCGATGACCTTACCAACAGTAGTTGATGCACCAACTAATGGAGTCAAATCGGGGTTATTATCACTATCAACAGGTGTAGGAACAGCCACGATGTAGAAGTTACAGTCGCGAATCTTCTCAATGTCGCTGGTACAGATGAAGCCGTGGTTGTTGATGGCATCCTGCAGGAGATCGTCAGCCACTTCGAGGGTGGCATCATGGCCGGCCATCAAAGCGTCGCAACGCTTCTGGTTCATATCGAAACCAACAGTGGGGTATTTGGTGCTGAATAAACGGGCAAGAGGCAGACCCACATAGCCCAAGCCGATAACACAAATCTTAGTGTCTTTCATTGTTATATGTTTTTTATTGTTAATCGTTTATAAGTTCGCTTTGTACCATTCAATTGCTTCTGCAAGACCTTTGGCAAAGTCATATTGCGGGTCGTAACCAAGAAGACGTTTTGCCTTGCTGATGTCTGCATTGCTATGCTTAATGTCACCTGCACGGTCAGGGCCAAAGATAGGTTCAATATTCTTACCAAGGGCTTTGGTCAGGTCATAGTAAATATCAATCAGATACTCACGACCACCATAAGCCACATTGAAGGCTTCGCCACTGGCCTCATCTGGAGCCAAACAAGCTTTGAGGTTAGCTTCAATGACATTTTCAATATAGGTGAAGTCACGGCTCTGCTTTCCATCGCCATTGATGGTTGGACGCTCATCATTCAAGAGCTGCTTGATGAACTTGGGGATTACTGCAGCATACGCCCCATGCGGATCTTGACGACGGCCAAATACATTGAAATAACGAAGGCCTATGTTCTTTAAGCCATAGTGCTTGTGATATTGCTTGCCCCACTCCTCATCACAACGCTTGCTGAGAGCATACGGGCTGAGGAGGTTACCTTCAACACCTTCCTTCTTAGGCAAGTGTGCTTCATCGCCATACACCGAACTTGAGGATGCATACACAAAGGTCTTCACGCCTTTCTGTCTTGCAGCCTCCATCATGTTCAGTGTGCCTTGAATGTTGTTGGCACAGTAGAACAGAGGCATTTCAATGCTGCGAGGAACACTGCCCCACGCTGCTTCGTTCATCACGTAGTCAACACCCTCACAAGCCTTCATACATGTGTCAAGGTCTTTGATGTCGCCCTTGATGAACTCGTAGTTAGGATTGTCCTTAAACATATCCACATTGGCCTGCTTGCCAGTAGAAAGGTCGTCAAGGCAACGCACGCGATGCCCCAGTTTCAAAATAGCTTCACATAGGTTGGAACCAATAAATCCGGCACCACCCGTCACCAAGAAAAGTGTGTTAGCAGGAAATGATAATTCAGTATAACGCATTTTCTTATTCTGTTTTATAAAATTAATCCCGTTTGAAAATATCTCGTGTGTAAACTTTATTGATGACATCATCCAAGCACGCATCATAGCGATTGGCAATAATGGCCTTGCTCTGTGATTTAAACTTTTCAAGGTCATTCACAACCAATGAGCCAAAGAAGGTGCTTCCGTCTTCAAGAGTAGGCTCATAAATAACGACCTCTGCACCTTTGGCCTTAATGCGCTTCATTATACCTTGAATGGCAGACTGTCGGAAATTATCAGAGTTGCTCTTCATCGTCAGACGATAAACACCAATAACGCACTTCTGTTCCTTACCAGCATCGTAATTACTGCTTGCCTCATAGTATCCAGCTCTACGCAAAACGGCATCAGCGATGTAGTCTTTACGCGTGCGGTTGCTCTCGACTATCGCATGGATAAGATCTTCAGGAACATCCTCGTAGTTGGCAAGTAGTTGTTTGGTATCCTTCGGCAAACAATATCCGCCATAGCCAAAACTAGGGTTGTTGTAATGCGTTCCAATACGCGGGTCAAGGCCGACACCTTCTATAATGGCTTGGGTGTCGAGACCTTTCATTTCAGCGTAGGTATCAAGTTCATTGAAATAACTAACACGCAGGGCTAAGTATGTATTGGCGAAAAGCTTCACTGCTTCAGCCTCTTTCATTCCGATAAACAAAGTTGGCACGTCTTGCCTGATGGCTGCTTCTTTGAGCAATTGAGCAAACACATGGGCACGTTCTGTAAGCCATTCAAGGTTAGTAAGCGCAAGGATAGCTTCATTCTCTTCCTTAAACTCTTCTCCCATCATTTTAGGAATACCAACGATGATTCTTGAAGGATAAAGATTGTCATAAAGAGCTTTGCTCTCGCGAAGAAACTCAGGGCTAAAAAGCAAATTGAACTTCTTTATGCCCTTTTGCTGGTATTTGACATACAAGCTGCGAGTATAACCAACAGGAATAGTGGATTTAATAACCATTACGGCATCGGGATTCACTTTCATCACAGCGTCGATGACGGCTTCTACTGCTGATGTGTCAAAGAAGTTCTTTTGTGTGTCGTAATTGGTCGGGGCTGCAATAACCACAAAATCAGCATCCTTATAACCAGTTTCCTGATCAAGGGTGGCTTTCAAATTGAGTGGTTTGGTAGCCAAATACTCTTCAATATAGTCATCTTGGATAGGTGATTTTTTGTTGTTCACCATGTCAACACGCTCAGGAACTACATCCACAGCGGTAACTTCATTGTGTTGTGCCAACAATGTGGCGATGCTCATGCCCACATAGCCGGTGCCAGCTACTGAAATTTTCATATTATTAGAGTATATTATTCTTTTTTTCTATTAAATCAGGTACAGACCCGCAGGGAATTGAACCATTTTTGAGAGACCAGCGGGTCACCCTATAATTTTGGGGCATTTAGGCTGTGTGGATGACCTTCCTGCCCCACAGCGGCCATCGGCTGCGCGTAAAGACCGATGAAGCCGCTATGTCTGTTTATAGATTTGTCAAATCATCACGCTCAAAGCCAGGATTGTAGCAGGTTTGGCAGAAATAACCGCCATCCTGTTGCTTAACCAAGTCACCATTTTTTGCACTTACAAAGGTGTAATCAATCAAAGCTATAATGTCGTCATCCTTGCGGGCGCTGCAGACTGTTGTTTTTGCGCTCTTCATTTGATAACGTCCTTGCGCTATGACAACTTTCTCCAACAGTGCTGCCAGCAGGTCAGGGGTGCGATACAAAGGCTCTTCATAAGTAGGAATGAGTATAACCACTTTCTCCACACTATGCTCGATAGCCGACAGCATCACGTTATCAACTGAGTCAAGCAAGTCCCGACAGGCATCGGCAGGATAGGATTCAATGTCGGTAACGGTTTTCAGAGTTGGTATGCACAGTACAAGATCAACGCCTGGCATAGAGTCGTCTACAGATTCGATGTCGTTCGTGTCTGCACAATAGTATTTCACCCTAGATGCCGCATCAGGATTCTGTGACAGAAGTTCATCACGCATAGCCACAAGACGTTCTTCGTTGTTATCAAACACACGGATCTCTTTGGCACCGTTGTCCAAGGCGTGTTGTATCACTTCTCGCCCCACTCTTTCCGAACCCCCTGCAATCAACAATGTTTTATCTTTATATACGTTCATAACGTTTTAGTTTTTCTTATCTAAAGATGGCAGGCCCGCTGGGAATTGAACCATTGTATGAGAGACCAGCGGGTTCCCCGCCCCTTTATTATCTTTTTTATTCATGCGGCTTGACTGACAGGCCCTGCGGCTGTGTGGATGACCACAGGTACCTGCCGTCGAACAAGAGCCACAGGCTGCGCGTAAAGACCTGTAGGCTCTGTGCCGCAATGTTTCTATTTCAGCCCCTTGGTTGTTGGATTATACTTTATCTTTTATTTCAAATTATGCTTATGTGACAGTATACCTTCTTATCCGTCCAGCCCCGGACCAGCCGTTTATGCAGCATCCGTCGGACCACCTCCCAACATCAACCAGCCGCCATCGCCATCACCTTGCCATCGCCTTTCAAACCTTCCGCAATCTTGTTGCGCAAAGCATCAACCTCCAACCTTCTTTCATGCTATATCCCTGCTTGATGTATGCTTTACTTCTCAATTGCCTCTTTGATGCAGTCCACAATGTAACGGACATCCTCATCCGTGACATACGGGCCTGCGGGGAGGCACATGCCAATCTTGAAGATGGCTTCCTCCACACCGTTGGTATAGACGTCGCAACCGGCATAGACGGGCTGCTTGTGCATGGGCTTCCACACGGGTCGGCACTCGACTTTCTTGCCCAGCATCCACACACGCATGGCCTCGACGTTGTCGTTGGGCTGGCAGTCGGTGACGGGACTATCGACCTGATGGATGACGCCCGCGGCACCGCCCACAGCGGTCTTGATGACTTCCCGGTAGGCGTTCTCCTGCCCACGGACCTTCACGCTGGGGTCGAGGGTCATGGTGCAGAGCCAGTAGTTGCTGTCGAAGGCTGAAGTCTGAGGGCTGAAGGCTGAGGGCTGCTTGTGGATGGTTATGCCTTCCACATCCTTTAGCAGTTCTTCGTAGAGGGCTTGCACGTGACGGTGGTGGGCGATGTGCTGATTGAGCACGGTCATCTGGCCGCGACCGATACCGGCACAGACGTTGCTCATACGGTAGTTGAAGCCTATGGCGGTATGCTGGTAGTAGGGATAGGCATCACGGGCCTGGGTGGCCAGCCACATGATCTGGTTGGCATCCTCGGGCGTGCGGCAGATGAGGGCTCCGCCACCGCTGGTGGTGATCATCTTGTTGCCGTTGAAGGAGAGGACTCCGTACTTGCCAAAGGTGCCCAGCACCTGACCGCCAAAGCGCGAGCCCATACCCTCGGCAGCATCCTCGATGACAGGGATGCCATAGCGGTCGGCAATGGCCATGATGCGGTCGATACGGTAGGGCATGCCGTAGAGCGCCACGGGCACGATGGCCTTGGGGTAGCGGCCGGTACGGGCCTTGCGGTCGAGGATGGCCTGCTCGAGCAGCTCGGGGTCCATGTTCCAGGTGTCCTTCTCGGAACCGATGAACACGGGCTTGGCGCCACAATAGGTGATGGGGTGCGAGGAGGCGCAGAAGGTGAAGCTCTGCACGCACACCTCGTCGCCAGGGCCCACGCCACAGGCCAGCAGCGCCAGATGGACGGCACCCGTGCCCGAGGAGAGGCAGACGACGGTGCGGTCGAGGGGGGCGCTGCCGTCGATTTTGCTATTGGCGAAGTCGGCCAGGTCTTTTTCAAACGCATTGACATTGGGTCCCATCGGCACCACCCAGTTGGTATCGAAGGCTTCCTTGACGTATTTCTGCTCCCAGCCCTCTTCCGACATGTGCGCCAGGCACAGGTAAATAGTTTTTCTTTCAGACATAATATTGTAGTGATTGATTTATTATCGCATTAATCGGCCTTCGGCCATCAGATAGTTTGGTTAACTTCGTTGACTTTATTCGCTGCATTGTCTTTTCTTCAGCGGTGCTCATGACCTTTGGTTCTCGCTCGGGATAGCTCAAGCCGCTGGCTTGGCTCTCCGCTCGCTTACTCGCAAAGTTCGGCAGGCTCACCATAAATCGTTGTTCGCAGGTTTATTTCGAACACGAATGGCACAAACCGAAGGTCGACGACCGATAGTGGAGTCAATTACACGAATTTTTGCGCTGACGCGCTTTTTTTTGTCACACAGATAGCACGGATAGCACAGAAATTTGCGGCTGGGGGGGTATAACTGTAATTTTTCCTTTTTATACGAACCTCCTCTTCATAAAACACCTCACTTTCCCATAAGCCGCGCTTTCGATGGTATATGGTGTGCCATGTTGAATGTCGCAATTCTCACCTAATTTGCTGGTCCAACAGCCATTGTTCTTCTGTCTGGAAGCATGGGTGCATATATCCCACTTGTCTGGCCTTGCATATAATGCTATCTTCCTATACCCTTGTTCAAAATCACCATTATCGCAACATTCATATCCTTTTAATCGAAAGGCTTTTATGAAGTTTTCAATTGATGGTAGCTGAATTTCATCGGTTGGCCAGTAATGAACACCATCTAAGAAATCATAATTACCCGTGTTTGGCCACATCCATCTGTCATTTATATTATATGCCCAGGCAATGCAATTATATTTTGATGTAGCTTTGCTTGTTATATCAAAATCTTTGTCATTCTTTAATTCTGGGAAATAACATATAAGTTCATTCTTTATCTGCTCAACTCTCTCGCCCATAGTTTACAAGCTTCAGGAATTGTGGTATTTGGATTATTGGAAACTTTCCTATGATAAATATAATTTAATGCCCAAACCAACGTTGATGGGTTACTACTAATTTCTTCCAATATGAAAGGTACTGCGTCTTCTCCCATGGCAACAATTGCTTTAAAAGCATCATGATCAACAATATCATTAACAGACGACAAAAAACGAGAATCTTTTTCCCATCTTTCATAAAAAGACCGAAATCTTAATTTTGAGATATATGTCATTAAGTTCTCAGAATCAGCCTGTTTCATGGAATCGAACATCACCTTGTCGGTAATTGTCGAATAGATACCGCTGTAATTGTCTACAGCCGAATAGACAGGCAATGTCGCAGCCATTCCTAATGACAATGTGATTGGTTTCATTATTCTCGACACCTTTGTCAGTTGCATAATTCCTTTGTTTTATCAGTTATTGAATCAAAAAATATCTTGTTTTTAATCTCTCTAAGATTTGAAATACATGACAATATAGTCTCTTTGTCGTAAAAAAGTGACTGTCTATCTAATACGTCGATATCCAACAAATATGCGAACTTGTTTGAAAAATCACTTTCAACACTTTGATTAACAATAGCATATACGTTGGTTTGTGGAATATCATATTGCAAACGGAAGCCATATTGCCTAAGAGGGAACAACGTTTCACCATTTTTCGAAATTACAGTTGTGAAATAATCCTCAGGTTTTTCAAACTCGTCTAACAAAAACCTGTTTATAAATCTGATTGAAGTTCTTTTAATATCGACATTCCCAAGAACATTTGAAAAAACATCAAGAACACTTTCAACCTGTTTTATAAAATTATCCCATCCGTTATACAACAATTCGCTGATATATGTCAATGTATCTTCAAGAATTTCTACTCTCTCCTTTTGATCCGATGTCAAATAAATGTAGCTTTTTATTTTAGCATCAGAAGTACCATTCAACCTTGATTTGCCAAGAGGAATACTCGTGTTGTCCAAATTCAAGCCAACCTCGATGTTGTCTTTTCTTATAGGGAATTTGTGTCTAAGCAACGTGTCGGTTTTATCATAAACATTCATTTCCACAGCACTAAACTTCAGTTGAAATAATGCCAATTTTACAGGGGGATTGTTTAAAGACGGATACATTGTTACCAATAATTAACAAATTTCTAATCACAAAATACAAATATTTATATAGATACCTTTAACAATAAAACTATTATACCACTCCGCAATTGTCTTTTTATTTCTATCCACAGCCCTAAGCCGTAGCCTAAGCCACGGCTCAGGGTAGATTCTTTAGAATGGCACTTCGTTGCCTTCCAGCCAATCGGAATCAACCTGAAAGGTTGCCGATGAGGTACCGGCCGTAAAGACCTGTCCACGTAACGTGGTAATTCGGTTTCGCCTCAGAGGAACATTAGGTACTACCTTTGTAAATAATACATTTTCGCCAGCATCAAGCGCCTCAATGGTGATGGTCATCGTCTGCTCATCAGTAGCCAGGAACGCGTAGTTGCCTACATCGAGGGTCGTCACGGCACTACTAGGAGTGTTGGTGACCGCAAACCCACTGTTGACCGTGGCCAAACCCGTGGTTGGATTGAAACTCTTGCCACCGGCACTGTAGGTGGTGCGGATTTTCGTCACACTGGCCGTACGTTCATCGGTAGAAACGATGTGAAGCTTGGCGATGATACGGCTCATCGTAACATTGAGGTCGAGTGGCGTTGAGCTTGTAACCGTCACACTCTGCGTCGCGCAGAACGTTTCACGAGCACGCTCAGATGTGTAGCCTGCCGACGTTGGACTGTTTAACTCAAACACATCTCCGACTGAATACCCGCGACCAATAACTACCATAGTATAGTTGCCAATAGGCAGGTCGCACTCAAACGAGCCGAACGTGGTGTAGGTGCTTCCGTCATCACGCATTTGCGTGTGCTTGTAAACCTCAGTCGTCCCTTCATAGAACGCAAGGTCGATGGCACCAACATTGATGTATTCGCCTATCGGCTCCCCATCTCGAGTGGGAAATTCCCCCTCGGTGATTGTAAAATCGTTGACACCAACGCAAATGTGGGCAAAACCCTCTGGTTGACTTGTAGTCAACACCTCTTTTTTGCTGCAGCTCACCACCAGCAAGCTGACAGCCAGCATAAAAAATAGCTTTTTCATAAATGTTGAATTTAAAGTTACTTGTACGCTGCAAAAGTACGAATAAAACTCATTGCTTCAACATTTTTTTGAAAAAATTTTTATGCTAACTTATTGATTATCTATATATTATATGTTATATATTAATATATTGTTATATACGCGCGCGATACTTATTTTTTATTACTACGCCTTTCTTATCAATCCCTCTTAAAAATATCTCTCGTATAAACTTTCTCCATCACATCGTCCAAGCAACTATCATATCTGTTTGCAATAATTGCCTGACTCTGTTCTTTAAACTTCTTCAAATCATTAACCACCAAACTTCCGAAGAATGTGCTGCCGTCTTCCAATGTAGGCTCGTAGATAATCACCTGTGCGCCTTTGGCTTTGATACGCTTCATCACTCCTTGAATAGCCGATTGACGGAAGTTGTCGCTATTGCTCTTCATGGTGAGACGATAAACTCCGATTGTCGGAGTTTGGTGCTCTGCGCCATACTGGTTGTTGGTCGAGTAGGCATAGTAGCCTGCCATTTTGAGAACCTGGTCGGCAATGAAATCTTTTCTTGTTCTGTTGCTCTCGACAATGGCCGTCATCATATTCTGCGGAACGTCCTCGTAGTTAGCCAGAAGTTGCTTTGTATCTTTCGGGAGGCAGTAACCGCCATAACCGAAACTTGGGTTGTTATAATGAGAACCAATACGCGGGTCAAGACCAATGCCGTCGATAATAGCTTGAGTATCAAGACCTTTCATCTCTGCGTACGTGTCAAGCTCGTTGAAGTAAGAAACTCTTAATGCCAGATAGGTGTTGGCGAAGAGCTTCACGGCTTCAGCTTCTTTCATGCCTACAAACAGCATCGGCACATCCGTCTTGATAGCTGCCTCTTGTAGAAGCTTAGCGAATACGTGAGCACGCTCGGTGAGCCAATCAATATCAGTCAAAGCTTTGATAGCCTCATTTTCCTCTTGATATTCAACACCTTTCATCATCTTCGGGATACCAACGATTATACGGCTAGGGTAGAGATTATCGTAGAGGGCTTTGCTCTCGCGAAGGAACTCAGGGCTAAAGAGCAGGTTGAATTTCTTAACACCTTTTGCGGCATACTTCACATACAAACTTCTCGTGTAGCCAACAGGAATAGTCGATTTGATAACCATCACCGCCTCCGAATTCACCTTCAGCACAGAATCGATAACAGCCTCCACCGCAGAAGTATCGAAGAAATTCTTCTGGCTGTCGTAGTTTGTTGGAGCGGCTATCACAACAAACTCAGCATCCTTGTAACCAGCCTTCTGGTCAAGAGTAGCCTTGAGGTTTAAAGGCTTTGTTGCCAAATATTCCTCAATATAATCGTCCTGAATTGGCGACTTTTTGTTGTTCACCATGTCAACACGCTCTTGAACCACATCGACAGCGGTTACTTCATTATGTTGAGCGAGCAGAGTGGCAATACTCATGCCCACATAGCCTGTTCCTGCTACTGAAATTTTCATATATCAGTTTTAATTATTTACTTTGTTTAAAGTCTGTGGGTAAATCCCCGCAAGATTAACAGAAAAAGCTGTTCTTTATCCAACTGCCACTTTCACCACAACTTTCTTTACCATCTGAGGCTCATCGACACACAACTGAGGCATGTGACCGTCTTGCGGGAAGAAGATGGCAAAATAGCCATTGCCAATTATCATCTCCTGTGCTTTAACGCCATCCTCATTATAGTAAGCCGCATCTTTTTCTTCACTATAAGGCGTGGATTCTGTCAACTTTTCTATCGGATAACAAGCAATACGCTCCTCGCCTTTCAAAAGATATTGAATATCAATGTTCTTTCTATGTGCCTCAAAACCAACCTCGTTCTTAACCTTAGTCTTATATTCAGAAACTATGGCTTTCACCCGAGAAGTAATCTGATAGGTGCCAGGAGCGATATCAGGAGATAGCTGGTGCAAGAATTCCAATCCTGCATAGATATCAGGTGATAGATTTTTGTAAAGTGATATGTTGGAGAGGTGGTCGAAGATCATTATTTCTTATTTTTAGAACTAATAGCTTCCATTGTTTCGACAAGTCGCTCTAACGTATTAGGAGCAGACTTGCCCATTAGCTTTTCTTCAGGCGTGCGATCATCGACCTTTATGTTGAAAATTGAATCGTTTATTGATACAAAGATACGTTGAGCTATACTGCTTTTAAGAGGCTCTTCCAGCCCAACATTGGTCATTAACCTGTCTTTTTCTATCTGCATTTGGTATTCCAACTTGTGACCGTTATTTGCAAAATTAAGCATCTTATCAACATGTGAATATATAATCACATATAAGTCGTTTCTGCTATGCAATTCATCACAAATCATTTTCCACCAGAGCTTATCTGTTTCGCCAAAGGAAAGTCCATAACAACATATCAACTGAGCATTGTTTATCAGTGAACTACACTTGTTGGTGTGAGCAACACCGTATGTATGGTTGTTCGCCGGTTTTACCAAAGCATTAGTGATATAAGTGAGTTTGCGCAGTTGGTCGTTCTCAATTTGCGAAGCGTCGTTCACACCCAGAACCATACGAGAGTCGTAATAGCCGTGAACATGAATCGGTTCGTGAATCTCATAACTTGAGGTTTGAACTGGGAATTGCCCAACAAGATGCTCAACGGTTCGAGTGTAATTGAATGTAATAATGTCAATTACATTGGGGGTTCTAAGCCAAATGTTTTTTCTATTATTATCAATTTGTTCCTTTTCAAAATCGCGCAGATGACGCTCGGGAGCAACAATGTCGTTTAAGAACTGTTTCTTCGCATTATCAGCAAAGAAACTGCGTTTATCTTGATCGGCAATATACTCTGAAAGCTTTTCGCGAATGTCATCATTAATAATATCGAACTCAAACTGCATTCGACGCATATCTGAACTTGTTTTTCCAAGTTGGGCCATATGTTTCCCAAAACGCAGTTCCAACTGTGACCAAAGGTTAAATCTTTTATTTATATCATCCTTGAGGCGTTTGATACAGACCTTATCTATATCGCTCAAAGCTTCAGGATAAGGTTGGTCGAGGTAATACCTTAAAAAATCAGGATAGCCGGTATTCAGCCCCACATGCAAATCAAATCCGTTACCAAACAAATATAAAACTCTCATCTTACATCAAACTATAATAAATAGCATCAATAATTAAGAAGATTTTTTTATTTCTCCAGCTATCTCACCCAATTTATTTCTTGCATTCTTCTTTTTCTCCTCCATCTGACGAACATGTTCTCGGTCGTCAAGAATAAGTTCTATCACAGCTCTAACGATAGAAAAACAATTCAAACACTCTTCCTCTGTTAATGTATGGATACCCGCACTTAATACTCCGTATAAAGGTTTGTTCTCCATAATTACGTCTGGCAAATGATTAGACAGAAGTTTAAGTTTATTATCCATTTTACTTGTTTCGAACTGCGTTTTGTCAATCTCTCCTTTTTTGATTGCTTCTGCTGCAATTTCCTCAACCAAATGCTCGAAAACACGACGTAAATAAACAAACGACCCTGTTCCTATACCATTAGCAGCCAGTCCTATAGCTTTAGTAAAATCATTAATATAAGACTCTCCAAGTACTTTTTTATATTGTTTAACTTGAGCAATATGTATGTCTGCCATAGAAGGATATTGACCGACTTTTTCTATATAATCTTCTTGCTTATCAAAATGAACCATTACATAAAAACGGTCTCCATAACGCTGACAAACGAAACACACGGTTTTTGTACCTTGAGATGGTAAATATTTAGAGTCTATTTGCTGATCCAACCTGAAAGTAGAATCAACACTTTTCAATGAATTATATCCGTCAATATGAGTATAACTATTTGTTAAATCATCCAATATACTATTGCCAGACAATTTAATCTTTGTATATAAAGGTAAATCAAATATAAACTCTTGAGTAGTCATACTTATAATATTTATACAAATGATTTATTCATGCTCTACCTTAATCAAGTTTTCTAATCATATCCTCTTTTCAAAGCCCAAGCTAAAACAGTCTCTTTCACTTTGTCTTAAATCATTAATACTATGCTTTAGGCTAAAGTACAGTGCTTACTTCTCGTAATACCCTTTCTTACTGTATTGCGACCAGCGGAGGTACATATCCTGGTAGTGATCTTTGATAAACTCTGTGATACGTGATATCTCACGGTCGCTGAGAATGCCACGATTTTGAAGTACCGCATCACCGTTGCTCTTAACAAAGAACTTTGCCGAACCACCCTCGGTAAGCTTACTATCGCTGGCATGAACGTGCATGCACTCAACAACACAGAACGACGTAAAATAGAGGTAATAACCCACCACCTTGAAATCGTAATACTTCGGCATGGCTCAATCCTCCATATATTTAAGGTTCTGCTTCAAGTAACGGCTCACAATGAAGAGTTCTATGTCGTCCATAGTGGTTTCAAGCACCTCGCCAGCAACGCTAAACACAACGGCCTTGTCAGGAGTGTTGAGATTGAGCACTTTTATACAATCGTCCTCACGAGTAAAAGCATATCCGTTGACGATAAAGTCAGCCTTGTCGGCAATGGTTTTGATATCAGGCATAATCTATACGTACGTTTTTGATAGGTTTCAAAAAAGCGGTGGGGTCGATATACAAACCTTCAAGGATTGGCTTGAGGTCAATATATTCCTCTTCAATCTCGGCATTGTGCTTATATTTGGCCATCACAACTAGGTAGCCGTCGTCCCATGTCACAACGTCAACATAGCGCTCAAGGCTATAAGGCGCACGAAAGCGGATATTATACCCCCCGAAGCTGAAAGCTGTGAAGCCTTCGCTACTGCTGAGGACTGCCTCGTTGCTAGTTGTTGTTTGATTGTTCATATATAATTGTTATTTTTATTCCTGCTCCACCCAAATCAACTTCTGAACATCATATCCTCTCCTCGTCGCCTCAGCCAAAATCGTCCCCTTAACCTCATCGGTCAACTTAGGTGTACGCGAAAGTATCCAAAGATAACTATCATCACTGCCACCAACCAAAACCCATTGGTAATCTTCATCCAAAAGCATAATGCGATAGTCGCCATAAAATGGACCGAAGAACGAAACTCTCAGAATTCTTGGAGTGTCAGTGAACTTAGCTTTGCCATTTGCTTTACTCGGTTTGCCGTCTTTGATACCGGTGTTCAACACAGCCACTTTGCCGTCTTCACGTAATGAATACTGTGCTTTACAGAATTGGATTCCTCTTTCAAATTTATGGTCGAAACGGGCTATCTCGTACCATGTTCCGAGATATTTGTCAAGATTTAAATCGCCCGACACTGAATTGTCAATCTTGTTTTGAGCTTTGCAGCCAGTGAAAAAACAAAGACACATAATCAATAATGTTACGAGGTTTTTCATAATCTTTATACCTTTTATTTTTAATAATTCTCCGCGTTTATCTCGAAATACGCCTGCGGATGGTTGCAAACCGGGCAGATTTGCGGGGCTTTCTTGCCGATGACTATATGACCGCAATTTGAGCATTTCCAGATTCTGTCGCCGTCGCGTGAGAAGACGATGCCTTCTTTTATGTTGTTCAAAAGTTTTTTATAACGTTCTTCGTGCTCCTTCTCGATGGCAGCCACCATCTCAAACTTGCGGGCAATCTCAGTGAAACCTTCCTCGCGTGCTTCTTTAGCCATGCGGGCATACATGTCGGTCCACTCGAAGTTCTCGCCTTCAGCGGCGGCTTTCAAGTTAGCCTCAGTGCCTGGCACCTCGCCGTCGTGCAGATACTTAAACCAAATCTTGGCATGTTCCTGCTCGTTGGCTGCCGTCTCCTCAAATATCTTCGAAATCTGGACATAGCCGTCTTTCTTGGCCTTCGAGGCAAAATATGTGTATTTGTTGCGTGCCATGGATTCGCCAGCGAAGGCTTCCATGAGATTCTTTTCGGTTTTACTTCCTTTTAATTCCATAGTGTAATGTTTTATTATTCTTTAAATGTTTCAGAGTTTATTTCATTCTTCATCTCGTCAATAACTTTCAAAAGATACTGTCCATACTGGTTTTTCAGCATCGGCTGTGCCAATTCACGCATCTTTTCTTCAGTGATCCAGCCGTTGCGATAGGCGATGCCCTCGAGACAAGCTATCTTCAAACCTTGGCGTTTCTCGATAACCTCAACAAATGTTGATGCTTCGCTTAATGAGTCGTGTGTACCAGTGTCAAGCCAAGCAAAACCGCGACCGAAGACTTGAACTTTTAATTCTCCATCTTCCAAAAAACGTTGATTGACAGTAGTAATTTCAAGTTCTCCACGGGCGGATGGCTTAATATTCTTGGCAACTTCAACAACCTTGTTCGGATAGAAATACAATCCTACAACAGCATAATTCGACTTCGGATTTTTAGGTTTTTCTTCGATACTTAAGCAATTGCCTTGTTTGTCGAACTCAGCTACGCCATATCTTTCAGGATCACTCACCCAATATCCGAAAACTGTCGCTTTTCCGGTCCCTGAGCCTGTCGAAGGGCCTTCAACCTCTTTCACAGCTTCCTTAAGCATCTTTGTCAAGCCGCTTCCGTGGAATATGTTATCGCCCAAAACCAAGCAGGCGCTGTCGTTTCCGATGAACTTCTCGCCTATGATGAATGCCTGCGCTAAACCATCAGGACTTGGCTGCTCGGCATACTCGAAATGCACACCGTAATCGCTGCCATCACCCAAAAGCCTTTTAAATCCCGGCAAATCGTAAGGCGTCGAGATAATCAAAATATCTCTAATTCCTGCCAGCATTAAAACCGAAATCGGATAATACACCATCGGCTTGTCGTAAATCGGCAAGAGTTGCTTGCTAACGCCTTTTGTTATTGGATATAAACGTGTGCCGGAACCACCAGCGAGAACTATGCCTTTCATTTTTACCTATTCTTATACATCTCCTCGTAGTACTTCTGATAATCGCCGCTCGTAACGTTATCCATCCAAGCCTGATTTTCCAAATACCATTTCACGGTCTTCTCAATGCCTTCCTCAAACTGCAGCGACGGCTCCCAACCAAGTTCACGCTGAAGCTTCGTCGAGTCGATGGCATAACGCATATCGTGTCCGGCACGGTCGGTCACAAAGGTGATGAGCTCCATGTCTTCGCCTTCTTTACGACCCAAAAGTCTGTCGACTGTGTTGATGACAACCTTAATAATATCAATGTTTTTCCACTCATTAAAACCACCGATGTTGTATGTCTCGGCTATCGTTCCCTTATGGAAAATCAAATCAATCGCTCTTGCATGGTCTTCAACATACAACCAGTCGCGTACATTCTCGCCTTTGCCGTAAACCGGCAATGGCTTTCTATGACGGATATTATTGATAAATAATGGAATAAGCTTCTCGGGGAACTGATAAGGACCGTAGTTGTTTGAGCAGTTTGTCACTATCGTCGGCATGCCGTAGGTGTCATGGAAAGCTCTAACAAAGTGGTCGGAGCTCGCCTTTGCAGCTGAATATGGCGAATGTGGCTGATATTTCAAGTCTTCGGTAAAGAACTTGCTTCCGTACGCCAAATGATGCTTTCCGCTACTTGCTTTTGTCGTAAACGGAGGCTCAATTCCTTCAGGATCAGTGAGTTCCAAGGCTCCATAAACCTCATCGGTCGAGATATGGTAGAAACGTTTGCCTTCCCATTTTTCCGGCAACTCCTCCCAATAAAGCTTAGCCGCCTGAAGCATAGAAAGCGTTCCCATAACATTGGTCTGCGCAAAGGTGAACGGGTCTTTAATTGACCTATCAACGTGGCTCTCTGCTGCGAGGTGAATCACTCCGTCGACGTTGTATTTCTTGAAGATTCCCATTATCGTCTCGAAGTCGCAGATATCAGCCTTCACAAAGGTGTAATTCGGCTTATTCTCAATATCTTTCAAGTTTGCCAAATTACCCGCGTAAGTCAGCTTGTCGACGTTAATAATATGATACTCAGGGTATTTGTTCACAAAAAGTCGCACAACATGACTTCCAATGAAACCTGCGCCGCCAGTAATGATAATGTTCTTCATATTTTTAGGTTTAATTTTCTATGCTTAAATCTGATATTCTTTGTGTTTCACTTCTTTCTTAGTTTCCAATTTCTCGACATCCGAGGCATTCAACGCTACTGTTGCCACTGCCGCAATTCCTTCTATCTTTACGACCACTCGTTTCTCGTGACGATTCGGCATTCTCACATAAATGCCTTCAACTCCTTCGAACGGACCTGTTAAGATTCTGACTCTGTCGCCTTTCTTCAAATCGATGTTCGGGTCGACAGGCTTCGAACCCATGGTTCTGACAACCTTCATGAAATCAGCCATCTGCTTGTCTGGCACATACTGCGGCTCACTCAACACACCCTTTGCATCCTTCCCCATCATGAAACGCAGATAATCGAGCTTGGTCTGCTTAAGTTTCAAGATATTTTCGTATGAGTCGCGAATGAAGATGTAATTGTGAATCAACGGCTCCGTCTTCCACCCTATCGAAACACCCTTATCATTGCGAATCCTCGTCCTCACAGTCGGCACATAATGCTCAATCTGCAACTCCTCTAAAGCCTTCGATGCCGCTATTTCACGCTGATAAGTCACACGCAAGACATACCAAGCTACCGCATTTTTCTCAATTATATCCATTATTAAAGAGGCACAGTTACAGAACCGAGCATATCTCGGGGACATCGAAATCGCTTATGTTATTGGATTTCAATCATTTATAAAATCTTATTGGGATTATTACCTGTCTTCGACCAGTTTCACTACCTGATGCTCAGGGCAAAATTAGCCAATTGCAAAGATAAATATTATTTTTTTACGATTTACATTTTTTTCAAAAATGTAATAAAAAAAATTAGGAGACGTCTCTTGAACATCTCCTAAACCATTGTTGCCCAACCAGGGTTCGAACCTAGACTTTACTGATCCAGAGTCAGTCGTGTTGCCAATTACACCATTGGGCATTTCCGACCGCAAAATTACACATAATTTTTATTCGTGTGACAAAAATTTTGTTTTTTTCTTATCTTGCTGATACTCACTGACTTGCCAAGCCGATTCACCATATTTTTGCATCTCTTCAGCCACTTCCGGATACTCGGAAATATGATTTTTCTTGTCTTTTTCCACATATCTGTACAATCCTTTCCGCTCATCACCCGGCTTGTTAATGAACAGCCACTCGCCATCTAAAACCCCGTATTTGTCGTCACCCATGAAATAAACATAACGCCTGCTCTCGTTCAACAAATCGATGCCGAAACTATTGTTGACATACGACTTCCCTAAGATGCCCATCACCGTCGGGAAGATATCCATCTGACTCGCAATCGATTCATTTACAGTCGGTTGCAACACTTTTGGCATATAAAACACCAGCGGACTGTGGAAATAGCTCAACGGGATGGAATAGTCGGCCCCCATAGTGGCACCATGGTCGGCGACAAACACAAACAAAGTGTTGTCAAACCAAGGCTTCTGCGATGCCATCTCTATGAATCTCCGCAATGACCAGTCGGCATACTCCACAATCTGATGCTTTATCTCGGTGCTGCAAGGCTCGAAATAATCTGGCAAATAATACGGACCATGGTCGGAAGCCGTCATCATAGCCGCAAAGAAAGGCTTGCCGTTGGCCGCCATCTCGTCGTAGATATCCATCGAAAACCTGAACATGTAATCGTCGGGAACTCCCAGCGTGGTCTTGACTTCCGCGACAGGGTAGTCGGCCTGCGAAACGATGCACTCCACGCCGTTGTAACTCAAAAACCCCGCCACATTGTCGAACTCCTTGTCGTGAGTGGTGAAATAGGCTGTCTGGTAGCCGTTTTTCTGCAATGTCGCCGCAATGCCGTCGTATTGCAACACCGGAATCCTTTTCAAAGCCTGATTTCGGAACACCACCGGATATGAGGTGAAAGTGGTGTAAATGCCGCAGTAGGTGTGAGTGCCGCTTGTGTAACAGTTGCTGAAACTCAACGACTTATCCATCAACTCATCAAGGAATGGTGTAAGGTTGTTGGTGTTGCCTCCATGAGCCGTTTTCATGTAGCTCATGCCTTCCATTATCACCACGATAACATTGTAATCGTTTGATACGCTGTCGCTTACAATTTTTCTCGCTATCGGAAATTCTTCATCGGGATTATCGATACCAAAATTCTTTTGCACATTATTGATTGCAGCCTCATCCGACATAAACCTAACTTTCTGATTATCTGGGTCTTTGGCATCGAGCCAGCTGCGAGCAAGGGTGAAATTCGGATTCAGACCGAGCTGGTTGAGCATGGCGTTGTTCCCAAAATATGCCGTTCCCACCATTATCGGCGACTTCTCGTTCAACCTGCCGCGCATGCCTATGAAAACCAATCCCCAAAGCAACACCGTCGCCACGCCATACCGCACATAACTCACTGATTCCCATCCTGTTGAGCGTTTCATTATTCTGTTTGTAAAAAACCAGAAAACAAAGCCGCAAACAAGCACCGGAAGCATCATGAGGATGTAGGTCGGCTCCTCGAAAATCATCTTGAAAACGAAGACGCTGTCGCCGGTCGCCATCCACTCGAAAGCAGTGATATTGAATCTGTCGAAGAACTGTTCGAAATACGGAATATCGGCTGCACAGATGCCGAAAGTGATTGTGAAAAGTATTGTTAATGTTATAGTATAAATATTTTCAAAAACTCGGCTTTTCTTACCGAAATAAGAGAATATCGTAAGTATTATTGTAGGTATCGCAATCACAAATCCAATAGTTACGACATCGAATCGAATGCCCATCACAAAGGCCTGAATCACCTCCCAAGCGGTAGTCGAACCGACCCTGTCGAGGTTCAGACACAAAAGAGCGATTCTGAAAGCGGTGTAAATCGCAATAAGAATTACGTATAGTTTAAATGTTATCGTAAAAAAAACAGGTATTCGCTTCATATACAACGTCATTTCGAGCGTAACGAAGTGGAGTCGAGAAATCCTCGTTTAACGTAATCTGGTATCATGTCATCAACACTAATAATTTCATTATCATTTACCAAACTAACCCATCCTGGATTTATTGAATTAATCAGATTCTCTTTTTTCTTTCTACTCCACTTTTTTAATTGTTTTTCTCTTTCTATTGCTTGATTAATATCATTAAATTTTTCATAATATATACATGTTCCACAATTATATTTATCAGTAAATGAATCTGGAATCAAATGATTCTTATGCTCATAAACTCTTTTTATTAAATCGTTTGTAACTCCTATATAAAGAGTCGTTCTATCAAAATTGGTTACTATGTATATATAACTTTCCTTCATTGCTTTTGTAAAAAAAGGATTTCTCCACTTCGCTCCACTACGTTACGCTCCGGTCGAAATGACGACTAGCGAAATAGTTTCTCAACCTCCTTGATTGCATTCGGGAGCGCCAGAACCACAACTCTGTCTTCAGCTTCTATTTGGAAGTCGCCGCTCGCGATGTAGCTGATCTCGCCTCGTATGATGCCGCCGATGATGGCTCCTTCAGGCAGATGTAACCTGTTGATAGGCCGCATAGTAGCCGCACATCCGTCAGGCACCATAAACTCCATGATGTCGGCGTCGATGCCGCTCAGGCACTTCAAAGTCGAGACGTTGTCGCCCAAGGTGTAGCGCACTATGTAGCTCGCCGCGATGAGTTTCTTATTAATAATGGTGTCGATACCGATGCTCTGCGAGATGTCGATATAATCGATGTTGTCGACCAAAGCGATGGTCTTCTTCACTCCGTAAGCCTTGGCCTGCAAGCATGTCAGGATGTTGGTCTCGGTGTTCTCCGTGACAGCGATGAAAGCGTCAACGCTCTTGATGCCTTCTTCCTCGAGCATATCCACGTCGCGCGCGTCGGCGTTGACGACCAAGGTGTTCGACAGCGCGCTGGTCAGCTCATAGCAACGGTTCTTGTCTTGCTCGATAATCTTGATATCCATATCGTTCTCGAGACGTTTCGCTGTGATACGACCCACACGTCCGCCACCGATAATCATCACGTTGCGGATGTTGTATTTCTGTTTGCCGCTCAGCGTCATTAGCTCGCGCATAGCCGTCGGCTTGGTGATGACATAAACCATGTCGCCCGCCTTCAGCGTGTCGCCGTCGTGCGGAATGAAAGTATTCTGACGACGATGTATCGCAACCAGCTTAAAATCAATATGTTTAAACCGTTCGGCCAGTTCGCCGAGGGTCTTGTCGATGACCTTGGCGTTCTCGTCGAGTTTCATCATATACATCTCGAGTTTGCCACCCGCGAAGTCGTATGCCTCGGTGGCGGCAGTCTGCTTAATCAAGGTCGTAATCTCTTGAGCTGCAATATCTTCAGGCGAGATGATACCGTCGATTCCGAGGTCCTGATATATTCGCCACGACTCCGGACTGAGGTTTTCCATGGTGTTGACGCGTACGATGACTCGTTTGGCACCGAGTTTCTTCGCCAAGATACCTGTCAGGAGGTTGATATGCTCGTCGTGAAGCACCGCTATGACCATGTCGGCCTTCTTCACGTTGGCTTTCTGCAAAACCTTGATAGAGGTGGAGTCTCCCGCTATCGTCATAAGGTCGGAGTGCGACTCCATCATCTTCAAAAGCTCCTCATGAGGGTCAACAATTGTGATGTTATGGTCGCTGCGCTCCAAGGCCTCTGCCAAGTGCATGCCAACTTCACCGTCACCTGCAATGATAATATCCATATTAATCCCAATCTTTTGCTACCGTGAAATAATCACGAAACGCTGTTAATTCTTCTTTATTTAATTCTGCTGAGAACATGTTTTCGCCTTCTTCCGCTTTTGCCACCACTCGTCCTTTCATGTTCAAAACCATGCTCTCACCTTTATATTTTATGTTGCTGTCGTCGATTCCAACACGGTTTACTCCAACGATATACGATTGATTTTCAATGGCTCTAGCCTTCAGAAGCGTATTCCACACCTCCGATTTCTTTTCAGGCCATTCGGCAGTGTAAATCGCCAGGTCGTATTCGAATTTTCCGTCTTTGAAACTATTACGGTTCCATACCGGGAATCGCATGTCGTAGCACACAAACGGCCTGATTCGCCAGCCTTTATACTCTATCGTGATGCGCTCTTCTCCGTTGTTCAGCCCTATCTCACCGCCCATCGTAAAGAGATGCCGCTTGTTGTAAACATAAAAATTCCAGTTCGGCTCCATCCAAATAAAACTGTTGTAGAAGCCGCTCTTCATAGAATTTGAACAACATTTGTGATCACCGGTTTTTGTGATAATAGTTCCGCAAACAGCGCAGTTTTTCTCCCTAGCCACTTTCTCCATCCACTCCATAGTAACGCCGCCAAGCTCCTCAGCAAACTCATTCGGATCGGCAGGAAAGCCGGTAGTAAACGTCTCCGGCAACACTATAACATCAGTGTTTTCAACGCTTTTCAGCATCTCGTCGAGATGTTGGCGATTCGTTTCAGGCTCCCGAGCCACGACGTCAAACTGAACACATGTTACTTTCAAATTCATAAAAATCATTAAAAAATCTTACAAAAATAATACTTTTATCATTTTTTTACTACTTTTGTAAAAATTTTTTTGAAAAATGAATAAGAAATTAACGTTTTTAGTATGCCTTCTGGCAATATTAGGGCTGAAGTTATCGGCACAAAACGACATTCATTTCGGAGTTTTCACAGGCGGAAGTGTCAACTGGATGAACATTGACAAGTCGTTGTATTATGACGACGACAAGCCTATTACTATCTACGACTTAGTCGGCGACAAAATCGACAGCGTATATTATCTTAACATAAACGACGCTAAAGTCACGCCAAACGGAGGTTTTATCCTCGGTGGATTATTTGAGTATAAAATCAACGACATGCTCGGACTGCAGTTTGAACTTTTTTATAATCAATATGGTTATAATATAAAAGGAAGTGTCGATGTTCAAAACCATGGTGACGACAGCTATGAAACCTACGATTATCATGCAAAAATGAAAATCAGCAATTTCAGCGCTGCATTGCTTATGAAGATTTACGCTTGCGACTATCTTTCGATTGACCTCGGAGCTCAGCCAAGTTATTGTTTCAGAGCAACTAAGGAAGGAAAACGAGGCATCGAACAGTTCAATATCGCATACAAAGACAACGAATACAACACTTTGAACTTCAGCGCGACGGGAGGTTTGACAGGTTATTACCGCAATTTCTTCCTCTCGGCTCGTTACAGCATTGGTTTTGTCGATGTTTTAAAGGCAAAATCTCCATATTATGTTGAAAACCTCGCTAACGAGGATGATAACAACATCAAATTCAACTACGATGATGCTAAATCGACGACCAACTCGTTTCAAATAACATTAGGATATCGGTTTAGATAGTTGACCTCTCATAAAAAATGGAAATAACCCGACAAAAAATCAAAGAGCTTTACGCCGACAAGCGATATCAGTCGTTGTTCGACGTGGGGTTGTTTTTTGTGTTGATTTTCAGTTTCCACATACTTTATGTCATTTGGAACGAACACCTTGATTATTGGCCTATCAAAGGCACTGTCGACAGGCTCTTCGCTTGGGCCTCAGCGTTGCTTTTCGACCAAAGCACTTGGGTTTTGGATCATGTTTTCCGCGTCGATTTCTTCACAACGGGCCATTCGATAGTGTTTCTTAACCACGAAGACGCTTATTCGATGGTGACGGTGGCGCCTGAATGCACTAGCCTGAAGCAATGGATGCACTGGCTCTTCCTCATGCTCATATTCCCGGGACCGTGGAAGCACAAGGCATGGTACATACCGCTCGGCCTGGTGATCGTTGAGCTCACCAACGTGGTTCGCATCGTCGGAATCACCTTGTTTTTAAGGCCATTCCCGAACTCATTCGCCTTAGCTCACGACGTTATCTTCAAGATAATGTTCTACGTGGTAATCTTCCTGATGTGGGCAATCTGGAATGATTATTTTCACCATAAAAAGATTAAACGTCAAACTACATAAATCAGTCTGGAAGAAAGCTTCGCATTAATCCAAGGCCTGATTTATTGTCGTTTGACTTTTTCGTTATTCTGCAGATATTTCTTTCAGCATCGCCTGATAAGTAGTAAAGACATTGGCGCGCGAGATGTAGCCGAGATATTTACCGTCGTCGATAATCGGGATGTTGTATTTGTGCGACTCTTCGAATTTCTTCACCACACTCTCCATCGACTCTTCCGGATTTATGATATAATCGGGATATACCATGATTTTCTCGATAGAAGTGTTGTAGATGCTCGTGTCGAACATATATTTTCGCACGTCGTCAAAGAGGATATGCCCTTTGAACTCACCGTTTTCGGTCACCACCGGAAAGATGTTGCGCGACGATGCCGCTATGATTGGAATCAGATCGCCCAAGGTTTGATCAGGACGTATGCTGATGAAGTTTGTCTCGATCAAGTGATTGGTAGTCATCATGCTAAGGATGGTCTCGTCCTTGTTGAACGACACCTTCACGCCTTTTTCAGCTATGCTGCGGGTGTAAATTGATTCCTTGAAAAAGATTCGGTTGATGGCAAGCGAAAGTGCCGCCACAATCATCAGCGGAACCATCAGCGAATATCCGTTTGTTATCTCCGCGATGAGGAAGATGCCTGTCAGAGGGGCATGAAGCATAGCTGCCACGAGACCGCTCATTCCCACGAGGGCAAATTTCGAAACATCAAGGTTGCCTATACCTAAATTATTGATAATCAAGGCATAAACCATGCCCGTCATAGCACCGAGGAACAATGCCGGAGCGAAAGTGCCTCCCACACCGCCTGCAGCGAATGTCAACGAGGTGGCAAACGCCTTGCATAAGATTATCACCACGAAAATCAGAATCACAATCCAGATGTTGTCGGAGAACGGTTCGAAAATCGTGTTGAACAGAATCATATCCGACTTGCCGTTCAGTGCCGCGTTGATGGTTTCGTAACCCTCGCCGTACAGCGACGGGAACAAGAAAATAAGCACACCTAGTCCCAAAGCCGCGATCACGAAGCGTTTCCAAGGGTTTTCAATCTTGCGGAACTTCTTGTCGACATCGAAATAAACCTTCATGAAATAAGCCGACACGAGTCCGACCACTATACCTAAACCCACGTAATACAATGAGTTAGACGGGATAAACGACTCAGCGATAGTGATATCGTATTCGAGAGCTCTGCCAAGCAGATAATAAGAGGTGAGGATAGCCACGAAGGCCGAGATGATAATCGGAACGAGCGCCGTCATGGAGATGTCGATCATGAAGACCTCCATCGCGAACACCACGCCGGTGATAGGAGCCTGGAAGATTGCTGCGAGAGCCGAGGCACCTCCCATGCCTATCAACACGTTGATTTGCTTTTGGTTAAGTCGCAGAAGCTGTCCGATGTTGGAGCCTATTGAGCCGCCTGTCGACACCGACGGGCCTTCCAATCCGACCGAACCGCCGAAGCCAACCGTGAGCGCGCTGGTGATGATTGACGAGAAGGTGGTGTAGGGCTGCACTATGCCTTTGTTGCGCGACAAAGCATACAAAAGTCCGGGGATTCCATGCCCCACCTCGCGCTTGATAATAAATCGTATCACTATGATTGTCAATAAGATACCTATTGCAGGTAAGATAAAGAACATCAAATCTAAATTTCTGTCGAGCGTCCTGATGTAGAAAAACAGGTCGCGGATTGAGTGGGTGAAGAATTTTATCAAAACAGCGGCGAGACCGGCTAAAAATCCTGTCGGGATAGCCAAAATCATCATGAACTGCCGGTCGGACAAATGAGCTAACCGCCACCTGTTCAATGACTTAAAAAAATATCTCGCTCGTGTCTTTAACTTTAATCTCATGTCGCAAAAATAAAAAATGAATTTTTATATTGAATGTTTTTTTTCAAAAATTTTGATTATTTTTGCATTGTGAATTAATGGAATGAGAATTATCAGCTATAACGTAAACGGAATTCGGGCGGCGATCTCGAAAGGATTGCTCGAGTGGCTTGACACGGTCTCGCCTGATGTCGTGTGTTTCCAAGAGCTTAAGGCGACACCCGACCAGATTCCTGTTATGGAGATAGAGGCGATGGGTTATCACAGCTATTGGTTCCCAGCTCAGAAAAAAGGCTACAGCGGAGTTGGAATTCTCACAAAAAAAGAACCCGACAGCGTAGTTTTTGGCATGAACAACAAAAAATATGACGACGAAGGACGATTTTTGAGAGCCGATTTCGGCGATTTGTCGGTTGTGAGCGTGTATCATCCTTCAGGCACCACGGGTGAGGAACGTCAGGATTTCAAGATGGAATGGCTCGACTTCTTCAGAAAATACGTCAACGAGCTGAGGAAAACGCGTCCGAACCTAGTACTTTCGGGCGATTACAACATCTGCCACGAGGCCATCGACATCCACGACCCTGTCAGAAACGCCACAAGCTCAGGATTTTTGCCGGAGGAACGCCAGTGGTTTACCGATTTTTTAAGCGACGGCTATATCGACAGCTTCCGTCATCTCTGCAAAGAGCCAAACCATTATTCATGGTGGAGCTACAGAGCCAATGCAAGAGCCAACAACAAAGGCTGGCGCATTGATTATCATATAGTTACTGATTCGTTAAAGGATCAATTATCAGGAGCGGCGATACTTCCAGAAGCAAAACACTCCGACCATTGCCCAATTTTAGTTGAAATAAAATAAAGTTTAAAATATGTTAGATCAATTAATCACTTGGTTTGAAAAACACAAACAATTCTTCATCGACAATATCCCGAATTTCATTATCGGAGCGGTGGTTCTCATCATCTTGATTTGGGTTATTTGGTATTTCAAATCAAAGAGAAGAAGAAGACACTTCAGATTCCATTGGCATCACTTCACATACGCCATCGGCTTGAGAAAAATCATGTCGAGACGTTATGTCGGCAAGGTTCACGTACACGAATGCTTCGACCCGCTCGTCGACTTTTTGCCTCACCGTCATATCATTTTCAATAAAGAGACACTCGAAGAGCCTATCCTTGTGAGAAAAGAGGTGCTTTTCAAGCTTTACAGAATCGCCGATCGACTTCCAGAGGGCGTCAACCTCAAGATTTACAAGGTTTTCCTTTCGAGAATCAAGATGAACGAGGCTTTTGAGGCAGCCATCGCCAAGGTCACCAAAGACAAGCCGGGCATTGGCCGTCATGAGGCTATCGTACTTGCGAAATACAAGAGCGACGACCCGAAGGGCAGCTTGGGCGGACACGAGACAGGCGGCGCCGTCGACGTGGCGTTGTGCGACGACAATGGCGTTGACTTCAACTACGGCACCAAGTTCCACGAATACAACGACTCCACATTCACCTACAGCAGCCATATCACCAAGGAACAGAGGAAAAACCGCAAGAATCTTGTCAAACTCATGAAGAAACAAGACTTCGTCAACTTCCCTGGCGAGTGGTGGCATTTCTCCTACGGCGACCGCATGTGGGCGGCCTACAAAGGCAAGCGCGACGGCGGTATCTACGGCTCGGCAGAGACGGAGATGGGCGGCAAATACGGCTTCACCATCCCTGTCAACAGAACCATCTACGAGAGACGTAAATAATGGAGATAGCAGCGTTGGTTTCGGGCGGTGTCGACAGCTCCGTGATAGTGCCTCTCCTCAAGGAGCAAGGCTTTGACCCTCATATCTTTTACATCAAGATAGGCCTCGAAGGCAAGGAAGACCTCATGGACTGCCCTGCCGAGGAAGATATTGAGATCACGACGTTCATCGCACAAAAATACGGCTGCAAATTCGACATCATCGACCTTCAGAAAGAATACTACGACCGCGTGGCGCGCTACACCATGGACTCGGTACGAAAGGGGCTCACACCAAACCCCGACGTGATGTGCAACCGATTCATCAAGTTCGGAGCTTTCGAAGAAAAGGCCGGCTATCAGTTCGACCGCATCGCCACGGGACATTACGCTCAGCAATGGATTGACGATCAGGGAGTTGCGTGGCTTGGCACAGCAGTCGACACCTTCAAGGACCAGACCGATTTCTTGGCAAGGATAACGTATGCTCAGCTAAAAAAAGCGATGTTTCCTGTTGGAGGTATCCCGAAAAGCGAGGTGCGTCAACTAGCCGAGAAATATGGTTTGCCAAGTGCGCAACGTCATGATTCTCAAGGTATTTGCTTCCTTGGAAAAATCAACTACAACGACTATATCCGTGAATACGTAGGCGAAAAAGAAGGCGACATCATTGAACTTGAGACAGGCAAGAAGCTTGGCAAGCACAAAGGATTCTGGTTCCACACCATCGGACAGCGCAAGGGCTTAGGACTAGGCGGCGGTCCCTGGTTTGTGGTGAAGAAAGACACTGAGCAGAACATTGTCTACGTGTCGCAAGGCTACGACCCCGAGGCACAATACACCAACAAGATTGAACTCGTCGACGTGCAGGCGATGAATCCCGTCATCAAATTCAATGAGGGTGAGAAAATTCGCTATAAAATCCGTCATCAACCTGAGTTCCGAACAGGAACGCTCAGCATTACAGAAAAAGGCTTGCTCATCAACTCTGACGTGATGATTTCGGGCGTCGCGAGCGGACAGTTCGGCACGATTTATCACGCTACGGAGCCTGTGGTGCTGGGGAGCGGGGTTATTGAATAGAGATGATATCCGACTCGCCGCAAGGCATCACGATGGCCGGAGTGCTCAACTGGAACGTTGCATTCAATTGATACTTTTGCTTTTGCGATTCAAGAGGCATAAACACGGATACATAGCCTTCTTCGTTTGACACAGCCTCGACGCCATCAATTTTAATCACGGCATTGGCAACAAATTCCTCTTTTTTCGGATTCCAGACAAAGAAATGAACGTCGCCGTAGACTTTTGGGTTGCGGCTGATGTCTAGAACAACTTTTTTCGACAAATTTAGAACCGTGTCGACAGCGAGAAAATCGCGACACGAAATAGTGAACTGTGCCTGTTTTTTCAAGAAACGGTGCGGGATGTTGGTGAAAACCACAGGCGAGTCAATGGTTCGGATAGTGTCGGTCTTCATCTCGTTGTCGAGAATCATAGTAATTACCGCGTTTTGCAACGGAGGCAGGTTTTCGTTGTGTACGGATGCCTCGTTAAGGCTGATTTTCACATCCACAGGCTGGTTTTTCGTCCAAACGACGAGCAACGATGCCAAAATCAGCAACCCGGCGAATGTCCCAGCCGTTATTTTTGTGATGAGCTGGCGTTTGTGTCGGCCCCAAATCGAGTCGAACTCCACGCCGAGCAATTTAGAGATGAGCTGAACGTAGGCGCGTTCGCGGTTGAGCCATGGCTGACGGTAAATTTTCTCGTTAATGTTGGCGCCTAGTATCTCGGGCAATCCAAGTTTGTTGATTATCGGGTTGAAGCATTCTTGTTTTGGATCAATGCTATGTGGCGATCCTTCAACAATAAAAAAATGAATATCTTTAGTGCGTCCGAGGCTGTGAAAAAACTCTATTTCTTTGCCAACCCATTCTGATTGGGCCGAATATGGCGAGCAGATAACTATAAGATGCCGTGACGAGCGCAGGCGTTCTTGCAGCTCCTCGCTGAGACCTCCCGGCTGAATGTCGGTTGGAGCAAAAAACACTGGTTTTATTGGATTGCGCGGCAATTTGTGTTCACTGCACAGCGTAGCCGGCAAACGATAACGTTCCAGTTTCTTTTGCAGTCGCTTACCCCACTCGATGTCATGAGATGAGTAGGAAATAAAGGCAAAATATTTAAAAGCTTCGGACATGACGGTTATTTCTTTTTGGATTCTTTGAGTTTGGCTTGGACTTCTTCTAATCTGTTTTTAACTTTAATCGTTTGTGGATTATCTTCACCTAAAATCGATTTGTATATTGTCAAATTTTTTTGATAGTACTCATCTGCTTTCTGTAAATTACCTGTTGTGTAATATATTCCTCCTATATTTCCATATGTACCAGCAACATCTAAGTTATTGGGGCCTAATAGTTTCAATCTTACATCCAATGCCATATTATAATATTCCAAGGCCTTTTCGTAATCTCCACTAGTCTCAACCATTACGCCTAAGTTATTATAACAAGTCGCTGTGCTAGAATGTTCGTATCCAAATAATCCTAAATAAATGTCAAGAGCCATAGCATTATATTCTACAGCTTTGTCAATATTCCCCATTTTAAAATAAATCGCCGCTAAATTACTATATGAAGTTGCAATATCTTCATGTTCGTTTTTATATATTGCTTTACGTATTTCAAGCGACTTTATTGTATATTCCAATGCCATGTCTAAATTTCCCATATAGATATACACAATTGCGATATTGTTATAGAACGTAGCTATGTTTTGATGTTGTTCTCCTATGATATTTTTATATATACCAACAGCTTTTTTCATGTATTCCAATGCTGTAGACAGGTCTCTCATTTTGAGATAAACATATCCTATATTATTATATGACTGTGCAATATCAGGATGTTCCTCTCCTAATATCTTTTCACGTATTTCTATTGCCTTATTATTAAACTCTATTGCCAAGTCAAATTTATTCAAATTGTCATACACATATGCTATATTACTATATGATACAGCCATCTCTAAAAGCTTACTATCTCCATAATTCTCTTGTATGTGTAAAGTCTTTAAATAAAAATCTAATGCTTTATTATAATCATTCAAATAACAATAAACACTTCCAAGATTATTATAAGTACTTGTATATCTGATACTATCTTCTATATGATTTTGAATCAATATATTCAATGCCTTTGAATGGTATTCCAAAGATTTATCATACATACCCATATCACAATATACAGTCCCCAAATTATTATAATAACTTACGATATTATTATTGGGATCTGAAACATTTTTAAGATTATCTATCGCTAATTCATAATATTCTTTTGCATTTTGCAAATCTCCTAAATGATGATAAACATGCCCTATATTATTATTGACAGAAGCCAATTGTTCATAATTTTTTATGTTTTGCAAATTAATGTTATGCAAACTTGATGTATAATAGTTTAAAGCCAAATCATAGTCTGCAAGATAAAGACGAACAAAGGTTGCTACATCGTTCATCCATTCCACTTTCGTAGTATCCAACTTCACCCTTTCCTCCAAATAATACGCCGCCGAATCGTTCTTGTGCTCCAATTTGTATATCTCAAACAAGTCGTAATAGTCTTTCGCCAGATCGTCGAGTTTCTTTTGGGCCGCCAACTCGCTCTTCTCCAATTTCCTGCTTCTCTTTGTTATCTCCTCTCGCTCCTTGGCGTTCGCCTCCAGGTGCCTCTTCAAGTCCTCGGCACGCTCCGTCAAGTCTCCCTTCGACATTATCATATTCTTGGCCTTCAACAAATCGCCGCTCAATATATATGACTTTATCTGAAGCTCAAACTCGCTCAACTGGTCAAAATCCATCTTCGAATACCTGTCAACCATCTCCTCTACAAGCTTTTGACTCTCGTTCTGCATGTCAACTATCTCCTGAAGTCTTTTATAGTATTCCTCCTCGGTTATCTTGTTCTCCTTCTTCAGTTGTTTAACCTCGGCGCGAAGTTTGGTTATCATTGCGTTCTGGGCTTCGTTTATCTTCCTGAAGTTGTCCATTCGTTCTTCTATCTGCTGATCCTTGGTTTCTAGAGCTATCACAAGCTTGTTTTTCGAATAACTATATTGCTTGGATAACAAGTCTGGGTCAATGAGAACATAACCGTTTTTGGAAACGCTCTCAAGATAATATGTCTGGTCTGGCATCGGGAACGAAAAATCGCCTCTCTTGTCGCTCATCACCTCGTTGCGGTCTTTAACTTTGACAACAACTTCGCTTAAAGGTGTGCCTGGCATAAGTTTGCCTTCATTGTCAAGACGACCTTTGGTCTTGACGTAGCCCTTCTGGGTTTGCGCAAAGCAGGCAGTTGCAAAAAATAATGTTAGCGCAACAAATAGCAGTTTTTTCATAGTAGTTAGTTTTATGATAAGTTTAGAATTCTTTTTGTATCCATATTCCCATAATTGGGTCAGATAACTTTATCTCTTTGTTTTCTTCAAAAACCAACTCCTTGTCAATCAACGATTTGCGAACTATAGCAATGTTCGCCGACGAGTTGAGTTTATAGGATTCAATAATATTGGCCGATGAAAACCCCGAATGCACTCCATCGGCGACAGCTCGCAAGAAATTCATCTGATAAGCGGTCAGGTTCTCTGTCTTGCTTTCGAACACATCGCGACATTGGTCAACAAGCTCATTCAACGCGTCGGTTAGTATATCGTCACTAACCACTCCTTCTGTTCGCTGAAAAACATACCACGACAGTTGCTGCACATACGACGAGTTGCCGTCAACCTTCCCGACAATCCATTCAGCCTGTTCGCCAGTGATAGATTTATCAGCCGCCTTGAATTTATCTGTAATATATTTCACCCAATACTCTATCGGGATTCTTTGCAAATAAATGATGTCACCAAATTTATAAAAAGGTTTTGACGTGTCGTCGAAAAGCGATTCCATCATGTGCATTTTGCTTCCGAACAGACAATATGATGCCATCTCATGATGCTGCCAAATCGAGCGAAGTTGTGTTTGAAACTGAAGAGAATCCTGAAACCTTCCTATTTGCTGAAACTCATCGATGCAAACCATCACTCGAATGTTTTTCTTTTTTGCAATCTTTTCGGGCAATTGCAGCAAATCTTCCATTGAGTTCTCCTTTTGTTTGAATTGCAACTTGAACGACATCTCACCCGACATGTCCGCAGACGCATCAACTCCAAAGCTTAAACGGCTCAAAAATGCCTTGGCATTATCAAACCACTCTTCCATTTTGTTGGAAGTCTGCGTAAGAACCGCCGAGGCATATCGCTCACAAAAATCATCGGCGCAACGACATTGATGAACATCAACATACACTATTTTCAAATCATCACCCTCAACTATGGTCTTTGCTTTCTTCACCAACGATGTCTTACCCCATCTGCGCGGAGACATAATGAAGGTATTCACTCCATATTTAAAGTTCGACACCAGTTTTTCTGTCTCTTTTTCTCTATCTGTAAAAGCGTCGCCGCTCACTGTTTTACCAAATACAAAAGGCGTTCTCATTTTGTAATAATTTTATTACTAAGTTGATTATTACTAATAAATTTATTGCAAAAATACACATTATTTTATTACACACAACTATTTTGAAAATTTTATTTTTATTCTCCGAGTTTTTGTTCTACCTCAGAGATTTTGTCTTTTATATATATGGTTTTATCATAATCCGATTCGTATTTTTCTGATTATATTATTTTCATATTTTGCAAAACTACTAATTATTATTCACTTTCCCAATTGTTTTTTGCATTCTTTACCTTTATCATCCAAAATCACTGCTCCCAACAAACCTTCGCAGAGGTAGCGGTCAGCTGAGAGAGCGGTGATATCGTCGTAAATTGGCTGAGTAATAAGATTCCCGTCATAATCAATAAGACCGTAAGAATTGCCTGAAGTGTAATAAGCCATCAGGTTGGCCACAGCTGGTTTGAAATAACCATCATTATCAAGCTCGTTACTCTCATATTTCAGCTTCATAACACCAACGTAGTTACAAGCATTTACAACGTTTCCGTCGAAATCAAAGATCATGTCGAAATAGTCGGTGGTTCTGGCATAGACGAGTTCTTTTTGTGAATCGATTTTGATGTCGTAGTAGTCATTTGCAAGCAATTCTTCACCTTTTGCATTGATCAATCCTTCTTCACCATCAATGTTTTCTGTTTTCCAGAAGCCTGATTTTTCATGGTAAAGATAATAATACTCAGGTTCAACGACCCATTCACCATGTTTGTTGATGAGTCCTACACGTTCGTTATCACCCATCACGGCACACAGGCCATCGTGGAAACAGTAGCTGTCGATACGCTCAGTGTATGGGAAATTATGGTCAATAGCCGCATTGCCATTATGGTCGATGAATGTGAGCACGCCATCTTTATAAACGCAAGCCACGTCTTCAGAAAACACCCAAGCTTTGTCATATTGCGCCGGAATTGCCAGTTCGCCAGTAAAACGGTTGAAATAGCCACGTTTTCTGTTGGAAACGAAAAATTCGAGACTGTCGCCATCGAATGATTTGCAAATCATATTAACATCAGTAATAGTCCTTACACCAGTGGTCATATTATAGATGTAGCCACCATCGTATGCATCGTGATATATGACATAAGGACTCACATAGGTGTTGTTGTATTCGTGACAATAATTCACTGAGCGATACCTATTCGTTTGGATTTTCTCTTGTATAAAACATACAAAAGCACAAGTAAACACTATTGCTATGATAAGCATTGTAAGGCTTGCGCTGAAAGCGAAAACTCGCCATACTATTTTACCGAATGTCGTTCCTTCTTTGTAGCCGAACAACTTTGCCACCCACACGGCGGCTTGCTTGATGCCTCTGCCGATAACGGCGAAGAAGAGGCGTGGAGAAATGTGATTTTTCATGATAATTAGTTTTTAAAAATAATTGTTAAAATAGTTTATTATATAATTCTATAACATTTATTACAAGTCTTTGCTCCTAAAGGCAGAATTGCGCCACAATTTGTGCAATATCTTCCCGATACGCATGATGCTGTTGCCAATGAACTTTTTAATACACCTCTTTCAGCCGCCGCCAAAGCACGATCATCCATTTCAGATTGTTGTATGAGACCCCATGCTTGGGTTAATACCACTGGCCAGAACAAAAACATAGCAATTGCAGCTGGTATAATCTGCTGCCCAAAGATTCCTACGTGTGCGTCAAATAAAACGCCGTCGCTTTGTGGTGTGAGTGATACATTCAAAGCAGTTTTCATTCCAAGAATAGCTTTAAAAAAGCCTCCTTTTGATATGCTTATGTCGCATCCACCATTGACATTATTCATCAATTCTACATCGAATTCATCTTTGATAAATTCTTGTCTTATTGATTCTGCAATAACAGGTATCTGCCTCTCCGTTGCAGACAACACTACTTTTTGATTAAATGTTCCCATATTTCTGTAATTATTGGTTTATAATCTATTTCCACAATATTGGCAAAACTTCCAGCCATCATCAACAACATTATTGCAGTTTGGACAGACATGTTTTGATTTGCCAGGCATTAGTTTAGCATTTTTTAATCTTTTATACTGCTCACTTTCTCCCCATTTCATTATTTCCCGAACACGTACGGCGGCAAAAGGGTGATTAAGTCCGGCAATAACAGCTATTTGCAAGGCTTTATTCCAAAGATTGCTGTTTTGAATATTGTCGTAATCATCGGCTTGTTTTGCCCATTCTTCAAAATTTATCTTTGATGTTATCTTTTGTGGGCCACCAGCCAGTCTTGCCATGACTTTAGTCACAGTCTCTGGTGATGTTACAATGCTAGCAGCTCTATCGGCGGAAAGTTCACTCTTACGATACCAATACATCATCGCATATTGCACTGGCATGGCAAGATTACCTAAAACGCCCAACACATCAACACCCTTTGTAATCCACTGTGCTATAGTATGATACAGAACATGACGACATAATATGTGTCCACACTCATGAGCAATAACAGCATCAAGTTCTTCATTACTCATCATTTCCAACAATCCCGATGTAACGGTTATGAAGATACGAGTATCGCCATATGTCCACGCATTTGGATTTGGATCCATCTGAAGATAGAATTCCGGCTCATTAATGCCAAGTTTTTGACATATTGGTGGCAAATGTTTATATATTTCAGGCAGTTGTTTTTCTGACAGTCTGATCGACGAAGCCATATTAACGCCATATTGCATGGTCTCAAGACCTACAACCAACGCTTTCTTTACAATCATGGTAAAACCTGGAATGCTTTGCATCTGTTCCAAAGCAGCTCTGTCTTCAGGATGTATAAAATCGTTTGCTTGCATATTTAATCTCATTTATTAAATCAATTTCCATACAATAAGAGTACGCAAACACAATAAATCTATCACTTGCTATAACTTTATTTATAAAAAAAGGCGATCGAAATCGCCTTTAATATTGTCTTTTAGTTAATAAAAACTTCAATAAGTTTTTTTGCAATACAATGCAGTGCAATTTGCCAGAATTCCATAGTTTTAATTATTTAAGTTAAACATTTCTTTTATTTATAACGCTTACAGTAACATCAGAATACCAAGTACAGATCCGACAATAGCACTAATGAGATAATGTTTAGCTGGTTCCGGTTTGACATCTTGATTGATGAAGAATGCAACATAGCCAACGATTGGTAACACTACGGATGCTATTACTAATCCGATACTTGTCTCTTGAACTGCTGTGGTGTTTTGTGTTGTCATTTTTTTATACACTGTTCCGTGTCGTGCGCAACTGTTAATTTTTTATTTATTGTTACTTGTTTGTTTTTCTTTTTTCATCTATGTAGAGTATGTACTATTGAAAAAAATACCACTATTTTATTTTTTTTATTTTATATCCAAGTTTTATCATGGTTTTCAATGTTCCAATGCTGGTGTTTCTGTCATATTCCTTTTCCTCTTCCGAAAGATTCTCGTAAGGGACAAGGCATGGATGCGTCTTGGCGACATCATTACGCTGCGCACCGTATTTCCAACCTTGTGCAATACGCTTTGCTGCCCACGTCTCGTGTGTGTTCTTCGCGAGCTTTTCGCCCAATATATTGATGTCGTCCGTAAGTTCAACATCACTTGTGTCGACTGGGGCTGGTATGTATGTGTTGTGTGTCATCTCTTTTTTCTATAATAGAGTTTCTGCTTCAGCATTTTCTATCAGTTATTAATTAAAAAAAGCGAATTCTTTTAGAATCCGCTTTATTATGTCAAAGACAACGTCTGTCTATTTCTATCTGAAATCTTTCCACGACAGCTGCTTGCCGCAGTTATGGCAGAAGTTGTCGCTTGGTTCTATTACCTCTCCGCAGTCAGGACAGCGATACATACTATTAATATTCACCAAGCGATATCCAAGTCGTTTTATTAGTTTTATTGTACTTGTTGCCATGCGACGATCAGGTTCTTTGTCTTTTTCGTCAAGCATAAAATACGGCACAAGATAATGATTATGTCCTTTTTCCTCATGTCCATCTTTATCCAACGGAGCATAAACGTATCCTTCCTTGATTTTGTCAACAGCCCAAGTATCGTGAGCATTTTCCGCCACAAACTCTATCAGTTCTTCCAAATCATTGTTCAACTTTATTTTGTTTACGTCGATCGGTTGTGGATTATATTCTTGAGCAAAACGTTTCTCACGAGCTGTGACCATATAGTTTCTCGATTCAGCCCATGCGTTTTCAAACGTTTCAAGGTCGTAAACGCTCATCTCTTCATCATTAGCCGGATTGTAAATGGAGATTTTTTTTGCTGTTTTATCAATCGAAAGCACAACAACTGCATGATTTGGATTGTCGTCAAAGTTAAAGTCCTTTGAAAAAATGTCGATTTCTCCACCAGAAAGGGTTTTCCCGTTAACGACCACAATAACGCTATATTCCTTTAAAGCCTTTTCCAGATAATCGATGGTTGCATTATATTGCCTATTCACCAGAAATCCTTCATGCTCCATAAGTTTTCCCATATTAAACAAAGGTGTGCCTTCGTTACGCAGCCAGTAGTTGCGTTTTGATTCCTTTGCAAGAGCGTTTTCTTCAACTTTGTGGCCTGCTCTTTTTATTATAAAAGACTCACATTGGAAATCACACAGGTTTTTGCCATCATCGGCCGCCATGCTGCTAATCGGTATAAAGCTGCCATAATCCTCCATTTGTTCGTTGGTGTATGTCATACGTCTGTTTGTGACTACATATTCCTCCAACTGTTGATCAACAGCAATAGCGGAAAGTATTTCCATTGTTTCATCAGCTGACGATTCCCCTGAAAGGAACTTATCCATTTTATCTTTTGATACGGTCATGATATGTTTGTTTTTATGATGAAGAGTCTATCTTTTTCAAAAATCTACCATTTGTTTTATTTATTTCTGTTTTTCAAGCTTCCGCTGCTCTTTAATCTCCCTGCGTTCTTCTTTCTCATCAATCTTTGTCTCTCGTTTTGCTGTTTTCAGCAACACGTTATAAGCTTTCACAATTTCTCTTTTCAGAACAACATAGTTAACATTCTTTTCAAGAGCTAGTTCTTTGATACTCAAGCCACTGAAAAAGAATTCGTTTAACAGTTTTGCTTGATTTACAGGCAAATCAGCCTCAAATGTTTTATAAAGATGCTTTCCTCTGTATTTTATATCCGACAAAGCAATGCCTATCAGCTGATCCCATGCTCGCTTGTAGTCCCTGTTGATATCATCTACACTTTTATTATATTCTTCTGCCAACAATTCCCTGTCAACATCCTCCAGCTTTATGGCGCATAGCAAATCTCTATAATACTCATTGCTGATCTGGTTTATATATACACTGATTTGGGTTCGTGCCCAATCTGACGACGAATGGGGCTCTTCTACATCCTCTCTGTCGGTAATCTCAACCTTTTCGCCGAATTCTTCTTCGTAATACAATCCGATATGCTCATCTATGCTTTTCCTGTTTTTTTTGATAAAATTATCAGCGGTAATAAAAAGCCAGTTTTTCAAATCCTCAACAGCAAGCAATGTCTCTGGTTTTATGCTGACAACATATAATGCAAAAAGCGAATAAAATGAATTGTAAATATCTTGAAAGCCATCCACTACACTTTTATACCTGTCATCGCTAGGATTAAACCATTTTCTGACAGCATTCTCAACAGCAGAAACATACGGGTTCTTTACATATTTGGTTGTATGCCCCTCATAAATAGCGGCACCACGTAACACGAGCGATATATACCTGTCATCTCGTTTTATAAGACCGTTGATAATCTGTTTTTCTGCACTATTCATAAAAACACAAAAACATATGATTTGAGATGCAAAGATATAGAAAAAAGACAAAACTCCAAATAATCTTTTTGAAGATATAAATATTATAAAAACAAACGGGAGATATCTCCCGTTTTATTCTTTAGTTCTTAATTTCTCTGTAGATTGTGCGACATAAGACATATAAGAAAGCCGCCATCATTCCTGTACTCATAGTGTTTTACTTTTTTTGATTCACTTTTGTTTTTAATATACTGAAGAGGAATCTGTTTCTTTTTGTATATTATTTATTACTGCATTATTTTATTGTTTTCGTTGTTGCCGAGCATCGGTAGTACCATGTTTGACTGCCCATTGTTAACATAGTATTTGAGAATTTCCATTTCCACTCTTGCTAAATATGTTTTCATGACTATTTATTTTTTGATTACAATTTAACTTTTGTTCTCATTCTTTCTTTTGATTTCAGCTAAGTAGTAGTTAGGCTCGCCCTCAAATTCATTGATGATGTTGTATGAATAATCGTAGATATAATCCGTATATGGGCATTCCCAACATGCATTTGTGCCATCAGGATATGTTACAAACACCCTGTCACCACGGTGCCAATACCAATTAGATGGTCCTATAACAAAACCGTCGCCATATCCAGAAATAAAAACTGTAGTGTTGGTTGAAACACTGTTATAATAACTGACTGTCGTAACTTTGATTACACCGCTTGTATTGAAATTATTTGTTGCAGTGAAATAGCAGTGACCATCATTGAGGATTACAAATTCGCCCCACAGCTGTGCTGATGCGATATTGCTGGTAACAAACAATGCTGCTAAGAGCATGAGTCTTTTGAAGTTTTTAGTGTAGTTTTTCATCGTGTTTTATTTTTTAAGTTAATAATCTTGTTAATTTCAACTTAAAAGAGTCACACTTTTGAAAAAAATATCACCAAAATGGAAAATTTTATTCTAAATAATACAACTTTTTTTCTTCCTCCGTAAGAGGTCTGTCTTTAAAGCGCTCGCAAGTTTGGTCGATGAGCTCCTGAAGAGGAGGGAAGTTCCATACTTTTAATTCACCGTAATCAAGCGATACGGTTGCAAAAGTTTTGTTATCAGGACCATAAACAACGTATTTGTTTTGCACATCTACTATGCTTTGTACACAAACACCAGATTTATAATCCCATATCTTTATTGTACTGTCATGCGAAACAGTAATCAGATATTTATCATCATCGCTTAGTGTAAAACCATATATTTTTGCAGTGTGACCCAAAAATGTTCTTAGTCTCTTACCTGTTTTAATATCTGACACACATATTGTATTTATATCTATAGTGATTATCTCTTTGCCATCATGGCTCGTCATTGAAACATTGCTTTCTGGACAAATGTTAGCGTTTACATTACTAGTTTTTTCCGCTGACAGCCTTTCCCCCGACAGAACATCACAAACCCAAATACTATCGTTTGAATAACATGTAATATGCTGCCCATCCTGACTATAACTAGGAGGATTTTTTACTGAATATATATTAAAGCTTTTAACTTTATCATAACTGCCATCCACATTACCGACATCCCAAACTCTGACAGTATAGTCAACTGAACCAGTTACAATCCTTTTTGAATCAGGACTAAAATGAGGAGAGGTTACATATATTGTATGACCTTTTAATATTTCCATGCAATTACCTGAAGTAACGTCCCACAATCTTGTTGTAGCATCATCTGAACTTGAAGCAACCATATTACCATCATTACTAAAGCTTGCATATTGAACACTTTTAGTATGTCCTTTCAAAGTATGAATACACTCCATCGTATCAAAATCCCAAATCTTTACAGTACAATCTACCGAAGCCGATACTATATATCGTCCATCAGGACTAAACTCAACTGATTGCACGTTTTTTTGATGTCCAAATAATGTTTTTATGCAAACTCCACGATTAGCATCCCAAACCTTAACCGTCCTATCAGCTGAAGCTGAGACTATTTTTTGTCCATCGGGTGAATATACAGCACATTCAACCATTTTTTCATGACCTTTTAATACCTTTAGACATTCACCGGTCACTACATCCCAAATCCTAATAGTTTTATCTCTTGATGAAGACAACAAATGCTTCCCATCAGGACTAAATGCAACTGAATAAACTCCGTTTTCATGGCCATAAAGAGTATTTAAGATTTTCAATGAATCTATATCCCATATTATAACTGTCTTGTCATCAGAACATGAAGCTATTTTTGATAAATCATGATTAAATACCGCTTTGTTTACATGATTGCTATGACCATAAAATGTTTTTAAACATACTCCATTACTGGCATCCCATAGTTTTATTGTTTTGTCGTATGATGTGGATAATATATATTGTCCATCGTTGCTAAAAAAAGTACTGGTCACAGCCGCCGTATGTCCGACAAAAACAGCGGAATTGTATGTTGTTGCAGTTCTTAGTGCAGATTCAAACTCAGGAACATAATTCTCATTATCATATTTATTATTCAAAAGATAACTGAGTGCAATGATTCTTGCCAAATATGAATCATTTTTTGCTGTTGTTTTAATTTTTTCTGACACAAGACGTGATTGCTCCTCCATCATCTTCCAATCCTTCTCTTTTATCTCAACATTTTGCCTCCAAATCCAACCAGCCACACCTGTCATCACAAGAAAACCAATGATACTTGCTGAAATAATCCAACTGCGACGTCTTCTTTTCTCCCTCTCCTGCCGCTGCCACAACTCATCGAACTGCAAACCGAACATACTGGCGACTACTTTCACTGCCGCGGCATCACGCCCCATCTCGTTGATATTTACTCCCAACAACTCCTGTTCCTTAGGCAACTTTCTGAGAGACAACGGAAAACATTCTTCTTCAACATTTTCTGAATATGGCGCACCTCCCACGATAAAAGGAATGATCTTGTCTATGCGTCCCATTTCAATAAATGACTGCACCTCCTTGCCGACCCATTCCGACTGCGCGGCTCGTGGAGAGCATATTACAATAAGGTATTGTGAGTTTTCAAGCGCATTTTTAATCTCTTCAGCCAAAACACCTCCTGCCAAATCAGACGTATCCCTGAATATAGGTCTTATCTCCTTCGGCAAATCGCTTCTTCCATTAAGATTTGAAGGTAATTTGTAATGCTCCAACTTGTGCTGCAGCCACTTCGCCCACGCCTCATCCTCTCGCTTATAGCTTATGAAGGCAAAATACTTTTTGTCGATGACGGTCATAATGATATCTTTACCCAACAATAAAAATTGTCTTGGCAAAGATAGATACAAAATATTAAAAAAACAATTTTTTTGTTTTTGTATTAAACTTTTTATATCTTTGCATCGAAATACTAACCTTAAAATAACTAAAAACATGAAAAAACTTGACATTAAAGAAGTGCTTACCGAAGGCGTAGGCATCGGAATTAAGAACTTTGTGTCACTCGTGTTGGCATCAATTCTCTATTTCGTAACAATTTGGATCCCGTATCTCAACGTGGGTACAACAATCGCCATGAATTCAATTCCTGTTGAATTGAGCAAAGGTAACGTCATCAACCCTCTCTTCATTTTTGACGCGAAATACCGCAAAAACATGGGCGAATTCTTCATCCTCATCGGCTTGGAGTTGATGGCAACAATCCCTGCATTCTTCATGGGCATCATCCCTGGCATAGTATTGTCATATGCATGGGCTATCGCAATTTACCTGTTCATCGACAAAGATCTTCATGCTCTCGATGCACTACGTAAGTCAAACGAATACACATACGGCAACAAATGGCGCATGTTCTTCATCGGCCTCATCTTGAGTGTCGCTTTAGGCATCATCACAGCTATCTTTGGTTTGATTCCATACGTTGGCGCCATTTTGAACTTTATCGTCTTCCTCATCTATTACCCAATCCAACTGGGCTGCAACGCTGTTATTTACAAACAGTTAACAACACCTGAAGAAGAAGTTAAAGCAGAATAATCGTTTTATTTAAAAACAAAAAACAGAAAGGGGCGAATTTCATTCGCCCCTTTCTTATTTAACTATAAACTTGTAGAACTCTAAACTTTTAAACTATAGAACTAATCTACACTTTAAACTCTAAACTCTACACTAGTCTTCGTCTTTCTTCGACTCCTCGTAAGCCTTCAACAGCTTGGTCTGGACATCGGCCGGAACCTGAGCGTACTCAGCATATTCCATTGTGAATGAACCACGACCCGAGGTGAGTGAGCTCAATGATGTCGAATACTTGTCCATCTCTGCCAACGGCACTTTTGCGCGGATAATCTGGTAGTGACGGTCTGAATCCATACCCATGATGATAGCGCGACGGCCCTGGAGGTCGGTGTTGACAGCACCCATCATATCTTCAGGCATGCGAACTGTGAGATCGTAGATAGGTTCCATGATCTTAGGACCTGCTGCCTTGAATGCGATTGAGAATGCCATACGGCCAGCGATCTTAAATGCCATTTCGTTTGAATCAACCGGGTGCATCTTACCATCGTACACGTAGACGATGATGTCGCGGGCGTAAGAACCTGTAAGAGGACCTTCTTCGAGACGTTCGTTGATACCTTTCAAGATAGCCGGCATGAAACGTGCGTCGATAGCACCACCGACGATACAGTTCTTGAAGATGAGCTTGCCACCCCATGGGAGGTCGTACTCCTGTGTATCACGGATCTGGAGATCTGTTGGGTCGGTGTAGCCCTCATAGTAAGGAGCCAAGCGCATGTGAACCTCACCGAACTGACCCGAACCACCTGACTGTTTCTTGTGACGATAGTCGCCGTTAGCTGACTTGGTGATAGTCTCTCTGTAAGGAATCTTAGGTGATGCGAACTCAACAGCGATCTTGTGGACGTTGTCGAGGTACCATTTGATTGTGTTGAGGTGATATTCACCCTGGCACTGGAGGATATTCTGTTTCAACTCGCGTGACATACCTGTGATGATAGTCGGATCGGTCTTGTGCATATCGTTGAGGATACCACCAAGTTTCTCATCTTCCTGTGAGTTGACAGCTTTGATTGCGATTGAGAAGATAGGTGTCGGGAACTTCATCGCCGGGAATGCAGCGTCGGCAGCTTTAGCGTCGACGAGTGTGTCGTTCACGCGGACATCTTTCAACTTGATTGTTGAGATGATATCGCCAGCGCAAGCTTTCTCGACTCTCTCACGGTTCTTACCGTTTGAAATGAGGATCTGTGAGATACGTTCCTTGTTGCCTGTACGTGGGTTGACGAGGTCCTGAGCCTCTGACACTGTGCCACCGTAGATACGTGCCATAGCGACATCACCAACGTTCTGCTCGTTAGAGATCTTGAAGAAGAACATTGCTGTCGGCTCGCTCACGTTGTTGTGGAACTCTGTGCCGTTTTCAGCCACGACTGGAGCGACGTGTGCAGGTGATGGGCAAGCGTTCACGATAAACTCAAGGAGACGTGTCACGCCGACACCGCCTTTAGCTGCACCGCACATGACAGGGAACATCTCGCGTTTTGCGATACCCATGCGGATACCTGCTTCCATATCTTCCTCTGAAAGTGTGCCTTCGTCGAAGAATTTCTCCATCAAAGCATCGTCGCCTTCTGCAGCGTGCTCGATGAGTTCGTTGTGAAGCTCTTCAGCTTTGTCGGCCAAGTTTGCAGGGATGTCCTGAACCTCAGGAGCGCCGTTGCCGTTCTTGAAAACGAGCATCTTCTTTATGATGAGGTCGATGACAGCGTTGAAGCCCTCGCCTGTGTTCACTGGGAACTGGATAGGAGTAACCTTGTCACCGAAGTATTCCTTCAACTGATGAATGGTGTCGTCGAAGTTAGCGTTGTTGTGGTCGAGCTGGTTCATGAAGAACACCACCGGCTTGTTTGTGTTGGCGGCGTGTTTCCATGCGTTTTCTGTTGTAGCCTCAACACCTGACTGCGCATTGACTGTGAAAACAGCTGTGTCGGCAGCGCTCAAACAAGCGACGATATCGCCAGAGAAATCGCTAAAGCCAGGAGTATCCAAGATATTGATTTTCTTGTCGTTAAAGATTGTGTAGCACAAGCTGGCGTTAACAGAGATACCGCGTTCCATTTCGATTGGGCGGTAGTCTGACACTGTGTTTTTACTTGTAGTGTCGCCTTTTCTGTTGATGAGCTTGCCTTCGAAAATCATATTTTCAGCAAGCGTGGTCTTTCCGGATTTAGCAGCTCCAATGAGAGCGATGTTCCGAATTTCGTCTGTCTGGAATACCTTCATTTTATCTAAATTCTATATTTATTAATACTTTTTTTCAATGTGGCTGCAAAAGTACAAAAAATTTCTATACCTATTTAAAATAAAAGGAATTAATTTTTACCCACTGCTCCTCTTTAAGCTTCGCACCAAGGTTTTGAATCACGTTTCCGGCGAGACAAGTGCCTAATTCACCGCTCTTTTTGAGGTCGTAGCCGTTAATCAATCCTGCCATGAAACCGGCGGCGTACATGTCGCCAGCACCAGTGGTGTCGATGACATTCACCTTGTTGCATCCGACGGTCACTTTCTCATTGCCGCGCTTAATCATCGAGCCTTTGCTACCGACTTTCACGATTGCTATCTCGCAATGTTTTGAAAGGAATTCCAGAGTTTCTTCAGGAGTACTCTGTGTCAATGCCTTAGCCTCTTCCTCGTTAGCGAAAACGATGTCAATTTGAGGAATCAGCTCCATCAGGAAGTCGCGGTTATCTTCAACAACATTGTATGATGCGAGGTCCAAAACCACCTTACAGCCTGCCTGTTTTGCCAACTCGATCGCTTTCTTGAACAACGGACGGTTTGCTATGAGATAACCTTCAACATAGCAGTAGTCCCAGCCTTTGAAAATGTCCAAAGTGAGATGGCTGTCGCTCAACAAAACTGCTGCTCCGAGGTGAGTTGCGAAAGTGCGCTCGCCATCTGGTGAGATGATTGCCTGAGCAATGCCTGAAGGTACGTCGCCGTGGAACATTATCGGCTTCACTCCCACCGACTGCATAGCGTCGTCGAAGAACTTACCGACTTTGTCATTGCCAGTAAAACCAATGAATCCGGCCTCCACGCCGCACTTTGCCAATCCGTGAATTGTATTTGCCGCTGAACCGCCTGGAGCCATCGAGTTATCGAACTTCTCAAGAGTCTTTGCAACTTTTGCTGCAACTTTTTCATCAACGAGCTGCATCGAGCCTTTAGGAAGTCCCAACTCATTGAGGATGTTATCGTTGTCAATTCTCGTCAGGATATCAACGAGAGCGTTTCCAATACCTAATACTGATTTCATACTGATAGAGTTAAAAAAAAGAATGAACGCCTGTTGGTATCCATTCTCTCAATTAATAACATGAAACATAAAAAATTACACTTTGTAATCTCTCTTGCGCCCCCTTCAGGACTTGAACCTGAGACCCCCTGATTAACAGTCAGATGCTCTAACCAACTGAGCTAAGGAGGCTAACAACGGTTTTCTCCGTTTGCGAGTGCAAAAGTACGACGTTTTTCAATACGGGCGACAAAAATTTGAAGATATTTTTGAAAAAATTTTTAATTCCTTGAATATCAATGTATTTTTATCCAAAAATGGTTTGCCAAAGTATTGAAATATCGCGCCAAACGCTCCAATTTTCGTAATATTCAAGGTTAATTTTTACCTTATCGGGATAAATAACCTCGTCGTTATAGCGTTGCGGGTCGTCTTGTTGCGCCAAAATCCTGTCTTCGTGACGGTATTTTATCGAGGCCGGACCTGTCAAACCGGGACGCATCGCAAGTATTCTGCGGTCATCACCAACGAGCTTGTCGGCATAGCCAGGCACATCGGGACGGGGACCCACAAAGCTCATGTCACCTATTAATATATTTATAAGCTCCAAAAACGTGTCGACTTTGCTCTCGCGCAGCCATCGTCCGAATGGCAAAACCCTCTCATCTCCGGCAATGGTAACCGAACCTCCCGCTTCCGAATTATCAGCCAGCGTTCGTATCTTAAAGATTCTGAACAGCTTACCATCTTTTCCCACTCTCACCTGCCGATACAAAAACCTGCCTTTAGGCATTCTGATTTTATGGATAATATATATAACTAGCAGCACTGGGGACAAAATCACCAGCAAAATCAGGGGAAAAACTCTATCAAAAATATATTTTATTATCATATTCATCAATTTTAGCCACTAGGTTTTAGCCATTAGAATCCAACCCGCTAATGGCTAATGGCTAATAGCTAATGGCTTTGATATCTATGCATATTTAGCACCGCCTTCACATTTCTATTTCCAATAATATTCCTAAACGGCAACAAAACCCTCACTATTATTCCAAACCACCATTTATATCTTATTTTCAACTTGCAATACGCTTTCCTGAACTTGAAATTCTGCTCCAAAAAAGGCTGTATGTTCGAATGCTCAGTGATGCTTCGTGAACCGTCTGTTACGTATTTAAATTTTTTTTCTCCAAGATAATACTCGTTCATTTTATAGAAAAAGCCGTAATAAGGATAAGAAGCATTATGCTTGTATTGTGGCAAAAAGCCTATTACTCCGTATTCACAAGAGTTTTCAAAGACATGAACAGCACAAAAACCGACCAAATCCTGCGTCTCCTTATCGAAAACGCCCCAATAATCGTAATTATATTTTTGGCAATGATCGAGATATTCATTAAAAACAGTCTCGTTCATCGTGCGGTCTTTCACTTTATAATCTTTGAATGTGGCTTTGATTATCGGAAATCCATTTTCTCTAACAATTTGCTTATCAATGATTTTATAATCAAAAGCATCATTTGCGCGATGAATTTTTCTCCTCACATTCGACGACAGTTCCTCCATCCCGCCAAATGAGTCTTTAATGAGATTCCAAAAATTGGTTTTCTGTCTACAGTCAAAATCATAAGTGTTGCGGACAAACAGACCTCCCTGTTTCAATAACGCTTTATATTGAGAATCAGAGAGTTCCTGTTCACAATCTGGAGCTAAATTATATCTCCAGGCATTTCTATATTTGACATAATCGAACATTATCAAATACTTCCTATGCATTTCGCTGGATTTCCTGCCCAAATTTCATTATCAGGAATATCACATGTTACCACGGAACCTGCCCCAACAATCGCGTTTTCTCCAATAGTTAATGGTTTTATTATCAATACATTCATGCCAATATAAGCATTCTTCTTTATAAGCACATCTCCAATAGGATATCTGTTTCCAAGACGGTCTTCAGGAGTCATTTTATGCGGATCAAGATAATGACTTATTATTTTGCTTCCTGTTGATATTATGACTCCTTCTTCAATAGTTATTCTTTCAGGTGCAAGTGTGTCAAACACAACTTGAGTTCCTATTTCCGTTTTTGACGGATTCAAAATTTTAACTCCGCCCCATTTGCAAACTCTCGACCTCCACCTCAACGATGGCATCGGCAAATGTTGCAATGTTAAAAAAAACAGATTGATTATTCGCATATTACTATAATTCGTTTTTCATCTATTAGCTGTAATCTTTCCTTCTTCCAAGCCTTCGGTGCTTTCTTTGATGAAAATAACCTTCAAAGTGAGAAGCAGAAGCTTCAAATCCATTAAAAGAGAGCAGTTTTCGACGTAAATCATGTCGAGTTTGAGCTTATCGTACGAAGTGGTGTTGTATTTTCCGTAAATCTGAGCATAACCCGTCAGTCCGGCTTTAACCTTCAGGCGGAACGCGAACTCAGGCACTTCTTTTGTATATTCATCAGCGATTTCAGGACGCTCCGGACGCGGTCCCACGAAGCTCATATCGCCTTTTAAAATATTGAAAAACTGCGGAAGCTCATCCAGTCTAGTGGCTCTGATAAACCTGCCAACCGGCGTGATTCGGTCATCTTTTTCCGAAGCGAGTCGCGCCACTCCGTCTTTCTCGGCATTAGGTATCATGCTCCTGAATTTCAATATCTTAAACTTCCTACCATCTTTGGTATATCGAGTCTGACGATAGAAAACCGGACCTCTGTCGTAAGCGAAAATCGCCAACGAGATGATTATCATCAATGGCGAGAGAATCAGCAAGCCCATAAACGATAGAACAATATCGGCTAGTCGTTTGATGCCTCGCTCGGTGAAGGTCGCTGTTGAGTTGTTGCTATACAGCAAAGGTGTGTCGAAAACCGCCAGCGACTCGGCTCCTCTCAGAATGATATCTGAAATCTTCGGCGTAACATACACCCTCTTGCCTTTCGCGAAACAAATCTTCAAAATACGGTTTCTCGTCTCGCTAGGCACATCGTTGATCAAAACAGCGTCATAGTCTTCAACAACACGGCTAATCTCCTCAATATCAGCATCATAGCTAATCTCACCCGTCACATTGTACTTATCGTTCCTGGAATTGAACTTCGCTGACAGTTCATTATCATATTCTCCCTTGATATTCAATACTTTATAAGGTTTAAATACCTTGTAGAACAATGAAATTAGTATAGCCGAGAAGATAATCAGCAGCACCACCTGCACCAAAAACAGCAGGAAATAATAGGCAAAAAACCGTTGCACATAGCTCAAGTAACCACCTATCATCACTGTGAAAACGAAGTAAACGCCATTGGTGACAAGCATTCCGATAATCTGCGAGATTATCACGTTGGTTTTCTTGCTCACGCCAATCTTGAAACCCCCGAAAAAGCTCATGAAATACGCGGCAATCAGACCGTAGACCGCTATCACGAAATAGTTACCTTTCAACAGGAAAACCTTGTCGAGCATCACGTTGAACCTGGTGTACCAAACGTAGGCGAAGCACAGCATCGTCAAGCCTGTGATAAACAAGCTCGCCACAAATCTGTACCACGATTTAATATTGTTATTTCCCATGGTTTTATTTTTTTATCAAACTCAAAATTCTTTCACAATAACGCCAGCTTTGCATGAAGAAATTACTCGGCATATTGTGCTCGCGCACGCAACGCATCCTCTCTTTCATGATTTTGCGGTGCACTTTCAGTCCGTTCGACGAGGTGCCGCCGCTCCGCATGTTTACAAAAACATCGTTGATATACAACGTGTTAATATTTCCAATCCATATCATCTTCACAAACATGTCGTAGTCGGAGCAGATAGGATAGTCGAGGCTATAAAGCCCGAATTTGTCGTAACACTCACGTTTTACATAAAACGACGGATGCGGCGGCATCTTGCCCCAACAGAGCTTCTCACGCTTAAAATCCTTGCCGGAAAATATCCTCACAGTCTTCGATGTGTCGTTCCAGCCGACATAGCGCACGTCGGCGTAAACGCCTTCAATTTCAGGGTGTTTAGCAAATGCGGCGGCCACTTTTTCAAGCACTTTGTCGGAGGCGAACAGGTCGTCGCTGTTCAGAATGCCCACCACGTCGCCCTGCGCCATCTTCACGCCTTTGTTCATGGCGTCGTAAATGCCTTTGTCGGGCTCGGACACCCAACGCAATCGGCCTTCAAATCGTGGCTCAAACTCCTTCACGATGCCCATGGTGCCGTCTTTCGAGTTGCCGTCGACGATGATATAGTCAATATCCTTAAACGTCTGATTCAGAACGCCTTGCATGGTATCGCGCAAGGTCTCCGCGCTGTTGTATGTGGCTGTAATTAAAGAAATTTTCATCTCACTTCAAATATTCGTCAAGCACTCCTCTGTTGAGGTATTTGTTGAAAATGCCTTGCGCTTTTTTCTCCAACATTCCTTTGTATAAAAACTTCGGCATGAATTGTTTCACCCACTGCATGGCTTTAAACTTCCAGATTTTCCACTTAGGTGTATGAAAATCAAGCCATTGGGCCGGCGTCATCCAGTCTTTGCCATACCAAAACTCCAGAGCGCCTCCAATATCGGCGGGCGCGCTGAATTTCACCCCCTTAAACTCCATATCCGCTTTATTTTCAAGGAATTTCTTCGGCAACGGCTCTCCGCAGTTTATCACAAGCTTGTCGTTAAACGGCTTAAAGAAATAAACATCGATATATTCGCTGTTTCTGATGATTGAAATCAGGCCGCGGTCGTCCCAGCGCGCCACCTCAAAGCCGTGGTCGCGCAACTCAAACAACATCGACAAAAACACGTCAACGTCCTGAAAATCAGCACCTAAGTCGATGTCTTCATCATGGGCGATGAAGTCTTTTTCACGTGCAGCACCCAGCAAAGTGCCGTATGCCAGAAAAAACCTGAAACCGTTTTTGTCGGCTATTTCCTTGAAAAGACAAAGGTTTTCGAAGGCTTTTTCCTTGTCGATCAGCTTCCAGCCCGGATAAATCGGGATGAGCTTGAATTTATATGTCCCTTTCGGGGTCCTGATTTTAGGCATGTTACAAAGTTTTTAGCATTTCAACCAAACGGCTGTTGTCTTTGCGGTCACGAATCGCAATTCTGATGTAGTTCTTCCCGTCAAATGCCGATTTCGTCGAGCAGTCTTTTATCAAAATAACAGCTTTTTCAAGCAAAATACGCGTCAACTCAGTAGAGGTGTATTTCACAGTCACCTCACAAAGGAAATAATTGGCTTGCGATTTTATCACTCTCAAGAATGGAATCTTTTGTAACTCATTGAAAAACAGCGTTCTTTCCTCGATAAACTTGTCGCACGCCTCTTGATAGTCTTTCTCGTATTTCGCAAAAATCTGCATGTAATACTCGGCAAACGAGTTGATGTTCCATATCGCGACGTCTTTCTTCATCTTTGCGATGATTTCCTTGTCGGAAGTGGCAAAAACACCGAGTCTCAAGCCTGGCACGCCATACGACTTGCTTATCGACTTCATCACCATCAGATTCGGGTTCGATTCAAGTATTTCATTGTGTAACAATGAGTTATCTTTATGATTTTCAGTAAAATCAACAAAACTCTCGTCAACGATAATGCTTATTTTCCGCTCAGCAGCCCATTTTATCAAATCCAAAACATCTTTTTTCGGGATGTAATTGCCTGAAGGGTTGTCTGGGTTGACCAAAAGCAACAGTGAAATGCCTTTATTTGCAAAAAACAGCTTCAAATCATTGGCAGTATAAGAGAAATCAGCGTTTTGCGGAACAAACTTCACTATGTTTTCTTTCGACAAACGGTTTGGATATTCCTCAAAAGTCGGATAAACAACACCTATTTTCTTATCAGCAAACTGTTCCATTGCACTCTTGATAAGCTCGGCGGCGCCGTTGCCCACACAGACGTATTCCTGTTTGATATTGAAGTACTTACCAGCCAAAAGTGAGTTTACAAACATACCTGAAGGATATTCCTGCAGCAGCACGTCGAAGTTGGCTCGCAGCTCGTCTTTCATCTTAGGCGTCGGGAAATATGGATTCACTAAGTAACAGAAATCTAACATCCTCGGGAAACGCCAGTAACCTCCATAGCGTTTCATGTATTTCTTGAGCTTCAAATCGCCTTCTGCGAATATGGTCTCAGCTATGTCAAGGTCTTGAATATCATCGATTTCATACCATTTTTCATCGCCAATAGGCAAAGCCTTCAAACTCGATTTGTCAATCATCGTCAAGACTCGCAAAACCTCTTCGTAATACTCATTGTTGCCTTTCATCTGGCAATAAGCCTCAAGCAGCGGCAAATACTGATTGTTGATGTAGCTCTTGCTGAACTTGTAAATGTTGACGGTTTTGTAATATTTGTCGACTTCCGACTGCTTAAACTCTTTTTTCGATATGAAATTCAATATGTTACATTCATTGTCGATGGTAACCATGGTGCCGTCCATCCATTTCTCGTATTTTGCCACGAGTGCAATGTCAGGTTGTTGATTATCAACGAGTAAGCGCAGCATCGACTCCTCGTAAATCAAATCCGACTCAAGCAATATGGTGTCGTCTTCCTTGAATCTCTCTTTCGCCAATGCCAACGAATAAATGTTGTTTGTTTTATCGTAAATCGGGTTGTTGACAAACTCAATATTCAAGTTTTTATATTGATTTTCAACGTGTTGCACCAGATTTTGAGCCTGATAGCCTACCACAATCACGATTCGTTTCAAATCGAGATGCGAAAGGTACGTCAAGACTCGGTCGATGAGTTTCACTCCGTTGATTTCCACCATGCATTTGGTGTTGTTTTTCGTCATCTCACCGAGACGGCGACCCATGCCGGCAGCTAAGATAATCGCTTGCATATCACTTGGTTATTATTCTTTTCAGCCATCTTTTGAATCCAAAAGGAATGCACTGGTTGATTCTGTTATACAAAGTGTTGTTGTTTTTGTAGAATTTCTTGTCGAAATCGTAATTCGGAACCACATATTTCGGATGTTGTAGCGGGAACCCTAGCTCGTGCGATGTCAAGTATTCGCTGGAATTTCCACCAATCGAGGTATGCGTAGCCCCTTCGCCGAAGCCGATGTTCGAAATCAGACTCACCTTCGGATAAACCGTGAGCTGGTTTTGTGCCGCCTGAGAGAAGAAAAACTGCCAGTCCCATGCGCTAACAAATTGAGCGTCAATGGCTTTTAATCGGTATTTCCAATATCTCACGTCCACGCCTTCGTAACCCATGTTCTTGATTATCGAGTCGGCGTCTTTTGTGCCGCGCCATTCCATTTTCAAATCCATGTTTTTCCAAACTCTGCGCCACGTAGCCCATCCCCACGTCGATTTATATCTTGAAAAACAATAACTTCCGTCGATTTTGCATTTATCGTCGATAGGATTATAACCTGCTATCAATCCGATTCGTTCGTCGTTTTTATATCGCTCGAGCATCTCCTCCACAAACGGGAAAAAGCTTTTTTGCGCCACACAGTCGTCCTCCAACACAATTCCAACCTCCTCGTTCTCGAAGAGCCAGTCGATGGCTGAACTCACGCCTAGCGAACACCCCACGTTTTTGTCCAGGAAACGTGTCTTCACCTCGCAATCCCAGTCGACCATCGAAAGAATCTTATTCCGAAGATTTTCAACGACTTGCTTCTCTTCCGGACGATTTTCACGCGCTCCGTCGCAAGCCAGATACAACTTCTCCGGCTGAACGTCACGAATCCTCGCGAACGTCTGCAAAACCACGTCCTCACGGTTGAAAAACACTAATAAAACCGGTATTTTATACATATCAATCAGCGTTTGCTTTGTTTTTCATCGAATAATAAATCTTAGGAAAATAAACATTCATAAACCTCCCGAACAAAACCATCGGCAGCCGCAAAGTCTCGTGTCGCCACACGAATTTTATGTAATCGCGATTCGAACGCGTCGGCTTGCTGAAATATTTCTTCCTCTCCTTCAACGACATGGCCATCACTATGTAGCTTTCCTCTTTATCTCTATCATGATCGTAGTTGCATCTGCCCACAAAGCACGAGGTCAGCAGCACTGGGATGCCGTTTTTCCTGGCTTTCATGGCATAATCGCTGTCGGCGATTCCGTGTTTGTAACCTTCCCAAAAAATCCCGATTTTGTCGACCACATCTTTCGAAACCAAAAGTATGTTGGCATTGGTCAAATCGCACATCTGCGGCTCGCCCGTCGGACCGAGTTGCTTGGTTTTAGCCAGGAACCTGTTCGTAAAGACAGTTCCTCCATACGACACTGAATCGTCTGATTTTGAACATGTTATACCTGAATACACACCGTCGCGGCCATAATTTGCCAAGCAATAGTCATGGGTTTTCATCAACTCTTCAATGGCATTATCCATGATGTCGGTATCGTCGTTCAAAAGCAGGTAAAAATCCCATTCCGCATGCCGTTTCAACGCTTCGTTCCATGCCACCCTCATGCCGCCGTTCCAAAACAAGTCGCCATTGCCTTCAATGACATTAAGTTCTTGATTGCCAAACAGTTGCCTCACAGCCTCAGCGGTGCCGTCAGTGCAGCCGTCGTCGGTGAGATAGGTTACGATGTGTATTTTTTCATCATGACTGCTATTGTATTTTTCCAAAGCGACGAAAAGCGTTTTGAAACACGACAGCGTCTTTTCTTTCCTGTTATGACAAGTAACTAAAACAGCGATATTCAACATGTCAAATCTTTATAATCTTTGTTAAAAACAGCCTTGTAAACCTTCAGCAAATCCTCAGCCAAACGCCCATTTTCGTACTTTTCCTTGTAAGTGATCAAAGCGTTCTCGGCCAGTTTCGCCGCAAAGTTTTCATCATCAAGCAATTTCATCATGTTATCGGCCATCGCCTGATGGTCGCCGGCTTCTGAAATCAGCAAACTCTCCCTGTCGGCGTTAAACTTCGGTGTCGACGGCGTTATCGTAGTCACCACGGGCAACCCTGACGCCATCGCCTCTCTTATCGTGCCGGAAATCAGGTCGACTTTCAGCGGAAGCAAGGCGAATCTTGCCTTCCTGATGCCTTCCAGAACATCGTCGTGTGTCTGCAAACGACCAGTAAACACTACATTTTCCAACAAACCATTATCCGACAGCCTCTTCTCCATTTTCGCCTTAAAATCAGGCATATAATCGCCAATAACCAGCAGCTTAAGGTCTCTTCTTTTGCTCGCCACAATGATAAACGCTTCAACCGCAAGGTCGCAGGCTTTTTCAATGTTTGCTGAGAAATACACGAAATCATAAAGTTTCTCGCACTTCACCACATTGATTTTTTCGGCTATAAACAGCGCCTGATTGAAAAACATCGCGTCAGGATTGATATCGCGCCTGATAATCTCTTTGTACAAAGCCGATTTTGCACAAATAAAAGTGGCGTTCCTCAAGACTTTTTTCTCAATGCCGCTGCGATATTTATAAAGTTCCTCAGAAATCGGATAGTTTTCCTTGAACTTCGGCGACGACATTAAAGTCTGCAAGCTGACAATCAACGGAGTCCTGCTGCTGTCGACATCCAACGATGTTATCGAATATTCAGGATTTTCGGCTCCAAAATAATGGATAATATCTGGATTTATGTCGGCTAACGTCTGTTTCACGACGTTGCGGTTGTATTTCAACTCCTTGTCGGTGTCTTTTTTGAGAATTTTCCTGAAAATATTACATATAAAACGCACATCATCCTCTGATTTCAAAAAATGATAATGCACTCCATCATGTTCAAAGTCAAATTTCTCGCGTTTCAGATATTTATGGAAAGATATGACATGCAGCTCAAGTTCGCCGAATTTCTTCATCTCCTCGATGCCGTTGGTAATCCACTGGTCGTAATCAGCCATGATTTTTGCTGGCTTTCCCATCAAAAACCGGCAGAAATTCTCAAACGCAAGCGAACGGAAAGCGAGATGCTCCCTCACCAACGGATTTGAAAACTCACAAACCCAAGCTATTTTTATCTTTTTCTTTTCCATAATTTTCCAATATAATCAAGCACAACCCTACGCTCATCTGAGTTCATCAAGATGTAGAGACTGCTCAACGAAACGACTGCCGAGAGCAGCAAATTCAGCATCAAACGCAGCCATCCGTCCTGCATCGCCGAGTTCAAAACCACGAAACAAACCACCATTATCGCGCAGAAGAACAGGCATCGCACCACTATTCGGAAGATGAAATCCATCACATCGAAATTAAACGTCAGCTTCGCGTAAACGAAAGAAATTATGATGGCGATAATCTCCATCGCTATTGAAACATACATGGTTACATAGAATCCGAAGCCTAGTTTCATCATCACATAAATCACCGCAAGGTTTAAGATGTAATTGACGCTTGTCGAAATCGAGAAGCCTGTCACCTTTCCAGTGGCATGAATCGCTTGTTTGAGATAGTAGTTAAACGAACTCAGCACGCTAATTACAAAACCTAATTGCACGAAACGTGTAGTAAAATCAGGTGGATTCTTAAGCCATACCTTCAAAATGAAGTCGGTTTCAAAAACCACCGGCACAACTATCAGAAGCGACAATACAAACGACAGTTTCGTTGAAAAATAAATCAGTTTTTTCAGTCGGTTGTAGTCTCCCGAAGCCTGCGACGTCATAAGCTGCGGCACCGTCGACTGCTTGAAGTTGAACAGGAATCTGTCGACAGCTGTCTTTATCTGATGTCCGATGCCGTAAGCCGCATTGATGGCAACGCCGAAAAACACATTTATCATCATCGCCAAACCCTGCCAATAGGCCATCGACGATGCTATCGACAGCAGCAAAAGCAACGAGAATGATATCATCTTGACGAAAAGACTCTTCTCGAAATAAAGATATGGTTTCGCCACGTCGCCATAAAGCTTTATCGCTATGGTCCACACGGCAATGTTGCATAAAAGCTTGAGTAAAAACGTCAAAAACGCTATCGTCCAAAGCTTGTCGTACGGACTGATATACAAAAGATAAAGCACTCCGACACGTATCAGAGCCTCGAAGATATCAATGATGGCGAGCTTCGAAAACTCCTCTTTCGACCTAAGGTAAGCCTCGGCAGGCACCGCCAAAATTCCCATGATCAGCGTCAAGGAGCTGAACTGGAACACCCACTGCGCCACACCTGTTCGGTCGGCAGGGATATTAAGTCTGCAAAGGAAAAATATCGCGAAAATCTCAAGCAGCAACAGCGTAATAACGCTTATCACAACATGTATCAGCAAAGCGCTTCCGTAGATTTTCTTGGCGCTCACGCCGTTTTCCTTCGACTCCTCCACGTTGAAAAAACGCTGCACAGCCGTACCCATCGACAGGTTGAGGAAACCGAACATGGCCACCACCCCGCTGATGAGGTTGTTAATACCATAATCGTCGACACCAAGCTGCTCAAGCATGATTCTTGATGCCAAGAAGCTGATAACCATCACGATAAATGTACGGATGTACAACGTGATAGTATTAAAAGCTATCCTCGAATTACGGTCTTTGATGTTCATTTTCTGATGATTTTCATGTATTCGTTCCAATCGCCTATGTCGGTCCACGACTTCTCGCTCACCGGGAAGCAACCCACACGGCCACCTCTTGCCCTCACCTTCTCAATCAAATCGGTGATATGGTAGAATGTATCGTTTGGAATCTCGTTAATCAATTGAGGCTCAAGTATATACACGCCTGTGTTTATCATGTAGCTCTTATCCGGTTTCTCCGAAATGCCTTCCATCAAACCATCGGCACCAGTCTCAATCACACCATACGGAATATGGAACGACTTGATTGCCGTCACGATGGTGATGTCGTTTTTGTTATTCACATGATAATCATACACATCGCGGTAGTCCTGGTCGACTATAATGTCGCAGTTCGACACGAAAAACGGCTTGTCGATCTTACCTTTCAAAAGCGACACGCTGCCGATAGTACCAAGCGGTTTGTCTTCTTTCAAAAACGTGACATCGTATTTTTCTTCAAGATTATTGAGATAATATTCGATGATTTCTCTCTTGTAATTGACTGATAGATAATACTTTACACATCCAATACCTTTAAATTGGTCGAGGATGGTCTCGAGTATCGTCTTCTCGTTTATCGGGATCAACGGCTTAGGGATGACGTTGGTTATCGGCTTGAGCCTTGTGCCGAGTCCGCCCGCCATGATAACGACTGGAACATCGATTTTATCAGTACGTCCCTGCTTGTTCTCATTGAACATCTCTTTCCAGAAAAACACATCGAGAAGTTGTCCGTCATCACTCACCAACGGCATGCATTCGGCTCTTAGACTGTACATCTTCTTCTTGATGGTCTCCATGTCGTCGGTCACCTTGGCATAGATCTTTTTCTTGTCTAAAATCGACAAAACCGCCGAGTTCAGGTCGACATTTCTGATTATCGCGCGCTGTATGTCGCCAATGGTCAGAATGCCCAAAAACTTCTCGTTTTCGAAGACAAAAAGAAGCTTCACACCACGCTCATCCATCTGTGTCAGAGCCTGAATCAAGGTGTTGGTGCCACTGATAATCCTTTTCTGAATCTTAGTTAGTTCCATAGTCAATTTATTTTGAGTCGTCCAATGAACCGCCGTTCATATATTCAAGAAACTGGTGTTTTAGACCATTGCCGCCTGCTATCTGCGCGCCTCTGAAACGTCCCCAGTTGCCTTCCACCAAATCCCAGCCGTCGTCCGTCAGCGCAAAATCCCAAGCGATGAAAATATGCTTCGGGAACAAATGATGTAACTTCTGCGCAATAGTGAGCAGCTCCGCCCAACGCGGAATCTTGTCGCCACGAAACTCCAGACCTGAATCGGGATGCCGGTCGTAGGTGTTTCCGTTGATATCGTATCCTTTCGACACAATCTCGCCAGTGGCGCCGTCGATGAGCGCGAAAATGCCGCCCGCCGAGGTGTTGTCGACAAACGAGCCGAGCCTGCCCGTCCTGAAAATCGGGCCGAGCACGAAGTGCCCTTTTTTGTTGTAAAACGACGACAAACGCACTGTGTTTACCGATGTCGGGTTCCATCGTGCCATCACCGCCGACTGCCGTATTTTCTCCTCAATGAGCCACATTCCCTTGGCCGCGACGAGCTTTTCGTACAGTTTTAAAGCAGCATCCTCGTCAGAGATAGTCTCCACAAACGCTCCTCTGCCCTCCGAGCCGGTTCGCGGCTTCACAAACACATCTCTCATCGCCAGACATTCCTTCACAAACTCGTCTTTGCGGGTGTTTTCGTCAAACAAAATGACTTTTCTGTGGAAAAACTCTTTCGTACGCTCGAAGAAATGATATTTGTCGGTCAAATCGTCCAAATACTTCTCAAAACCAGTGATTTCCATCAAGGTCTGGTCTTCCAAAGTCTCAGTCAGATAAGTGTCTCGCTCCTCGTCATTGAGATTCTGGAAGCCGAAGTAGAAATAGTCTCTCGGCCTGGTTTTATATGTGATGTAACAATCAATAATGTCGTCTTCAACTTGTTCAACATATTGATTATCATTAAGTTGCTCTTCTGTCAAAAACGTTTTTACAGCCTCATCCATCTGATTTCTGAACGACACTCGCCCGTAAATCAGCTCATCCATCATCCTGCGCTTGAAATATTCTCGTCTTTCAATCTTTTTCCGCTGCTGATCCAATGCCGCAATCCTCTCCTCTAGCTTCTCCATCTCCACAGCATCAAAATCGAGCATCTTAAATACTATGTCTTTGCCTTTTTTATCCCAAACCTTCAGGTTTTTATGCACAAAACGAAGCACATCACCGCATTCTTCGGTACTCTCAAAATCGAAATGCACAAGCGCGAAGCATTGTTCGTAAGAACCTGAATTCGGAATCACCGAGCCTATAGGCTTAAGTTGCTCGAAACGGGTAACTCCCTTAAATCTCTCGACCTCTTCAACACCTTCCACTTTCTCAATGATTCCGGGCCAAAGATACACAGGATACACTCCATGATGCTCGCCAGTAAAGAACAGCCCTCCGACAGTGGTTTTCTGCCTGCGGAACTTCACAGGAATCATGTTCGCTTCTAACTCTGTAAACGTTTTATTCATCAGTTATTTCGGTTGTTCAAGACCCTCAGTGTAATCGCTTTCCTTGCCCCAAAGCTTCTCAAAACGGTTGAGTTCCATCTCTTTCTTCAAATCTTTCAAAAATGACATGTAATCCCACTCTGGCTTATATCCTAACTGCTTGATAGTCTTGGTGATATCGAGGCAGAAATTCGGCGAGTCCGGCTTGTCTCTGTTGATTATTATCTTCGATTTCGGATTTTTCGAGCCAAAAACCTCAATAATTCCTTCAATCTGCTGCATTCGTGTCACCGGCATATTATTTCCTACATTGTAGATGCCGCTCTCGCCGTCCGACGACATAGTCTTTTCGATTATCTGACAGCAGTCTTTCACATAAAACACGTCTCTCGAGCAATCAGGACTGCCCCAAAGTTCTATATCTTCGCCTTTCTTTGCCTGTTCGATGATGGCTCGCTGTCCTTTCCAGATACGTTTACCGTCCTTAAACATCGTCGGTTTCGGGTGATAGCAGAAAATATTAGGGAATCGGAGAACATAATACCTGAAATCATACCTCGCGGCATAATGCCTGATGATGTCGACAGCGGCGTTTTTCGTTATCGCATAAATCGTGTGGTCACTATTGATCGGGAACTGCGGCTGTGCGTCGGGGTCGATAGGCTTCTGACTGCCGTAAAGATGATAGACATCCGACACCGATTTCGGGAAGACAAAACGTTGCACACCCGCCGACACAGCATAGTCAAGCACATTCATGGTGCCGTAGATGTTCGACTCTACATACACCCTCGGCTGATAGCCTTGCATCGAAGCAGGAAGCACTGCCGCCATGTGAACCACACCATAGACGTCTTTCTGAGGCAAAACGCCAAAAGCATCTTGTTTCAAAATATCAACCGAAAAATATGGTATATCATAGTCGGTAAAAAAGCCATTGTCGCTCTCACGCTTTCCCACGGCCACCACATTGTAGCCTTTTTCCTTGAGATAAAGCGAAGCGTAACACCCGACCTTGCCGGTAGCTCCAAAAATCACAATAGTTTTCATCTTGCTTTTTTATTTATAACAAAGAAACTTTCAATTTTTTTGTTGTATTTTTCCATCAAATCATCCAATTCCTCTCGGTTTTTCGCCTGAATGATGAACTGTCCGTATCTGTCCAAGCCGGTTTTGAATGCCTTTATCTCCATCCCTATTTTCAAATCATGCTGAAAATCAACAATATTCGGCCACGAAGCGACTTCTTTAATCTCTGGAAGAATCTGCTCAACAATGCCTTCCTTAAGATTCAAAAACTTCACTCCAGAGGCCATTCTCTTACGACCTGACGCAGTATCGGCTTTCTCTCCTAACGCAATGTTTATCAACTGATCCTCAACATTTATCCCTGTCGACAAAGGTACCAGATGCGAAGTTATGTTTCCTCCTCCAAAACGCGGACTCGTTTCTATGACAAAAATACCTTTCTTATTGATTTTCAATTCGGTATGTGACGGACAATTCTCAAATTTCAAAGCTTTATCTATCTTTGAAACAACCTCTCTTATCGCATTTTTCTGCTGCTCCGACAGATTTGCAGGCTGTTTATGCGCCAACTCCACATTATACGGAATCGCAGTAGTCGTTTTTTCAGTGAATTGAATCACTTCAGACTTGCCGTCGTAATGCAATCCTTCAATGCTATATTCTTGACCCTCAATGTATTCCTCAATCAATACGCTGGGTTTGCGGGTATATTCCATAGCTTCGGCAAACGCTTTCTGAAGCTCGTTTTTATTGCTGCAAAGCTTCACACCTCGTGAACCGGAGTTGTCACGCGGCTTCACAATAACAGGGAAGACAAAACCTGTCATTTCAAAGTCTTCAACCTTCTCCAACAACACTCCCTTCGCACAAGGTATGCCGTTCTCCATGAATCTCTGCTTCATCAGGAATTTGTCGGTCGACCATTGTGCTGTCTCCACCGAGAAAAACGGCAGATGCATCACTTCAGCTATCCTCGCCATCATAACGAGTGGCTTGTCGGTCGCCGTTGTGATGACTCCCGAAACGTTGTATCTCTTTGCCACCTCCAGTGTTTTCTCGTAATCCTGACCGCCTACAATCTCAAAAACATCGACGTAGTCTTTGCATGAAGCGTCGGCACAAGGGTCGATGCCAATCGTGAGCAGACCTTTGGCTTTGCATCTGGCAATCAACGACTTCTGAAGTGCGCCAACGCCGAAAATCAGTATCGATTTCTTATCCATTTATCGCTTTGTCAAGGGTTTCAACAATAAAATCGACGTCGGCGTCGCTCAGCGAGGCATACATCGGAAGGGTTATCTCGTTATCTGTAACATATTCAGTCACAGGCAGTTCCGCCTTATAATCTTTATAAATCGAGAACCTGTGAATAGCAGGATAATGCACGCTGGTCTGCACGCCGCACTCATGAATCTTGTCGCGGATAGCGTCACGTTTCTCCTTTGTCGAGTTCGTCAGCACCACCGGCATGATGTAGTTACTCACAAACTCAGTGCAGTCAGAAAACGGCACCACCACACCTTTCACGTTGGAGAGTTTTTCCAGATATCTCTTTCTCACCAAGATACGTTTCTCAAGGTCACCAGGCAACTTCTTCATCTGCTCGATGGCTATCGAAGCGCGTATGTCGTCGAGTCGGTAGTTGTAGCCGAGTTCCACAATGTCATACGCCGTGGCATGTCCGCCAGCGCGCTGATACGACATCGTCGTCATGCCATGCGAGCGCAACAGCCTTGCTTTCTTGGCAAACTCCTCGTTGTTGGTGATGAGCATGCCGCCCTCACCAGTGCTGATGTTTTTGTTCGAGAAGAAACTGAACGCCGCCACATCGCCAATAGTGCCAAGTTTCTTGCCTTTGTATTCCGATAACGGTCCGTGGCATGCGTCCTCGATAACCTTCAGGTTATGTTTCTTCGCAATCGCCATGATTTCGTCCATCTTGGCCGGAAAACCAGCCATGTGGACCACCACTATGGCCTTTGTCTTTGGCGTTATCTTCTTCTCAATCTCCTTAGGGTCGATGTTCAGATGCTCCGGACTCACTATATCGCAGAAAACCGGCGTCGCGCCTGCATATCTGATGCAGTTTACCGATGCCGCGAACGTCAACGACGGACACAGCACCTCATCGCCCGGACCCAGTCCGCACAGCATGCACGCCAAATGCAAAGCACCCGTGCAGTTTGTCACCGATACCGCATATTTCACATGAAACATATCGATAAACATCTGTTCCAACGCCTCGTTCTTCGGACCCGTCGAGATCCAGCCAGAGTTGATGGTGTCGTAGGCCGCCTGAGCCTCTTTCTCATCAAAATTTAACTTAAACAAAGGAATTTTATATCCCATAGCACTGATTTTTACATGTTAAACATCAGAAATCGTAGTATTTTCTGTCCAAACTGGTCCTAATTCCAACACTGAAGATGAAATTGCTTTGCGAGTCATGACCCTCGGCCTCAAAACTGCGGTGCGCGACCTCAGCAAAAACATTCATGTTGTACGCCGGATTCACCAGATATGACACGATAAAGTCATTCATCATCACCGTGGTTTTTCTGCCTGTCAGTAGATAATGACCATCATGTGTGTCGTTGCCGTTTTCATCCCAATCCAACGGAACTGCGGTGTTATAATCGTTGTAAACATTATGGCCATAGTTTGCCCAAACATTATTCTCCACATCCCAGTCATCGCCATACTGGCCATAGTTCAGCTTATACTTGAAATACAAGCGTTTCCAATTGTATTGCGCACGGAACACTGCCTCCCAAAGGTTGCCTCCCCACGGATGCGCCAACGGCTCGTTGTAATGAGCGTAATTATCCTCACCCACAGTGTTTTCAGTGCCTTGCGGCGTGTGCGAATACATATACGGTCTCACTATATTTCCTTCCAACTGCAAAAACAGGTTCTTCACACCGAAACAATCATAACTCTTCACACCAAGTTGATACGCCTGTTTGTTTCCGTAATATCCTTTTCTTGCTATAAATCTATGAAACGTCATCTCATCAAGCACAAACTGTCCGTAGATAGTCGTGTGTTTTCCAACGATAAAGCTCATATTCACACCTAAAAGGGCGTTGTCAGCTGAACTCCCGGCATAATACTCGGCCGAACGTAAGAAGATAATCGGGTTAATGTATTGAAAATCAAAGCCCCTGCGCATATCAATGGTTGTCAGCGTCGAATCAGGACCCATCACCTGCTGGTGTGTCTGCGCCGATGCCATCACAGCGTCAAAGAAACCAATGTTCAAACGTTTCGTGACAGCAAAATCCAAATAATGTATCACTGCCCACTTGCGAGCGTAGGTGTTATCTGCCAGAATCTTGTTTCTGTCGGTCATCTGGGCATATAAACAAGTGTACTGTATACGCCAGAAATCAGCGGTGAGCTTGAGGTATGGATATGCTAAGGCATTGTCCGACAGCATCATCGAACGGTAACCGTCGCCGATAAAGTTTTTGCCGTAACCCAAAGTGGCGTTTAACCAATAAACCGGACGTGCCACCACGTATGCCGAAGCGTTTGTGTAGTCAAAACCTGTCTCTTTAAACCTCTTCGACCAACCCTGACCCGGAACAACTCTGTTTTTCACGATATAATCGTCAACATACATTGGAAACACCGCCTGATTCTCACGAACATTGGTGTAAAACGCGAAATAATCGCCTATGGTTCCCTTGACTTCCGCACCTCTCGTGTTGACCCACGTGGTTCTCTCACCATCCGAACCAACCTCAAAGTCAATAACAGGATTTATCGCCACATAATAATCATCGCCCTTAACTCTGATGAAATCATCATTAAAAAACGAGTTCAAAACATAATTTGAAAACCTTCCTTTTTTATTGAAGTTAAAACGATATAAATTGTTGATACTGTCTAAGTTAACAATATTATTAAAACTCGACTCCGACCAGCTTCGCATAGCTGTATGGAAAGTATACCGCGAACTGTAAGCTGCCTTCTGAACCTCCATCTCATAATCGTCGTTGAGCGGAATCTGAAGTTCCTGCGAATTGACTAAAAAGCCAGAAAACACTAATAAAACAAAGAATAAATGTTTTTTCATTATAATAATTATTGATTATACCTTTTCAGAATGAGATTCCTCGATTTCGCTTCGCTTCACTCGGAATGACAGGGTAAACAATAAAGCGTTGAAGAAACAGAAGAAAATGATTCCTTTCTGAACCTCAAACACCGACTCAAATATCATGTTGAATCCCATCATAAACAAAAACGAGAAATACAACAGGTCAACATGCTTGGTTTTTATCCAAAGTATCAGCGGAATAACAAAATAGGCAAGCAACAACAGCAAGCCAATGACTCCCACCGAAATTATAGTCTCGAAAAACATGTTATGCGCATTGATTTCATTGTCAATGGCATATCTAATAAATTGATACTCAACAAGATTACCTCCAACAACTTCCGGATCATAACCTCGCTGTTCAGCAATCTTCATCACATCTCTTCGCATCGAATTTGATGGCTCATAGTATTGATTATCAATGATTTCATCTATAATACCCGCCATCTCCGGACTTATCTTTTCCACAACGCCGGCTTTGTAGTTGTAATAAGCCGCCTGTATCTCATCGGTTCTGTCACCTGTGCCAACGCCAAAAAGCCAGTTTTCTTCAATAACTGCTTTATAACCCTTAAACTGCACAAGTCGGTGGTCCGACGAATGCTCCGATGTCAAATCTTTGATTGTAGTGGTGATTCTTGCCACACTCTGAGGAAATGCTATGCATCCGCCTGCAATCACAAGCACAAAGACACCGCCCATGATAAACCCGATTTTCTTCTTTTTCATTACAAATGTCAGCCAAATCCATTGAATTATGAATAGAAGAACCATGCAAAGCAATCCCGCCCTCGACCTTATCAAAATGGTGAAAACGACAAGAATAATATATGCCAAAATATTGATTATCTTAACCTTACGACTATTTTCACCAAAAATCTCAAGAAAACAGAACATCAAACCCAAGCCTGCATACATCGAAAGATAGGTGTGATGCACGTAAAACAGCTTCATCAGCTCCTGGTCGAAGAATCGCTCGCTCGTGGCTCCATTGAAAATCACGTCATAAATGGCATGCACAAAGTTTATCATGAAAAACAAAATACAGCTGAAAACAAGCGCGTAACCTATCGCCTTCAACCTGTTTTTGTTCATATACGACATATCGGAAATAATAAAAACCACTGGGAAAATCAAAAATCCGAGCTTTTTGCTCACCTGAGTCCAGCCCTCTGACTGATTATCGGTGTGAATCATCCCTATGAGGTAAATCACCCAAGTCAGGGCAAAAATGATATAAGCCCATTTTAACTTGAGCTGAGACTCGTTCAACTTGTATTTTTGGTCAAAAATAAGCTTCAAAACCGCACATAAAAGCAAAGCCACCTCACAATATTGCGCCGCCAGCCAACTGAAAGGTATCGCAAAAGCGAGAAGCATCATTATTATCAACTCCGCTTTTTGAAACGGTCTCAAACCTTCAAGAATTTTTGCCATATATTAAATAATTGATAATTAAACAATTACATAATGTCTTTATACAGCTTCGCCACTTGGGTCACATAAGCGAACCAATAAAAAAAGCCTTATTTTTACTAATCGACAAAAATAAGACTTTTTTATTAAATAAATATAAAATATTTAGAAATTTAATTCCCTCCTCAATTTCTTGTTGAATATCCAACGCCAGTCGGAGATCAGGAGTCTGAAATATTCCATGTAATCGAAGTAGAAAACATAGCTGTAATACAGGAAAATAGAGCCTAAAACAGCGTATTTCCATGGTGTCAGACAGAAGAGCAATGTCACGCCGACAGCCATTATGAGCGGGTGCATCACAAACTCCACTCCGTAGTTCACAGTGTTGCGGAAGGCATCGTCTTTCAAGTCTTTAAGAATAAGGTTGGCGATAATCCAAATCGGGCATGAGACTATGGCGGCTACCGCAAAAATCGGAAGTCCGAGAAGCGCCAGCAACGATTTCCACAACGTCCGCAAGAAAGGAGTACGCATAGCCACCGAATTCACGGATATATTCTGCTCTTTCCGGTGTTTTGCAAACTCGTTGACTTTCTCGAAAACTTCTTTCGCTTTCTCGGGCTCTTTCTCTCTGAATTCCAATATCTTAGCTATTACTTCCTTGTTTTTCTGGAGCTGCATCTTCAAAGTCATCGGCAAACGGCCGGCTTTGATCTTAGTCATCTCCCAGATGGCATCATAGTCGTCATCGTCAGGCACATACGATATCAGCTCCGCCATTCTCTCCGTCAGCATCGCCTTCAACGCATTGATTGTTATCGCTTCGTTCTCGCCTTCATGCTCCTTCACATATTCTGTGACGTTTATCGGTTTGCCGTAGTTCACCAGCACCGTCGAGCGGAAACGGAAATAATCGCCGTATTCCAAGCCTACAGGTATAATGTACACCGGTTTTTCGTTGCCAAACTTCGCGTTTGCGTCAAGCGCGATATGGAAAATGCCCTTGCTTAGCTGGCGAAGTGAGTGCATTGTGCGATGTGTCGCCTCAGGAAACAGATACAACGGCACCTCGTCGTGAATAACGTCTATTGCCTGGTCGATAATTTCACCGTTTTTGTCGCGCACAGCGCCAATGCCGTCGCGTTTTCTGTAAATCGGCAGGATCCTCAGCCATTTCAATATCTTTGCCGTCCGCGGATTCTTGAAAACATCGGCTCTAGCAATGAAAACCTTTTTCTGTTTCGATGTCGCGAGAAGCACCATGGCGTCCATCAAAGCGTTGCAGTGGTTCGAACCGAACACACATGCGCCATCCTTTGGAATGTTCTCTTTTCCAACAATATGAAACCTTGTAAAACTTCGGCGTGTATGGTGATCCACGAAAATTCTACCTAAAGAGTACCATCTGTCGTCGTCCTGAATTTTGCCCATTTCTAAAATATTTTGAAACGACAAATTTACAAATTTTTCTTCAATATCAAATATATTTTATAATTTTGCTCCCTGTCATTTCGACTGTAGCCACGAAGATTTCTCGACTACACTGCGTTTCGCTCGAAATGATAAGAATAATGAAACAATAAAATTTTTAAAATATGAAAACTATCAAGATTTTAAACTACCTCTTCGTTGTAGCTCTCGGTTTCTTCGCCGTCATGTTCGGCATCGACCGTTTCGACAACAACAACGCTCAGTTCGCTGGCGACACCACTCTTTACACAGAGGAATTATGCGGCGACATCATCGGTTTCAATGGCAGCATCCCGTTGGAAATCACTATTAAAGACGGAAAAATCGCAAACATCAACATTCTTGACAACGAGGAAACTCCACGTTTTTTACAACATGTTGTCGATGCCAACCTTATTGAGAATTTCTACGGCCTCACACCAAAAGAAGCCGTTGAATTGGACATCGACGCTGTCAGCGGTGCAACATACAGCTCAACAGCAATTATAAAAACGGTGAAAACCCGCATGGCGATTTACGACAAGGAGATAAATCCAAGTCCATGGACGTGGCAATTAATCGGAATTATTTGCTGTGCCGTTGTGCTTTGTTTTCTCAGCATCTGCAGGAAAAAATGCGCATGACTTGAATTAGATTTGACATTAGAAAATGTAATTAAACCCGATATACGCTTTCATTCCTTCACCGTCGAGCTTGTCGATGGATTTGGCGAATTCTGCCGACACCACGAAATTCTTATTCATGATGAGCTTCAAGCCGCATCCTGCTGAGGTGTGCAGACTTTCTTCTTTCCCGCTGTAAATCAGGTCTTCGTCAAACTCCTCAGTCAGGCGTGCTTTCAGGAGTTCCATGGCTGCTTTCTGCTCATCGAGACGGAAGGTCTGTGTCACCATACCCGCGTCGAACATAGGGTTGAGTGCCACGCACCAGTTCTGGTTGATGAACTTGAAATTCACCACTCTCCAGCGCAGTTCCACGTTAGCCCATGCCACTCCAGCACCGATGACGCTGTTGCGGTTGATGCCTCGTCCGGTAGTGGAACCTCCGTATGCTTCGGTGTATATCTTCTTGTAAAACAGGAAGTTAGTATTCATCATCGCATAAAATGGGATGTCGCCCGCAAGTAAGTTTTGCGCGCCCAAACGATAGCAGAACGTCAGATGGTCGCCCCAGATCGGGATATAATGATGGAAAACGCCTGTGAATGTCAGGTGGTCGTAGCCGTGTTGGTCGATGAAATCAGGCGCTGCGGTGAGTGTGGCCTCGAAATAGACGCCGCGTGTCGGGTCGTTTTCGTAGTTTTTCGAGTCGTAGATGATGCCCGCCTTGAACTGCGTGACATTACCCGACTTCTCGTCCGGACGGATTAGTCCCGTCTGACAATAAAAATCGAAAAGCGTGTATTGGTCTTCGTAATTTTTGAGTGACAAGCGGTTATAATCGTAGTTGTAATATGCCAGACCTATTCCGTATGACAGATTCTTGATGTTGCCGATCTGCTGCTGCATGCTCACGATGGCACGGAACTGCTTTCTGTCCAAAACATAAAAACCGCTGTTTTTCATGCCAGGCTCAGTGATATAAAAAGGATACTCTGCCATCGTAATCGGCATGGTTTCGATATTCGCGGCGAGATCTTTATAATATGGTGCGGCATAGCCGTTGAATCCATAAAAGTCGAATTTCTTGTCGATGAAATATCCGAAATCAGCGAAAAGCTTGCCTTTAGGGATGATGTTGTTCCAATAGGAATACGAGCGGAAGATACTCGAGCCTTTGGTGTAGGTCGACACCTCGAAATTTATTTTGAAGTCGTAGCCAGGATAATTCGAGCCGTCGCCGTAGTTGAAAATGTCTATGCAGGCTCCATACTGGAATCCCATATCGCTGTTGAACCCCACCACCGGCAGTGGGCCGAAGTTCCAGCCTTTCTTGATTATTTCACCTTTTTCGTTTAATGTTTTGCCGTTTTCCTGAGCCATCATCCCGATGGCTGCCAATAAAACAATAGCTAAAAAAATCGTTTTTTTCATATTCATTCACTAAAAAACTATCAACTTTAAACTTAAAACTGCTCTAAACTCCACACTCTCAACTTTACACTAAATATATCTTTTGGTCGAATTTTTCCGAATTTCGTCACAAATAGAGGAATTTCGTCACAAAATAGTATCTAAAAGTCGAATTTTAGTATTTAGTCTCTAGTCGTTAGTCTTAAGACTGTCTTTCCCTTCAAGAACAATCACAATCTCCCCTTTTACCTCTTTCTCCTTAAAATACTTTATCACCTCTTCCAGGGTGCCTCTTACGTTTTCCTCATGTATTTTCGTCAGTTCGCGCGCGACCGAGACATGACGCTCCAATCCGGCCACCTCGGCGAGCTGTTCCAGCGTTTTCACGAGTCGGAACGGCGACTCGTACAATATCGTAGTATATTCGTTGTCAACTATTTGTTTTATCTTGGTCTGACGACCTTTCTTATGCGGAAGGAAACCTTCGAAAATGAAATGGTCGGCAGGCAGTCCCGAGTTGACGAGAGCCGGCACGAAGGCCGTGGCGCCCGGCAGACACTCCACCTCGACACCACGTTTGATGCACTCGCGCACAAGCATGAAGCCCGGGTCAGAGATGGCCGGAGTGCCGGCGTCGGTGACCAGAGCCATGCGTTCGCCGTTGGCAATACGCTCGGCGATACGCTCCACCACCACATGCTCGTTGTTCAGGTGAAACGCCTGCATCGGCTTGCTTATCTCGTAGTGTTTCAACAAGTTACCACTGGTTCGTGTATCCTCGGCAAGAATCACGTCGACTTCCTCGCGCAGCACGCGCAAAGCCCTCAAAGTGATGTCTTCAAGGTTGCCAATCGGTGTCGGAACTAAAAACAATTTCATATTTTTCTTTTTTATTGCACTGTGCAAGAAATCAAAATATTCTTTAAGATTTCTCGCCGTAGGCGGACTAAATAAAACGACGCTCAACTATATCATTAAGCATCTTGTAGGCTTGCGACTCTACATCCCACTGAAGCTCGATCTGAAGCTCGCTCATGTAGACCTTCGCGCCCGAGAGCGTCGGAAAATCGTTCAAAGCATCTATGGATTTGTTGTAACGCTCCACCGAACCCTTAAACAAATCGTTGATAATCATCACCTTATCATTGATACCCAGTGCCAGCCTGATGTCTGTAACCGGTGTGCGCTGCAAACGAGCCGCCAGACTGTTATCCTCAGGCTCCGTCACAACAGGTTGTTCCTCAACAGGTTCTTCCACCGTCGGCTCAACATGGAACACCTCATCGTCCTCGTCCTCCCAATCCTCTTCGTCATCTTCATCAACATCGTTTTCATCAACGGGCAATACATGTATTGCCCCTACAGGCTGTTCCTCCTCTCTATCCATCTTATCCTCACTATCCCCCTTACCCTCGTCTATGACTTCGAAATCAACATCGTGGTTGACCAGTTCACCGCCCTCATTGATTTCGGTGTTTACATGCTCATTTCCAACCACTTCATCCGTTATCTTATCTGATTGATAATCACAGAGTAACTCGTAAAATTCGCGAGTGCGTTCCATCATGATGTCGAGGTCGAGACGACTCATCTCACGGTCGTTACGATACATATAATCAACTTGCACCATCATGCGGCCGAGAAGGCGTTTCATCTCGAGCACAATATTTTTTTCATCATTTTTTTGTGTTTCCATGATAAAATTCCTTATTTTTGTAGCTACAAAATTATAAAAAATTTAAACGCGTCGAATATGTTTCTCGAAAAAGATTCTCATAATAAATCACAAGGATGGATTGAAGTGGTGTGCGGCTCAATGTTTTCGGGCAAAACCGAGGAATTGATACGCCGTCTGAACCGTGCCAGAATCGCCAAATTAAGAGTCGAGATCTTCAAGCCGGGAATCGACACGAGATACTCCGAAGAAGACGTGGTTTCGCATAATGCCAACGCCCTGCACTCCATTCCCGTCGAGAACGCTCAGCAGATTCTTTTCTACTCCAACGAGTGTGACGTGATAGGCATCGACGAGGCGCAGTTTTTCGGAAACGAACTTATCGACGTTTGCCAACAGCTTGCGAATCAAGGAATTAGAGTGGTAGTTGCCGGTCTCGACATGGACTTTATGGGCAAGCCGTTCGGTCCTATGCCTCAGCTCATGGCGATAGCTGAAGACGTCACCAAGGTGCACGCCATCTGCATGCGCTGCGGAAGTCTGGCTCAATATTCGCATCGTACCATCGCAGGCGACAAACTCGTGGTGCTGGGCGAAACCGAAAGCTACGAGCCGCTCTGCCGCGAATGCTACAACAAAGCCATGGCGGAAAAAGCCAAAGAAAAATAAAATGAAAAGATTATTCATTTTCATAATAGCACTTGCTATATCATTGGGTATCAACGCTCAAGATTATCAAAACCTTTGGCAGGAATACAATGATAATATTGAAAATCTACTTCCCGAATCAGCCGGAAAAGTTCTCGACAACATCGAAAAACAAGCACTTAAGGACAAAAACGACATCCAGCTTCTGAAAGTTGTGATAAAAAGATGTGATGTCATCGACACTGCATTATGTAAGTCGTATCTGCCGAAACTTTCAGAGGCTTCGCAAGTCATCCTGAACGTCGAAATCGCCAAGTACGACTTCTATTTCGACGATATTCTCAAATACCAGGACAACGATTTCATTAAGACCGTTTCAATGGAGAATTATGCCGAGATTTTTGAAAATAAAGTCAACGACACTCCGTTTGACATTGACCTCGAGCCTACACTTTACGACTACGTAATGCATTGTATCATAAATCATTACACTCATTATCAAGCAAAGGAATATTACGAAAAACTGTTGGCGTTCGACCTCGAAAACAACTATATCAAGGCTTATTATAATAATAGGATAAGCCAACTGGGTTACATCACCGACAAAAATTATGACGATTATGCGAAACTTGCCGAAGAATGTACTGATAATGAATTAGTTGCAAAGATAAAAGCCATCCAGATTCAATATCTCTCTTATCTTAAGGAATATGTCAAGGCCAAGGAGCTTTGTGATGAGATTATGGAGATGATTGACGAGAGTCATCCACTTTATCAGCAATGTGTTGATTTTATCAACAGCATCTCGGTCAAATCTGTTGATGTTCAAATAAATAATGTTTATGTGCCTAATCAAACCATCCCCGCGGGTCTGACTTATCGCAATACAACAAATCCTTCATACAGGATTTATAAGGTGACGACAGATGAGTTTTTAAACCTCAAACACAAATATCAGGATGAAGATCTTTTGGCAAAGGTATTATTGAAGAGACCTATCATTGAAAGCACTCTTGAAATACCAGCGGAGACTGACTATCGCAAACATTCATCGCTCATCGCTTTGCCAGCCTTGCAATGCGGCATTTATTATCTTGTTTTTTCAAACAATGATAGTTTTAAAAATTATAACGATTTAATCATCCTACCTTTTGAAGTCAGCAATCTTGCGTTTTTCAATCTTGAAACCGATGATAATCTGAGTTTTTATGTTGTTAACCGCGAAACGGGCGAGCCGATGAGCAATGTCAAGGCACATTTTAGCGAGCAGTCATATTCCTACAGCAATAAAACTTGGGGTCGCAAAGACATCGCCGATGTTGTCAGCGATTTCAGTGGGTGTTTTGTCGGTCCAAAGACACATAAAAACTCGTATTATGTTGATTTATACTATCGAAACGACACTCTTTTGTCGACGGATTTATTTTGGCATTATGGTCGTAACACAACCGATAATTTAACTATAAAAAGTGAATTTTTCACCGACCGAGCCATTTACCGACCGGGTCAAACAGTGCATTTCAACTGTGTCGTTTATCGTGGAAACTCAAAAAACAAGGAAGTTTTGCCTAATTATCAGACAACTGTCAAATTCTATGATGCAAACCATCAAGCAATTGATTCTCTTAATGTTACAACCAATGAATTTGGTGCCGCACACGGCAGTTTCATCATTCCTACCGACAGACTCAACGGATATTTTAAAATTGGTGAGCAAAATGGTTCCGAATTAATCAAAGTTGAAGAATACAAGCGTCCGACATTTGAAATCACTTTTGAATCGCCTGAAAAAGCATATAATATAGGTGACAGCATCACAGTTTCCGGACAAGTGGCGGCGCTTTCAGGCTTTGGTCTTGATGGAGCGAAATACACTTATACCGTAACACGAAAAACATCATTCCCATATAGATTATGGTATTGGAAACCACCTTATCATGTTGAAGATGAGACAGTTTCTGCAGGTGAAAGTATTACTTTAAATGATGGCAGTTTTAACATTGATTTTCAATTATTACCATCGGAGGATATTGAAGCTGTAAACATTCCGCGATATACCTACGAGATTGTTGTTGAGGCTACAAGTAAGCAAGGCGAGACACAGAAGGGAAAATTTGAGATTGTCGCCACCTATAATAAATACAACATTTCTATCGAATCAAAGAGTCAAACCATTGATATTCAAGACTTTAAAGCTTTAACCGTCAAGGCGGCAAATATCAATGACAAGCCGGTTAGCACTAAGATTGATTGTAAAGTGTTCAAAATCAATAATATTGAGAGATATACGAGGTGTTTAGGCAATTTCGACAGACAACTGTTGAGCGATCAACTGCTCAAGGCGTTTTTCCCGAATTTTGATTATTATGCCAAGGAAATCACAAACAAAGACCTTGTTTATCAAGATGTTATCGATGTTGATGGTAATGCGAAACTGTTTATAGATAATCTGAAACTTTTGCCGGGGAAATACATTGTTGAGTTACAAGCCGTCGATGACACAATGTCGAAATGCTCAGATTATTACTATGTTTTCGACATGAAATCAAAGAAGATGCCGTATAAATCGATGTATTGGACGCATATCGACAAAGATTCGGCACAGCCGGGAGAGATTATAAACTATTACGTGGGTTCGTCGGAGAAAAACGTCTCGGCATTGATTATTGTGAAACGTGCGAAAACCATACTCAAAACACAGCGTATCACGTTGAATAACAGCGTTTATAAGCTATCCTATAGGGTCAAGGAGGAAGATCGCGGACGAATAGATTTTCAGGTTGCAATAGTAAAATACAACACCGAGATGCGTTCCATCGATTATGTTGATATTCCTTACAACAACATGGATTTGGACATAGTTTTGCACACCGAGCGCGAAAAAACTCTACCGGGAGCTGAAGAAACAATAAGTGTAACCGTAAAGGATTACAAAGGCAAACCCGTGGAAGTGCCACTGATGGCGGCAATGTACGATGCCGCTCTCGATAATTTCTTAATCTTACACTGGAATTTTAATGCGAAACCGAAAATAAAGTCAGCCACATTCATCACGACTGACAGGAGTTTCCAAACCAAATCAAGGACTCAACACCATCGTATCGCTAATCTTAAATTAAAGGAAAATCTGAAGTTTTCTGATTTTAATCTTATTAAGGACATTTACGGTAACAGATTATATAAATCATCCGAAGACGACATTTTTTATTCTATAAAAGAGGAGGAGGTTGAATATGAAGAAGTGTTTAGGAAAAGTGATTCTGACAATGAATTTTCGACAGAATATGATGATATTGAAAAACTCGACGATTCTCCGGCGAAGATTCGAAAAGACTTCAACGAGACGGCCTTCTTCTATCCTGACTTGAAAACCGACGAAAACGGCAATTGCACCTTCACTTTCACCATGCCTGACGCATTGACACGCTGGCGTTTAAAGATGCTTGCTTACAGTAAAACTTTAAGTAGCGGGAAACTCGAAAAATCCATTGTCACTCAGCAGCCATTGATGATTATGGCCGACATGCCAAGGTTTGTGTATGATGAAGACACACTGTGGATTGCCGCCAACGTCATCAATCTGTCGGACGAGGCACTTTCGCCAACAGCAAAACTCGAGATTTTCGACGAAAACAATAATCCAATAGAATTGATTTTATCAGACCAGAATATCAATATTAGTGAAATACCAGCAGGTCGCAGTCAGAGTGTGCGCTGGAAGGTGGCAATGCAAAAAGATCTCAACCCGCTGACGTTCAGATTCTCAGCAATAACTGATGGTTTCAGCGACGCAGAGCAGCATCTGCTTCCGGTTTTGAATACCGACATTTTCATGACACAGACATATTCTCTCTTGGTGCAAGCTGGCAAGACTATAAGTCATATATTGTCCAAATCGCAAAATGGTGAAAGATACTATAATAATAAGTTGGAGATCAAAGCCAACCAGATATTATACGCGGTTCAGTCATTGCCATATATTGCTGAGGGTGACGAAAAGTTTGTCTTGACAGCATTCAACAGATATTTTGTCAACATGATGGCGCAAGAAATCATCATCAACAATCCGAATATCAAGGAATTACTTGAGAAAAATGCCAATGACACCTTGTCGGAGCTTCAAAAATATGAAGATGTAAAGGCCATCCTTTTAAAGGAAACACCATGGGTTTTGGACGCAAATAATGAGGCTCAGCAACGCGCTAATGTATTGAAATTATTTGATACTGAAGCGGTTGACAAAAACATCGCATCAGCAATGGCAATACTTGAAAACAAACAGACCGTCAACGGAGGCTGGTCGTGGATGGATGGCATGCCTGAAAGCGAATATATCACCCAATATTTTTTGAGTGGCCTCGGGCGCCTTGGCGACAATTCGGAGATGACAGAAAAAGCATTTCATTTCCTTGAAAATAAAGTGGTTGAGAGATACAACAAACTCGACACCCAGAAGAAAAAAGACAATGCTATATGCGACTTTATGACGATGAAGGATTTGTATGCAATGAGTTACTTCAGATATGACATCTCAGAAGAGTTTAGCAAAGCTAAAACATTCTATATCAAAAAGTTACACAACGATTGGAAACGTTATGGCCAAGAAGAGCAGGCATATATAGCGTTGACTCTTAACCGAAACGGGTATAATGACAAAGCCACGTTGATTATCAAATCGTTACGTGAACGAGCAATTAAAGATGAATATGGAATGTATTGGCGTAACAACAGTGTTGAAACACAGTCAAGGATACTTGAAGCGTTCCATGAAATCGACCCGAATACTGAGGAAATCGACAATATGCGCCTGTGGATTCTGACACAGAAACGTACAAATATGTGGGAAAACGACCGTGCCACGGTGGAAGCGGTATTCGCTCTTATGAACCGCGGCACCGTCTGGAATGAGAATCTTGTCGATTCCTCTATGACCACTGACGATGACGGCACTATTCATGTGTATGTTCACAACAACACCAACCACGTGGTTTGGGGCGGCATTTTCCGCCAGTATTTCGTACCAATCGACAAGGTGGAAAAGCATAACGACGCCATGAAGATCAAACGAGAGCTTATCATTCCTGAGAACGTCAAAGTGGGCGATAAAGTCAAGGTGGAGATTACGTTTGAGAACAGTCAGGACATGGAGTTTGTGTATCTGAAGGATTTGCGTGGAGCCTGCTTCGAGCCTACGGAGCAGCTTTCGAGATATCATTGGGATGACGGACTTTGGTATTATCAAAGCACTACTGATGTTTCGATGGAATATTTCTTTGAGTGGCTTCCAAAAGGAAAGCACACGGTTTCATACGATATGTACGTCACAAAAGATGGCAGCTTCAGCGCAGGATATGCGCATATTCAGTGCCAGTACGCACCGGAATTTGGAGCGTATTCGAATGGAATGAGAATAACCATACATTAAGTTTGGAGTTTGAAGACTTCAAACTATTTAAGTCCTTTAACCGTTGGCGTTCCCGGGACAAAATCTTTGAGATAGAACGGCTCAAAATATGCGACATCGACGAAGTCTTTGTTGTCGAGCTTCTGCTGAGCGATGACGCTCATGTACTTTGCCGAGCAGTAAAAATCTTTGATTACCGTGATTTTATCGTCGTTGGCAAAAAGTTCTGCGCATTTGTCGGCACCGTCGCCGAAGAGATAAAGATTATGGTCTTTTTTAAGGTCAGCGAATGAATTCTCGTCGATGATGACCGCTTCTGTATCCCTTATTTTATTGATGTTTTCGTCGAAGATGGCGCAATAGACCTCCATGCGGCGGGCATCGATCATCGGAATGAGAGCTGTTTCATTTTGAAGGAACTGTTTGCCTCCGTAAGCCATAGCTTCGAGAGTTTCTACAGCAATTAAAGGTTTGTAAACAGCGTAACAGATACCTTTGGCGGTGCTCACGCCGATGCGGAGACCTGTGTAGGAACCCGGTCCCATGCTGACAGCCACAGCATCCAGCTGATTGTAAGAAATACCAGCTTTTTTCATCACAGAATCGATGAAAAGAGTGATTTTTTCCGAGTGATTCTGGCCTTTCGGGTCTTCCTCGTAAGCCAAAACCTCGCCGTTATGCACCAAAGCCACCGAACACGACGGTGTAGCTGTTTCAAGACAAAGAATCATTTCTTTAAAATTTTTGCAAAAATACACATTTTTCTTTGATTTTATTTTTTAATTATGTAATTTTGCAGGTTAATTGTACATTTTAGATGGAGATAATAAGAACTAATATTGAGGGAGTTGTCATAATTGAGCCAAAAGTTTTCAAGGATGACAGGGGGTATTTTTTTGAGTCGTTTTTGCAAAAAGAGTTTGAGGAGAAGGTTTGCAAGACGTTTTTTGTGCAGGATAACGAGTCGAAATCGTGCTACGGAGTGTTGAGGGGACTGCATTTTCAGAAGCCGCCGTATGCGCAGGCGAAACTGGTGCGCTGCGTGAAAGGAAAGGTGTTGGACGTGGCTGTCGACATCCGCAAAGGCTCGCCGACATACGGAAAACACACCGCGACGGTGCTTTCGGAAGACGACCACAGGATGTTTTTCATTCCGCGCGGTTTTGCACACGGATTCTCGGTTTTGAGTGAGATGGCAGTGTTTCAGTACAAATGCGACAACTATTATGCGCCGCAAAGTGAAGGAGCATTGCTTTGGAATGATAAAGACTTGAATATCAATTGGATGATACCTGAAAAAGACGTTATTCTGTCGGAGAAAGACAAACATCATCCATTGTTTAAAGATTTTGAGTCGCCATTTGTTTTTGAAAAGTAAAAAGATGAATATATTAGTCACAGGCGCCAACGGTCAGCTCGGCAACGAGATGAGGATAGTTTCCAAAGGAAGCTCCGACCACTACATCTTCACCGATGTGGCGGAACTCGACATCACGAAACTTGAGGCCGTGAGAAAGTGTGTGACTGACAACGACATCAACATCATCGTTAACTGCGCCGGATATACCAACGTGGAAAAAGCGGAAGACGAGGAAGAGATGGCAGAGCTTATCAATGCTAAAGCTGTCGAATATCTGGCAAAGACTTGCAAAGAGAACGACGCTACGCTCATCCACATCTCTACGGATTACGTTTTCGGCGGCAACGAGGGCAACACTCCACGCAAGGAAGACGAGAAAGTCAACCCGACTGGAGTTTACGGAATAACAAAGCTTCACGGCGAACAAGCCATTAAAAAAGTCGAATGCAAGCACATAATCATCCGCACAGCATGGCTTTACAGCGAGTTCGGTAACAACTTTGTAAAGACAATGCGCAAACTGACAGCGGAAAGAGACAGTCTGAAGGTTGTTTTCGACCAAGTAGGCACGCCGACATATGCTCTCGACCTTGCTAATGTGATAGCTATTTTTATCGAAAAATTAAAAAATGCCAACAGCCAATGGCCAACAGCCAATGGCATCTACAACTTTAGTAATGAAGGAGTTACCAGCTGGTACGACTTCGCAAAGGAGATTTGCGAGTTGAGCGGCAACGTGTGCGACATACAGCCATGCCATAGCGACGAATTTCCAAGTAAGGTGAAACGCCCGAGCTATTCGGTTTTAGATAAAACGAAGATTAAAAAAGATTTGAATATTTCTATACCATACTGGAGAGATTCACTGAAAAAATGTATAAAATTGATGTATGCTGACAAGTAAACTTTCACATATTGTCAGAGCGAAATGCAGATATGCGCGTGTAGTCACACCTTGGCCGTGATTAGACGGGTTATTTATGTAATTGAGAAGCAATAAATTGAACCCGAAAAAAAATTAAAAAATGGAAAAAGTAACAATCATACCATACGAGAGTATTTACGAGAACTTCATTGATAAAAAGTACATCAAAGAAGGTTTCGATGAATACCATTTTAGAAATATTCAAACAAAAAAACCTAGTGGCGGCTGGAGAAACCTGCGTTCCGACGAGATCGAGCGTCTGGTAAAGAACAGCAATACCGCCACAAGCTGGGATGATATTCTGGTGACCGATGAGTTTGACACCAACCTGGTGAAAAACAATCGTTTCTACGGAATGGTGCGTATCGGAGCCATCAAAAACGTGGTATTGCAATACCACGACTTAAAGATGGCGTGCGGAATCACCGATAGTACCATCATCTCTTGCGATATAGGCGATTTCGTGGCAATCCACGACGTGCATTACATCGCCAACTACATCATCGGCGACAAATGTATTCTTTTTAACGTCCACGAGGTTTCGTGTACTGACCACTCGAAGTTCGGAAACGGTATCTTGAAAGACGGCGAGCCGGAAGACGTGCGTGTATGGCTCGAGCTGATGAACGAAGCCGGTGGACGCAGGGTGTTGCCATTCGACGGCATGATCACCGCCGACGCCTATCTTTGGGCAAAATACACTGATATTACAAAACTTCAGGACAGACTGTTCGAGATTACTCAGAAGTCGTTCGACAGCAGCAGAGGTTATTACGGCACCATTGGCGAAGGCTGCGTCATCAAGAACTCATGGATCGTGAAAGACGCGAAGATTGGTCCGTGCTGCTATATCAAGGGTGCTAACAAGCTGAAAAACATCACCATCAACTCATCGGAAGAAGAGCCTACACAGATTGGTGAAGGTGTGATTTTGGTGAATGGCATCGTGGGCTACGGCTGTCATATCTTCTACTCAGTGGTGGCGACACGTTTCGTCATCGGCGACAACTGCAATCTGAAATACGGAGCCCGTGTCATTTACTCAATTTTGGGTGACAACTCCACAATTTCATGCTGCGAGGTGTTGAACAACCTCATTTTCCCGGCACACGAGCAACACCACAACAACTCATTCCTCATCGCCGCCTGCGTGATGGGACAGAGCAACATGGCTGCAGGAGCGACATTAGGTTCGAACCACAACAGCCGTGCTACAGACGGTGAAATCGTGGCAAAACGCGGTTTCTGGCCAGGACTTTGCTCAAGCGTGAAACACTCGTCGAAGTTCGCATCGTTCACATTGCTTTCAAAGGCAGATTATCCGAACGAGATGAACATCAGGCTGCCGTTTGCTTTGGTGAACAACAACGTGTCGAAAGACCAGCTTGAGGTTATGCCGGCATATTGGTGGATGTATAACATGTACGCCATTGCACGCAACACCTCGAAATATCAGAAGCGCGACAAACGTAAACGCCGCATCCAAAACATCGAGTTTGAGACATTTGCGCCAGACACCATGGAGGAAGTCATTGCAGGACGCAAGCTTCTCGAAGTGTGGACGGCCAAAGCCTATCTGCGTTCGAAATGCCAAAATCCGGAGCAAGAGTATTATACCTTGCGCGACCTAGGACATAAGCTTTTGAATGGCGATAAAGATGTTGTAAAAGGTCTTGAGGTTCTTGGCGAAGAGATGGAAAAATCACATCGTAAAGTGGTGATTCTCAAGCCTTACGAAGCATATCACGCCTACGAAGACATGATTATCTATTATGCTGTAAGCAACATCATCAGATATCTCGAAAACAACCCTGACGAGACATTCGACAGCATGTGCAAGCATCTCACCAACGTGCGTCAACGTGAATGGATTAACATGGGCGGTCAGCTTGTGACAGAAGACGATTTGGAAAGACTCATCGAAGACATCTGCAACGGCACGCTCAACAGCTGGGACGACATTCATTCACGTTACAATGCTTTGTGGGCTAAGTATCAGAAAGACAAGCTGTTACATTGCTATCAAGCATTGAGATTCATCTATAACAAATGTCCTTCTTTGACAAAAGAAATCTTTGCCGACGCGCTCAACAGAGGCGAAAAAGTGCTTCATTACGTGTGCGACCAGGTTTATGAGTCAAGGAAGAAAGACTACGAAAACGTTATCCGCAACTCGACATTCCGCAACACGGAAGAACGCGACGCGGTGAACGGAAAACTCGAAGACAACAGCTTCGTCAAACAAATCAGAAAAGAAACAGAGGTCGGATTGAAATATATCGCCGACGCAAGAGAATTAGTAAAATGAAAACCATAAAAAACATAGAAAAATGAGAGTAATTATTGAACCAACCTATGAAAAGATGTCACAGTGGGCGGCAAATCATATTGTCCGCAGAATCAACGAGTTCAAGCCAACTGAGACAAAGCCATTCATCCTCGGACTGCCTACAGGCTCAACTCCGATAGGAACTTACAAATGCCTCATCAAGGCTTACGAAGAAGGCAAGGTTTCATTCAAAAACGTGGTGACATTCAACATGGACGAATATGTGAAGATTCCAGAGAACCATCCGGAGAGCTATCATTCATTCATGTGGAACAACTTCTTCAGCCACATCGATATCAAGAAAGAAAACGTGAACATCCTCAACGGCAATGCTGAAGATCTCGAGGCAGAGTGCGCACGTTACGAAGCCAAGATTAAGAGTTACGGCGGCATCCATCTGTTTATGGGCGGCATCGGTCCTGACGGACATATCGCCTTCAACGAGCCAGGCTCATCGTTGACATCACGCACAAGAGTAAAATCATTGACAACAGATACCATCATCGCCAACTCACGTTTCTTCGAGAACGATATTAATAAGGTGCCTAAGACAGCTTTGACAGTCGGTGTCGGCACAGTGATGGATTCGCAGGAGGTGATGATTCTCGCCAACGGTCACAACAAGGCACGCGCTTTGGCGCAGGCCATCGAAGGCAGTGTTTGCCATCTATGCACCGTGAGTGCACTGCAGATGCACCCGAAAGGCATCATAGTGTGCGACGACGCAGCGACCGAGGAGATGAAAGTCGGAACAGTAAACTATTTCAAAGACATTGAAAAAGATAATCTTTAATGTTTTTTAAACACGAATCGAGTTATATAGATGAAGGTGCCGTCGTGGGCGACGGCACCAAAATCTGGCATTTCTGTCACATCCAGAAAGGTGCGGTGATAGGAAAAGACTGCTCGCTGGGACAGAATGTCAACATAGGAAACAATGTAAAGATAGGGAACGGCGTCAGGATTCAGAACAACGTGTCGGTGTATGAGGGTGTGGAGATTGAAGACAACGTGTTTTGCGGTCCGAGCTGTGTATTTACAAACGTCGTGACACCACGCGCGCACTTCCCGGTGCACGGCGTTTATGCGAAGACATTAATAAAAGAAGGTGCGTCGCTTGGTGCCAACTGCACCGTGGTTTGCGGTCACACCATAGGGAAGAGCGCGCTGATAGCGGCTGGCGCCGTCGTCACCAAAGACGTGAAGGATTACGCGCTGATGGCCGGAGTGCCAGCGAAACAGATAGGATGGGTTTGCGAGTGCGGAAAAAAACTGAATAAAGATTTGAAATGTCAATGTGGGAGACAATACAAAATGACAAGGGGGTTCCTCGCGCCTGCGGCGCTCGGAATGACAGATAAATAGGAATATATTTTTGTTTTTTATATGAAGAATTTTGCGATTATCGGAGTTGGAGGTTATATTGCGCCGAGGCATCTGAAGGCGATAAAAGACACGGGAAACAACATGGTTTCGGCCTACGACAAAAGCGATTCGGTGGGCATCATGGACAGCTATTTCCCGAATGCGGCGTTTTTTACCGAGCAGGAGCTGTTTGATAGGCATAATACCCGTTTGATCGAGCGTGGCACGAATATCGATTTCGTAACTGTTTGCACACCGAATTATTTGCACGACGCACACACCAGATACGGATTGAGATTAGGTGCCGACGTCATCTGTGAGAAGCCGGTGGTGCTGAACCCTTGGAACATCGACGCGCTCGAAAAAGTGGAACAAAGCACTGGACACAAAGCTTATACCATACTTCAGCTTCGTCTCCACGACTCGATAGTTGCATTGAAAAAGAAGATCGACGAAGGTCCGAAAGACAAGGTTTACGACGTCGACCTGACATATATCACCGCGAGAGGCAACTGGTACTACACCTCGTGGAAAGGCAACGAAAACAAGAGCGGCGGCATCGCCACCAACATCGGAATTCATTTTTACGACATGCTTTCGTGGATTTTCGGTCCGGTAACGAAAAACGTGGTGCATGTCTCGACCCACGACAGGGTTGCCGGTTATCTGGAGATGCCTAAGGCAAGAGTGCGTTACTTCTTGAGTATCAACGCCGATACATTGCCGGCGAACGCCGTTCAAGGTGAGAAAAAGACATACAGAACCATCATGATCGACGGTTCGGAGTTTGAGTTCAGCGCAGGATTCACCGAGCTGCACACCAAGAGCTACGAAAAGATTTTGGCAGGCGAAGGATTCAGAATTTCTGAAGCCAGAAACTGCATCAATATAGTTTACGAAATTAGAAACGCAAAGCCAATAGGACTGGTTGGAGATTACCATCCGTTGGCGAAGTTGGCGTTAGCGGAACATCCTTTCGGATGGCGCTAGCGCCCCGTCATTTCGACCGAAGCGAAGCGTAGTGGAGTTCCCTACGGTCGGTCGGAATGACAAAAAATGAAAATTATTTGAATATGAAGATATTAGTTACAGGAGGAACGGGATTTATCGGTTCACATACGACCGTAGAATTACAGCAGCAGGGCTACGATGTAATCATCGTGGATGCCTTATTTAACTCGAGAATCGAGGCACTCGACGCTATTGCTTCAATTACTGGCAAGAAGCCGGAATTCGAGCAGTTTGACCTTGCCGACAGAGAAAAAGTCGACAATTTCTTCAGCCGCCATCAAGATATTAAAGGTGTTATACATTTCGCAGCGCACAAAGCTGTGGGCGAATCGGTGGAGCAGCCGTTGAAGTATTACAGAAACAACCTCGATTCGTTGATGAATATTCTTGAATCGATGAATAAATATGGCGTTGAGAATCTTGTTTTCTCGTCGTCGTGTACCGTTTACGGCGAGCCAGACCCGGAAAACCTGCCGATTTCGGAGAAAGCGCCTATCAAAAAGGCTGAATGCCCTTACGGCAACACCAAACAGATTGCTGAAGAGATTATGCAAGACTGTATTGTGGCTTATAAAGGCTTGAACGCCATTGCGTTACGTTATTTCAACCCTGTAGGGGCACACGAGAGCGCAAAGTTGGGCGAGCTGCCATTTGGAGTACCGGCCAACTTGATGCCTTATGTCACACAGACAGCTTACGGAATCCGTCCGTTCCTGAGAGTGTTCGGTGACGACTATGACACACCCGACGGAACGCCTATCCGCGACTACATCCACATCATGGATTTGGCGAAAGCCCATGTGAAAGCTGTGGAGAGAATGATTCAAGGCAAGATGAAGACCCCATTTGAGGTGTTCAACGTGGGAACAGGCACAGGATATTCGGTTTTGGACATCATAAAATCGTTCGAGAGAAGCAATAATATCAAGCTGAAATACGAAATCGTGGGCAGAAGAGCCGGCGACATAGTGAAAATCTGGGCTGACCCTACATATACTAATAAGGAGTTGGGCTGGAAAGCCGAGCGCACACTCGACGACATGACACGCAGCGCCTGGGAATGGGAAAAGGCTTATCGCGAAGGCAAAACATGTTTTAGAATTGACAAATAATATTAACATGAACAATAATCACCTTATTATAATGGCTGGCGGCGTTGGCTCAAGATTTTGGCCTATGTCGATACCTGAAAAACCTAAACAGTTCATCGACGTGATGGGCATTGGCAAGACCATGATTCAGCTCACAGTTGAACGTTTTGCAGGCATCATCGCTCCTGACCATGTGTGGATTGTGACATCGAAGAAATATAAGGACATCGTGATGGAGCAGTTGCCGGAAGTCCCTGAGACACAAATACTTATGGAGCCCATCATGCGCAACACAGCACCTTGCATCGAGTATGTTAGCCGCAAGATTTACGCCAAATATCCTGATGCGAACCTCGTGTTCTCACCTGCCGACCATCTCGTGCTCGATGTGCCACATTTCCAAGAGGTGATTAAGGAATCGCTTGAATATACTAAGAATAACGATGTCATAGTGACGCTCGGAATGATGCCGACGAGACCAGAGACAGGTTACGGATACATCAAATCGGTGGATGCCAACTCGAAGGAGAAAATCCAGAAAGTGGAAGCCTTCAAGGAGAAACCGAACCTCGAGACAGCTAAGAAATACTTGGCCGACGGCGGATATTACTGGAACGCGGGCATTTTCATCTGGAACGTGAAGATGGTGGTGAACACTATCGCACAACTTGTGCCTGATTTGGCTGAAGTTTTCGATAAAATTGAGCCTCATTTCTATCAAAAAGACGAGCAAGCAGTCGTCGACGAGCTTTTCCCGACATGCCCGAACATCAGCATCGACTATGCCGTGATGGAGAAATCGAAAGACGTGTTCGTGTATCCTGCAAGCTTCGGTTGGAGCGACATCGGCACATGGGGCAGCCTTTACACACACATTCCTTACGATGAGAAAAAGAACGCCATCATCGGAGAAAACATCCAGATGGTTGACAGCAAAGACTGCATCGTACGTTCTTACGGAAGAAAGAAAGTGATAGTGCAAGGCCTTGATAATTATATAGTTGTCGACGACAACAACTGTCTGCTAATCTGCAAGATGCAAGACGAACAACTTATAAAAGAATGGCAAAAATAGTTTTCTGAACTAAAATCATATATTATGAAGAAGTTTTTGACAAATATCGCAAAATTATTCTTTGGAAGAAGAAATTCAGGTTCATTATCAAGAGGTTATGTGTTGGCTTTCGACATTCTTTTGGTAATTTGGACATTGATTATCATTCCATTGTTGAGGTATTATCCTGATTTCAGCAGACTCACTTTTATTGATTTTTTTAGAAAATCAATTTCAATACTATTGCTTTTCATAATCGGATTTTTAATCACCGGTTCATATAAAGGACTTGTCAGATACACAGGTTTTAAAGATATTGAGAAGATTACCAAAACAACAATATGGGTTTTTATCACTATTTGTATTACTAAGTTATTGATAAACAACGAAGAGAATCTGAGTTTCCTCAGTCCGTATTTCCCGAAATACATCACCGTAGCGCTTATATGCGTTGTTTCATTGGTTTTGATGGTCGTCGCCCGACTCATCATTCGTCGTATTTACAACGAATATCTGCGCCCTCAGCCAAACAAAATCAATGTGATTATTTATGGTGCCGGTGATGCGGGTCCTATCACGCAAAACGCTCTGTATCAGGACACTTCCACACAATACAATATTGTTTCTTTTGTTGACGACTCAAATTCAAAAATCGGTAAAGCCATTAACGGAGTGCGTATTCGTAAGCCGGAAGAAGCCCTGAATAAAGACTTTATCAAGAAATTTGGAGTCGATATGATTATCTTGGCTATGCCAAGTTTGAAAATCAATAAACGTAACGAGATTGTCAACCGTCTCCTCGAATTGGGAGTTACAGTGAAAGCAGTGCCTCACGTAGATTCTTGGATCAATGGCAGCCAACTGAATTTCAATCAGATCGCAGATATCAAGATTGAAGATTTGCTTGAAAGAGACCCTATCGTTTTGGGTAAGGAAAACGTGAAACATGAACTGGAAGGCAAAGTCGTGATGGTGACAGGAGCAGCAGGTTCAATTGGTAGCGAGATTTGCCGTCAGGTGTTGCAGCATAATCCTAAGTGCTTGATTATGTTCGACCAAGCTGAGTCGCCGATGTACGATTTGCAGTTTGAGTTGAACAACGAAGAACCATACAAGCACATCGCGGTGCCGAAAGAGTTCGTCGTCGGTAATGTGAAAGATATCAACAAGATGACCGAGGTGTTTGAGAAGTATCATCCGCAGATTATCTACCACGCAGCCGCTTACAAACACGTCCCTCTGATGGAGAGTTTCCCATACGAGGCGGTGTTTGTCAACGTGTTCGGAACCAAGATTGTCGCCGATTTGGCAATAAAATATGGCGTTGAGAAGTTTGTGATGATTTCGACCGACAAGGCGGTGAACCCAACCAACGTTATGGGAGCCACCAAGCGTATCGCCGAGATTTACACTCAGAGCCGTAACAGCAAGACGAAGTTTGTGACCACTCGTTTCGGTAATGTTTTAGGCTCAAACGGTTCTGTTATCCCATTGTTTAAGAAGCAGTTATCTCATGGCGGACCATTGACCGTCACCGACAGAAACATAATCCGTTTCTTTATGACGATTCCTGAAGCCTGTAGCTTGGTTTTGGAAGCCGGAGCCATCGGCGATGACGACGACATCTTCGTATTCGATATGGGCAAGCCTGTCAAGATTTACGACTTGGCGAGCAAGATGATCAAGCTGTCGCATGTGCCTGACGTTCAGATAGAAATCACCGGTTTGCGTCCGGGTGAGAAGCTGTATGAGGAGTTGTTGGCGACGAAGGAAAACACCATCCCGACCGAGCATCCGAAGATTATGCGCGCGAAGGTTCGCGAATATACTGAGGAGGAAGTAAATCAAGAGATCGCGAAGCTTCTTGAGATATTGCCTACCTGCAACGACTTTGACATTGTGAAACAAATGAAGGTGATAGTGCCTGAGTTTAAATCAAATAACTCAGTCTATCAAATTCTTGATAAACAAATGGGGGAGGTATAAGTCGCTGATAACCAGCGATTAAGAGCCACGTGTCGGACTCGAACCAACGACCTACGCATTACGAATGCGTTGCTCTACCAACTGA
>CAMYXP010000008.1 GCA_947303085.1 uncultured Bacteroidales bacterium
GTGGATTTCTTGATAGGTTCAACCATCTTGATTTTCCACGCTTCTGCAAATGGTAATTCCATGATATTCAATAATTTATTTAAAATTTATAATTCAAATTCAAAGATTTGCAAAAGTACAATAAATTTTTAAACAAAATAATTATTTCAAAATATTAATTTTGACGTTATACTTATTGCCTTTTGATGTGATATATTCCAGAATAACGACGCCGCTTTCCAACGAAGTCATATTGAACGACGAGAGGTCGCCGTCGTAAATGAGCCGACCGAAGATGTCGTAAACTCTCACAGAGACGAATTTCTCATCCATAATCTCATTCACAGAAGTGAATTGAACCATAACATAATCCAAATCAGGATTCTCGAGATTCGGGGCATAGCCTGATGGTACTGGTACTCCACCGCCGGCGCCATATTCAGCGCGGACACGGTAGTAATATGTGCCTGGCTCGACCTCGTCAACAAACTCTGTCACATCAGCCGGGAAAGTCCACGATGCATCAGGTTCATCATCAGGGTCGAGGAAGCGTTCTAGCACAAAATACCCAAACCATTGGTTGATGTCTTCGAGTCCCCAGCGGATGGTATTCCCTTCAGCGGTGATGAAATCAGGTGCCACGACCACGTCGAAATCGCTGTAGAATGTGAACAGCTCGCCGACCGCAGGCTTTGTTTTCTGCTCGAAAATCATCTCACCTTTATAATTATAAACTTCAAACGAGCATTCCTCGTCGTCGTCTTCATAGCCGATGTTGCAATAGTTCCAATAAAGAGTGAGGTTGCAGTTGACAGGGATATCGACGGTAACGGTACTCTCGAAGCCTTCGTCGAGGCCGATGCGGTACTGCACCACGCCACGCTCATCGATGATTGATATTGCAGGAGAGAGCCATCCGTCGCCAGCTGAGTCGAACAGATGGAACGTCAACGGAGTACACATGCCGCCGTAAGATGTCCACATTGCCACCGGCATATTGACAACCTTGCCTCGGCCACCCGATGTCACAGGATAGACAGTGAAATAGTTCACTTTGCCGTAATCTTCGTATTCGAGTCCGTCTTGGAACTCGAGATTTTCGCCCGGCTGCGGCGCGACGAAAGTGTGCAGCGGCTCGTCGTTCATCAGCACCACGATGGAGTCGATGGCTGTCAGCGTTGTGCCGCCAATTGTCTGCGACGGCGCCTTCATAGTTATGGTAAATGCCATGCCGTAAGCCCAAGGCTCAATCTCCAAATCTCTGACAGGCTTCGGCTGGTTGTAATAATCAGCGTTAGGCTCGAGATTTGTCGATGTATAATGACTGTAATTATAAGCGTGGTGTGTGAGATTCATGGCGTTGATGCTGTAGAATCCATTGTCGAATCCCTGCCATCCCCAGTTGTAATGGAAGAAATCGAACATATCGTAGCCGTCGCACACGAAGGCGTGACCTCCACGGGTGGCGTCTTTGGTATAGCTGTAAGCCGAGTAATACATCGGACGACCATTGTCGATCTCATTTTTCAACAAATCAATCCATTGTTGGTCGGTGTAATAATCTCTGTCGACAAAGCTGGCGTTGCCGGCATAGCGGAAATACTGCTGCATAGCAGGCACCACATCGCCTGAATATGCTCCCGACGCATTGGGACCGTAGCTCATCTCTACACTCACACCGGCATGATATTCGAGCAACGCCACAGCGTCGATTTCAGCTTGAGGGCTAGTGTAATCAAGGAAGTCAGGCATCAGCTCATAGCGGTAGTCGGCCTCTCCAAAGTTGGCCGAGAGGGTGCCGTAAGATGTGGATCCGTAGCCAGAACAGTAGTAGCTATGCGATCCGACGCCTGTCTTTGGCCACTCCCAATATCTCATAATCTGCGCCATCGCGTTGGCGACGCAGCCCACCTTCACGTGGCCGTTGTAGCCTTCCGGGTCGGCGGGGCACTGATCGTTGTAAAGCTGAGTCTGATGCCAAGTAGAGCTGCAAAGCGGCCCCACATTGCGGTCGCCACGGCTCGGAAGCATGCCGTTTTCCTCGAGCATAAGCCATTGAGCCTCAATCTCAGGCGACTGCTCCATATTTTCATTGATAGCTATCTCCAAATCCTCACAATAAGCGTCGAAAAACACCTTCGGGCCCTCCTCGGCGGCTACGAGATCGAATTTTCCCTCTGTCGAATAACCCAAAATCGGGCGCATGCGGTCGTCGGCCGACACTATCACGAAGCCTTGCGGCTGGCAGTTGAACACATAAAAAGCATCAACGCCGGCATCGGTTTTCCCGACAAAAGCGAGGCTCAACGAGGCCGATTCAGCACGGTTGCCGGCAAGCATGAATATAGAACCCAGTTTCTGTGCTTCAGCAATATCAACAGGATTTGCCGAAAGGACTGAAAACACAGCAAACGCTACAAGTAGCAGACAAAGTTTTTTCATAGTTTAAATGTTAAATTTGCGACAAAATTACAAATTTTCCATATTTCTTTTCACCATTAACATCAAAAGATTCGATATAATATGTTCCTGAAGGCAGTTTTGAGACATCGATTTTGGTCTCCGATGTTCCAGAAAATGATTTTTTCATCACAGATCTGCCATTTATATCAAAAATCTTTATTTTTCTAATATATTGAGAATCAATGATTATATATGAAGACGCAGGATTAGGATAAATCTTCAATGAATCGGAGTTAGTGATGTTTTCTTCAACGGAATTGGGTACAAAGATGTCGTTGCCGTCGGTGAGCCATTCGAGGCTGAAGTTGTAGAAAACCGTTGAATATCCTGACGTTCCGTTAGGCTCCTCCTCAACGTATAGACCGATTGTTCCATCCGGAAGGATGCAGAGCGACGAGTATGCCGAGCTGTAAGGCACTATGGTCTTGTGCACCGGCCATGTCTCGCCTTCGTCGTAGCTAATGTAGACCGTGACGTCGCGGCGGCTGTTGCCTAGAGGCACCGAATGCAGCAGTCGGTTTTTGTTATATCCTTGATTTACAGAGGTATATCGAATCAAATCGCCATTACACGCCGGTGCTGTGATATCGTTCCAAGTGGAGGTGTTAGGCTGCCAGGTCTCGCCGCCGTCGCTAGAGATGTTGTACCAGCGTTTTCCGGCGTGGCGTATGCTCATGAGGATACGGCCGTCGGCGAGCTCAGTAACCTTTGCTTCGTCGCCGCCGGTAGAGGCGCGACCCGAGACGTGCCAGGTGACGCCGTTGTCGTCGGAATACACCGCGTAGTTGTTCAAAGACTGTGCCGAGCCCTCACGTACTGCGGCGACGAACATGATGCGTCCTGTTGAGGTGAGGAGGCCGTTGCCCGAGCCGAAGAATGAGGCTCGCCATGAGGCTTGGTTAGGATAGATACAGTTGTCGCCAAAAATGAATTGTGTAATCTCTTCAGGCTCAGTCCAAGTCTGACCGTTATCGTAACTATATGATTTATAAGATCTTATTGGATCGCTCGGAGTTGAGTTCCAGAGGCCTACGCCGCCGACGAAGACCGCAATGAGGCCATTGTCGTCGTTGCTCCAAGCCAGTGCGCAGTCGCCGAAGCCGTGGTTATAACCGGTGCCGAGCGCAATGGTATACGGCTCGCTCCAGGTGTGGCCGCCGTCGGTGCTACGGTTGCATACTATGTCGATATCCTGGGGGAGGTCGCCCTCGTTGAACTTGCGTTTATCGGTAACAATCACTATGCTTCCGTCTTTTGCCGTGATTACGCCGGGAATGCGGTAGTTCGCTGAGCCATAGTCGCCAGGATGATACAGCTCGATGCGAGTGAACAGTGTGTCGTTTTGTGCTGATGCGGCGACGGCAACCATCACCAGGAGAAGGGTTAGTATTTTCTTCATTTTCAAATAGTTTATTGTTAATCGTTTGTAGGGGCAAAAGATGTTTTGCCCTTACATTTTTTACATTATTATTCTGACAAATACCGGGTAATGGTCCGATGGGTTGCGCCGGGTTGTGTTGCTAAACCAGATTTCCTGCGGTGCGTCGGAGGCTTGTTCTGCGGCGGCAGAGGTCTCATTTTCAGTCCAGTAGCTGTTAGTAAAAACGCCGTAAGCCTCAACTTTTGTTGATGGCGACACGAAGACGTGGTCGATGCGGCTGGTGGTGAAATATTCGGTCTTGAAGGCGTTGAAGGTGCCGTTTTCGGCAAAACGGATGCGGGCAGCTTCGTAGGAGTCTTTCAAGAGACCTGAATCAGTGAAAATATTATAGATTTCGTTGGTTTGGTCGACATTGAAGTCGCCGGTGAGGATGACAGGAGCGCCTTGAGCAATTTCTTGGATGCGGGCCACAACGAGTTTCGCTGCCTCGCGACGAGCCACAACTCCGACGTGATCCATGTGGAGGTTGAAGAAATAGAACGTGGTACGGTCTTTTTTATTCTTGGCGTTGACTTGAAACTTACCCCAGGTGCAGATGCGGATGCAGGCGGCGTCCCAGCCGAGGCCAGGTTTTTCGGGCGTCTCGCTAAGCCAGAAGTTGCCGCTGTCGAGGAGTTTTAGTTGGTCTTTTTTATAGAAAATGGCTTCGTGTTCGCCTCCCCTTTCACCGTCGTCGCGACCGATGCCGATGTAGTCGTAGCCATCGAGACCTTTCAGCAAGTCCTGAAGCTGACAGTAAAGCACTTCCTGAGTGCCGAAAATCAATGGATTCATGAAGTTAACTTGGTCGCATATCACCTGACAGCGCTTGGTCCAGACGTTGCCGTTAAGACTGTCGTTGCGGTTTTTATACCTGATATTATACGAGCCGACGAGCATCTCCTGCGCCATGGCAGTAAGCGCCAAAATGCTGAAAAGAGCAATAAAAAGAAGCTTTTTCATTTTACAATATTTGTGCTGTGTGGTTTTTAGTGTCGACTTTGCCGATAGCATCAATGATGATGCCATTTTCATCAATCACGTAAGTCGTTCTTAAAGTTCCTTCGGTCGTTTTGCCGTACATTTTCTTTTCGCCCCAGGCTTCGTAGGCTTTGAGGATTGTGAGATCGGTGTCAGCGATGAGGTGGAATGGCAACTCGTATTTCGCAATAAACTTCTGGTGCGAGGCGGCGCTGTCGCGGCTCACTCCCAGCACATTGTAACCCAATGCGATGAAGCGATGGTAGTTGTCGCGGAGGTCGCAGGCTTCGGCGGTGCAGCCCGGGGTGCTGTCTTTCGGATAAAAATACAAAACGAGCTTCTTTCCTGCGAAATCTGTAAGTTTCACAACATTTCCGTTTTCATCTTTGCCCTCGAAATAAGGGGCTTTTTGACCTGGTTGTAACATATCTGATAGTTTTAATTTTGCAAAGTTAAAAAAAAATTCAAAAATCTCTTTTATTTCAGTTTCAGTATCAATAATTTGCCTTAACTTTTCCAGTCTTGCTGCATTTGGTGATTCGGGGAACCACAGTTTCAGATAGCCATTTCGACCATATTTTTCGTGAAGGTGCTGCATCATGCGGTCGTATTGCTGCTCTTTGGATAGCTCGGGGTAATGGTCGAGGCCGTACTGGATGGTACGACGGACGATAGTCTCCGGGTCGATGAAACGGTCGGCTTCAGCAACGATGCGGCCGTAAATGGTGCGAGGCTCATGCTTCGCTGAGGCACGATGATCTTCAGCGGCATCGGCCATAGTTTGAATCTGCTCTTCAGTGAACCATTTCCGAAGGATTTTATCGGCTTTAATTATCTGCGCCGACACCTCATGATGGTGTTCCCTCCCCTCGCAGAGACCTGTATCATGATATGCCGCGATGACGTAAATCATATCCTTGTCAACATCGATATGCTCAGCAATTTCAAGGCTTTGCTTGATTACCATCATCACATGGTCATGCTGATGCGCCGCGTCGAAACTGTCGTAACGCGGGATGATTTCTTTTTCGATATATGAAACTATATCAGGATTAATTTTCATTTGACAAAGGTACAAAAAATTTTCGTATTTTTGTACCATTATGAAAAACACTCAAAAAATAATCCTCATCACCGGAGGAAGCTCAGGAATTGGCTTTGACTCAGCAATCGCGCTGGCGAAGCAGGGTCATAAGGTTTATGCGGCGGCAAGAAGAGTAGACATGATGGAGCCGCTAAAAGAATTCGGCATTGTGCCGCTCAGCTTGGACGTTACCAACGATAATTCGATGCAAGAATGTGTAAATGCGGTTCTTGACGCTGAAAACCGCATTGACGTGTTGATTAATAATGCCGGCTACGGCTACTTCGGCGCGATTGAGAATGTGAAGATGGAAGAGGCTCGCAAACAGTTGGAAGTCAACGTGTTCGGGATGGCGAGAATGTGCCAGCTGGTGCTCCCGACCATGCGAGAACAACATGCGGGAAGAATCATCAACATTGCATCAATAGCTGGAAGAGTCACAGTGTATTTCGGAGGCTGGTACAATGTCTCGAAATACGCTGTGGAGACCTTCAGCGACGCGCTCCGCATGGAGACGAAGCCGTTCGGAATCGACGTGGTGCTGATCGAGCCGAGCGCAATCAAGACAAACTGGGGCATCATCGCCGCCGATAACCTCGAAGCATCGTCACGCGGCACCGTATATGAAGCTAAAGCCATCAACGAGGCTAACAACATGCACAAAGCGTATCGCTCGAACTTTTTCTCAAAGCCCAAAGTTGTAACAAAAGCCATCTGCAAAGCAGTGAACCGCCGCCGACCTCGCACCCGCTACTGCATCGGACGTGGCGGCAAGATGATTATTTTCCTGCATAGCATCCTTCCCACCCGATGCTGGGATCGAATCAACAGGATAATGACAAAGAAAGTGTTATAAATCTCATTTTTTGTGACATCTGGATTTTGTATTGTTAATTTGCGTATTTTTGCACAAATTGTTAATCATGAAAATAGCCGTACTTATACCATGTTACAACGAGGAAGAGACAGTCGCCGACGTGATAAAAGATTTCAGGAATGTCTTGCCTGATGCCGACATTTACGTTTACGACAACAACTCAACCGACAACACCGCTGTTCGTGCAGCCGAGGCAGGCGCAATTGTCCGCTGGGAGCCGCGTCAAGGCAAAGGCAACGTTATCAGACGAATGTTTCGCGAAGTTGAAGCCGACTGTTATATCATGACAGATGGCGACAGCACCTACCCTGCCAATCATGCCTTGGAAATGGTGAAAATGGTAACAGAGCAAGATGCTGACATGGTTATTGGCGACAGACTTTCTTCGACTTATTTCAGTGAAAACAAACGTCCTTTTCACAACATGGGAAACAGGATGGTGCGCTCGCTGATATGCCATTTCTGGCACACCAAAATAAGCGATATCATGACTGGCTACAGGGCTTTCAGCCGTCGCTTCGTGAAACTGTATCCGGTGATGAGCTCAAAATTCGAAGTAGAGACTGAAATGACGATCCACGCTCTCGACAAACGATTCGAGTTGCGTGAAATACCGATATCATATCGTGACAGACCCGACGGCAGCATTTCAAAACTCAACACTTTCGGTGACGGCTTCATGGTTCTCAAAACAATATTCACTCTGTTTAAAGAATACCGTCCGATGCGTTTCTTCGGATGGCTGGCGTTACTTCTGGCTTTAGTGTCGATATGTCTCTTCATCCCTATCGCCATCGAATACATGCAAACAGGTCTCGTGCCACGATTTCCCACCCTGTTTGTCTCGCTATTTTCCGGATTGGCTGCGCTACAGTCGTTCTTCACAGGCATAATGTTAGATGTGATAGCCGAGAAAAACCGTAAATCATACGAACTGGAAGTGATAAAATTCAAATAAGAGCACAATGAATGCCATTATTTCCAAGATATTCAGATACATTAGCATATTTTTTGCTCTTATTGCGATATACCTAATTATCGCACTAGTAGCTTGTGTCATTCCATCCAACCATATTCGTTCAAACATCGAGCTGACCTTGAAAAAAGGCGACATGCGAACTGACTATCCCAAAGCAATCATTGATGATTCGCATTTCCAGATGGATAATTTCACCGACGCTTTGATTCTTAGCCAAGTGTATTATTGCGACAGGTCAGAGCTCAAGCGCAGCATGCTTTTGGTTCCATTTTCTTCAGCCGAGCCGGGAAAAACGAATATCTTGACCGATAATCTTCGGAATCTCGTATACAATAAAGGTAATATTGTTTGTAAGAACTACCCTCGCTATTGGCACGGAAGTGCTTTCATCATGCGGTTTTTACTCCTTCTCACCGATTATTCAACTATAAGAAAAATATTTTATATCATTTCAAGCCTGCTGTTGCTGTTAACACTGATTATCATAAAACAAAACACAAATATTTTCATATCGGCAGCATATTTACTGTCTTTGTTGACAGTCAACGTCTTTGTAACACAGTTTTCTATACAGTTTACACCTGTTTTACTGATAACATTAACAACCACCATCTTGCTTTTCAGGCAGAAAACCGACAAGCGGATATTGTTTTTCGTAACAGGCTCGTTGACAGCGTTTTTCGATCTTCTTACCACACCGCTTCTGACTTTGGGTTTACCTTTATCAATAATGATAATGGTACTTTATTATAAAAATAGTGCAAATGAAAAATTTATCTATATCAAAACCGCTCTTGTTCAAAGTCTGCTTTGGACGGCAGGTTTTGTCATGACATGGCTGTCGAAATGGTTTATTGCCACATTATTCACCGACTATAACGTATTTCGTGACGGATTCGATGCCTTTATGTATAGATCGGCCGGATTGGACGAATTCACGCGCGCCGATGCCTTAACGGCTAACATAAACATGTTGCCATTGCCGTTTATTTTAACAATTATTGGTATTTTATTGATATTATTACTCATAAAATTCAACAAACAGGGATTAAAACCTGCATTGGTCTTGTTGCTGATATCATTCATACCGTATTTATGGTATTTCTTGGCGGCCAACCACTCCTATCTCCATTGGTGGTTCACATATCGCCTTCAGGCTGTGTCGATACTAGCTTTATTATTATCACTCAGCTGTTTGATTGACTGGAAAACTTTGCAAAACAATTTTAAACACATAAAAATGAAAAAACTCTTTTTAACAATTGCGACTATGGCTATTATCGCTACAGGATGTCAGCAGAAAGATGCGACTAAAACATCGACATCAGGCATCGACATCAACAACTTGGACACAACAGCTCGTCTGCAGGACGATTTTTACCAATATGCTTGCGGCGGCTGGATGAAAAACAACCCGCTTGACGCTGAACACTCGCGCTACGGCGCCTTCGATGCCCTCGCCGAGAAAGGCCAGGAAAACCTTCGCGACATCATCGACAATGTCAGCAAAGGCGAGAATCCTAAAGGCTCGATAGCTGAGAAGATCGCCATGTTCTACAACATCGGCATGGACAGCATCCGTCTGCAGGAACAAGGTGCGGCACCTCTGATGCCTTATCTCGAGAGAATCAACACCATCAAGACCAACGACGACGTGTGGGAGGCATTGCTCGAGATGCACCGTCGCGGCGGACATGCACTCTTTGCAGTGTTTGGCGAGGCCGACAAAGACGACGCCAAGAATTGCATCGCCTGGGCTTACCAGAGCGGACTCGGACTGGGCGACCGCGACTATTACCTCACCGACGAAGGCAACAACGTCAACATCCGCAAGGGTTACGTCGATTTGATGACCAAAGAATTCGGCATGACAAGCTTCGACAAGATGATGGGCATAGATGCCGAGAAGCTCGCTAATATGGTGATGGACTTCGAGACACGTCTCGCCAAGGCACAAAACACACGCCTCGAGAACCGCAACCCACAAGGCACTTTCAACCGTTTCACCATAGAAGAAGCATCGGCGATGACTCCAAACATCAACTGGAGCAACTACTTCGAGACCATGGGCATACTCGACGGCATGAAGAGCTTCAACATCGCTCAGCCTAACTATATCAAAGAGGTGAACGACGTACTCGGCGACACCGACGTCGACATCTTCAAGGCTTATTTCGCTTGGAACGCCATCAACGGAGCTGCGAGCTACCTCAGCGATGACTTCGTGGAGGCTAACTTCGACTTCTACGGCCGACTCCTCAGCGGTCGCGAGGAAAACCGTCCACGCTGGAAACGCGTCACCTCGACAGTCAACGGTGCCATGGGCGAGGCTCTCGGACAGCTCTACGTCGAGAAATATTTCCCGGCAGAGGCTAAGGCTCGCATGGAGACATTGGTGCAGAACCTCATCGTCGCCCTCGGACAGCGCATCGACATGGCTGAATGGATGACCGACGTCACCAAAGCCAACGCGCACGAGAAACTTGCCACGATATTAGTGAAGATTGGCTATCCCGACAAATGGCGCGACTACAACGGCTTGGAGATCAAAGACGACAGCTACTTCGCCAACGTGATGCGCAGCAACGAGTTCGACGTGGCATATATGTTCAGCAAGATCAACAAGCCTGTCGACCGCGACGAGTGGCAGATGACACCTCAGACCGTCAACGCTTATTACAACCCTACTACCAACGAGATTTGCTTCCCTGCAGCTATCCTTCAGCCTCCGTTCTTCAACATGGAAGCCGACGAGGCAGCCAACTACGGCGCTATCGGCGTGGTGATTGGTCATGAGATGACTCACGGCTTCGACGACCAGGGACGCCAGTACGACAAAGACGGTAACCTCAACGACTGGTGGACAGCTGAAGACGCCGCCAACTTCGACAAGAACAAACAGGCTCTCGTAGAAGCGTTCAACAACTGCATCGCCGTCGACGACCCTGAACTGGGTCTCATCCACGGCAACGGCGAGCTGACATTGGGTGAGAATATCGCCGACAACGGCGGCATGCACGTGAGCTACCTCGCCATGCACAACGCCATGGCAAAGGGACAGGTCAACAAAGACAAGATGGACGGCTTCACTCCTGATCAGCGTTTCTTCCTTGCCTACGCGGCGGTGTGGGCCAGCAACATCCGCCCGAAAGCGGCCTTGCAGCTCACCCAGATGGACGTGCACTCACTTGGTCGCAACCGCGTGAATGTGGCACTGCCGCAGGTGACAGAATTCATCGAGGCCTTCAATATCAAAGAAGGTGACGGAATGTGGCTCGAGCCCGAGAAACGAGTGGTACTTTGGTAAGATAAAAATTGAAAGATTATTAACGTTATTAGTCGTCATTCCTTAGCTGGCGCTTTGCTTCGCAAATCAAGGCTAAGTCATTGACGACTAATAACTTTATTTCTTCACGGGGTCGCAGGTCAACCCTATGCCGAGTTTCTTGAAGATTTTGCGGTCGACTTCAGGGAGCATCACTGTGCTATGCACTTGACATCCATTGAGTTGCGGTAGCATATCGAGTGCTTTCTTGCAGTTTTCGTCCCACAGCGAGAGCATCGACAATGCCACAAGAACCTCGTCGGTGTGGAGGCGTGGGTTTTTGCCGTTGAGAATATCCACTTTGGTCTTCTGTATAGGCTCAATCATGGCTTGAGGGATGAGCTTCACCTCATGGCTGATGCCTGCCAAATGCTTGGTGGCGTTGAGGATCAGGGCGGCGCTGGAGCCAAGCAGTGCGCTGGCGTGTGCCGTGATAATGGTGCCGTCTTCAAGCTCGATGGCGGCTGAATGTTCGTTCTCCTGTTCCTTGCGTTCCTTGGCTGCGATGGTGGTCTTACGGTCGGCGGTGGTGATTTTCGCCTGTTTCATCAGCAGAGCTATCTTGTTGACCTCGTTCTCGCTTCCCTTGCCTGCCGCGAGTTCGCAAAGTGCTGTGTAATAGCGTCTTATGATCTCATCTTTCGACGCGACGCAACACACCTCGTCGTTGCTCAAGCAGTAGCCGGCCATGTTGACGCCCATGTCGGTAGGCGATTTATAAGGATTTTCACCGTAAATCGACTCGAAGATAGCATTCAAAACAGGGAAAATCTCGATGTCGCGGTTGTAGTTGACGGCTGTCTCGCCGTAAGCCTCGAGGTGGAACGGGTCGATCATGTTCACGTCGTTGAGGTCGGCGGTAGCGGCCTCGTAGGCGATGTTGACAGGGTGTTTCAGCGGGAGATTCCAAATCGGGAAGGTCTCGTATTTGGCGTACCCGGCTTTGATGCCGCGTTTGTTTTCGTGATAAAGCTGGCTCAGACACACTGCCATCTTGCCGCTGCCCGGTCCCGGGGCGGTGATGACCACGAGCGGACGTGTCGTCTCGACATAGTCGTTACGGCCGAAGCCCTGGTCGGAGTCGATGAGAGCCACATTGTTCGGGTAGCCTTCGATAGTATGATGATAATAAACCTTGATGCCCAGTCGTTCCAAACGATGACGATAAGTGTCGGCACTCGCCTGTCCGTTGTAATGAGTGATGACAACGCTGTTGACCACGAAGCCGCGGCTCATAAACTCATCGCGAAGACGCAACACGTCGACATCGTAAGTGATGCCAAGGTCGCCACGCACTTTATTTTTCTCAATGTCAACCGCACTGATGACGATAACGATCTCCGCCACGTCCGCCAGCTGCATCAACATCTTCAGCTTGATGTCGGGCAAAAATCCCGGCAAAACGCGACTGGCATGGAAGTCGTCGAACAGCTTCCCGCCAAATTCCAAATAAAGCTTGTCACCAAATTTTGCGATACGTTCCTTGATATGCTCCGACTGGATTTTCAGGTATTTCTCGCTATCGAACCCGTATTTCATAAGACTTAAATTTTATCAATACGGGATGCAAAAATACGAAAATTATCAAGACCGAAAAAATAATTTTTTACAAAAATTTACTCCTTATTAATAATTTTTAAGTAATTTTGCATTACTTAAATATCATTTAAAGCTATTATTTTAAAATGAAAAAATTTACATTATTTATCATGTTGGTTATGAGCGGATTACTCGTCATAGCCCAAAACAACAGAATCGATTTTCGCAATGAATCGAAGGCGGAAATAACACAAAGCAGCTTCCAGACGCTTCGCGCCACATTCAGCTATAATTCGCTGGAAAGTGTTGAAATCGCAACAGAAAGAGGCGTTTTTTCAAGTATCATGCTTGAAGGCACTTATCCTTCGGGAGATATAGGAACTCCTGAGTTGCCTGCCACCCATGAGCTTCTGGCAGTGCCTTTCGGTGCCAACCCTACGGTATCTGTAATCAGTTATACCTCAAAGGATTACAATCTTTCAGACTATGGCATCAGCACCATCATTCCTCGTCAGCCATCGGTGAGAAAAGACCAGAATATCAATGAGTTGCCATTCATTTACAATGAAGAGGCTTATCAGACAAGAGGTCTCGCGACAGAGCCAGAGGCAAGCATTGAGGTGCAAGGCACCTTGCGCGGCATCAGAGTCGGCTCATTGGTGATCAACCCTGTAAGCTACAACGCCAAAAGCAACACCATCCGTGTGTTCAACGACATCGAGGTGGAGATCAACTTCGAAGGCGCCGACTTCGCCGAGACCGAGCGAATGCTGGTGAACACCTACAGCCCTTATTTCGACATCGTTTACAAACAGATGTTCAACTACCGCCAAATCATGGATGTTTACGACGACCATCCTGACCTGATGGCATATCCTGTCCACATGATTGTGATCACACCTGCCGAATTCGTCTCAGCATTACAGCCATGGCTCGACTGGAAGATCCAGAAGGGCTTCGACGTGCAGGTGCACACCACAGCGCAGGCAGGCGGCAACTACAACGCCATCCGCACTTACGTGCAGAACCTTTACAACACCGGCGTCAGCCAAGGTGCCACACCTACATTCCTTATCCTTGTCGGCGATACCGGACAGATTCCTGGCACCAACGGCTCTCAAACAAGCAAAGTCACTGACCTTTATTACGGCAGTGTCGACAACGACTATTTCCCTGACATGTACTACAGCCGTATGTCGGCCGAAAACACCACACAGCTGACTGCCATCGTTAACAAGATTTTGCAATATGAGCAATACACCATGCCAGACCCGAGCTATCTGAGCAAGACAACACTCATAGCTGGTTGGGACAACTATTGGACAGCATACGTAGGAGCCCCGACCATCAACTATGCGACAACATATTATTACAATACGACACACGGCTTCACACAGGTCAACTCGCACGTCAACCAGAGCCAGTACAACGGCTGCTATAACTCATTGAACACCGGCGTAGGTTTTGTCAACTACACCGCACACGGCGACAACCAGGAATGGTCAAATCCAAACTTCACCAACAGCAACGTCAACCAGCTGAGCAATGCCAACAAATACTTCCTTGCCATGGGTAACTGCTGCCTTTCGGGCAACTTCGGCTACAATCAGCCATGCTACGGCGAGGCTATGATACGTGCCGAAAACAAAGGCGCTTATTCATACATCGGCTCATGTCCTTACACCTATTGGTATGAAGACTATTACTTCGGCGTTGGCGCAACCAACACATTCAACAGCACCCCAAATATCAACAACACACAGACTGGCGTTTACGATGCAGTGTGGATGGACAACACATACAACACTGTTTCATCAATGACATTCCTCGGCAACATTGCTGTGTGCTATGCTCATGCAAACAATTATCAAACCAGTATCAACGTGACATATTACTGGCAAGCTTATCATGTGCTTGGCGACGGCTCCATCATGCCTTACCGCGTGCAGCCTTCGGTCAACACTGTCAGCCACGCCACAGAATTCCCAGCAGGCGCGACAAGCTTCACCGTCAACGCTGAGGCAGGCTCATACGTGGGAATATCACAAAACAACGTACTCCTCGGCGCGGCATTGGTGCCAGAGGCAGGTAGCGTTAACGTGCCAGTGACACCTGTCACCACAGGCCAAGTGAAGATAGTGGTGACCAAGCCACAACGCCAGCCATACATCCAAGACATTCCGGTAGGCGGCAGTGCTCCGACCTATTATAACATCTCTGTCATGGTCAATCCGGCCAACGCAGGAACCGCGACCGGAGAGGGCGGTTACCTTCAAGGAACTCAATGCACACTCACTGCAACCGCTAACGAAGGCTATCAGTTTGTAAACTGGATGAAAGACAATCAGGTTGTGTCAACCAACGCCACCTACACTTTCACTGTTAATGAGAACGGCTATTACACCGCCAACTTCGAACTCACGACTTTCTCAGTCACTGCATCAGTCATCCCTGCGGCAGGCGGAAAAGTCGATGGCATCGGCACTTACAATTACGGTCAGCAGTGTACGCTCACCGCAGAGCCAAGCCCTGGATTTAATTTCTTCAACTGGGTAAAAGACGGTGCCATTTACTCTACAGACCCTTCAATCACATTCACCGTTACTGAAGATGCCGAATTCATCGCCAACTTCTCATATATAGAGTATGAAGTTTTAACTTCCGTCGATCCTTACAATGGCGGCACTATTTTTAAAGAAGGCGACAACCATTATGGCTCAACAGTGACACTGACGGTAACTCCGGCCGAGAACTTCGTCTTCCAAAACTGGACCGAAAACGGCGAGGTGGTCTCGGAAGAGCCGTCATTCAGCTTCACCCTTACTGATCATCACTACTTTATAGCACATCTTATCGATGTGACCAGTGTCGACGAAAACGCTCAGCAAATTGTGAGCATCTATCCTAACCCTGTTAACGACAAGCTCATCATCGAGGCACAAGAAACCATCAGTAATGTTGAGATTTACAACCTGACAGGTGCTTTGGTCGTAAGTCAGGAATGCAATTCCGAAAAGGTCGAGATGGAAGTCGGCGAGCTGCTTAGCGGCGTCTACTTCATCAGAATGACCACCGCAAACGCCACAGAAACAAGACGTTTCGTAAAGGAATAAAGATTTTTATCAAATAAAAAAAGCGGCAACAATTGTTGCCGCTTTTTTTGTTTATTCTGAAACCATTTTTCGCCATTTGAAATAGCCGAACACCGCAATCACCACGTAAAGCGCGTAAAGACTTGCCTTGAAAGGTATTTCTTTATAGAAATAAAGGCAACAGGTGACCACGTCGACGGCGATCCAGATGAACCACTGCTCGAGATATTTATGTGCCAAAGCCCAGATTCCGATGATGCTCAATGCTGTAGTGAAACTGTCGGCGATTGGCACGTTGCTATTAGTGAAGTTACTGAGTATCAAATAGATAACAAGCCACACCAAGGCAATTATTCCCAGCCAAGGCAATATCAGTTTCTTGGGGAAATGACGAATCGGTAACTCTTTTTTCTCAGACGAGCCCCTTACCCATTTCCAATAACCGTAAACCGTCATGGCAAGGTAATAAAACTCCATGCCGCAGTCGGCGTAGAGGCCTTTCTGGTAGTACAGCACTATACCTAGTGCCTGCATCATGAAGCCGACGAGCCACATCCAGACGCTGGCCCGATATTCGAAAAGAATATAGGCCAATCCGAGCGCTGTGGTGACGATATCGAGCCAATGGTTAGCGAGAAATTCCATGATTTAGAATTTAAGGGTTAAGTTTGCCATCACGTTGAAGCCAGCCATAGGGATGTAGCCGATCTGGTAGTAACGGTTGTCGTTGCCATGACCGTAACTTTCAGCGATTGCAGAATAAACCCAGCCGCTGGCGGCGTAATGTTTGTTGAAGATGTTGTTAAAGTTAATTTTGAAAACGGCTTCTTTCACGACTTTTTTAGGCTTGAGAGTGTAGCCCAAACTCACGTTTGATGTCGAATAACCCGGCAACGAGCGGTCGAAATTCTCGGTGTTGTCGAGGTACTGACGCGACACGTAATTGGTGTGCCATGTCAAGGCGATGCCTTTGTGATGGAAAGTCACGAAACCATTAAGGATTGCTGAAGGCGAGAACGCGAGTGTCGAGTTGTTGTAGTGGATGGTGCGAGTACCTGTCTCTGCATCCCAGTCCTCGACTATCTCGTCGAAATCCTTGATTTTATTCTGGCTGAGAGCCGCATTGCCCTCGACGGTGAGCCATTTCGTGACATTGACGCCGGCCTGCAGCTCGACGCCCATTCTATATGATTTTTTGATGTTGGTGGTGAGCTTCTCGCCTATGTCGCTCACTTCACCGGTCTGCACAAACTGGTCGGTGTAATCCATGTAATAAAGGTTGGCGCCTGCCGACCAAATATTGCCATTGTAGTTGTAACCTAATTCATAATCAACGAGTTGCTCTGGCTTCGGGAAAGGATAAGAGCCGTTGTCGGTGAAGTTGTTGCGCTCAGGCTCGCGATGACTCACAGCCACTGAAGCGTAGGCGTGATGGGCATTCAAATCCCAAGAAATGCCGCCTTTAGGGTTGAAGAAATCGTAGTTTTCATCGATATTCAACTCTTGGTTGACATAATTACCTTCCTCGTTTTTTACAAATTTATCGTTGATGCCATTGGTTTGATAGTCCACATGACGATATTGCACATCGCCGAAAACCGTCCAGTGGTCGGTGACTCTGAAAGCCGCTTTCACAAAGGCGTTGCCATCGAGTTTGCTGGCGTCGGAATCATAATATTTATAATCGCCATCGGCGAGATATTTATTTGCAATGCTATCGATAGCGATGTAGGTGATGTAGCCGAAATGGTTTCCTTTGAAATTCTGCAACGAAACACCTCCGATGATGTCCCATCGGTCGTTTTTATAATTGGCATTCCAAACAAATCCGTAGGTATCCTGACGGAGGCCTTTCTTGCGCACAACGTCCGATTTCACTGACTTTCCAGGCGATTTAAACTCATTGATGCCGAATTTGTTGGCCAACTTATTCTGCGACCTGAATTCTTCATAAAAACCATAGCCGTAGGTGTAATGCAGCGATGCCGATGTAGCCCAATGCTCGTTGATATCCCAGGCTGCCGAGAGGATGTTGTGATCCTGCCAGAAATTGTCAGTGGTCTTGTCCCAGTACTCGCCATTGTTGAGTTTGTAACGTGCCGTGACGTAGTTGCCATCCTTATCCTTCACAAAAAGGCCGTTTTCATCGGTCACAAGATATTCGTAAAGCGAGTTATACTGGCCTAAGCCGACTTTATACAAATCTTCATAATTATGAATTCCGGTGTGGGTTGAATATGTCCACGAGCCGTCGTCGTAGCAGCCGTCCATGAGCGAATAATCGTTGTTGCCGGCAGTGACGCCGTTCCATGCTTGGCCGGTGTTTTCGAAGTTTCCGATGTTTTTGTAGCGGAGCACGAAGTTGTTGTTCATGAAGGTGATGCCGCCGTAGTAGCTTCCGCTGCGTCCCGAGGTGCCATGGATGAAGCCGTCGGTGCTGGTCTCGTGGTAGGCTCCGTCGATGATGAGATGTCTCCAAAGCAAACCCGTCGACACCTTAGCGCCGAAGTTAAGGGTGTTGAAAGAGCCGTAAGAGCCAGAAATTTCAGCACTTGGTGTCACTGATGGCGATGCCGACGACATAGCTATCGTGCCACCGAAGGCGCCGTCGCCATTGGTCGATGTCCCCACTCCACGCTGTATCTGCACGTTGCCGAGCAGCGAGCCGTAGCTGTTCATGTTGGCCCAGAAAACACATTGGTCTTCAGGCGAGTTGAGCGGCACTCCGTCGAGTGTCACGTTGATACGCGAGTCGCCGGCGCCACGGATTCGCATGTAAGTGGTGCCTGTACCCACACCGTTCTCGCTCCACGAAATGATGCCTGGAGTCTTAGAGAACAGAAACGGCAACTCCTGACCGGTCTTGGAGAAGTCGGCAAGCTCGTTTTTCTTGATGTTCGACACGGCAAAAGGTGCGTTTTTCTGCACTTTCACGCCGCTGACCACCACTTCCTGAAGAAGCTCGAAATTTGTGGTGTCGAACACCACGGTTTCATTTTGCGCATTCACATTTGCCGCAAAGATAAAAGCGGCGATACAAAGAAAGATTCTTTTCATTTTTTGAACTTTTTGTTAATAAATGTGAAGGGGAAAAATCGGTAATATCCATCCCTACGCCGGCATTACCCGGATCAGGTTTTAGGGTATCATCTCAGCCCCATAGGAGCACCCCTTGAATTTCGCTGCAAAGATACAAATTTTCTAATAGATGTTGAATTAATTTTTAGTCTTTAGTCATCATTTTTCGGCTGCCACCTTTCTTCGAAAGCTGAAGGCCTTCAAAATTGACGACTAAAGACTTTTTAATCAGGGCGTCATTTCAAGTGTAGTCGGGACCCGAGCGAAGCGAGAGCATTCGCCAGAGGCGAATAAATCCTCCAGTCGAAATGACGGATTAATAATTATTGTTAAAAACAAATGTTTTCAATTTTTTTTTAATTTTGCAAAAATAAATTTCAAACTATGAAAAAGCTATATCTCATTGCTATTGCAAGCATTTTACTTTGCTTCTCTTGTGGCAAAAAAGAAACTGATTCTGAAGTTATCGCGATGCGCGGACTGGTAAACCGTGTGGTTCCGGAATATTCGAAACATATTGTGCTTGAAAGGATTACGGATGCCTATAATGACTGTTTCGAGATTGAAACCGTAGGCCGCAACCTCGTCATCCGCGGTAACGACGCCAACAGCATGGCAGTGGGATTGAACCATTACCTTAAATATTATTGCAAGGCTCAGTATTCATGGTTTGAGACCGAAAAACTCGAGATTCCGGCCAAGATGCCGAAAGTCGACGCAAAAGTGCGCCTCAACGCCCGCGTCCCCGACCGTTTCTTCCTGAATTACTGCACCTTCGGCTACACCATGCCGTGGTGGGGCTGGTCGCAATGGGAACATTTCATCGACTGGATGGCACTCAACGGCATCAACTTGCCGCTCGCCATCACCGGCCAAGAGTCAGTGTGGTATGAGGTGTGGCGTGACCTCGGCTTGACCGATGAGGAGATTCGCAGCTATTTCACCGGTCCGGCGCATCTGCCGTGGCATCGCATGCAAAACATCGACCGTTGGGGCGGACCGCTGCCGATGGTGTGGCTTGAGAACCAGAAAGCGTTGCAGAAACAGATAGTTGAGCGCGAACGCGAGCTTAACATGAAGCCGGTGTTGCCTGGTTTCGCTGGTCATGTGCCGCCATGCATCACACGCCTCTACCCTGACGCTCCGTTGGCATCGTTGGGCGACTGGGCTGGATTTGACAGCACCTGCTGGTGTAAGTTCCTCGACCCGCTTGACCCGCTTTATACCGAGATACAGCAGAAATTCATCGCCAAGCAGACCGAGTTCTACGGCACCGACCACATCTACGGCATCGACATCTTCAACGAGCTCATCCCGCCGAGCTGGGAGCCTGAATACCTCGCCCGTGTGAGCCGTCAGGTGTACGAGTCGCTCGAGGCCGCCGACCCCGACGCCACCTGGCTCGAGATGACGTGGCTGTTCTGGAACGAGCGCCAGTACTGGGAAATCGACAACCGCATCGAGGCTTACATCACCTCGTTCGACAAAGAAAAACGCCTCCTCCTCGACTACTACTGCGAGCGCCAGCCGATATGGGAAAGAACAAACTCTTACTACGGCGTGCCTTACATCTGGTGTTACCTCGGTAACTTCGGCGGCAACTCTATGCTGGCCGGAAACCTCGACACCGTCAACGCACGCATCGAGCGCGCCTTCGAGAGAGGCGGCGACAACTTCGTGGGCATTGGCTCGACACTAGAGGGCTTCGACTGCAACCCGTTCATGTATGAATACGTGTTCGAGAAGGCTTGGGACGACCCGTTAACGCGAAACGTAGACGAGTGGGTTCTGTTCCTCGCCGACCAACGCGCCGGAAAAGCTGACGAGCATTACCGCACAGCGTGGAAACTCCTCGCCGACAGCGTATATAATAAGGTGTCGTCACCCGGACAATGTGTGCGCATCAACCAACGCCCAACGACTGGAAACATCAAGGAATACAGACAATATTACATCGCGCCGACGTATAAGTATAAAAACATAGTTCTTCTTGATGTTTTAGATAATCTATTGGCTTCTTCATCTAACACCCGCACACGTCATTTCGACATCGTCAACGTCACACGTCAGCTGCTCGGCAACTACTTCAGCGACCTCTACATCGACTACGTGAACGCTTACAAAGACAACGACTTCGAGAAGATGCAGCAACTCGAGAAGACCATGACATCACTACTCGACGACACCGAGCGTATTCTAGCCACCGAACCCGCTTTCCTTGTCGGAAAATGGATCAAAGACGCGCGAGCCATAGGAAATACTGACGAAGAAAAAGATTATTTCGAGAGCAACGCCCGCAACATCATCACCACCTGGGGCGAGGAAGACGCCTTGTTGAACGAATACGCCAGCCGCGCCTGGGCGGGACTCACCGGGACCTACTACGCCTACCGCTGGAAGGAGTTCTTCAAGGATATGGACGCCGCCATAGCCGCCGGTGAAGACTTCGACGAGCGCGCTTATCACGATCGCATCTGCAAATACGAAGGCCAATGGTGGCGCGAACGCCTCCACACCTTCAGCGCGGAGCCACAAGGCGACGCCGTTGAGATAGCAAAAGAGATAGCCGAAAAATATCGCGCAGAACTGGAAGAAAGATACTAAAATCTGTAATACACTTTCGCTGAAAGCGACCAGTTATAAAGTATTCCATGCAGACTTACGTCGGAGAAGATGTCTCCTTCGTAGCCTTCGATATTAATGTTAGGAGCATCAAACGAGTCCTCATCAACAGCATTTTGACTGGTGAAATAGAACATGTTGAAATTAAACTGCGAAGTGCAGTAAAAATGTCCCCATGTCATGCTGATCGCCGCACTGCTAACGATATTCGGCGACGGATAACACCAAACATCCGACTTTTTCAATGTCTGCGTATCATTGAAGTCCGAATCAATATCAAATGTGTAGGCTTTTGTCTGTAAATAGTTGACAAGCGATACAACAGGCATGGCCGTGACGTTGAATGTTATGTTACGCACCGTACGGTCGTCGTTGTTAATGGCATCACGGTTCCACAGCACCACATTCAGCGAATAGCCGCCACCTAACGCAAACTGTATAGTGGAATACGACTCGAAAAGTCCACTCATATCCTCCTTAGTGTCAAGTTCGCTCCACATAAAACGCCCGCCAAGCATAAACGATCCAGCCGTACGTTTCTGCACCACATTGATAGTATTGGTAGCTGTATAAGCGAAACGTTTGTTGTTTAACACATAATATCCTCCGACGGAGATGTTGCGCATCTTGCCCAAACCTGCCGACTCTTCTATGGTATCCATATAAAAATCATCGTCAGGACTACCTATCGTAAGACTGGTGATGATATGATTTTGCAGCCCGAAATAGCTGCAGCCCAAGCCCCATTTAAGATTCGACAAGCCTAACGACAACGACCTCTTGTAATCAGCGCTGCTCCTACCAAGTTCAAAACCATAGCCAAAACTCAAGCTGCCATATCCCACCTCAAATCCAACTTGTTTGCATAATCTCTCACCAAGATAACTTAACGACTGTACCTCATAAGTATCAAGCAGTTTGAAATCGGCGTAAGCAAAAAAACCAGTCATCTTGGTCGTAGCTGTAAGAGCTGCACAAAAACGCGCCGGAAGCTGATAAACATATAGGGTATCGATTTTCTCAGGCTTATCAATCAGCGACTTACCCCAATTATACCACCTTACCATAATCTGTGAAGAAGCCGAAAAAACAGTAAAAAACAATATCAAAAACAAGAATATTCTCTTCATCAACGAAAATTTCGGCAAAAGTAGTAAAAATATTTAGTCGTCAACCTTTAGTTATTGAAAAAATCACTAAAGTCTAAGGTCTAAGGTCTAAAGTCTAAAAAACTTTTACTCTCAACTCTAAACTTTCAACTATTTTTTGTATCTTTGCAGTGTAATAATTTGAAATTATGAAAAAATTAGGTCGTACAATTTGGGTTGGAATCCTTGCAGGATTAGCATTTTTAGGTGCTTGCGGCACTCACAAAGGCATGACAAAAGACGAAAGAGCGCAGCTCATCAAGGAACGCGACTCCATCCAGCAAATACTGAAAGGACGCGAAGGCGCCTGCGTCTACGGCTCACCTGAAATCATTCAGGCCTTCGGCGACGAGACCAACCGTCTGCGCCATCAACTCGATTCCATCAACAAGCGTTTAGGCGAAGATGAACCTAAATAAACGCCTGATGCTCGAGCTCAACCGCGCCAAACTTCAGGAACGCGTTGAGAATCACGAGCTTCATCAGCTTTTTTGGGAATGTACTTTAAGATGTAATCTTAACTGCCGTCATTGCGGCAGCGACTGCCGTATGCTCTCCGAGCAAAACGACATGCCTCTGGCCGATTTTCTTAAGGTTTTGGATGAGATAAAGCTTCACGAAGACCCGTCGAAGGTGATGGTCATCACCACAGGAGGCGAACCCACGATGCGCCGCGACCTCGCCCAGTGCGGACTCGAAATCACGAACCGCGGCTTCGTGTGGGGAATGGTATCCAACGGCATGCTACTCACCCCCGAACGCCTCGACGAATTCGTCAACAACGGACTGAAATCGATAGCCGTAAGCTTCGACGGCTTCGAAGACGACCACAACTGGATGCGTGGAAATACTACGAGTTACAAAAACGTACTGGTCGCCATCGACGCCATGAAACAACACCCCGGTCTGACCTGGGATGTCATCACCTGCGTGAACCAACGAACGATAAAATATCTTCCTGAATTTCGCGATTTCCTGATTTCTTTAGGAATAAAACGCTGGCGTCTCTTCACAGTGTTTCCGTTCGGGCGAGCCGCAGGCGAGCCCGCATTACAGCTGTCAAATCAGCAGTTCGTCGAGATGCTGGAGTTCATCAAACAAACACGCCTAGAAGGCCGTATCCGCGCCGACTACGGCTGCGACGGCTTCCTCGGCGACTACGAAGGCGAGGTGCGCAACCACTATTACTCGTGCAGCGCCGGCATCAACATCGCTTCAATACTCGCCGACGGCTCCATATCAGGATGCCTCAGCATCCGCAGCGACTACCATCAAGGTAACATCTACCACAACAGCTTCTGGGAGGTGTGGCAAAACAAGTTCCAACTGTACCGCGACCGGAAATGGATGAAAACCGACGAGTGCGCCCACTGCAAGATGTGGCGCTACTGCCAAGGCAACGGCATGCATCTCCGCGACGGCGAAGGCAAGCTACAAGTGTGCCAATATCACAAGATTATCGGAAAATAATCAACTTTCCTTAAAATAATACTGCCCTTTTCCACGCGTCTTCTTTCCATATTGAATGGCGTGCTTCGGACAATGATGATAGCAGGCGTCGCAGGTGTTGCAGTTGCCATGCCACACCGGACGGCCGTTCTCGAGTGTTATGTTCTGCATCGGACACACCTTCACGCACATCCCGCACGAGATGCATTCGTCGGTGCTGAAAAACGGCTTGTCGGACGCCCATTTGTAGAACCCGCTGCCAATGACGTTGCTCTTAAACCTCGGCAATCCGCCTTTAATCATGTCGGAAAACTGCTTCTTCGCGGCAATCATCTCAATCACCTTCGGCAGCTTTTCCTTGGCTTTAGCTATTTTTTCCTCTGTCACCTCTGGCTTGTCGACGCTCATCCCAATCATGTTGACGTAGGTGTTAGGCATCTTGAAGCAGAATGCGGCATCAAGGTCTAAACCTTTGTCTTTCAATTCCTTACGGAAAATATCTTCAGTCTCTCCCACATTGTCGCCACAGGTCACTGCCGTCCACACGTATGATGGTTTCCCATTGATTTTCAAATCATTAACAAACTCCTCCACCAGATGCGGCGGTCGCCACGAATAGATAGGGTAAACAAAACCTACTTTCTCGTCTTCTGCCAAAGTATATTCAAAACGTCCCTCACGTTGTGCCTCAGGGATGAAAATAAGCTGTTCGCCAAACGCCTCAGCTATGCTTTTCGCGACAAAACGGCTGTTTCCACAGCCTGAATAATAAAAAATCATACTATTTTATTTAATCCAATAAACGTAGTTTTCCTTGCGCGGTCTCGCCTCCGGATAGTCGCCTTTCACGTAGCCGAGGATGCAGTTTCCGATGCCCACATAGTCGCCTTCGATGCCAAGCTCGGCGAGGATGGCCTTGCCTTCTTCCATCTCAAAAACCTCCTTCGCGCGGTGAATCCAGCACGAGCCGAGTCCTTTTGCGTGCGCGGCGTTGAGCAGGTTGCCCATCACCAGCGAGCCGTCTTCCATCCAGGTAAACGACGTGTTGCGGTCAGCGAGAACCACCAGCACCACCGGAGCGCCGTAAAACGGATCCATGTCGTTGTCTTTGCCGAAAACACTGGCATTCAGCCTGCTGAGCCTGTCGCGCACCTCACGGTTTGTCACCGCGATGATGATCGGACTCTGCTTGTTCATACCTGTCGGGGCGTAGGTGCCGGCCTTGCAAATCTCTTCAATAACCTCCATCGGAGGCATCTCATCGGTGTAGCTGCGGATGCTGCGACGAGTCAAAAGGTCTTCCATTGTTGTGTTCATAGTGACGGTGTTTGGAGTCTCATTTTTGCTGCAGCACGATGCCATAACAAGTGCCAAAGCAATGAAACCCAGCATTTTACAAATATTTTTCTTCATTTTCTTATTAAGATTTATTTCTGCAAAAATAAAAATTTTTCATATTTTTGCAAAAATAATTCTACATGAAAAAGCATTTTTTTCTTCTCATGATATGCCTCTCAGCGATATTCATGATGTCGTGCAACAACGAAGACCGAGCCATCCGCCATATGTGCCAATACATTCATAATCATTATCCTTTGGCTACTTTGCAGGATGTTTACAAGACCTGCTACCAGGACTTTTTCGGCGCTGAACACCTCATGAACGACACCGCCGCCGCGCGATATTACATCAATTATGAACTTGAGCAGTGCCGCGACACCGACCTCAGCCTTATGCCGCAACGCGAGCCAACAGGATTTCGTCATCGTTTCACAAGAATCAACTTCTCAAATATAGTTGAAGGCGAACTCACTGAGGAACAATTAGTTATGATGTTTATCAACGCCGCCGGCAAAGACAACGCCTATTGCGACGACTGGCTCGCCGAATGGCAAAAAATAGAGAAAATAGCTATAAAAACCGTCCCTGAATGGAAAGACGCGGAGCTTCAGTCAGAGCTGATGAATGCCGCTGAACACAAATACGCCGTCCGTCACAGCGAAGCGTTTCGCAATAATTATAATCCGCATTACAGAATAGTGATGAACGATTAATCCTTCTTATCCTTCTTATCCTTTCTTATCCTTCACAATCCTTTCATACAGTTCCGGCAGCCTTTTCGCTATCACCACCGGCCTTCCGTTCTCGGTGAAGCAGTGCACGCTGTGTCCTTCCGCCACCAGCTTGCCGTCTTTTCGCATAATATAATTGAACTCGAACTTCAGCTCGCTCATTCCGCTGATGCAGACCTCAACCTCAACGATATCTTTGAACGTGGTCGGACTCTTGTATTTACACTCGATCGACACCACCGGCGACACCACACCGTCAGCCTCAATCTTGTCGAAGCCCCAGCCCAGCTTATCGAGGTAGTCGATGCGGGCTTCCTCCATGATTCTCACATAGTTAGAGTGATGCGTGATACCCATTCTGTCGCATTCGTAATATCTTATTTCGTGTTTGTAGATATGCATATCAAAAAACTATTTACAACTTATAACTAATTCACTTCCAGAGGTATAGGTAAAATCATCGTCATACATCCTGCCGGTGTGCTCCACCTCGTCTTTGTAACGTTTCGTCTCGCCTCTTTTTATGGTTTCTTTTATCGGATTAGGCTTAATTCCTTCAAGGAAACAAGATTTTACAACATAAGTCAAGCCGTCGTCGGTCATATCGGTAACCTCGATATAAGATTCTTCCGCGTTGATATGAAAGTCGCCATTGTACAAAACCACTCCTTCATTGTAACGCAGCTTGCCTTTTTTGGCTATGAAAAGACATCTCACAGCCTCCGAATAGCCAAATCCATGATGACTCTCGCCCACCATCAAAAACATCGCTTTCTTGCCGCCTTCAAGCTCAATAGTGTCGAAGTCAAGGTTGCCGTGTTGCCATAAAGCAGTGAATTTCACACCATTTTTAAAGGTATACGTGCCAATGCCGTTGCAATATCCGTCGGGAAACTCGCACACGTCGCCGTTCACCATCTTATGGATGCAGTGACCGCTGAGTCGGCCTTCCTCAAACTCGCCTTCGAAATATTCCTTGCCGCTGGCGAAGTTGCCGTCGTAGCCGTCTTTCGTAATCTTTCCGTGACCATGACGTTGGCCTTCCTTGAAGCCGCCTTCGTAGATCTCACGGATATTGCTAAGATGCAGTCCGCGCTCGTCGTCTTTTATCGCCACGCCTTGGCCGTGCTCCTTGTCATCGAACCACTCGCCGTTATACTCATATCTGTGACTGGCGCCGCCACCCATCGAAAACTGATGATATTTGCCTTTGCCGCAACGCTTGCCGTCGCGCCATTCTCCCTCATACTCACCGATATAGCCGTTCAGTGCGTAACTCATGTAGCCCTTGCCGTGCGGTTGGCCTTTTTCGTTCACCTCTCCCTCATAATGGTCGCCGTTTTCAAAATCGATATTGGCCTTTTTAGTCATATTCTTATTTTTTAAACTCTTTCAATCAAAAAACTGACCGGTCGGAAGCCGTCGTTACAGCTTATCATCGCCGAGTTAGGGTTTTTCATCCAGCCGTCGTAAAAATTGCCACGACCAGCCGCCAGCTCCTGCACAAACCAACTCATTGATTCCCAGGCGCTTTCGCACATCCCTTCCGGCTTCTCGCCATCCACCGAAATCCATGTCTGCCCCTCCACAACATCGCACGAATGCTCAATCGGATTCTCATACTTCTCCTGCAAATCCGTGTAATTCGCCTTCCTTATCGCCGTGATTTTGACGTTCATATTGTTATCGTTTAAACGGATTTGCATCCGTCCCTACATTTATCCTTTCTTATCCCTTATCTTATCTGGTAATTTCTCAACCTCTCCTCCGCCATCTTCTCAAACTTAGTTCCCGGCTTGCCGTAATTGGCATACGGGTAGATGCTGATGCCGCCTCTCGGAAGGAAAAATCCCACCACCTCAATGTAACGGGGATCCATCAGCTTCACTAAGTCGTTGAGAATGATATTGATGACATCCTCGTGGAAGTCACCGTGGTTTCTGAACGAAAACATATACAATTTCAAACTCTTGCTCTCCACCATCTTCCTGTCGGGGATGTACATTATCTTTATCTCAGCAAAATCAGGCTGTCCCGTGATAGGACAAAGCGCGGTGAACTCCGGACAGTTGAACTGCACCCAGTAGTCGCGCTCAGGATGCTGGTTTTCAAAAGCCTCCAAAACCTCAGGCGCATACGTCTCAGGAATCTTCGAATAACGCCCCAAAGACTGTAAATGTTCTTCTTTTCTATCCATTATTTGAAAATATTATATGAAATATTATTGTCGTAAACGTCAACGTTTTCTTTGGCTTTAACCCATTTCACAATTCTTATCGTCACCGGAAGGATGATGAGTTCGTAAAGTGTCTTCAACGCCACCTGCCAAAGCACGAAACTTGGCATCTGGTCGAGCGGCACTATGCCAAGAAGCGCCACCGGGAAGAAAATGACCGAGTCGCAGAACTCGCCAAGCAAAGTGCTTAGCACTGCACGCACAGTGAAACGTTTTCCGTTGTCGCGCACCTTAAGCTTGCTCATCACGAAGGCGTTCAAAAACGAACCTACCAAGAATGCTAAGAACGATGCGAGTACTATCCTTGGAGCTATGCCGAAGATCGCGTGGAAGCCAACGCCTGCCGGTGTTTCCTGCCACCAGTCGACTCCAGGAATGAGGTCAATCAGCCATCCGAGGATGACAAAGAAGAAGTTAAGCGCGAAGGCCATCCAGATGAGGGTCTTGGCTCTTCTGAAGCCCCATACCTCGCTCACAACGTCGTTGACGATGTAGCTGATCGGGAACACGAAGATAGCACCGGTGAAACTGGCCGGTCCGAATGTGATTTGCTTTGTGGCGAACAGATTCGCCATCATTAAACTTGCGGTAAACAGCGTGGCAAATACCATGAAAAGCACGCTGACTTGATGTGTTTTTTGTGTCATGTCTTGTTTTGTTTAAGGGGGTTTCCAAGTACCCCTGTCGTTAATATTATTCTATATATTCGATTCTATATTCTACTGCCTTATGGCCGACAGGCTGGAACACATACGACGCCACCGAGCCGTCTTCGTTATATGTGTATGTGTACATTCCCTCCTCGCTACTCGAGCCACCAAGCACCGACATCGAAGTCATGTTGTTTTTCGAAAACATTCCCGTACGCATCGGCATCCTGCCATATTCAGCATTGATTTGATTGTCATAAGTATATGAATAAACAATAGTATCGCCCATCTCAACAGCACGAATCCTTATGACATTGTCGCCCGACCATTCGTAAGTGGCCGAATACTTGTTGTCTTCACCTTCGCCAACAACCGTTTTAATCTTACCATTCTTACAATTAATCTTGTATTTAAGGGTATCGCCAACTCTCTCAGTATAATAATGATGAGTTATCAATCCTTTGCTGTTATATTTAAATATATCGGAATATCTACTGAAAGCTGATGTTTGCGTCAATATTTTAACAATTCTCCCGTCATCGTTATATGTAAATCTGACATCGGTAGAATTGCCGCTGGCATCGTAACTCTCGACTCTCTCAAGACGGCCATCCTTCCAAGTCCAATCTTCAGCGACAGTCTCCGATTCGTTTTTAACCAGATATATCTTATTGATTCTCTTGCTAGGATTATAAAACCCGAATTTATAATTCTGAGTCGGCGCCGGTGTTGTAGTGTCTGATTCAGCGCTCTTTTTATCGCAAGATGTGTTGCAGGCCATAACTATTACGGCGATTAATGCTAAGGTTGCCAGTTTTTTCATAATTCAATCCAATTTTACGATGCAAATTTACAAAAAAATGTTTAACTTTGCAGCCAAATTTAAAAAAACTATCATGAAAGCGACCTACTCACAACGACTAATCAAACTCGCCGACCTGAATCATCATCAGACTTTCTTCGCGGGACGATGCTCGGAATATTTCTTGGAAAGCTCGTATTTCGCTGTGGCTCAATATGTTGACACCAGAGACACAGTCCTTCTGGTGCTTCATGGCATCGACTTCAAGTTCCCGATTTTTGCCGGCGACATCGTCACCTACGAGAGCAAAGTCATTGCAGCGGGACGCTCCACATTGACAGTCTACACCAAGATGTATCGCAGCCGCGAGCCTGAAAAAGTCGCTGCCGACGGCTTCGCCACATTCTCATATCTCGATGAAAATCATCATTCTAAGCCACACGGCGTGACCATCGTTCCGGAGACCGACGAAGAGATTTGGCTCAACAAACAAGCCATTGAGGTGCTGGAAGAGTCGAAACGCCGCGCCAAAGCCCTGAACGCCAAAAGTTAACATAATATATCTTTAGATGAAATATCCAATAATAACACTATTTATACTTGCGCTCTGCCTCGGCGGATGTAAAAACCAGACAGTGCGTAAAGAAATCGACAAAGCCTACTCCAGAGACACACTCGTGAAGATTGCCTCGAACAATTTCGACGATGCGATTCAGTATGTCATTGAAGGCGAGGTGAACGGCAAACTCACACCGTATCAGGCCAACTACCTGTGCGCGCAGCTCACCTACCAGTTCACACCAAACAACCTGGTGGCTGTGAAATACTGCCAAAACGCTCTGCTCGCGCTCAATGTCGACGACAACTACCAAGATCGCGTCGAGACTCTCTACCTCCTCAGCAACGTGGCATACGCGGCATTGGATCTTAACACCTGCATCAAAGCGGCTCTCGAAGGCAAAGCCCTGGCACATAACCATAAAATGTATTTCGAAGAGGCATCGTTCGACTATATCGTGGGACGCTGCCGGTTCAACATGGGCGAGATGGAAGGTCTTGACATAATGCGCGAATCAATATACCGTGCCCGCAAATACGCCGAAAAACGTATAGAATTCGGACATCTCGTGTTTTTTGTCGGCGACCTCTCATTATGCTACGCCGCATTGGGTCACACACAAACAGAATATATGTACAACCTCTTGAATGAGTTGGATATTCATGAGCAAATTGTCAACGAGATGGAGAGCCGTTTCCCTCAAGCCAAGGACTACTGCGACAGAAACCGTCATCAGATTGCCATATATCGTGCCGTAGCCAACGCAGCTTTGGGAAATACCGAAAAAGCCGAAACTTACATGAAACTGGGTCTTACTTCAAGATTCGCCTATTATCCTTCTGAATACCCACACCATATTGAATATTACGCCGAGATGGGCAATATTGATTCTGTGCTGGCGATAAGTAAAAAATTCCCCTTCGAAGGCGACACCATCCAACGCACCTTCCGCAGAGAGCTCTCTCTGATGGAACTGGCTTACCGCAAAGCTGGCGACATCAATATGGCCAACGAATATCACAAACGCTACCTGCTGATTTCGGAGCTTATCGACAAACGCGAGTTGCAGGAAGGTCTTGAGAAAAACTCTCAAAAATACGAGTCGCAAAACTATCTCCTGGCTCTTAACGACTATGAGGATTCCATGACACGACTGCGCGGAATGCTGGCCATCGTCTTGGTTTTAATTGTAGTATTTACAACCTTAGGATATTTTGTCCATAGAAGAAGGGCAAAAAGCATCAACCAAAGAATGGCTTATCTGCAAAAGCAGATGCGTATGATGCAGCAGAAGAAAACAAAATCTGCCAAACCTAAGAATTCAGCTACTTCAGAATAAACTCCAAAGTGCCGCCGTCAACAATCTGTTGATGCGTCAGCTTATAGTCTTTTATAGCTTTCCCGTTCAGTTTCACGCTCTTCACATGGATGCGCTCAGGCGTCTTGTTCTTCGCCGTGATGACGAAGTCGTTGCCATTTTCGAGATGCAAGGTAGCCTTGGTGAACAGCGGTGTCCCGATGACGTATTCGGCCGAGCCTGCGTGGAACGGATAGAATCCGAGACTCGAGAAGATGTACCATGCCGACATCTGTCCGCAGTCGTCGTTGCCGGCGTAGCCGCATGGCGTGGCACGGTAAAACTCGCTCCTCACCTGCTCCACCAGCTCCTGAGTCCTCTCAGGTTTGCCTGCGAAGTTATACAGATAAACGGTATGATGACTAGGCTCGTTGCCGTGCGCGTACTGCCCGATGAAGCCGCTGGCGTTGCCGTCGACATCGCCCGAAGTGGCGGTCAGACTGAAGTTCTCGTCCAATTTCTTCAAAAATGCCTTCTTGCTTCCAAAGAGGTCAATCAAACCTTGCGGATCCTGCGGCACGAACCACATGTATTGCCAGGCGTTGCCCTCCACAAAGCACGGCTGCTCGTAGCTTAGCGGGTCGAAGCCCTCGAGCCAGTTGCCGTTCTCGTCTTTCGGGCGGAAGAAGCCGGTCTCAGGGTCGAACAGGTTCTTATAGAACATGCTGCGGCGGTAGAAACGCTCGTAGTCTTCTGTCTTGCCGAGTTTCTTGGCTATCAATGCGACGCAGGCATCGTCGAAAGCCTGCTCCATGGTGATGCTCACGCTCTCATCTTGCAGAGTCTGCGGCATATAGCCGTATTTCTCCCAAATCTCAAACGGCGAATTGTAATGACTGCGCGTGCTGCTCTCCACCATAGCCTGATAAGCCTCCTCCACATCGATGCCTGGAATCTCAGCCATAATGGCATCGGCCAAAACAGGGATGGCGTGGTTGCCAATCATGCAATAGTTGTCCTGTCCCCAGAGATCCCAAATAGGCAAGTATCCGTATGTCTTATGATGGATAATCATATCATTGACAAACTGGGCGGCGTTTGTAGGGTCGATGAGTGTATATAGCGGATGTGCCGCGCGGAAGGTGTCCCACAAGCTGAACGTGCTGTGGTAGGTCTGCCCTTCCGGCATCTGCTTGATTTCGAAATTGGTGTCCATATATCGTCCGTCGACGTCGCTCATGGTGTTAGGCTGCATCAAAACATGATAAAGTCCTGTGTAGAATATGATTTTCTGCTCGTCGGTGCCTTCCACGTCGATGCGGCTCAGCTCTTTCTGCCACACGTCATGCGCGTTCTGCACATATTCGTCGAAATTCCAGCTCTGAGCCTCGGCAAGCATGTTCTTGCGGGCGCCTTCATTGTCGACTGGCGAGATTGCCACCTTCACCACAAGTTCCTGATTATCATTATCAAAGCTAAAAGCTGCACGAGGCGTGCGACCGTTCACCACATCGCTGTTGCCCACGTTGAGACCGCCGTTCATCAGGAGATGTTTGGCGATAGGCTTCGAAAACTCGGCACGGAAATAAATCTTACGCAGCTTAGCCCATCCGCACACCACACGGTAGCCCTCCACAGTGTAGTCGTCAACGATTCTTATCTGTCCTTGAATGATATCATAAAAACGTCGTCCCGAGTAATAGGCGTCCTTACGGTAAACTCCACGGTCCATATCGAGAACCACAGTCTGCGGCTTCCCTTTAGGGAAAGTGTATTTTGTGATGCCGGTTCTTACCGTCGACGAAACCTCGACATTCACTGCGCTTTCCTGCAGAAACACCTGATAATAACCTGGTCTTGCCGACTCATTTTCATGGCTGTAGTGCTGACCGAAATCGGCGTTTTTCAGCTGCTCGGGCGTCACCTCGGCCGAAACAGGCATAAGGCTCACGTCGATGAGATCGGTGCAGCCCGTTCCACTGAGGTGTGTGTGCGTGAAGCCGTAGATCACGTCTTTGTTATAGTCGTAACCCGAGCAAGGATCCCATGTCACCATCAGCTCGGTCTCCGGACTCAGCTGCACCATGCCCTGCGGCATAGTGGCGCCAGGAAAAGTGCTTCCGCTCAGCGCGCCGGTCTCGTCGGTCTGCGTCCCGATGAAAGGATTAACATATTTTGTGTAGTCTTGTGCCTGAACATTCAGGAAAAGCGGCAGCAATAGTGCCAGAAGTGTTGTTAACTTTTTCATTTTTTCATTTTTTTCGACCACAAAGATAATGAAAAAAGATATATCGTGATAAATTTAATAAAAAATCTTTCTTTAGTAAATCATTGTATATCAGTACATTACGAAAAATATTAAAAATTTTTTAAAAATATTTCAAATTTTTATGGTTTATATTATAAACTTGTTTATCTTTGCAGCGTCGTTTAGGACATAAAGTGCACTTAGTATTAATTAAAAAAGGTAAAATTAACAATTTAAAATTTAAACTATGGAAAACAACATTGAAAACAAAGAAATGACGGCTCAGCAGAGCCTCGGAATCATCACCGAGATGATGAACAACAGTCGCCGCGCTATCCTTCAGAACAGCGGTAAACACTTTATCCTTTGGGGCGTACTCCTTATGGTTATGTCGCTGGTGATTTATGAATTGATTCACGTTACGAGAGACCCGATTTGGAATATGTTATGGTTTGCGATGCCGCTTATCGGCTTCCCTATGGCACATTTTATCGGCAAAAACAAGGTTGAAGTCCCGCAAAGCGTCATCAGCAAACAGCTTCACGGCATCTGGCTCGCCTATTGCGTCTTCGCGGTCGTGATCAGCTCCGTTTTTATGTTCATAGCGCCGCAGTGCCTGACACTCATAATAATTCTGGTGTTTGGCTTCGCTGAATGCATTTCTGGCATCTCGTTGAAAAACTGGGCAATGATAGTCGGCGGTTTCATTATCGGAGTCGGCGGTGCCATTGCGGCCATTGTTCTTCGTTCGGAAGCCCAGCTGCTTTTGTTCACACTGTGCGGACTGATTCTTCTGGTGTCTGGCTTGATTGTCAAATCTCAAAACAAATAGCCATGTTTCCGAAACTTGACCCCATTCTTCATTCCGAGCTGAGGCTGGCTGTGATGTCAATCCTGGCCGGTGTCGACAGTGCCGAGTTCAGCTACATCAAGAAGCAAACAGGCGCCACGTCGGGCAACCTCAGCGTGCAGATCGACAAGCTCAGCGCGGCAGGTTACATCTCTGTCGAGAAAGGCTTCAAGGGGAAGATGCCTTGCACCACCTGCAAAATCACGCAATCCGGACTCACGGCTTTCGAAAACTACGTCAACTCACTGAAAGAGTATCTCATTTAAAACTTAATACACAAAAAAGGCTCTTAGAATTCTAAGAGCCTTTTTTACATTGACAATCAATGACTTATCCCACTAGTACTCATCTTCGTGGAAAAAGAAGTCATCTTTTGTAGGATAATCCGGCCAGAGGTCCTCGATACGTTCGTAAACATCGCCCTCATCCTCAATCTCCTGAAGATTCTCGATAACTTCCTGCGGTGCGCCTGTTCTCATTGCCCACTCAAGAAGCTCGTCTCTCGTTGCCGGCCATGGAGCATCCTCCATTTTCGATGCTAATTCCAACGTCCAATACATATTGTTTGCTTTTTTATTTTGGGGTGCAAAAATACTACAATTTTTTATTTTGTCAAGTAAAATTTTAAAAAATTTTTACTGCCCCGGTTGCCACTTGTTATCACCCTCCGAAAACACTCGCGACATCACGAAAAACATGTCGGAAAGTCGGTTCAAGTATCTCATTATCACCGGATTAACCTCATGCTGACGGCTCATGCGAACCACTGCGCGCTCAGCCCTCCGGCATACCGTGCGGCACACATGGCACTTCGACGCCAGCAGGTTGCCTCCCGGGATGATGAGGCTGTTCAACGGTTTGAGCGTCTCGTTCATCTCATCGATGAATTTTTCTATGCCTTCCACGTCGGCCTCTTCCATCTGCGGCAGCTGTTTGCGCAACTCGCTGGTCTCGTCGGTGGCAAGCAGACACTCAGCCACCAGCAATCGCTCCTGTATACGTTTGAAAATGTCGTTGTATCGCTCGGTCGAGTCCATCAGCACCGCGATAAAAGCGCTCAGCTCGTCCAAGGTGCCGTAAGCCTCCAAACGCAGGTCGTCCTTACCCACTCGAGTGCCGTTAACCAGCGATGTAGTGCCTTTGTCGCCTGTCTTCGTGTAAACTTTCATACCTTTAATATATAGTGTTCTTTTTTTATCCTATTCATAACAAAAATCATGCCAAAACGCCAACAGTCGATGCTCAGCCGCACCTTCCCATCATCTTTCAGCCTTTCCCAATCCGCCTCATTCTGCTTGTTGCGATGAATGTCCTTCACAATCATCACGGTGTCGTTGTCTTTGAAAATCAATGGATTATCGTTAACAAACACTTTTAAATTCTTATCCAATTCCTCATAAAAAACGCTGTCATTCCGAGCGCAGCGAGGAATCCCGTAAGATTTTTCGAGTACCTTCTCATACAAATCAAACACCAACGGTGAATGCAGATGGTATTTGCCCTGCGCCTTCCTTCGATATTTCAAATAACTGATAATCATTGATTTTAAAACGTAGAGACGCGCCATGGCACGTCTCTACCGATTTTGTCATTCCGAGTCCCGATGGGACGAGGAATCTCATTATTTCTTAACGAATTTTACCACAGCGTCGTTCATTCTCACGAAATAAACACCGCTCTGGAGTTCTGCCACGTTGATTGTGTTCTCGCCTTCAACAGCGTTCACGCTCATCACCATGCGGCCTGCCATGTCCATAATCTGGATCTCGCAAGCGCTCTCAGCAACGACGTTGATGCTGTTTGATGCCGGGTTCGGGTAGAGACCGAATGTTGTAGCCTCGTTCTCCACGACTGCGTCATAGCCTGTGAAGACTTTCAAATCAGAGATTTCCCAATCTGATGCCGCATCGTTGGTGCTCAGATATTGGAAAGCTACCAACACATTCGGCATACCTGTTGTGTTGTAGCCATGTGTTGTTGTTACCCAATTATAATTACCATCTGACCATGAGAAGTCGTTGGTGATTTCTTGGATGACAAACTCCATTGGATCGCTGGCGCCGTCGAAACCATTCAAAAGATAAACTCTGATATGTTCACCATCGAATTTATAAGCGTTCTTGAATGTGATAGTGATGTCATTGTAAGCGCCGTTTGCAAAGACGTCAGGGCTAATCAACCAGTCTTCATTTGCATGTGATGCGCCGCTTGCATAACCGTTCATATCAGCATAAGCGTTGCCATTGTATGTCTTTGTTGTCCATGTCTGCTCACCTGCGATATCAAACACTGTGAACTGTCCGAGACCGTTTGCGAAGTCTGATGCGAAGAGGCACTGGATGTCCTGTGTTGTGACAGCTGTTGTTGGGAATGTACCGTCGGTCTTGTAGTCGATGTTCTCGCCGCTATTGGTGTATGGGAAAATAGCGAATGTCCATGTTGTGTTGGCTGTGAGATTGTCGAAATAAACCGATGTGCTTGTCTTGTTGTATGCCACATGACCGTCTGCCGGGTCGGTGTCGTCTTCAACCGGTGTGCCGTCGACTGGAGGAACGATAGTGCCGTCGCTCGAACCGATAACCACATAACCTCTTGGAAGCTGTGCGCCTGTTGAGGCTGTCCATGTGAGGTTCACTCTGGTGATGTCCAAAGTAGCGTTGAAATCTGTAGGATAGTTGCTTGGTTCAGGATTGATGACAGGCTCGCCACCTTCTTTGAAGATGTAAACCAAACCTGTAACATTTGATGATGATTTGTAGCAGCCGAACAGTGTGCTTGTCACGTTGTAACGCATGATGTTCTGCTCAGCGTCGGTGTTTGATGTTGGGATGAAGCCGTCGCCGTCCATCGAGAGATTCCACTCGGCTTTTGCATCCAACTCGGCCTGTGTCTTGAGGTAGTTGCCGCCACCCGGAGCGCAGAGGTAACCGTTGTTCAACGCATCGAAGAATGTCCAAGCGCCATTGTTTTGTCCAATGGTGATTTCAAATGGCTCAGTCTGGCTTGATGCCGATGTTGCAACAGTTGTTGTGATTGTGCCACCGTTGTCAGCGATTTCGATAGCATGACGGTTGTTGGTTTTCTGGTACGACATCACATAAGCTGTGCCATTGTCGTCATAACCGACAAGAATAACTTTATCACCGGCGCTCAAATCAGATGCCGATGTAATCATGGTGTAGGTGTTCTGTGCCATTGCACCGAATCCCATTAGCATAATAGCTAAAAATAGTAAAGTTTTTTTCATGATTTTAAAATTTTAATGTTTAACCTTATTTCTTTAAAAACTCTTCAATAAACAATAACCTATAACCATTACAGTTTTTCCACTGATTTAATCTCGGGAATCACGCTTTTCATCGTCTTCTCGATTCCGTTTTTCAACGTCTGCGAACTATGGGGGCAGTTGGCGCAATGACCTGTCAGAGTCACCCACACCGTCATGTCGTCGTCCAGACGCACAAACTCAACGCCGCCGCCGTCGGCCTTCAGATAAGGCTCGATCTGCGTAAGCACGTTCTTTACTTTTCTAATTATCGCTTCTTTTTCCATTTTTAAACCAATTCAATAACTTTTCTTGCCACTTTTTCGAATGCTGCCGTCACCGGACCGAAGTTGCCGAAGGTGTAAGGCGTGCCTTTGTCGCCCGAACTTGCAATGTTTTCATCCATCGGGATGGCGCCGAGGAACGGTATGCCGAGCTCTTCGGCGAATTCTTTGCCGTGACCTTGTCCGAAGATGTAATATTTCTTTTCAGGCATGTCGCTTGGTGTGAAATATGCCATATTTTCGACCAAACCCAAAATCGGGATGCTCACGCCTTTGTGTTTGAACATGTTAGCAGCACGGCGCACATCGGCGAATGCCACCTTCTGAGGTGTAGTCACGATGATAGAGCCTGATACTTTGAAGTTCTGCGCCAAGCAGAGCTGGATGTCGCCTGTTCCCGGAGGCATATCGACGACCAAGAAGTCGATCTCGCCCCAGTCGGTCTCGGTCATGAGCTGTGTGAGAGCGCTTGTCGCCATAGGTCCGCGCCAGATGAGAGGCTGACTCGGGTCGACCATCATGCCGATGCTCATCAGCTTGATGCCGTATTTCTGCAGCGGCACCATGTATGTCTTGCCGTCTTTGTCGTAGCACTCAGGCTGCTCGCCTTCTGTTCCGAACATAATAGGCACCGACGGACCGTAGATGTCAGCGTCGAGCATGCCCACCTTGAAGCCCTGCACTGCGAGCGCCACAGCGAGGTTCACCGCCACTGTCGACTTACCCACGCCGCCTTTGCCCGATGCCACCGCGATGATATGTTTCACCTTCGAAAGCATAGTCACAGGCGCCGTCGGGATGATGTCGACGTCAATATCTCCAAAATTATCGTTCAAAATCTTCTTGGCGTTCTCAATCACAAACTTGTTTTTCTCGTCATCCACATCGTCGAGAACCAATTTGAAACGCACTAAATTTTCACCCACATCGATGTCCTTAACCATCTCAGCATCAACGATGTTACTTCCCTTCGGGAAATAAACCACGTCTTTCAAAACTTCCAAAACTTTCTGTTTCGCCGGAATCATTTCTAATTTTTTTTATATTAAACAAGACTACAAAGATACAAATTTTTTAAATGTGCAACAAAAACTTTTCGGTTTCGCGCATAAAACCCGCCGGGTCATCCACATGAATCCAATGCCCTGATTTTTCTAATGTAACCAACTGATAATCAGTAAATTGCAATTTAATCTGTTCAATATATTTCTCCAAAATGTAATCCGACTGACCGCCACGGATAAACAAGGTCGGGCCATTGTAAACACCTTGATTTTCAAGACCTTTACCAATCTCGGTGATGTTTTTGTAAATCGACTTCAGATAAGGCTTCCAACGGAATCCGTGTTCGTGGCTAAACGACAGGTTTTTCAGCAAAAAGAGCAGAATTCGTTTCTCGAAATTATATTTCGCCAGCTGATCCTCAACGTCGGCGCGGCGTTTCACGTGTTTAAGGTCGACCTTCCCCATAGCGTCGATGAAGCCTACATGCTCCAGCGGATGGTCGAACTTGCGCGGACTTATGTCCAAAACCTCCAGACGCTCAACGAGTTGCGGGTTTTCAAACGCCAACATCATCGCGATTTTGCCGCCCATGCTGTGTCCGATGACGTAACATTTCTTAATATGCTCATACTCAAGCACTTTCTTCACGTCGCGAGCCATCACCTTGTAGTTGAAAGCCTCATAACGCGGCGACTGCCCATGGTTGCGCATGTCGGGAACAATGACATAAAACCCCAGCTCGGCAAAGCGTTTGCCGAAATAATCCCAGTTATCGGAAAGACCCAGCACGCCATGCAACACCACTATCGGCTTGTTCTTAGGATCACCGTATTTTCTATAAAACAGCAGCATCAGTCTTCGAGGAAATATGTCACGTTGGTCACCACTCTCACATGTTTGACATTTGGAGTGTATTCGTCAACATTTTCAATGGTAAACAGACCCTGATTCGCTGTCTTGATCTTGCCGAGCTTGCTATCCGAGTCTTTTGCGAACTTCTCAGCGGCAGCGCGGGCGTTCTTCGTGGCTTCCTCAATCATCTGCGGCTTGATGTTGTTAAGCTCGGTGTATTCGTAGATGGTATAGTTGCCGTATTCGCTCGAGTTGATGGCGACACCTTTGCCAATCAGTTCACCCTGACGTGAAATCAGCTCCATAACGAGTTTCACCTTGTTTGATGTCACCACGATGTTTGAAGTGACATTGTAGCGCTGTTTCCAGCTATTGTCGTAATAATTGGTGGCGCGGTCAACCACATTAGGTGCTGTCACACTGATTTCACCTTCATCCAAGCCGTTGTCTTTCAAAAACTTAACAACAGCATCAGCACTCTTGCTCACCTGTGAATAAACAGCTGTAAGATCGTTGCCCGCTTCCTTGACGGCGATAGGCCAGGTCACCTTGTTGGCTTCGACATCCATCTCGGCGAGACCTCTCACGTTGACGGTTCTCACATCGTGATTCACTTTGCCCAAACCAAGCATCACACAAAATCCCATGACAATCAATCCGATCATCACCAGGAACGCTTCAAATTTGTAGTTTTTCATTATTGTATGTTTTTAGTGTCAATTATTATTGTTACCGGACCATCGTTGATTAGCTCCACTTGCATGTCGGCACCGAACTCACCACATTCCACTTTTCGTCCCGAAACTTCCGCTAACCTCTTGAGAAACAATTCATAAAGCGGTATCGCATGCTCCGGTCGCGCCGCGCGGATGAAACTCGGTCGGTTGCCTTTTTTCGTCATCGCGTGAAGCGTAAACTGGCTCACCACGAGGAAATCGCCCTCAATCTGATTAACGTCAAGGTTCATCGCATTATTGTCATCAGCGAAAATTCTCAGCTTCGTCAGTTTCTGGCAAAGATATTCCACATCTTCTTGATTATCAGCGTCTTCAATACCAAGAAGAATCATCATCCCCTTCCCTATCTGCGATTTCAAAACGCCGTCGATGGTGACGGAAGCGCGACTGACTCTTTGTGCAACTATTCTCATATTTTTCTTCTTTTAACACTAATTATCACAAATTAACCATAAATCCTCATTAATATTTGATAATTCGTGGTTAATTGATGTTAATTCATGTTATAATTGTCGTTGTCCTTTTTCCAGATTTTTATTTGCAAAATTATGAAAATAATATCAATAAATGGCAGTCCCGAATTAAAAATTTATGTAATTTTGCGCCACTATGGAAACGAAAAGACAACAAAAAATCTCGAAGCTGATTCAGAAGGAACTCAGCGAAATATTCCAGCGGGAAATCAAAACCCAGGGAAATATAATGATTACTGTGACAAAGGTCAACGTGACGAGCGACATGTCGTATGCCCGCGTATACCTCAGCGTGTTCGGTCCGGACCGTGAGGCGAAAGCAGCCGTCGTGAAGGAAGTCAACGCGATGACAAAAAGCATCCGCGGCAAGCTCGGCGACCGCATCCACCTGCAAGTCAGGGTGATTCCGGAGCTGCAGTTCTTCGAGGACGACTCGCTGGATTATATTGAAAACATTGACAATCTGCTCAAATCTTGAAGCTGCCGTTATTCATAGCGCAACGTTATCTTCTCGCCAAGAAGAGTCACAACCTCATCAACATCGTGACATGGATTTCGATTGTGAGCGTGGGTGTAGCCGCCTTCGCCATGATTTTCGTGCTATCGGTGTTCAACGGCTTCAACGTCGTCATCAGCGACTCTATTCATAAGATGTCGCCCGACCTGCAAATCACTGCTATCAATGGTAAAACATTGAATATCAATGACTTTCCTTTTGAAAAAATCAAAGAAATAAAAGACGTTGAGCTCGTTCTGCCGACAATTACCGAGGACGCGCTTTTCCGCAACCACGACAAGCAGCAAATCGGACAGATTAAAGGTGTTCCGCAGGAGTTCTATACGGTCGAGCGAATCGACAAATCCATAGTAAATGAAGGCGCTTTCGACACCGACGCCGATATCGATTTCGCGATACCTGGCACCGGGATGGCATATTTTTTGGGCATCAACCCCAACAGTCCGTTCTCAATGATTCAAGTATATCTGCCACGCCGCGGAAATGCCTCGTCGTTCAGCCTCGAAAACAGTTTCAACACCGGACAATTGCTAGTGAATAAGGTGTTTTCCACCAACCAGGAAATCGACGAGACGACGATTCTTGCACCATACGAATGGTTACAGGAATTGATTGGTTATGAAGGACTTGCATCAGATGTCGAGATTTTTGTCAAACAATCATCAAATCTGAATAAGATAAAAAAGGAAATAAAAAACATCGTCGGTTCCGATTTCAACGTTTTCGACCAATACGAACAGCAATCTACGCTTTACAAAATGATGAAATCGGAGAAACTTGCTGTGTATCTGATTCTTGTGTTCATTTTGGTGATGGCGACTTTCAACGTCATCGGCTCGCTTTCGATGCTCATCATCGAGAAGAAGAAAGACACCAACACTTTACGTTCGATGGGTGCCGATAACTCATTGATTCGCAGCATCTTCCTCAATGAGGGAACGATTATTTCCGTCGTCGGCGGTATTTTAGGCTTGATAATAGGTATTATCGCTGTATTGCTTCAACAGTACGTCGGTTTCATCCGTCTCGGCGACGGCACTGGCAGCTATATCGTTGAGTATTATCCCGTTGCGCTGCAATTGCAGGATGTCCTCATCGTCCTCGCCACGATAACGGTTATCGGAGGTATTGCGGCGTTTACCACAGTGAGGGTTTCTATGAAACAATATTAATCGTCATTAGTCGTCATTATCGAGCTGGCATCTTCCTGCGGAAGCTGAGGCTCTCTAATTGACGACTAATGACTTTGTATTAAATTATTGTTTGTATAGGGCTTGTGTCAAATAGACAAACTCTTGCACCGACAACTGCTCAGGCCTCTTGTTAAATATTTCATTATCAATGATTTCTGCCGGAATCATCGAGCGCAGGGAATTGCGTAAGGTTTTGCGGCGCTGGTTGAACGCTTGTTTCACTACCGTCACGAACAGTTTCTCATCGCACTCCAACTCCTTGACATTGTTTCGTTTAAGACGAATCACCGCCGATTTTACCTTCGGTGGCGGGTTGAACACGTTTTCATTAACCGTGAACAAGTATTCTATGTCGTACCACGCCTGCAAAAGCACGCTCAAGATGCCGTAGGTCTTGCTTCCGGGACCAGCCGCCAAGCGCTCAGCCACCTCTTTCTGAATCATTCCGACGCACTCAGAGACGTTGTTGCGGTATTTGAGAATCTGGAAAAAGATTTGCGAACTGATGTTGTAAGGGAAGTTGCCAATGACGGCGACGTCTTGCTTCGCGTCGGCGTTGGTGGAGGATTTCTCGACTCCGCTGCGCTGCGCTCGAAATGACGTTAAGTCCTGCTTTAAAAAATCACCAAGGATAAGATGCCCTTCCAGTTCAGTAAATTTCTTCTTTAAAAATTCCACTGATTCCTTGTCGATTTCGACTACCTGCAGTTTATCTAATTGATTTTCAATAAGATACTGCGTCAGCACTCCCATGCCCGCTCCTACTTCAATCACCACGTCGTGTTCGGTTGATAGCGAATCGACAATCTTTCGGGCGATGTTCAAATCGACCAGAAAATGCTGTCCGAGGGCTTTTTTCGGCCTCACTAAATCGATATTATTGTAGTTTTCCATAATCATTGTTTTAATTCGTCACGCAAACGGCGGTAGCTCTTTCGTGCCTGAGCCACATAAACGCTCGCAGTATAATAATCGAAGAGCTTTGAATAGCATTCCATCGCGTCTTCTTTTTTATTTAATTGATTTTCAAGCAATAACGCTTCTTCTATAAGAGCCTCGTCGGCTATATAGCTGTCGGCATAGCCTTCGTAAACGCGTCTGAAAAGACTGTCGGCAAGTTCGTAATCGCCAGCATTCACTGCTATTTTAGCCTTTCTGTAAAACACGTTCGGCAGACTCACCTCGTTGGGGTTATATGCAACCACCGAGTCGAGCATGCAGTTAGCCAGATCATATTTACGCTGGTAGATGTAATAGTCAGCTTTTGCTATGCGTTTCAAGCCGATGGTGTCGTATTCCAAGTTATCGCTAATTGTCAACGAGAGAGTCATCGCGTCGTTGGCGACGAGCTTCGAAGTGGCGGCTGTCAGCACATTCAACGCGGCCTGCGCCCATTCGAATTCACCAATAAAATAACGCAGTTGCGCGTTTTTAAACCTCGCCTCGTGAGCAATAGGCTCGTTTTTCATCGATTTCTCGACCTGCGAATAAAGCAGCGTCGCCTCCCAGACTTCATCGGTAAACAGATAAATATCGGCTAGCTTCATCTTGAGTTCAGACTTGTCTTTTATCGACAAATTCATTTCCAAAGTATTGTTTAACAATAATTTAGCATCGTCAAACCTATTCAACTCAAATGCCAGAATATCGGCTTGCACCATCACTAGCGGCAGCATCTCTTTCGAGAAGCCTATTTTCGCGAAAGCATCGTCAATTTTTTTATTCAAATCTTCATAAAAAGCCTTGTCGTGCTTGCCTTCCGCCACCGCTTTATCGTAGCTCATCTTAATCATCCCGACAGTCGCCTGCACGAAAAACACGCCCTCGTCCGACTTCTTCAAAACATAGTCGTAAGCCTCAATCGCGATGTCGTACTGTCGGTTGTCGCCAGCAATTTGGGCAATATAAAGAATGTCTTTTTCGTAGTCGCCTTTGCCACGTTTGTCGAGGGCTTTGAGCTGCATGAGGGCAAGCTCGTAATCCTGCTGCTGCAACGAATACCACATCAGCAGCGACGCAAACTCTTCATTTTCAGGCTCTTCCTGCGTTTTTCGCAACAAAGCCATGCGAATCACATCGTCAACATTGCCGTTGAGGTCGTACATCATCATCACACGCAGACGGCTTTTTATCATCTCATATTGCTCCGGATTCTCCTTTAAATAAAGGAGATAGCACTCGGTGGCGTTCTCGAAGTCGAGCATCGAGTTATAGGCATAAGCCTTCTCAAGATAAAACTTATAATTGATATTCGGATTCGTCGCGCCTCTGTCGAACAAAGCAATAGCAGTTTCGTTAAAGCTTCTGGCTCTCAACAAGTTAGCCACATCATTGATGGCATTTTTGGTGTCTGGAACATCTTTTAAGACTTTGTTGAGATATTTAACAGCCTTCGGATTGTCGCCCTGCTGCGAGTAAACGTAAGCCAGGTCGACATGTGACTTCCAATTCTTCGGATTCTTCTTCAAAAACGACTTATAAGCCTTTTCGGCCGACTCGTAATCGCCCGTAAGTATCAGACAATCAGCATATTGGTTAAAATATTGGATTTGTCCGTAGTTGTCGTAAAGGTTTTTATAGATGTCGCGTGCCTTTTCGTAATCTTTTTTGTAATAAAACTCCCTGGCAAGCTTCTCATCGAGTTGCCTTTGCTTGTTAACATTCTGAGCTTCAATGTATTGCGGAAGCAAAAATGTCAAAATAAAGATAATGATTGCGAAAAATTTCAGAAAGCGCGGCGACCTCATGGCTCACTCCTTCCTCAGCTGTTTCACGACATCTTTCTGTTCGTCAAACTTCTTCTGAAAATACTCGATTTGAGCCTCCATGATGCGAAGCTCGTAATCTTCGTCGCCGATATATTTTGCTGTGGTTTCCTCATCGTAAAGATGATTATCAATGTCATCTTTCAGGTCGGAGAGCTGCTGTCGAGAGAACTTGGCATTCTCCATTATCACAACACGTTGAGTTTCAAACTGTTGCAGATAAGCTTGCAAAAGTTCCATCTCATAGCTGATGTCTTTTGTCATCGCGATGGTGGTGTCGAGTGCCTTGTAATCGCCGACAAGCTCGTTAAAGTCTTGATTATAAAGCGTTTCCACTTGATGCTCAACGTTATCCACACGTTTCAGCATTGCGTCGATTGTCCCCGACGGTGACTTGCTGGTACAAGCCACCATCAGGAATAATCCTATGATTGTCAATATTTTACTTAATGATTTCAAAGCCTGTGTATGGTTGAAGTGCCTTAGGAATCAAAATACCGTCTTCTGTCTGGTTGTTTTCGAGCAATGCCGCCACGATACGCGGAAGTGCAAGGGCGCTGCCGTTTAAGGTGTGTGCCAACTTGATGTTGCCGTCTTTGTCTTTGAATCTCAGCTTCATACGGTTAGCCTGGAATGTCTCGAAGCACGACACCGAGCTCACCTCGAGCCATAGTCCTTGTGCTGCCGACCACACCTCGTAGTCGTAAGTCATTGCTGATGTCCAGCTCATGTCGCCGCCGCAAAGACGAAGCACATGGAATGGCAGTTCGAGCTTACGGAGCAGTCCGGCCACATGTTCCTTCATCGCCTCGAGGCGTTCGTATGAGTTGTTAGGATTGGCTATCTCGACGATTTCGACCTTGTCGAACTGGTGCAGACGGTTCAGTCCGCGCACGTTCTTGCCCCACGAGCCGGCCTCACGGCGGAAGCAGTTGGAGTAAGCCACGCGTTTGATAGGGAGCTCGCTTTCCTGAACAATCATGTCGCGGAAGATGTTGGTCACCGGCACCTCAGCGGTCGGAATCATATACATCTTATCGAGCGGCACCGCGTACATCTGAGCTTCCTTATCAGGCAGCTGACCTGTAGCGTAAGCCGATGCCTCGTTGACCACGATAGGTGGCTGCACCTCATAGTAACCGTCTTTCACAGCCTCATCCAAGAAGAAGTTGATGAGAGCGCGTTGCAGACGTGCGCCTTGGCCGGTGTAGAACGGGAATCCGGCGCCTGTCACCTTGTTACCGAGTTCGAAGTCGGCGAGTTTATATTTGTTGAGGAGTTCCCAGTGTGGAAGGGCGTTTTTCGGGAGGTTAGGCATCTTGCCTTCTTCGCTCACCACGAGGTTGTCGGCGGCAGTCTTGCCACGCGGCACCATAGGGTGCGGAGTATTAGGAATCTCCACTAACTTACTCTGAATCAACGTCTTAATCTCTTCGAGACGGTCACCTTTCACCTTGGTAAACTCTTTCAGTTCGGCGACGCGAGCCTTGAGTGGTGCTGCCTCGGCTACTTTTCCCTGTTTGCAGAGGTCGCCCACCTGGCGTGCTATGCTGTTGGCTTCTGCTAAAGCCTCGTCGTTTTCTTGCTGTGTCTTGCGACGCTCATCATCAAGCGCTAAAATCTCGTCAAGAAGTTCAAACCGAGTGAAGTTCTTGATACTCAGGCGGTTGATGCATTCTTCTTTATGTTCTCTAATATAAGGTATTGTTAACATAGTTACAAAAAATTTTCAAACGCAAAAATAATAAATTTTTTACAAAAAAAAATGTAGGGGCGAAAAATCTTTCGCCCCTACATTATTTTCTGTTCGTTTCCAATTACGCTTACTCTGTCACTTCGCCGTTGACCGGGATGACGTTAACGTATGAACGATCTTCTCTCTTTCTGCGGAATTCCACGATGCCGTCTGTAAGAGCGAACAAAGTGTGATCTTTGCCCATTCCGACATTGTCACCAGGATAATGTTGAGTACCACGCTGACGAACGATGATGTTGCCTGCGATAACTGCCTGTCCACCGAAAACTTTCACTCCGAGTCGTTTGCTATGTGATTCACGACCGTTTTCGGAACTACCAACGCCTTTCTTGTGTGCCATAATTCTTTAATTTTTTCGGTTTATTATTCAGTGATGTTTTCAATGCGCACCTTGCTCAAATCCTGACGGTGGCCGTTTAAGGTCTGGTAACCTTTTCTTCTCTTTTTCTTGAAAACAAGAACTTTGTCTGCTCTGAGATGCTTGATAATCTTAGCATCTACTTTAGCACCTTCGAGGACGGGGGTGCCTACCCTTGTGTTGCCGTCATTGTCGATCAACAACACCTTGTCGAAGCTGATAGCGCTGTCGACATCGCCATTCAAGCGGTTGCAGAAGATTTCATCTCCCTTGCTCACTTTGAACTGCTGCCCTGCTATTTCAACGATTGCGTACATTAATTTGTATTTATATTTTTTTCAAAATTTTCGGACTGCAAAATTACAATTAATTTTTATACGAAAAACATTTTTTTGAAAATTAATTTTTCTTTGTCATTTCGAGTGCAGCGAAGCGGAGTCGAGAAATCCTCCACACCCTTCGACTAAATCTCTGAATGTCGTCTCAAAATCCCCCGTATACCACGGATCGGCGACGTCACGATGCTTGCCAGAGTAGTCCATCATGAGCGAGATTTTATGTTCGATATCATCGCCTAGCATCCGCTTCAGATTCCGCAGATTATTTTCATCCATTGCGATAATGAAATCGTAATAATCGTAGTCTTTTTTCGTGATTTGCCTTGCCTGCCTCGAGTTGAATTTTATCCCTTTCTGAGTCAAAATCCGTTTCGCAGGCGGATAGATATCATTCCCAATCTCCTCAGTCGATGTCGCAGCCGAAGCAATCTCGAATTCCTCTGCCCTTCCAGCCTTCTCGACCATATCTTTAAAAATAAACTCCGCCATCGGACTCCTGCAAATATTGCCATGGCAGACGAAAAGAATGCGATGTTTTTTCATTGAAAATTTTTGGCAAAAATAATAAAAAAACTCCAAACTATTTTGTATCTTTGCGCCTTGAAAATTTCATACCATGATAATCTTTTTCAAAACCTGTCAGAACACCGTCATCGCTGTTGAAAGCGTTGAAAATCACAATGATAACGATATCAAAAAATTCAATTGGCTCTTCGGCGACGCCACAAAAATTGAAGAGAAAACCGTCAAAGGCTTCTTCTTCGGTCCGCGCCGCGAGATGATAACACCTTGGAGTACCAACGCCGTCGAAATAACTCAAAACATGGGCATTCGCGGCGTTTCTCGTATCGAGGAATTTCATCCCGTCGAGGAAAACGACAACAGCTTCGACCCGATGCTGCAAAACAAATACCACGACCTCGACCAGAACGTGTTTTTCGTCGACCGCAAGCCTGAGCCCCTGAAATATATCACCGACATCGACGCCTACAACAACGAGGAAGGCCTCGCACTCAGCCAGGAAGAGATTGATTATCTGAAAGGTATAAGCAAGAAGATAGGCCGCGCCCTCACCGACTCGGAGGTCTACGGCTTCGCACAGGTCAACTCGGAGCACTGCCGCCACAAAATCTTCAACGGCACCTTTATTATTAATGGCAATGAGATGCCCGACACTCTCTTCGCGCTCATCAAGAAGACCTCGAAAACCAACACCAACCGCCTCGTTTCGGCATATAAAGACAACGTCGCCTTCATCCTCGGACCGAAGGTCGAACAGTTCGCGCCGGCAACGCAGCATAAAGCCGACTTCTTCAAAATCAAAGATATAGACACCGTTATCTCTGTCAAGGCAGAGACTCATAACTTCCCGACAACGGTGGAGCCGTTCAACGGAGCAGCTACTGGCACCGGTGGTGAAATTCGTGACCGTCTTGCTGGCGGTAGAGGCTCTATCCCGTTAGCAGGAACAGCCGTTTACATGACTTGCTACCCTCGTAACGACGAGAGCCGCGAGTGGGAAGACAACTTCAAGGCGCGTCCGTGGCTTTACCAGACCCCTGAAGAGCTGCTCATCAAGGCTTCGAACGGCGCTTCTGACTTTGGAAACAAGTTCGGACAGCCGCTCATCAACGGATCGCTCCTCACCTTCGAACATAGCGAAAACGACAATAAAACCAACGACTACGGCTATGACAAGGTCATCATGCTTGCTGGCGGTATCGGATTTGCTCCGGCCGACGACAGCATGAAGGAAGATCCTGAGCCGGGTGACCTCATCATCGTGTTAGGCGGCGACAACTACCGCATCGGTATGGGCGGTGCCGCGGTCTCGAGCGTGGGTACCGGACAGTATTCCAACGCCATCGAGCTCAACGCCGTGCAGCGCGCCAACCCGGAGATGCAGAAACGTGTGGCTAACGTCATCCGCGCCATGGTGGAGAACGAAAGCAACCCAGTGCGCTCGATCCACGACCACGGCGCCGGCGGTCACCTCAACTGCCTCAGCGAGCTCATCGACAAGAGCGGCGGCACAGTATACGTCGACAACCTCCCGATCGGCGACCCTACCCTTTCCGACAAGGAAATCATCGGAAACGAGTCACAGGAACGCATGGGATTGCTTGTAAATAAACAGGATACGGAGATTATCCGTCAGACAGCCGAACGCGAACGCGCACCTTATTATATGGTTGGCGAGTCAACCGACGACCAGCGTTTAAGATTTGTCCGCAAAAACGGCGTCAATCCTATCGATTTGAGCCTCTCCGACTTCTTCGGAAGCGCTCCTAAGACAGTGTTGACAGATAACGACGTCGATTACAACTTCAAGAAAATTGAATATCAGAATAATAAATTCGAGGATTACCTCAAGAAGGTGCTTCAGCTCGAAGGCGTAGCTTGCAAAGACTGGCTCACCAACAAGGTCGACCGCTCGGTTACTGGTCGTGTCGCCTTGCAGCAGTGCGCCGGCGAGGTGCAGCTTCCACTCACCGACCTCGGCATTATGGCACTTGACTATCAAGGCGTTAGAGGCATCGGAACAGCGCTCGGACATGCTCCGGCAGCAGCTTTGATTAGCCCTGAAGCAGGCTCGAGACTCTCTGTGGCTGAATCACTTACAAACCTTGTTTGGGCTCCTATTGAGGAGAACCTCAAAGGCGTCTCGTTGAGCGCCAACTGGATGTGGCCAGCCAAGAACCCAGGCGAGAACGCACGACTCTACCGTGCTGTTAAAGCATTGAGCGACTTTGTGTTAGCACTCGGCATCAACGTCCCGACAGGTAAAGACTCGCTCTCGATGACACAGAAATACAAAAACGGTCAGAAGGTCCTCGCTCCTGGCACAGTCATCGTGACGGCAGCGGGCGAAGTCACCGACATCCGTAAAGCCGTTAAGCCAGTGGTTGTCAACGACAAAGACACTGAAATTCTGTACATCGACTTCTCGAAAGACGCATTTAAACTCGGAGGCAGCAGCTTTGCACAGATCATCAACAGAGTCGGCGAAAGCACACCAGACATCGTTGATACTGAATACTTTAAGAAGTGCTTCAACACCTTGCAGAAACTCCTCGAACAGAAACTCGTTCTCGCAGGTCACGACGTGTCGGCAGGCGGCTTGATCACCACCTTGCTTGAGATGACGTTCGCCAACAACGAAGGCGGTATGGACATCGACCTCAGCTGTCTCGGCAGCGACCTTATCAGCGTGGCATTCAGCGAGCAACCGGCTGTCGTTATCCAAGTTAAAGATAAGAAAATCAAAGAGTTACTCGATAAAGAAGGCATCAAATACGCCGTCATCGGCAAGCCAAACAGCAAGCGCAGCATTTCGTTGAAGAAAGATAATGAAACTTATGAGTTGGATATCAACGCCTTACGCGACCTTTGGTACAAGAGCTCATATCTCCTCGACAGAAAACAGAGTGGCGAAGCAAAGGCTAAAGAGCGTTTCGAAAACTATAAGAATCAAGCACTTAAGTTTGATTTCGGCAGCTTCACCGGCAAGGCTAAAGACCTCGGAATCAACATGCACCGTCGCACTCCATCGGGCGTGAAGGCAGCTATAATCCGTGAAAAAGGCTGCCAATGTGACCGTGAGATGGCTTATGCGCTCTACACTGCCGGCTTCGATGTCAAGGATGTACACATGACCGACCTCGTAAGCGGCCGCGAAGACCTCAGCGACGTGAATATGATAGTGTTTGTTGGCGGTTTCAGCAACTCCGACGTTCTCGGTTCAGCGAAGGGCTGGGCTGGAGCGTTCCTCTTCAACGAGAAAGCACGCAAGGCTCTCGAGAACTTCTACAAACGTCCCGACACCATGAGCCTCGGCGTCTGCAACGGCTGCCAGCTCATGACCGAGCTCAACCTCGTCTACCCTGACCACGACAAGCATCCGCGCATGATTCACAACGACTCGCACAAGTTCGAGTCTGGCTTTGTGAACGTGAACATCGAGGACAGCAACAGCATCATGCTTTCAAGCCTCAAAGGCCGTCGTCTCGGTGTTTGGATCGCTCACGGAGAGGGCAAGTTCAACTTCCCATACGGCAAGGAGAAATACAACATCGCGTTGACCTACAGCTACGACGGATACCCAGCCAATCCTAACGGTTCGCCATGGTCAGTGGCAGGCATCTGCTCCGCCGACGGCCGTCATCTCGCGATGATGCCTCACCTCGAAAGAGCGTTCTTGCCATGGCAGTGGGCTTATTATCCGAGCGAGCGCAAAGACGATGAAGTGGCACCATGGATTGAGGCGTTTGTGAATGCAAAGGAATGGATTAAAAAGAATCGTAAATAACGAAAAAAGCCGTCAACCGACGGCTTTTTTTATTTCATTAGTTTATATATCATTTCTCGGTAGAGGTCTTTTTGCGAGACATCGCCGATATTATAGCCCTTGGATTTAAGGTCGAATTCTCGCAAAACGGCAATGTTATCGACGCATTTTTTGATGTTGTAGCGACGGGCGGCTTCGAAGTAGTCTTCGACGAAGAATGGACTCACGCCCAAAACGCTGGCAACGTTATTTTTGCTTTTGTCGGTGGCGTAATGCAGTTTCAGTAGCTTGCAGTAATAGGCGTAAAGCATTATCACTGTGGCGATTAGAGGGTTTTCCTTGGTGTTGTCGCCGAAATAATTGATGATTTGCACCGCCTTCGGGAAGTCGCCGTAGCTGATGGCTTTCTGAAGCTCGAAGATGTTGAAATCCTTGGAGATTCCGATGTTATACTCAACGTCAAAGTCGTCGATTTCCTTTTTCTGTGGCACCGCAACCATCAGCTTTTCCAGCTCGTTGCGCACTTTCAGCAGGTCGGTGCCGAGGTAGTCGGCAAGCATCTGACAAGCTTTTTGCGAAATCTTATAATTCTTGGTTCCAAGAAAATTGACAATCCACTTCGGGATGTCCCTGTCGTAAAGCTTCTTCGACTCAAACAAAACATAGTCTTTGTCGAGTGTTTTCGCGAACTTCAGACGTTTGTCGAGCTTCTTGTATTTATAGTTTAAAACCAGAATCGTGGTCTCAGGAATCATCTCCAAAAATGGTTCCATCGACTCGATGTTTTTCACGTCTTGAGCTTCTTTCACGATGATTACCAAGTAGTTACCCATCATCGGGAAATTGCGCGCCTGCGTCACGATGTCGTGCACGTTGACGTCTTTTCCGTAGAGGATAATCTGGTTGAAAGCCTTATCGGCCTCATCCAGCACGGTACTCTCGATGGCGTCGCTGATAGAGTCGATGAAATACGGCTCCTCTCCCATCAGGAAATACACCGGATGGTAAATCTTGTTCTTAATGTCCGAAAGAATTTGCTCGTAGGTCATTAGAAGTGCAAGTGTTTGACTGTCAGCTTATTTTCAATAATCTGATGCAAAGCGTCGATGCCGATTCTGATATGTTCGTCAACGAACATCGAACTCACTTTCTTGTCGCTTGCTTCTGTCTTGACGCCTTCAGGAATCATCGGCTGGTCGCTAACGAGCAGCAATGCGCCGGTAGGAATCTCGTTGGCGAAGCCTGCCGCAAAGATGGTAGCTGTCTCCATATCAACCGCCATGCAGCGTGTTTTATGCAGATATTCCTTGAATTCCTCGTCGTATTCCCACACGCGGCGGTTGGTGGTATAAACCGTTCCTGTCCAGTAGTCGTGGCCATGGTCGCGGATGGTAGTCGAGATAGCTTTCTGCAGCGAGAACGCCGGCAGCGCTGGCACTTCAGGAAGAAGATAGTTGTTTGACGTTCCTTCGCCACGGATGGCAGCGATAGGCAAGATGTAGTCGCCGACCTGGTTTTTCTTCTTCACACCGCCGCATTTGCCCAGGAAAAGCACGGCTTTCGGATGAACCGCACTCAGCAGGTCCATGATGGTGGCAGCGTTGGCGCTTCCCATTCCGAAGTTGATCATCGTGATGTCGCCCGCCGTGGCACAAGGCATTGAGCGGTCGCGGCTCACTATCGACACGCCGTTCCAGAATGCGAACAGCTCCAGATAATGCGAGAAATTCGTCAAAAGAATATATTCCCCGAACTTGTCGAGCGCCTGCCCGGTATAGCGTGGCAGCCAGTTTTCAGTGATCTCCTGTTTCGTCTTCATAAAGCTAATTTTTTGCAAATTTAGTAATATTTTCATTATTTTTGCAAAAAATTTTGAAAATGGCATTTTTATCAGAAGATTTGGTTTTCGGTCCGATTCATAGTCGAAGGCTGGGCAACTCGTTGGGCGTCAATTTGTTGCCGAAGGTTGGAAAGATCTGTACCTTCAACTGCGTTTATTGCGAATGCGGCTGGAATCCGGAACATCGCGACGAGAAAGCACGTTTGGCGACACCTCAGGAATATGAGCAAACACTGGAGAATGCGCTGAAAAGCCTCGTCGGGACGCCGAAAGAACCCGACAGCATCACGTTTTCGGGCAACGGCGAGCCGACACTGCACCCTAACTTCCCGGAAATCATCGATATAACTATAAAACTCAGAGACAAATACGTTCCGAAGGCGGTCATCAGCGTGCTGACCAACGGAACGAATATTCATAACGAAAAGGTTTTCAAGACTTTGCAACGGGTCGACAATAACATCTGCAAACTCGACGGCGGAACTATGGATATTATTAATAAGGTGAACATGCCCAATGTGAAGATAAATCTCGAGCAATATATCGCGGATCTGCAACGCTTTGAAGGTCAGGTGATTATCCAGACTTTATTCCTTCGCGGCGAGCATAACGGCACAAAAATCGACAACACCACCGACGAGGAAATCAATCTTTGGCTCGAGCATTTGAAAAAGATAAAGCCAAGAAAAACAATGATTTACGTCATCGACCGTGAGACACCCGAAAAGAATCTCGAAAAGCTGTCGACAGAGGAAATGAGCCGCATAGCCGATAAAGTCAAGGCATTGGGACTCAAGGTCGAATTCTATTCATAAAATATTTTTTAAATTTTTCGTTATTATTAAAAATTTTAACTAACTTTGCAACGCAAAAAAAGTAAATAAAAGTTTACAATCATGAATAATAAAAAACTTACAATCATTAACATTGTTTTAGCAATCGTTGCTGTATTTTTGGCTTATTTAGTATTCGACAGCGTCAGACAGCCTGTTGTTTTCGAAAACACCCGTAGAGAAAGAGAAATCAAGGTGGTCCAGAGCTTGAAAGACATCAGAAGCACACAGACTCTGTTCAAACAGACCTACAACAGATACACCGCCAGCTTCGATTCACTCATTGAATACGTTAGAACAGGCGAACTTCCTATCGTTAACATGATTCCTGATCCTGAGGATACCACATTTACAAGAACCATCAACGATACAGTCGGTTACATCAAGGTCATCGACTCGTTGTTCAACAGCAGAGAGAACTTCGACATCAACAGTCTGCGCATCGTTCCGTTCTCACAGGATGTGGAATTCGAACTCCAGGCAGGTTACATCATGCGTGGCGGTTTGAAGGTGGCTGTGTTTGAGGCTAAAACCCCTTACAAGTCATACCTCTGGGATCTCGACCAACAGCGCGTCAACAACTTGAGAGCTGAACAGGAAGACCTCAACAAATACGCAGGTTTGAAGGTCGGTTCGATGGACGAGCCTTCGACAAGCGGTAACTGGGAATCATTGTAATCATGTTTCCTGAAGTCGAGAATTTGAACACAAAAGAATTAACCATCCAGCGTTTGTTGGATGGTTTTTTGGTTATTGTCGACAACAACCGCAACACTTTTGTGCCGAAAGACCTATATCAGGAGAAAAATAAAGCCAAATATCTCGATTTTCTTGGTCTTAACGACGACGATAGCGTGATACTCGCCGATTTCATTGAGTTGGCTGACATGTATAACGTGTATTCAATGTCGAAAAACGACTACGAAAATGCCGGGAAAAGCTCGAAAAACATAAAGTTTCAGCATGCTTCGAGCGTGCTTTTGACGAGTTTGATAAAAGAAAACCTCGAGCGCACCGACGACACCAGAGTTTATCTCAACATCAAAGACCAATGCTTTGAGATGATGGTTTTGAAAGGAGTTAACTTATTGTTTGACAACAACTTCCGTTTCAAGACAAAAGAAGACTTCCTTTATTTCCTGCTATTCTCGATTGAGCAGCTGCATCTCGACGCCGGTTCGGTGCCGGTTTATTTTCTCGGCATGATTGAAGAAAAATCGAAGATTGTGGAGATGACCTCGAGATATGTGCGCGACATCCGATTCAAAAAACTAACACCATGCGAATTATAAGAGGAAAACATCAGAGACGTCAGATTGTGGCGCCCGACAACCTGCCGACGCGTCCGACGACCGACATGGCGAAGGAGAGCCTGTTTAACATCCTTGAAAATCAGATAGATCTGGAGGAGACGACGGCTTTGGACCTCTTTGCCGGCACGGGAAACATCTCATACGAACTGGTCTCGAGAGGCTGTCCGAACGTGACCGCCGTCGACGAGAACAACAACTGCGTGAGATTTATCAGAGAGACAGCTAACAAGCTGAATATGAATGAGTTGGCAGTTGTAAAATCAGACGTATTCAGGTTTTTGCCAATGCATAAAGCGAAATATGATTTGATTTTCGCCGACCCGCCTTACGACTGCAAACACTACGAATTGCTGGTGAATCTCATTTTTGAGAACCAGTTGCTGAAAGAAGACGGCATCTTCGTGTTGGAACACGACAGAACCATCGATTTCTCGGAGCATCCTAACTATTACGATCATCGCAAATACGGTAAGGTGAACTTTACGTTTTTTTCGGCTTCGCCTCAAAAAACAGTGTAGAGTTTAGAGTGTAGAGTTTAGAGTAGTTTAAAAGTTGAAAGTTTAAAAATTTATAGATATGAAAGCAACCATTAAATCCTTAATCACGTTAGTTATAATCGCAATGACAATGAGCATTAGCGCTCAGGTCAACGTTGACGAATATGAATTTGAAGGTGCCAACTGCACCAGCATCATGGTGGGCAGAAAGGCTTCTACCGACGGCTCGGTGATGACGTCGCACACCTGCGACAGCTGGTACCGCACCTGGATGCGCTGGGAGCCGGCAGCCGACTACGAAGACAACTCATGGACCAAGGTCTACAAAGGCACCATGCACACCTCGAGTCCGAGCGAGATAAAAGGCTTGGAGGTGGCAGCTGAGATTCCGCAGGCCAACCACACCTACGCCTACCTCAACACCGCATATCCTTGCTTCAACGAGAAACAGCTGGCAATAGGCGAGACCACCTTCTCGGGTCCCGACACCTTAGTGAACAAAGATGGCGCGTTCCTCATCGAGGAGCTGGAGCGCATCGCACTGCAACGTTGTGACAACGCCCGCGACGCCATCAAACTCATTGCCGAATACATTAAAGAATACGGCTACGGTGACGGCGGCGAGGCTATCACCATCGCCGACACCAAAGAGGTGTGGCTCATGGAAATCATGGGCGAAGGTCCCGACAAGATCGGTGGCATCTGGGCGGCACAGAGAGTGCCTGACGGCGAGGTCAGCGTGTCGGCTAACATCCCTAGAATCAAATACTTAAACAGAAAAGACGAGAAAAACTTCATGTGTTCCGACAACGTCGAAGAGGTGGCAAAGAAATACGGCCTCTGGGACGGCGAAGGCGAGCTGATTTGGTATAAGGCTTTCGGCAGCAGCTACTCGAACGGAAAGAACTTCCGCGAGCGTGAATGGTTTATCTTCAACGAGTTAGCACCATCGTTAAAGCTCGACAGAGACGGCGAAGAGCTCCCGTTCTCGGTGAAGCCTGAAAACAAAGTCGACGTGCGCGACGTGATGCGCCTGCTACGCAGCTACTACGAAGGCACCGACATGGACCTCACACGTAACCTCAAGATAGTCAACAGAAACGGCGACACCATCATCTCCCCTACCGCCAACCCTTGGATGGGCGGCAACGAGCAGAAGGTGTACAACATGCTTAAGCCAGGCACCATCGAGTTCAAGCGCGGCGTGGCAATGTCGTGGTGTTCCTACTCATTCGTGGCACAGCTCCGCGACGGCATGCCTGACGAGATTGGCGGCATCTGCTGGATCGGCGTCGAGAACCCTGGACAAAGCCCGAGAATACCCGTTTACAGCGGCTGCCGACAGATGCCATCGTGCTTCGACAGATGCGGACACGGCCATTTCGACGAGCAGACAGCGTTGTGGCGTTACAGAAAAGCCAACAAACTCGCTCAGGTAAACTGGGGATTGTGCAAAGACGTGATGTACGCCAACATCCTTCGTTACGAAGAGAAGGCTATGGAAGAGATGCCTGAGCTGGAGAAGAAGGTTGAGAAGCTTCTCAAGAAAGGCGAAAAAGAAGAAGCCACCAAGATGCTCAACAGATACACAGCCGACTTTGAGGCTGCCACAGCTGAGACTTGGAAAGAAATGGAACACTCGTTCTGGGAGAGATTCTGGACGGGATTCTAATGAAACGACTTTTTGTCATACTATTGCTGCTGTCATCGGCGGTGACACTCGCCAGCCAGACTCTGGAAGCCGAGCGTCTGCCCGACCTTAATATACCTCGCGCCGGACATAACGTGTTTTATGTTGGCGGCGAGCTGACGGTGGTGGGCGGTCACACCTCAGGTTTTGTGATGACTCCGACTGCCGAATATTTCAGCGACGGCGCATGGCATCTGGTGCCGACGATGACGGAGTTTGGAAGCATAAAATACAACCGCCCCGCTATCGCTGACAAAAAGGCAAAACGTGCTTATTTACTTGGCAACGACTCGACAAACCGCGTTTATGTAGTGGCAGTGGAATACGACAAGCGGCCGGCACCGCACCAAATCGGAAATCGCCACCGACGAGCTTATGGCTCGCATCATCCAGCTGATGGAGACACAACAGGTTTATCTTAACCAGGATTTGAAAGTTAGCGATGTGGCTGATGCGCTTGGAGTGCATCGCAACACCATTTCGGCCTGCATCAACGCGCAAAAAGGATGTTCGTTCAACCAATTCATCAATGATTATCGTGTTGAGCACGCCAAAAAACTGCTTCGCGAGACTGACGAAATAAAGATTTCCCACATCTGCCACGAGGCCGGCTTTGCCACCGAGAGCACTTTCTTCCGCGCCTTCAAAGCCTCCACTGGAATGACTCCGAAGGAGTGGGCGGATATTAATAAACAGTAATTTTACTTGCAATTTACACAATCGACTTGCAATTTGCATTTTGCAAGTCGATTTTTTGTGCTTTGATACCTCTGTTTCAAGGCTTTTATTTAATTTTGCGCTTTCAATCAGTGAATTTTATCAATACTATATAATGAAAAGGTTTAATCGAAAGACAAAAGCCATGTTGTTGCTTTGGCTTTTGGCAATATGTTCCGTTGTTACATTGCACGCCCAGAAAAGCGACGGATTTTTCCGTGTAAACAACGAGGATATCTATAACGACCGTACCGACGGCATCGGTCTCGGCAGTGCAACACAAGAAAACCCTACACCAGTCGGCAGCGGACTGCTGGTACTTACTATTGCCTGAGCAGGTTATGCTATAGTGCGCCGCAAATCTCGTAAGCCCTATAATAACGGCACCACATTGTTTTTAGCCTTTACACTGCTTTTAGGCCTAACCCAATGCAAGAAAAACGAAGTCGCACCTTCTGTTGACAACGGCGTTTACATCACTCTTGATGCCGGTTATGGCAATGCGAAGACAGGTTTCACACCAAGCACAGGCGAATTCGTGTGGAGTAATGGCGTTACCGAATACATCTACGTTGGCGGCAGCGAGCATGCTGGTTGCCTCGGAGTGCTCGGCGGCACAGGAACAGGCACCGGCAGCATGACGTTCTGCGGAACTTTGACAACAACTCCAAACGATAATGAAACATTACATTTCTTCTATCTTGGCAAAGGCAGAAACGGCAGCGCAGTAAGCACTCTCGACTTTTCAAACCAGGACGGAACACTTGAAAACGTCACTAATTATCATATTGCTGTTGGCGACGGCAGCTACACAAGCGGCGCTGTCAATTATGCCACCACTTTGGATATGAAGATGGCTATTGCCTACTTCAACGTGAGCGGATTCCAAAATGCGAGCGAAACAGCCGAAACAGTTTATCTGCATGGCGAAGACGTTTACACCACCGCCACAGTTGACTACCAAACAGGCACTATTACAGGCGCAACCAAAGGCTATCTCAACATGGGAACAGCCACCGCTAGCAAATATGTCGCTTTGATCCCTTCAGTTACGACCGAAACCACTTTGAAGTTCGACAGCAACAGCAAGACGGGCTCGATGACCTTCTTGCGTGGCATTCAGGAGAAAAAGTATTATTCCAACAACAACGCGGCACTCTCAATAGAGGCAAATGCTATCTCCGATGGAACAGCTTCAGGGATTTTTTCAGTTTCAGAAACAAGAAAAGTTAGGTTTTCACATGGCAACTTACAATATAAAAATGGAATCGGATGGCGTTTCGCCGAACACCAATACAATGTTGCTGGTAGTTGGACATCTGACTATGTTGACCTATATGGTTGGGGAACATGGTCTGGAACTTCTGAGCAATGGCATCCACTTACTATAATTGCAAATAATTCTTACTATACATGGAATGGTGACGAATATTTCAAGGCTACTTTAGATGGTTATAATGACTGGTTCACGTTTTCAGATACTGAATGGCAATATTTGCTTGGACATAGTACATATGGTATGGCACAAGTTGGAAATTATAATGGCATAATTATTTTACCCGATAATTTAGATTTGACAATTAATACCAACCATAATAATTGGACTAATAATACATATACAACTGACGAATGGGATAACAATTTAGAGCCAGTTGGAATTGTATTCTTACCTGCTGCAGGTGCTCGTCACGGATCATCGGTGCCATACGTAAATGGCCACGGAATGTATTGGTCTTCTACGCCTAATGGTGCTACAGAAGCAAAGCATATTTGGTTTTCTTCTAACTCTATGAATAGTAGTTATAGTTATTATCGTTATGACGGCAGGGCCGTCCGCCTTGTTCGCGACCTTTAATTAAAGATTTTTTTCAAAATTCTGGCTGCAAATCAGAAAATTAATTGTAATTTTGCAGCGGTTATTTGGTGCAGCGGACCAAATTTAAAATATTCTACGTCATACGTTCTGAATATTCCCAAATACAGCGTTTCGCCATACAGTGTAGGCGAGTAATTTTGTCAGCGATAACGGTTTTGGCAAATTCGTATAAAGAGCCGCGGATATTGTCCCCCACCTTCAATCGATACTACAAATAGTAAATAAGAATTTTATCGCCCTAATTATGCGATAAAACGTCGGAAATAAATCCGATTATCTCACCATGAATTTTGTCGTTTCAAGGAGGTTTTCACCCTTGATTTGCAAAATGTAGAGTCCTTTTTCCAAATCAGCTACGGAGATGCTTCCATCGGAAGAACCAGCGGTAACCTTTTGGCCTAAGACATTGAAAATGGCATAATCAACCATTTCGCCAGGCATGCCATCGATGTTGATGACATCGGAGGCAGGGTTAGGATACACCGCGAGCTGCTGCTTGCTCACCTCAGGAACATTGAAATTCGTAGGGATGATATCCACGATAATGCCTTCCATCTTTGTCATTCCATAATAAAAATTAGGGTCGGGAATGTCATACCAGTCATCCAAAGGACCACCCCAGCCGAAATTGATATGGAATTTTCCATCCGATTCGCGATAGCCGTCGACCACCACGTTATGTCCGACTGTTCCCGCTGGATTTTCAACGGCCAGATGGGCAGGATAACCATCTGCAAGGTTTGAAATCAGAATCTCGAACATCTCATCAGTCGGGTCACGGAACAGCTTACAGTCGGCAAAGCCGAAACGCTGATACGCCGCAAACGCCTGACCCACCTGAAAAGTACCGGAACCTTCCGAAGTATATATCTGTGTGCATGCCGTTCCGCAAGCAAAAATCACAGCGGCCTTCAATGTGTCGCTGAGTTCGTCGCCACGTTGGAAATAGGCATCGACCGAATCCAACAACACGTTCAGCTTAGGAAATGACGGAAATTGCAACGTTTCCCAATCGTCATCAATATCATAGATTCTACCTGAATAATTATGGTGATAGTCATCACCATCGTCGAAGCGGGTGCCTTGTGTCGTTTGCAAATAATTGATAATCTGCCCCATGGCAACAGCCGGACAACCGGCGGCGCTATAGGCATAATTGTTAAACGGATCTCTCGGGCAAAGCATGTTGTAAGGATAGCCTTGGTCCCATTCTGATTTAAGAAGAGGTTGCTGCGCAAAACCGGTCAAAGCGCAAAGCAAAAGCAATAAAGATAAAAACTTTTTCATTTTGTTTAGAATAATAGGATTAAGCGCTGCAAAGATATAAAATTTTTCCTTAAATCATCTTTTTTTGAAATTATATCCTATTTTTTCCCAAGTTGGCATCTCTTTTTCCACTATGATGCTGTAGAAACGGTTGAAGTCGCCAGGCGATGTGGTGTTCCATGCCCGTTCGGCCACGCCGAGGGCTTTAGGCAGCATCTGGAAGGTGACGTCGTCGAAGTCGCGCAGCTGCTCCGACCAGAGGTGAGCCGACACTCCCACGATGTCGCCGGTGTAGTCGGCGGGATTCATGGAGAATGAGGTGCGCTCGTCGACATAGCCAGCCCAGAAAAGTCCTAGTTCCTCGGGGTCGGCGCTGTAGGCGAGGTCGACGTAGTTGTTGGTGGCCGGCGAGAGCACACAAGGGTATCCCTCGATGCCTTTGCCGGTCCAGATGTTGATGAAATAAAGCGACTTTTTAAGGCGCTCGGCTGTCTCTGGCTCTATGCCTTTGGCGATGTCTTCCCAGCCTGCCAGACGTATGCCGCGTTGCTCGGCGAGCTCAAGCATGTTGTTGGTGAAGAGGTCTTTCATGACCTTGCGGTCGTGGTTGGCCCACGCTCCGCCAGGCACCTCGTCGCCTCCGATATGGATAGCCAGCAGTGGCACGTCGGCCTCCTGATGCAGACGGATGACCTCGTCGAAGACCTTGCCATAGAAATTATAAACGCTTGGAAGATAGACACTTAGCACATTATCGGTGAAGTCTTGCGCCGACCAGTAATGCGAGGTGTCGGCAGGGTCTTGCAGCCTATATGAAGTGTCGCCGGTACGGCGCTCGTAGGCCTGCATCGCCTTGATGGAAGCCCTGGAATGACCCGGAGCGTCGAACTCGGGGATGACAGCGATGTGGCGATCCCAAGCGTAACGCAGAATCTGCTTATATTCCTCAGAGGTGTAATAAGTGGCATTGTCGATGCGGCCGTTGGCGGTAGGCTTCAGCGCCGCTGTCTCCTGCAGGTTCCAGTCGGGCAACGCATGATGTCCGCTAAAGTCGGTGAGGTCGGGTAAGTCTTTGATTTCCAGGCACCACGCCTCGTCATCGCCGATATGAAAATGGAAAACGTTGAACTTATATTCTGCCATCAGATTGAGCACCTTCAGCACCTCTTCGACGCTGCGGAAGTCGCGTGCCACGTCGAGCATGAAGCCGCGATATTGGTTGTCGGGCCAGTCTTCGATGGTCATAGGCTGCAGCGGCTTCGGCAGCTTGTCAAGGGTTATCTGGGCGTAAAAAGCGCCCTCCTCATCGTCGGAATCGATTGTAGGCTCGCCGTTTTCGTCGATGGTGATGCGATACCAGCCATGAGGGAGGTTCTCGGTAGGCTCGAGAGGCTCGGTGCCGTATTGCACCCGTTTCACCTGCGGGATGATGTCGGCAGGTTGCGCCTTGTAGCGGCAGATGAAATCGTCGTCAACAGTCTCGTTTTTCGGATGTTTTATGAAATGATACTCGACGCTCATCGGCTGATCGGCCTTGCTTTTACGCTGCATCACGAATCCTTCGGGGGCCCACGACTGTTTCGGCAGCGGGCGACCGTAATATTTCAGCGTGACGATGCCGTCGGTCGGGATGTCGATATACCACGAGGTGCCTTGGTAGTGGTTGATAGCCGGACCTTCGACTATGGTTTTCGAGTCGAACAGCTCCTGAAACCACACCCGCGAGCCTTGTTTGACATTGTGAAGCACGAGGGTGTTGAGCGCGCGGCCGTCGTCCTCGGCTTGACCTTCAGTCCATTCCACCATAGGAGTGCTGGCGCATGACGCTAGAAGCAGAAGCAATAATATTGCTGTGATGTGTGTTATTTTCATAGAATCAATTATTTCTCGATGCAAAGATAATAAATCATTTTCCATATTACTCATTTTGGCAGACAAAAACGAAAATTTTTATGCCGGTCAATCATTATTATTTCATATCTTTGCAGCTCCATTTAAAACTAATGAAATATGAAAAAATATGCAGAAAATCCTTTATTTTTATTCGTAAGCGGATTGATTTTAACCGCTGTGGTTTATTTTGTCTCGATTTTTATGGGGCATCACTGGCAGCTGAACTCAAGCATCGTCGAAGACTCGGTCCTGAATCATGGCACGATGCTGATTTTGTCAGTTTTGCTGATTTTAGCCTTCAAAAAGCAGGTTAAATATCGCATCGCGATGCCGAAATTAGACCATATTTTCAAGCCGATACTATTCGGAATCCTTTGCGCCGTGGTGATAAACGTGGTTATGAATATCATCTCTGTCGTTGTCACTGGCTCGGTGCAGACCCATCCTTTGATGAAAAACACCACGGTTTTGAAGAATTTCCTATCGGTTTTCATCCTTGCCAGTATAGGGGAGGAGTTCCTTTTCAGAGGGTTTTTCCAAAACTACCTGAAGCCGCTCAGCAATTGTGGATTTAAGATTTTTAAAAGAAGAATAAGCTTGCCGGTGTTGATAAGCGCCTTGACTTTCAGCGCGGCACATCTGGTGCTTCTTGCTTCGGGTGTCGGTACGATGTTTATTATTAGAATCCTCGTTTTTACCTTTGTTTTGGGCTTAATCGCAGGATATTATCAGGAAAAACACGACAATCACATCTTTGCCATCCTCGTTCACATGGCTGGTAACCTGATGGGGTTGGTTTCGGTGATAATGATGACAATGAGTTTTACTGCGCAGAACAAACCTGACGGAGAGACATTTGAACTTACTAAACAGGGTGCACATTATGTGTTCACGGCCAGCATCAACGGCACAGCCGACGCCACCATCCTTGTGGAATCGGGCATTCCGGCTCTGCTTGCCGATTCGGCCTACGTTTTCAACAGCGGATTTTTTTCAGATTTGACTCTAACACCAACTGGCGGAAAAGAGAAAATAAATCTAGGCGGCCGCGTCTATAAAATCACTCACAAGGCTAACGGAACGGTGCGGATAGGTAACAGCACATCTTTTAATGGCGATATTTTTGTTTTGTCGAATTACGATTACGGAAACTACGAAATGGCGGTGCCGGTGATGTATCTGCACAACGACCTCGACAAAGGCAGCCGTATCGTCAACCTCGACCTTGGCAACCAACGCATGCAGATGCTAAGCAAATCCTCACTTCGTGCAAAAAAAGCAAGTTATTCGACAAGCACGATGAATACCGACACATACATGGGTATGTTTGCTATCGAGACCAGTGCGACGCTCGACGACGGGATAAAACCTAGGACTCTCAGCGGCAATTTCCTTATCGATTTTGGCAATCCGGAACTGTTGTTTCTTATAGAGCAGACCAAGGAGGTTCAGCAGTTTCTTGCCGACAATGCCGATCTTGAACTGCATGAGGCTGTTGCCTCCAATGGCCAGATAGTAGGACAATACATCATCACCGAACAGTGTCAGCTTGGCGGCATCACTTTCCCTGATGCTGTAGTCGTCATCACTAAAAATCTGCCATTGATTACAACACCTGGCAACATCGGATTGAAATTCTTCGAAAAAAACAACGCCGTGTTTGACTTCGACAAGTCTTTGGTTTATATAAAATAAAAAGCGCCAACTTGTTGTAAGTCAGCGCTTTACGTGGTACCAGCGGTACCAAAATTCTTGCAACACCCCTTTTTCATCTTTTTCACTAAATCCTCGCAATTCCCAATAAATAAAGATATTTGCAAGGTTTTTTAAAAATTTTTTCCTTGCATATTTTTTCACTTTTTTTTAATTTTTTTCACAAATGTTCAAAGAATGTTCAAAAATTTTTATTATCTTTGTATCGTTAAAAATATAGATACGATATGCAATTTGATTTACGATGTTCAAAAATTTCCAACCATCATGGAGAAGTTGAGCTTTTATTGTTCTTCATCGGTGGTCGTGACATCCGTTTAAGCGCGGCTACAAATATCTTTATTAAGCCGACCGACTGGAGAGAGGCTGAGTATTCCGAAGCCTATATCGACGAAAACGGAGCCAAGCACAACAGACGACTCCTCAAACCTGCAGGAATCAAGAAAAGCTCAAAAACCGACAAACTCAGTGAGCAACAACGTCGACAAGAACTGGCCAACAAAATCAACGATCTGATTAGGGCTATCGAAGAAGCGTTTATCGAAACTCCCGACAAAAAGAAAATCAACAAAAAGTGGCTCGAGAAAGTCATCCATGATTTCCATTTTCCACCTGTACCAAAAGAAAAGAAAGAGAAGAAAAAACTCACATTCTTCGAAGTCTTCGACCTGTTTGTCCGGCAAGAAGGCAAGGCAACCGAAAACCCTGTCATCAAAACGGCAAGGAAAAAGCCCAGAGAGTTCAAGCAAGGAACTATCTATAAGTTCAATGCCTTGAAAAAACACCTTCAGGAGTACGACAGCAAAATGACTTTTGAAAGTCTTAATTTCGACAAACTGCAAGGATTTGTCAATTACGAGTTGAACGATATGGATTTGATCAACAGCACCGTCGAAAAGCGTTTTTCTTATCTCCGTTGGTTCCTCAATTGGGCATCCGAATGGGGATACAATACAAATATGGCTTATATCAATTTTCCGCTGAATCTGGAAGTTCCCGAAAGCGATGTCATATATTTAGACGAAGACGAACTAAAAGCCGTCAGAACGCACGATTTTAGCAAAAATCCGCGACTCGACCGTGTCCGTGATGTATTCGTTTTTTGTTGCTACACAGGTTTACGCTATTCAGATGTCGAGAATCTGAAACGCAGTAATATCCGCAACAACAAACTTTATATAACAACTATCAAGACATCCGATAAACTGGAAATTGACCTTAACGATGTCGCGCTTTCAATTCTTGACAAATACCAAAACTGGCAATTTGAAGACAACAAAGCTCTGCCTGTCATAAGCAATCAGAAAATGAACGACGCTTTGGAAGAAATGGCAAAAGCATGTAATATCGACACACCAATAGAGCGCACAATTTTCCAAGGTGGAAAACGCATCACCAAAACTGTTCCAAAATACGAACTCATCCGCACCCACACAGCACGTCGCACCTTTGTCTGCAAGGGTATCCGTCTTGGAATAAGTCCGACTATCATCATGAAATTCACAGGCCATAAAGACTATGATACTATGAAAAAATACATAGGTGCAATGGACAAGGAAAAAGCAGAAGCTATGAAATTATTTAACGACTAACACTTAATAACATGAAACATAATCAATTACCCAAACCCTGCCAAATCCAAGTCACGCTCAACTACGATAATGATACCGAGTTGATATATAAAAAATAATCGGTTCTAAATCCCTTCGCTTTGAGTTTACTCCCGACGAAGAACAAACTTTGGCCGACATTTATTACAACAAGAACGTAAAAACCAACTACAACATCTCGCTCAACGAATTTAAGGTTCTGGCAGAGCATGCTGACTTCTCGATCCTCAGGAAATGGAGTAAGATTAAAGGTTCTTACGAGCTTTCCAACAAACTCTGTAATATAGTATATGCAATCTATATTCAACTGCATGATTTCCTGCACCGAAAAGAATGGTTTCAAGTTGCCGCAACGAAACTCGACAGCAAATGCCATTATATACGCTCCGCTTCAATAAAATACAAAATGGCGTAAAAATTTAAAATCTTTGCAACCAATTTTGCAACCATTTTAGGGGGTTATCAAAAGTTATCTTATTGTTTATCAATCTAAAAAAATTTTCATTTTGCAACCAAAATCGCTCTTGACACGCAACCACTTCACACTACTAAATTTGCAATGCCGGCACAAACAATTAAAATTTAGCAAAATGAAAAACATCAATTTAATAGAAGTAGCAAAAGAGCATCCTGGCATGATTATCAGCATCAGCGTGGGCGATTTGGTCAATGCCAACAAAGAACTTGTCGACATAACCATGCGTGACACGGAAAAACTGCTTTCCGAATCAAATCAAGAAATCTATCTAAGTGCCGACAAAGTGGCACAAATGCTTGGTGTCGACCGCTCAACCCTCTGGCGTTGGGAAAAATCAGAGTATCTCGTCCCTATCCATTTTGGTGGTAAAGTCCGTTACAAGATGAGCGATATCAAAAACATCACTAACCAGCAAAAAACGGAGGAGCAATGAACAATTTAGATAAAAAGCAGGTGGCTAAGACACCTCTCGAAGACTGGATCGATAACTATACTGTCATCCACATGCTGCACATAAGCGCTCGCACACTTCAAACGCTCCGCACCAACAACACTCTTCCTTATTCAAGGATTAACAACAAAATCTATTATCGCCGTCAGGATCTGCAACAAGTCCTTGCCGACAATTATGTACCATCCGCAATCGATTTCACCCATGAAAACATCATCAAATAAAACAGCTCTGTTCTCATTCTTTCTGGCACCCATCAAAAACACCATACCAGTGTTGAAAATGACTTTAGCCGATGCCTACGAATACATCACAGGTCCCACAGCTATCAGTCGCACCCATGAGCTTCGCTCAAAAACCGACATCAAAGAAGCTCGCAAGTTCAAATCCGAAAAATTTGATTACTGCACCTTCAGCGGACTTTTCTCCAAACGTTCCGATCAAGCCCTTGTGCAACACTCAGGCCTTCTCTGCCTCGATTTCGACCACCTGAAGAACCTCGAAGAGGTTCGCCAACAGCTCCTGAACGATGATTATTTCGAAACACAACTGTTGTTTGTCTCTCCTTCAGGCGATGGTTTAAAGTGGATAATCAACATTGATATTTCAAAAACCACCCACACCGACTACTTCCGAGCCGTTGCCAACTACCTCAAGCAGACCTACAACATCGATGTCGACCAATCCGGCAAAGACGTTTCAAGAGCCTGCTTCCTCCCTTATGACCCCGATTGTTACATCAATCCTAAAAACCTCTAACCATGAAAAAAGATTTTAATCCTTCAGAATGGCTAAACAAAAAAGGAGGCTCGCAAGAGCCTCCTGTCTCTCCCTGCCTCGAGAGCTCCGAGGGCTCCTACCCTATTCGCCCTATCAGCCCTATTCGTCCTATTACTACCTTGGAAGATGAAATCGAGCAGCTTGTCTGCTCGATTGAAGCCTCCTCCACCGATATCGCTCCCGACTACACCTCCTGGCGTGATATGGCATTCGCTTTAGCGGATGCTTTAGGCGAATCCGGCAGGCAATACTTCCACCGCCTGTCTTGTTTCTATCCCAGCTACGATGAAAAAGAAGCAGATAAGCAATTCACCGCATGCCTCCGTTCTCACGGCAGTGGAATAACCATCAACACCTTGTTCCACTTGGCTAAGCAAAGTGGCATAAAACCAGTTCGTAATACCGTTAGCACATATCACGAAAAAATAAAATCAATTTCCCCATTTTCCCCAAATTCCCCACATGGGGCAACTGGGGAAACAGAGGAATTTGAGGAAACCGAGTCCTCCCAGAGCTCCGAGTCCTCCGACCCTATGCCCACTTTCTCGCAAAACATCTACAGCCTCTTGCCCGATTTTCTCACACAAATCATCAATAAAGCCAAAAACTTCGAGGATGCCGACCTCCTGATATTAGGCTCTCTCACTGTCATCTCCGCTTGCCTCCCAAATGTTTCCGGCTACTACGCTGAGCGTGAGGTCTTCCCCAATCTCTTCACTTTCATCTCAGCCCAAGCCTCAGCCGGCAAAGGCCGTCTAACCCTCTGCCGTCACTTGGTCAAGCCAATCCACGACAATCTGAAGAAACACTACGCAATCGAGATGGAAGAATACCGCCACCTTCAAAACGAATACTCCCAAGACAAAAAGAATCGTGAGCCGCCTCAGGAGCCGCCCATCAAAACGCTCCTCATCCCAGCCAACAGCAGTGCGACATCAGTCTATCAAGTTTTAAACGACAACGGCGGTGTCGGTTTGATATTCGAAACTGAAGGCGACACCCTCGCCAACACTTTCAAGTCCGACTACGGCAACTTTTCCGATGGCTTCCGCAAAGCCTTTCATCACGAAATGATATCCTATACTCGTCGTAAAGATCGCGAGTTTGTCGAGCTAACCAAGCCTCGCCTGTCGGCTCTGCTCTCCGGCACTCCAAAACAAATCCTTGCCCTCATTCCTGATGCCGAAAACGGCTTGTTCAGCCGTTTTATCTTCTACAACATGAACCTACGACTAGAGTGGCGCGATGTCTTTTCCGAAAGCCCGGCCTCTCTCGACGACTATTTCATCGACCTCGGCCAACGTTATTTTCAGTTCTATCAAACGCTCCAGCAGGCTCAGCCAATCCGTTTTTCGCTCTCAACCACACAACAAGAACAATTTAATACCTTCTTTGGCAATGTCCAGCAAGAGTATTCTGCTATGTTCGGCATGGATATTGTGGCTTCCGTCCGTCGTCTCGGCCTCATCACATTCCGCCTCGCCATGATTCTTACTGCGCTCCGCCTCATGGACGGCCAGTCTGTCGCCGATGTCATCGTCTGCAACGACACCGACTTCCACACATCGCTCATCATGGCCGAGGTGCTCATCAGGCACGCTACCAATGTCTTCAGCAAGCTCCCCACCACCGATAACATCGCCTCATTCGTCGGCAACACCATCGCCCGACAAAAATTCTACGACCAGCTGCCATCCGAGTTCAACCGCCAAACCTATCTCACCGTCGCCACCTCACTCGGCATCCCTATTAAAACCGCCGAAAAACAAATCGCCCGCCTCTGCGGAAAAGGCCTGCTCAAACATTTAGCACAAGGAAAATATTGTAAGCCACAATGAATATTTCCATATAAATTATGCATATTTTGACAATTTTTTGTAAATATTTGACAATTTTTTGTAAAATATTAAAAATATTGTCTATATTTGCAGCAAAATTGTTTTAATTTGACATTACTATGATTCTAAGAGCTAGTGTAAGAAACTTGTTTTCTTTCAAAGACGAAACTGAAATAAGTTTTGTAGCAGGGAAAAGCACAACACATTGTGAACACGTGAGCCGTGCGGAAAAAAGGGATGATATTTCGGTATTAAAGGCTGGTATTATCTATGGTGCTAATGCATCAGGAAAGAGCAATATCATCAAAGCAATATCAGTTTTACAAAAAATCGCCTTGGGTAGTGTTCCTAAAAGAAATATTGAGCCTTTCAAGCTAACGACTCCACAAAACAACACTTCTAAAATCGAGATAGAGTTTAAAGCAGACAAGCATTTTTATGCTTATGGAGTGGAGTTTACATTTAAAGGAATAGTGGAAGAATGGTTGTATGAAATAAACAGTCGTACAGATAAAGAAATTTTCAGCCGACAAGTTGGTCCAGACAGCAATTTGTTTTCCTTTGGATCCATCGATGGAAATGACGAAACTCAGCAATTGATAAGGTTCATCAGCCAAAGCACGCCAACAACCGACAGTTTTCTTTCGGAATATGTAAAACGTAACGGGAAAGGACTGTCGGCAATCAACAACGCATATCGTTGGATGAAAGAAGACCTGAAGATTCTTTTCCCAGAATCGCGATACGAAGGCATATCCATTCGTGCGGAAAAAGATAAGAATTTTGCTTTAGCTACAAAATCGCTTCTCGAATATTTCAATACAGGCATTGTTGACATTAGAAGAATTAAGGTAAATAAGGAAGATTTGGAATTGCCCAAGGAAATTGTAAATGATCTTCTGTCAGAAGCAGAAAGCAACAAAACCATTGTTGTAGCCTCACCTTCTGATTCATCAACTTACTTTTTTGAGACAAACGAAAATGGCATTACAAACATTTTTAAGCAAAGCGCAATCCACAAAATGCAAAACGGTAACGAGGTTCCGTTTGAAATGTCTGAAGAATCAGATGGATCAATTAGGTTACTCGATTTTATCCCTATGCTAATCGACTTAAAACTTAATTCATCAGTCTATCTTATTGATGAAATAGATCGCAGCATGCATCCAATGCTTTCACAAAAGCTTTTGGAGTATTATTTTTCATGCCTTGACAAAGAACGAGACACTCAGCTGATTTGTACAACCCACGAGTCCAATCTGTTAAACTTGGATCTGATTCGCGCCGATGAAGTATGGTTTGTAGAAAAGGGTCAAGATGGTGCTTCACATTTGACTTCTCTTGCAGAGTATAAGCCAAGAGAGGATGTTCGCAAGGGTTATTTACAAGGCAGATATGGAGCAATTCCATTTTTTGCACCAATAAGTAATCTAAAATGGTAGAGCAACATGAGACAACGAAGAGGCTTTAAACGTCTGGAAGGAGTAAAGTCAGCTCGATTGATTGTAATTGCAGCTGAAGGACGTGATACAGAAAACATTTACTTTGAAGCAATGAAAGCTTCTTTATGTGCTTCAGGTGTACATGTTGAGGTCTTGCATCGCAATGACGATGAATCAAGTCCTGGAAATGTGCTTACTCAAATTGTTAATTTCAAAAACGAGTATAACATCGAAGAAGACGATCAGTTATGGGTGGTAGTCGACAGGGACAAGTGGAAATCAAAGATGCTGTCATCGGTGGCTCGTTATTGTGCACAAAACAATAACTTGTATTTTTGTGTCAGCAACCCATGTTTTGAACTTTGGTTATTGCTTCATTTGGAAGATGTTACAAAATATGATGAACATAAAATGAAAAAACTTGCAGCAAATAAAAAGAATTCGAAACATGGAGAGACATGGCTAAAAAAACAAATGAAGACTTTATTGGGACATTACCACGAGTCCGATTATGACGCTTTCGCTTTGTTGCCAACAATTGGACTCGCTATTTACAGGGCAAAACTACTGGATAAAAATCCAGCCGATAGATGGCCGCAAAGCGTTGGAACCAGAGTTTATAATCTAGCAAAAAGTATTATGGATATAAAAAACGATTAATATTTGGTTTAACTAAGAATCAAACATAACAATCAACTGATTTTATTGAGATTTAAAATTATAATTGTATGCGTAACTTAATATCTATTCTTGATGAAAAAGTCAATCCTAATACTTTGGAACAAAAATTAAGCCTGCTCGCTCATGACATAATAACTCTGGCAAACGAGCATCAAAAGAGAGTGTTAAAAATAATGCCTGAGTACGATCTACATGATGGCACGCATTTAATGAAAGTAGAGGAGAATATAGCAAGTCTTATAGATGAAGAACATTTAGATAAATTGTCATCCATAGAGTTGTTTCTACTTATTTCCGCCTCATATCTTCATGATATTGGTATGGCTCCAGCAGATTGGGAGTTAACATTAATGGGAATTACCGAAGGGACAGATAAGCTACGTATAAATCAGGATTCTGTTTGTAACGATGGTAAAAAAGTATATTCGATTAGTGAGGCTAAAGATTTAATTTACAAAAAGAAATCGACTATATATGGAACCTTCGAGCACGTTTGTAATTGGCCTTTTTCACCTAATACTGAGGAAGAACTTGTTGGAAATTTAGCCACTTTGTTTGTTGAATACCAAGAATATCGAAACGGATTTGTTGATAAAATTGAAGAATGCAACGATGATATTGCTTTTAAAGATTTAAATGACTCTATTAGAACAAACTTTATACGCATTTGTCATCCGCAAAAGTCTGCAGAATACATTAGACATTTAGAGAAAAAGTTTATTTCGGTTTTGGGAGATCAGTGGTCGACAAGACTTCTTTCAGACTTGGCAGATGTTTGTTCGTGTCATGGTGAAGAGGTTGATGAAGTTCGCAAACTAAAGACTTGTGTAAAATATGTTGGTGATGAAACCGTCAATCTCCAATTTGTTGCAGAGATGTTAAGACTTGGTGACATCATACATTATAGTTCGGATCGTGCTCCAATGGTACTGCAGGGTGCTATGATTTTTAAATCAAATTATAGCAAACAGGAATGGCAAACTAAGATTGGCTTGAACTATACTATCAATGATGGTGTTGTCTCTTATATGGCCACATGCCAAACACCAAATGATTATTATCATCTTCAAGATTATTTAGATTGGGTCGATAATGAAGTAAAAAATTACGATTTATTAAAAAAGAACTGGGAGAACAAATACCGGATTGAAATCCATGAAGTTGATCGAAACAATGTTGATTATGATAAAAGAGTTTTCACTCCAGTGATTGGGCAGAAATTCTCATTGAGCCAAAGTAAAATCATAGATTTGCTGATGGGAGTCAACCTATACAAGAACCCCTATTCCTGTATTAGGGAACTTTATCAAAATGCCCTTGATGCTTGCCGATGCCGAATTGAAATAGCAAAAACCAAAAGCCAAGCAATAAAAGGACAAATTGAGTTCGGGATAAAACACGATAAAAATGACAAGGTACTATATTGTAAGGATAATGGCTTGGGAATGAGTGAGTATATAATCGAGAATTATTTACTTAAAATTGGGAATTCGTTTTATAAGTCAGCAGATTTCTACCGAAAGAGATCTCAATGGGGATGCTCCTTCTCGCCAGTATCTCAGTTTGGCATAGGAATTTTATCGTGTTTCATCATCGGAACAAAAATAGAAATAATTACACGTTCCTATGAAACAAATAAATGTATATGTTGCTGCATCGAAGGCGCTCAAGAGCACTTTTATTATAGAAAAACGACTAAGGAAGACGAGGAGTCCTTGCTTGATAGTGGTACTATTGTAAAAGTTTTTCTCAAACCAAATCATGCGTTAGAACTGAATAATAATATTATTGAAAAATTAGGATTAGCATTACTCAATAATAACATCGAGTATTTTAAAAACTACCCACAGTATAATCATATCTATAAATATTGGAAGCATAATTTGTACAATTTGCTTAATTCTTTTGTAACCCGAGTTCCTCAAAACATCATTTTGTTTGTTCGTTTTTCTGACAATTCAATCCAACAAATTAGGAACAAGCCATTTCCAATAGACATTGGTGATCTAGGGTTGGAAGCTGAAGACAAACCGTTTATAGATGATATCATTGCCAACTTCTATCTAATACGATACCGGGGTTCTCTGACAGATGTTCAAAAGTATCTAGTTCAGTACCCAATTCATCTTCAGACAGAAAACACTGAATACAACACTTATGTTACAATGCCACTTCCTGGTATGCCAAGTCTTGAAGATGATACTTTATTATTCCGCTCCTTATATGCAGGCGGTTCCGCAGTCTCTGTTGATGGCATATCTATTGATGATAAATATACTAATGATGATTATCTTGGTAGACTTAAAAAAACGGGGTGTTTGAATTATATTGGAGAACATCGCCCTGCTTTGAGTGTTGATCGACGTGAGATTGTATCATATCCGCAGGATTACAGTGTTGATTATAGGGATATTACTATCAATGAAACTTATGAGACTGTAAAAATAGCACGAGAACATATAAATAAATACAAATTAGAAACCGATTATCCGACACAAAACCTAATCTGGAAGTATGTTTTTAATAGGTTGGGCTGTGCTCAAATACTATTTGTCAACAAAATGGCAGAAACAGAATTGGGAGATTTTATTTGGCCTTCGATAACCACAATAGTAGGGCAAGAAATAACCATAAGAGAATTGTTGTCATCAAATGAAATAACCTTAATGAACTATGATCATAGTGCTTTGGATCTTTTTGGTAAAACAGTTATGATGGCATTATTTTTAAATTCAAGTGAGGTTAAGGTTATTGATGATAAACAAATTACTATTATCAAGAAGGATTGCAACGAAATCCCAGAGTTTAATAGTGATACGAGTTTTATGAGGTATCTTGTTCCTGCAGAAGAAAGCTCTGTGTTTGAGGAATATGATATTGTGTCAAATTTATACCCTATTGTCCCTGCTAGATTAATAAATGGACTTCGGCTTTCCGAAAAGAACCATCAGAATAGCAGAGCTGTGTTTGTTCACGCTATCGGAAATTGCTACAATGAATTGTTCTTTCAAGATTCTCGTTTAGTGAATCCTTCCGTTGGACTGTATGGGGCAAAAAGCGATTTCTTTAATGAGCCGGACCACTATGTTCATGAATTTCACACATTGAAGAATGATTTTCAATGTATGGATTTTGCTCCAAACTTTTGGGAGAAAAAAGAGGTTGTTCCTGTTTTAGCATATATAGCCCCTGCCTCATTAACAGATAAGGATAAGGAACTGTTGCTCAATTGTAAGGACACGGAACCTGATTATTACAAAGGTGTTGTTGAAGGCTGGACTGTTTTGATAACAAATATGAAAACAGAAAATGTTGTTGTAAGGCCAGGCAAAGTTTCACGCAATGATATGATATCCGCCTTAAGTGATAATTTTTGGAAAACATATCATGAATGGACGTTTAAATTCCTTGATGGAACAATAATGAAAAAGCAGTGAATATATGAGAAACATTTTGTATATTTGCCACGTTAACTTGTGCAAACCACTAACTAAAATTACTGATGTTTGGTACAAAGAATCTATGATAAGATAATATAAATCTTTCAAGTATGGAAAGAGTATTTAATAACATTTTGGCAAAACCTTTATATACATTAGCTGCAGAAGAAATCGACATCATAAAGGTAAATTCTGTATCTTTTCCTGATGGAGTGCCTGGGAATCTTTGGGGTAAGATTATAATGCGTGCTATCAAAGAGGTTGAGCGTGTTGAAGGGAAAAAGGAGGCACTTGAGCTTATCGATAAAGCCTATGATGAGTTGGATAGAGTATACCCCCAACTATTTGATGAAAAGTCTGAATTACTCAAAACATCTTGCTTTTACTTTTTACAGGAGAATGACCAAAAGGAAGCTCACAAAAAGATGGAACGGTATCTTTATAATGCTTTGGCACAAGTGCACTATCAGGCGATAAATGAAAAAATGCCATACTATAGTTTTAGAAAGTTTTCAAAACATTCTCTTGAAGATATTGAAAATGAGACAATTAGTTTGGCTCACCCAAGGGAATTCAATGATCCATTGGACACCATACTAGTTTATTGGTTAAATGAAGAAATTAAGAAGAAATACACTGATGAATGGCAACTACGCTATAGGTTACTTATGAAAAAAGTTTCTGAACACATCAAGATACGATGTCTGATTGCTGGACAAAATGAACTTGGAAATGAGGTACCGATTGAGGATGTAAATGTCTTGATGTGGTCTCACTATGCGGACAGCCATAAGGGTTTTTGCGTAAAATATGTTTTTGACAGAGATATGTTTGACCTTAACAAACACATCAAGAGAGATAAATTATTGCTGGTTGACAAAATCAAATATTCGGAAACCATTGATATTAATGACGAACCATCTATTAGAATGGCACTTCTTGAGAAAAGCGATTTCTGGAAATATGAGAATGAGATGAGGCTAATTTCATATGATTGTAGCGGCGAGGACAAAGAGTTTCCTGTTGTTGAATGCAAAGGTATGGCCAAGGCCGTTTATCTTGGCGTTAAGTGTTCCAATGAAAACCGGCGTTTAATGGAGAAGGCAATAGGAGATAAAAACATTCCTCTTTACCAGATGTCTGTCGACGAAGAAAAACTAACAAGATTCAAGAAAACTTTAATAGGTTAAATTATGATACGAAATAATATTACACAGCAAGAGTTGCTTGATGCAGTTATTAGCTATGAAAGGGAAGTGCGTCATTCAGAGTATGTTGGAGAAACAGAAGAGAGGCATATTTACCGATTTAAGGCAGGGCGGAGAGACAAGTTGGTTGTCATTTTGTCCATTGACCTATTCCAAAATGATTTAGAAGCGTTGGTTAATAATGTCGGGAAGATGGTTTTGGCTGATGTGTCTCTTTCGGATAATATTGATTTCTATACAATAATTATCATAACAGAAAAAAAAGAAGAGGAGTTAGAACTCCCATTGAGACAACTAGGATTGTCGGTTTCTTTTTTTGATGGATTAAAAATGGAAAATACCGACCAGTTTAGTAATCTTTTAGAGGTTGTTCGAGAAGACGGTACAGAAACAGAAGTGGACCCTGCTTTTTATGATTATTTGGCAATGAGCAATGATTCGTCTGATATTAAAAATAGCTTCTTTTATTCGCTTCTTTTAATGGAGGTTTATCAGCATCAACCAATAACCGAAAGTGAATTTTGTGATATTTGTGAAAATAAATACAATCGTAGTCGTTCAGATATAACAATAGCATTGCGTAGTTTAAGAAAGAAGGAGCGAATCACACCATTAAAAAAAGGCGGTGTGTTCTTTCTAACAGAAAATGAACAACGTAATCTTGAGGCAGCAATAAAGGAAGCAAGGTCAGAAGAGGCGAGATTCAAGGATGGCCTTGGACAAATTATTGAAAAGTATGGTTTTCAAGATTTATCCCTATTTCTTGAAAAGTTAAAAGTTGAGTACCTTGCAAAATACACATTGTTTTCGAAAGAAGAAGACGAAAGTGAAATAGCAGAGAAAAGAACAGGGACAAAAAGTAGTAATTGGGATGAATTGCTCAAAGGAATCAGCGATGAAAACAAGAAGAATCTATTAGATGAATTACAAATTCTATGTACTAACAACGATTATATGGATCAGCATGGTTTGATAAATTCTTTCCTTGAGCTTTTCCACTCTGATCGTTACGAAGGATATATAAGTCAAAAAGAAAGCATTATTTATCTTGACACACCTGTTGTAGCATATTTCATTTGCTCAAAAAGTGCTTTTCAAGACGAATATGAAGTAGATTGGGATAACACAGAATTTATCAGCGCCAATGATTTGTTTGGGTATTGTGAAGAACAAAACGATTGTCATTTTATAGTTCCTCATGATTACATGCAAGAAGCAATAGGTGAGTTGAAGAAAGCGTTACAGTTTAATTGGTTTAATCAATTCGAGAATTTACCAATACCTATAGAGACAGCGAATGTGTATTACAACTATTATCAAGAAGTAAGAAAAAGAAAGAGATTATACAACGAAGATATAGACGATTTCACTTTCGATGCTTTTGTTAGTAAATTAGGATTTAGTGAACTTAATCCAGAAGCCATAGGATTTTTCCCAAAGAATATGGGTTATTTAAGATTCTTTTTAAATAAACTTGGTTGTATTACTTTAGACAAAGTGGATGTTAATCACGGGATATTTGATGAAGTAAAATCAGATTATGTATGGTATCTTCATGATAGGGATAAAGACAAATCTGATTTAGCCATAAATGCTGATGTTCGTCAAGCACTTCATATCACCGACAAGGCGAAAACTCCAGAAAACCACAAACGTGAATACTATCTGGTGAGCTGGGATAACACATTGTACCAACCTCGAAACAAAGCAAAAGAGTTAATGGAAATTGCGGGAAGAAGTTATAATATATACAAACCGGGTGAGTTAGCTGAAAAATTAGCGTTTAGAAGTTTCCGAATAAACAAAGACAGTGTGAGCAATGAAGTGTTTACGTATGCCAATAGTACATTTAATGTGAAGGACAAGATCCGCAGTTTATATGACAATGTACTGAATCCATATTTTGCATCGTTTGGCAAATCTAACTCAACCTTAGTATTAGAGGTTTTGAAAATGCAAAAAGCCAGTATGGAGGGAGGGGAAGATAAAACTTCCAGTGGTGATAAGACGGCATTAGAAAACATCTTTATTTCCATCGTTTCAGAATTACCAAAGCATAATTGCTCCACTCAAAATCTCAAAGATTATCTTAATGATAGTGAGAATAACGAAACTATAATACCACAATTCATACAAGCTTTTGAAGATTACAAGAACAGAGGCCGTGTATCGATAGCCAAAACGGTGTGTGAGCTGGTGAAACAATATGTCAGCAAAGATGACAAAGAAATCATACTCTAAAGGAAGATAAAATGCGGCGGCACTCATGCGATAATATAATAATATATGGATATATGCATTTTCTATAGTTGGCAGAGCAAATATCATGATAATTGCGATAAGATAATTGGCAAGGCTCTTGACAAAGCTGTAAAAGAATTGAATTCAGAGCAGCATGATTACCATTATGTTATTAAACGTGGTGGTGGTGATGTGGTCGGCGAAGAGGATATAACGGATAATATTGACAAAATAATCCAAAATGAAGCCGACATTGCAATCGTTGATTTTACCCATACCGGCAATATACCTCACAAGAATCCCGATACAGATGAATGGATTAAAGAGAAATGCTTGCCTAATGCTTGCGCCACTAATGAGCATGGGAAGCTCGTTACAGCTCTTGACAAAAGACAAGTATTCAAAGTTTATAATACCGCCTATGGTGAAATAGACGTAAATCTTGAACCGCCATTCGATTTGAGGCAAAAACACTACCCTGTTTCATTTTTCTGCGATGATACTAAAACGAATGAGGATAGGGTGAATATAAAAGACACATTATCTAAAGGGATTAAGGATAGGATTCGGGAGTGTACAGCTGTTTTTATTGATAACCAAAAAGTTCGTTATACTCCTCTTGTACCAATAAGGAATGAATACACAAAGAAATTGTATAGTACACCTTTCAAGAAAACTGAAGCGTTTACAAAGGTGCTGAAAATGGTAGAAGATGGGCGATCTTTCCGTCTGCTTGGTTTGCCAGGCCTTGGAAAAACCAGGATGATTGGCGAGTCATTCCGTGGAAGGGACAATGATGTTTACTATTGTGATTGCAGAGAACAATTAAACAAAGATGTAAACGAAGCAGTTGAGCGTTTAATGAACCATAGGGGAAATAGGAAACAAACTGTTGTTTTAGATAATTGCAATCAATTACTTTGTGGGCAGATAAACGACACCATCAATGAGTATGGCTATAATTGTCAGTTGATCACTGTTCATTACGACCCAAGCGAAAGAACGGATTCGGGAGTTGAAAGTATACCTCTCAAAGTTGAAGATTTTGGTGGAGTTGTTGAGAATATGGTAGAGCAAGTGAAAGATATGCCCAAGGAAGTTAAGGAAGCTATTACTAGTTTAGCGGGAGGATTTCCTTTAATGGCTGCCATCATGATAGATAACTTTTGTAAAGGTATATCTATTGCCAATGTCAGTAAAGGAGATGTCTTCAACAGAATGCTTGGATTGGATGCCAATAAAGCTACAGATTCAGATAAATTGAAGGTATTAACAGCTTTCTCTATATTTAAATTTATCGGGCTTTATGGCTCGCAAGAAAAGCAAGGGAGATTTGTTGCTAATAACAAGATAATAACAAATATCCGTGGCACAGAAGACGAAAATATGCAACTTTTTAAAGAAGTGCATGGACAATATCAAAAGGTTGAAATATTGGAACGTCAGGGCAATCTGGTGTTAATGAGGTTGATACCTTTGGCGATTTATCTCTGCAAATCTTGGTTTGATAAACAAACCACGGATTCAATTTCAGATCTTATCAATCAGATTCGCTCTTGTCCTGATGAAGGCACAAGAAATATGCTCATAGAAAGTCTGTCTCGTCGTATTACTTTGCTAGCAGAAGTCCCTTTGGCAAAGGAATTAAACGACGGCCTTACAGATCCAGATAAAAGCCCTTTTCTAACTGAGGAAGTTGTCCTTTCTTCATTGGGCTCACGCCTCTTCCTCGCATTTTCGGAAGTGAACCCGGAAGCATGTGCCTTTGCTCTTCATCGGATGATAGCAAATAAGAACGATGAAGAAATAAAGGCTTTGGAACCCGCCAGAAGAAACTTGGCTTGGGCATTGGATCATTTGGCTTTTGACAAAAGAAGTTTCAGATGGGCGATGCTGACATTAGCGCGTTTCTCTTTAGTGGAAACTGAGAGTCAGTATGCTAACAATACAACCGGCTTGTTTATTGACAGATTTCCAATCATACTACCAGGAACAGAGGTTGAGTTGATGGCCAGAATAGAAGTGCTTAAAGAGCTTTGTAAAGATAACAAGTATCATAAGCTTGTGAATAAGTCGCTTCATAGAGCATTAAGTGTGGGTCATTTTCATCGGTCTGGTGGCGCAGAAACACAAGGCACCAAAGTTTTAAAGGATTATGTCCCCACTTTTCAAGAAGTGTCGAAATATTTCAATGCCAGTTTGGATATGCTTCTTGAACTTGCTGAAACGCAACAAGATATTGATGATATAGCTAAAACGTTGGCAAATAATGCTCATGGTTACTATACACAGGGAGAATCTGATTTTTTGTTTAGGGGACTTGAAATACTTGCCCCCAAAAAGAACTATGTTTGGGAAGAGATGAAGAGTTCTCTTTCTTATCTCATTGATTATAACGCACGCAAAGGGTCAAAATACAGGTTGGACGAAATCGAGGACTGGAAGAATAAACTTACAAAGGAAGATTATGTATATAAATTGCTACATATGGGCAATGATATAATGCGTCATCACAATTCCAGTTATCATGATAACATCAAGGTAGTACGCGAAGAATATGACCGTATGGCCAAAGAATTGATTAATCAACAATTATATAAAGACTCCAGTATAATCTCTGGAATTTTACAAGGAGAGTGTTTCTATTATAATACCTATGGTTATACTCTTTCTTCTTATTCTAAAGAGGTCGGCGTGCAAAAAGAACTTCTTGACATTTTGCTTAATCATGTTTTATTTCAGGAGGTATCAAGAAATGGAGAAAGCCTTTTGCTTTACTTCATGGTTAATGTAAAGGATAAAGAACTTCTGAAACATATATATGAGGTTGTACTTAATTCAGAAAAGAAAAGACTTTTGCCTGCAATGTATGCAATAAAGAATGAGGGTGAGGATAAACTTGCACAGTTGTTTGAGATGCTTGATAATGATGAAATAAGCATCAATGATTTTTCTGGATATTTCAACTATCATACGTTGGATAATTATGATGTGAAATATGTAGCTGGACGCTTGCTTGATTATGGAGCAGAGGGCGCAGGGCTTGTGTTGTCACATTGCCACAATCTTTTATTTGGGGATAAAGACATTGATGCAGAGTATCAAGCAATAGCTAGAAAATGCTTGATGCTGGTTGATTTGCAAGGAATTCAGATGAATGACTTTCTGTATCTGCAAAGTATGAATAACTATTTGGTTAAGCATCGTGATGAAGAGATGGCTCTACATATTCATGATTTGCAAAAAATGAGTTTTGATAAAAACCTTTGCTCAAGTGGTGATTATTATTTAGGTCAGTTATATAGGAAAGTGTTTAAAAGATATCCTGAACTGCTGAAGCCTAAACTTTTTGAACTTCTTGATGACGAGAAAGGACGTCATTCATGGATAGATTTATTGAGTACAGTATATCCACAAGAACAAGGAGAGGAAGAGCCCATGTATATGCTAATCCCTATCGACGAGTGGTTCTTATGGTTAGATAAAGCCACAGCAAATGACAGGGCTTATGCTTTGGCAATGATGTTTAGCTATGCATCCGGATCAGAAGCCAGTTCTGAAATGTTGAGGTTGTTGGATGGTTACTGGTGCGATGAAGTTCGTGATGCTATAAGCTGTCGTTTCCATTCCTATAGCTGGACTGGAACAGGCATTCCTCTTTACAAAAATAGAATAGCCATTTGTAAAGATTTCGTGTCAAGACTCACCAATTTAGAAGCCAAAGAATGGTTTAAAAAAGACATCCCCCATTGGGAAAATGAAATCGAAAAAGAACTCCTGCATAATGCACATGAGAAAGCAATATATGATTAAACATACTGTATTATTATTCCTGCGCTAAAATTTATAACACGCGTGGCGACGCCTCCGGCCAACTCCAATACCCAGCCTACGGCATTTATCATAAGTCCTAAAAAACTCCCAACGTTTCCTACAAATCCCCAAAAATCTCTATCCTCAAAAAAAATAATTCGTAACTTTGCCACGTAAAAAAATTGACTGCTATGACAATCAAAGACATTGAGACACTGATACACAACGACGAGACTCGCGAAATTGAATTGAAGAAAACCACTGGTGAACTTAAGGATGGCATGAAATCCGCCTGTGCTTTCCTCAACACCGATGGCGGTTGGCTGATATTTGGTGTCACCCCAACAACGTTAAGAATTGTTGGTCAAGATGTCACCGAAAGCACAAGAAGAGAAATCGCATTAGCGCTGACTCATCTTGAGCCAGCCCTGGATATCGAAGTGGAGTATATCGATGTGCCAAACAGCGACGGCAAACAACTGATTGTAATGCGTTTTGATAAATGGGTCTGGGGCATGGAGCCATACACCTATCACAAGTGCCCATACTATCGAGTCGAAAGCGTCACCAAAGAAATGCCGCGAGATATGTTTGTTGAGCGACTTAAAGCAGCTCGACCTCTCGATTTTGCTTGGGACGAACAAATCGCACAAGGCATTACCATCAATGATTTGGATGAGGAGCGCATCCGCAATGCAGTGCGCTTGGGTATCGCTGGAGGTCGCATCAATGCTTCAGCCGAAGGTGCCACTGTCGAAACTCTGTTAGGCAAACTGAAGCTGCTCAACGATGGCAAACCAACCAACGCCGCAGTAATGCTGTTCGGCAAAAACACCGATGATTATCCTCAACTGCTTATGCGCATGGCATGTTTCAAGGGTAACGACAAAAACGAGTTCTTGGACAACAATCGTCAGTACGGCAATTTCTTCGACTTGCTCGATGCTGGCACCGCATTTTGTTTTCGCAACCTTCGTCTTTCAGGGAAGATAGTAGGCATGCGACGTGAGGAACAGCTCGAGATTCCTGCGGAGGCCTTGCGTGAAGCTTTAATCAACGCATTATGTCACCGCGATTATAGCAATCCGAGAGCATCAGTCAGCTTAGCAATCTATTCCGACAGGGTCGAGATTGTCAATCCAGGTCGTTTCCCCGCTCAGCTCACTCCTGAAAACATCAAGCGGCAGCACGACTCATATCCTTACAACATAAAAATCGCCCAAGTCCTCTATCAGACCACCTATTTGGAAAATTGGGGCTCTGGTGTCATGCGCATGATGGATCTTTGCAAAGCCCAGCACATGGCCAACCCAGATTACCAGCTTGGCGAAAACACGGTCACTATCATTTTCCGCAGGCGCAATGATAGTCAAAATGATAGTCAAAAATCGCTCAATGAGAGGCAAAAAAAGATAGTGATGCTTATGCGCAACGACCAGCATATTTCTGTTAGTTCAATAGCCGTAAAGCTTTCATTATCAGCACCTACCGTATATCGCGAGATTAAAAAAATCAACACCGTTAGCGAGCTTTATTGGGACGGTTCATCAAAAACCGGCCACTGGGCTGGAGATGTTTTAGATAGTCAATTATGATGGTCAAAATGATAGTCAAATACAATTCGTGACACAAAGAATCTTACATATAATTATCGCTTCACTTTGTGCTTTGCTCATAATGGCAGGTTGTGGTTCTGATAAAAAACCTAAAACTTTTGCAAAGCTATCCCAAGAATTGTGCGCCATCGACTCCCTCATGCAATCCTCTCCCGACTCAGCACTGCAAACGCTGCTGTCGTGTCATTCCGAGTACGAAGTACGAGGAACCTCATCCGATATAAACGCTCACTACCAAGCATTACTAACTTCCGAAGCCCTCTACAAAACCGACAACGTTCAGTCGAATCGCACCGAATTGCAAGCCGCAATGCATTATTTAGACAGCCTCGCCGTGCTATATCCTGACAATGATGATATAATAATGCTCTCTGCGCGTTCCCATTACATGAACGGCGTTGGATATTATGAAAATGACAGCGTTGTTGAGGCGTGCCATGAATATTTGCATACCTTAGAGATAATGGAAGACCATTTTGAAGAGAAGGATTTTGTTGGTTACAAAGCAAAATTTATGGGTTTGTTATACACTCGCTTGGGGAGCCTGTTTTCTAATCATGTTACTGTTCAACCAGCCATAGATGCCTACAAAAAAGCAGCAGAATATTTTTCCAGAATACATAATTCAGGGTTAGCTAATACATATAAATGCATTGGCAGTGTATATCATATTGATAATAATAGTGATAGCGCATTGGTTTATTATAGAAAGGCTCTATATTGGGCACAAAAACAAAATAAAATAATAACGTATTGCGATGTTTTATCTGAATCTGCACCATTGTTTTACGAACTCGGATATATAGACAGCGCTTTTCTGATGATAAAAAAAGCCTTGTCTCAACCTATAAATGAAGATCGTTACCTCGCATATTATTTCACATATGGTTTGTTATTAACAAAAGACTGTCAATACGATTCGGCAATTTATTATTTGGAAAAAAGTATAAATAGAAACCAGTTTGCAACAAAAACAGTTTCAGCCGAACTGCTTATGAAATGTTATCAAGCCTTGGGCGATACATGCAAGATGCAGTATTACAAAAACATTTACGGAGAAGACCTTGATAATTATCGAGATGTATTGGTAACTGAAGATGAATTGGCTAATATTTACAAGTCTTATAAACAGGACAAAATACAAAAAAAGCATTCTCAACGAATTAGAGAACGATTTATTTTTTTAATTGTTTTTTCTGTATTTATAATAATTGCCATTGCTTTAGCTGTTATTCATGTCAAAAAAAAGATAATAAAAGTTAAAATAAAATCGCATGACGATATTAAAGAAAAGGACAAAGTTTTAGCTGAAATGAAACGTAAAATGGAAGCCAACCCTTTCATAAGCGAACCTATATGCAAATCCATTTTGGAAACAGCCAACAAACAACAGTTCAAATCAAGAGTCCCTTGCTCGGCATACATAGAATATGCATTGAGTAAAGAACAATTACTTGCATTGAAAGATGCAATGGACAGGCATTACGACAACTTTACTCAATGGATATGCAAGGAATACCCAGAACTGACAAACGATGATATTGATTATCTGTGTTTATATCATCTCGGTTTGAAAGACACTGATATCTTTGCTTTGATGCAGCGTGCATATCCTACAATTGGCGAACGCAGCCGAAAGCTAAAACGCATATTCAATAGCGACGAGCCTTTACACACCATCATAAAAAATATCATCACATTACACCACAACAACCATAATTAACTGTATATCAACAACTTATACCCCCCCCCCATTTCAATCCATATCATAATTTTGTTGACACTTATAAACTGTTGACATAGTTTTGTAGAAAAAATTTTGTCATCATGAAAAAAGTCATCTTAATCATTTGCATGCTCGGAGTCATTAGTCTGAGTTATGCTAACAGTTTTATTACTAAAGACGAGCTTACAGTTCTTGCAAGTAAAAGCGGAGAGGAAAAATCCAATGTTGCATCATCAATATTTGCTGACATTAATGGCCACTCCCTAACGGTAGCCTTTTCACAAAACCTCGGAGAAGTTTCCATTGACATTTCCACTGCCTCCGGTGCAACAATTTTCTGTTTGTCGGTTCAAACGCCAACCGGTTACCAGTACTACATCCCTAACGCCGGCAGCTATGTTGTGACATTCACATTGCCTAACGGCGATGAATATTATGGGGAGTTCGAGGTGACGGATTAAGTAATAATCTAAACAAATCAAAAAATGTAATTATGAAAAAGTTAGCTACATTATTAATTGCAGTTGCAATTATGCTCGGATTGAGCCAGTGTAAAAGAAACAGCGTTGACGTTGTTTCACAAAATGGGACATCTCCCGAATCAATTGTAAACGACAACGATGCCGTGAAACGAATTGTCAAGTTCAAGAAAATGTTGTCATATTACAAATCCAATCCTGATATTAAAGATGGGGAAACAATGAGTCTCTCAGAAGCGATATCTGACATTGAGAACACTTTTAACGCCACATATTCCTATTCAGAGGACATGTACTCAGAATCCATGAATCATGAATTCATCCTCAATCTTAATGTTGACTCCAATGGAAATGTCCTGATAACCGATTTGGCAACATTGTATGATCAGATTGTCGCATCAGCTCGCAACGCCTACGCCAACGATGGGTTTGAGAACAAGATTTTTATTTCATTATTAGCTGATGTCATTGTTGTAAATAACAATGTCGCGGTGATAAAAATCAAGGCGACGACCGGTGAAAGAACAAACTACAACCCACCGATTCCACACATTGACGGACCTTTCCGACCAGGTGACGATTATCATTACGATCACGGAACATGTATTGATCCCAGTTTTGAAGATGATGGGGCAGATGAGATATTTACGACGAAATTATTAGAGATTATAAATAGTAAAATAATCGCTCCTCAAGCAGGATGCAGGAACATATATGTGAACAGAGAGCTGATATCATTCATAGGAGGTCCTAATGGCCGTCCGGGAATATTCTATCGCACTGACACAACTGATGTATGTATAACATACGATTATATGAATGATTATTGGTATGCTGAAAAAAGAGCAATATTTATCACTATACCTCAACAACAAGAGTTAGGGATGCCATTAGGTGTTTTTGTATCAGGTCAGATAAACAACACCATACCTCCATATTACATTACACATTATACAGAGGTGGAATATGGTGACAGGATTGAAGCAAGCATTGATGAAATAGGTGAAATACAGGATTTATTGGCATATTAATTGGAACACTCGATGAAAAAAGTAATATTATTGGTATATTTTTCTTTGGTGTTTTTTTACCTTATAGCCCAGCAGTGGAATACAACAATAGAGCATCTTGGCATTGAATGCCTAATTACTGAAGGCTGCTGTACTGAAAACGATGAGACAATTTTTGTTGGTTATTTGGATACAGAGGCTTATTGTGTAAAAGTCGATAAAAATGGTGATTATATTGACAAACTCTTTTCCATTGAAGGCAGAACTACAAAGTTTTTTACCATTGTTTCTCTTGATAACGGAAATTATTTTATCACAGGTACATCAAAAACAACTAATGAGGATTATCTTTGGGTTCTCGTAATTGATGATGACTTGAATATTGTATCGGAATGTTTCTATGAAAAAGAAGAAGAATATGCTGATGCAGAATTCTATGGTTATTATGGAAAAACCATTGTTGACGATGATGGCACAATAGTGGCGTTTGTTAGTGTCAGTATGCCTTTTTTATATCCTGAGACATATAGAACCAGAGCTGTTTTTATGCGTTTTAATACGGATTGCGAGCGTTTGAATAGTGTATTTATTTCACCAGATGCCTATGGAAATATATTTTATGATACGAATTTTTGGTTAACTAGCATCATGATCGCTCCAGATAATGATGATATATTGGTCATCGGTCCTGGAAGCGGTAACAGCCAATCAATTCTTCGATTTGATTCTGATTTTAATCTGATACACTATAAGGTGATACACGAACCAACATTAACATGGGCACCCATTGAAGCCGATTCGGATTATTGGAGTGACCATAATAATATTCTCCTGGTTGCTAATATGTACGACCCAGATATTCATAATAAATCGATGTTAGTATTTGGGAGAGCAAATATTGATAGTGGTGATATTAATAACAATATATGGATTAATAAAACAGACACTCTCAATTATACGACAGGCAGTCACTCTATGTGTACAGTTAACGACACCACTATTTATTTAGTCAGTCTTGCCAGAGTCGGAAATTGGTTGGCACCAGCAAATATGGAGATTTATTTGGTTAATAAAAATTTGGAGATACTTGGCTATAAATATTTCTATAATGAAACATATTATGTGCCGCGAACTGCTATTACTACAAAAGATGGTGCTATAATCGCAGTAAGCACAAATATTAACAAACGCACACGAATTAAAAAGCTCCTGCGTGAGGATTTCAACCCAATACCATGTAGTGTCAGCGAGGTGCCAAAAGAACTACTCAAGGTGACAGCATTTCCTAATCCGACTCGGGGTGAATTGAATATTGATATCTCCGATTTGCCTCAAAACACCGAGAATCGTATTAGCATCACTGATATGCATGGCATAACAAGAATGAACCGAATAATTCAAGGTTCGGGAAATCTGCTGACAATTGATGTTTCTGCGTTTGAAGCAGGAGTGTATTTATATTCAATATATAACAGTGAAAAAGTATTTGTTAAAGGGAAATTTATGAAAGAATAATTCAAAAACTTATGAAAAAACTATCAATAGTATCAATAACAGTTATTATTTCTGTATTATTTGGAATAGAACTCTATGCACAGGATTGTGTATCATGTTATAGCAATGGTTCGGTAACAATCGGTTCCGCCCAATTGCCAAGCAACACCTCACCTAGTATTGTTTTAGGTATCGGTAGTACAGTCCCGACAATACGCATAACAAGAGCATTAAACACCAACAGAACAGGTAGTGTAATCATTGGAAATATTAGTACCACAACTGATTATAAACTTCACATACATGCAGATTCCGACCGCAATTCAAGCATCATGCTTTCCACCACTTCGGAAAACAACAGGGCAATTATCAATTTCAAAAATGAAAACAATAATATCTCTGTCGGCTCCGACAATATCATGAATCTTTCAGCCACATCCTACTCCTTCACCACTGGCAAAGTCGGAATAGGATGTGTAAACAACATGAACGACTTCGCCCTTGCAGTGCAAGGCGGCGTGGTGAGCACAAAGGTGTCGGTGTTGGATATCGACTCATGGCCCGATTTCGTGTTCGGCAACAGCTACAAACTCATGAACCTTTATGAGCTTGAGCAATACATCTATGCCAACCAACATCTTCCCGAAGTGCCGTCGGCAGAAGAAGTGTCGGCCAGCGGCATCGACCTCGGCGAGATGAACTCCATACTGCTGCAGAAAGTCGAGGAACTCACTCTTCACATCATCGAACTTCAAAAACAAATTGACGAATTAAAGCAAGATAAATGAGCGCATACGTAAAGAAACTTATAACCGTCATTATTGTGATGATGGCTGGGGTGGTGTATGTGAATGCACAAAACAGAGCCTACTTCGTGAACTTTGAATATGACAACGACGGCAACCGCATCAGCCGCACCATCACCATCGGCGACGACCGTGAAGAACGCTCCTCAAACGACACAACCGAGGTGATTCATTACACCGACATCCTTGACGAAAGTCAGATAAACATATATCCCAACCCCACAACGAAAAGTATATTTGTCAATATCACAAATCCCGACAAGGATATGTCGATAAACGCCACACTGTTATCATCTTCAGGTGTGCTATTGGATTCTAAATCAATCGGCACAGCTACCGTGGAATTCGATTTGAGCAACATGGCTGCCGGCATCTACATCCTTGAGCTGCGCAGCGATACCGACACAAAGACCTGGAAAATCATCAAACGATAAAAACCATGAAAAACAATATACTGATTCTATTCTTTCTCGCTTTATGCTCAATGGCCTCAGCCCAAACCAATTACGACGAGGAGCATGAGGAGGAAAGTTTCTCGCTCAACACCACGCTTAACTCAAATATAAGCTATCACTACACCGCTTCAAGCCGCATCGACCTCAACCCCGGCTTCAGCTACATTCCAGCACAAGGGAAGAGTGCGTTGTTTGAGATTGACCCGATGATGATGTTCCCTCCGTCATTCGGAACAGCGGTATCCTCCCCTGTCGACCCTAATGGCAACTTTTCTAATGCATATGGAGGTTTGCCATATTCTCTACCAATGACGACAGATGTTAACGACAATGGCGCGGCTGTGATATCAATACCTATAGACTGCCCTCCTGGAGCTGGCGGTCTAAAACCAGATTTGTCATTTGTCTACAACAGCCAGGCCGGAGATGGTATAATGGGACCCGGATGGAGCATCGGAGGTATGTCAAAAATATCACGTGTGCCATATAAATACTATTATTCCAATTATTCCAACGCTGTCAACTTTACCAATCAAGACGACTATTCACTGGACGGAATCAGACTTATTATGGGAAATGACGGCAAATATTATCCTGAGGTGTTTGATAACTCTGTAATAACATTTGACGGCAATTCTTTCACAGTCAGCAAGCCTAATGGTTATGTTTACACTTATGGTGGAACCAATGATTCAAAACATTATCCTCAAGGCATCACATCTAACCCTGTTGAATGGCATATAAGTTCGATACAAGACCCTTATGGCAACACTATTAATTTCTCATACATCAAAGACAATGACGGAGGTTTCTATCCTTCACAAATAAGCTATAGCGGATATACTATAGAATTTGTTTATAAAAACGAGGATTATAACCGTCATGACACACAGAAGAAGTTTTTTGCTTGCAACATAAACTATCAAAATCAGGTGGGCTATTCAAAAATAAACAAACCATTATATGAATTGAATTTCAAAAAAGGAAATGAAGCTATTCATAGCTACAAATTAAACTATTTGGATCAAGGCGACCTTCCGAACAGAGAACTTATTGCCATTCAAAAATATGGAACATACAATGAAGGCGGAAGTAAATCATATCCGGAAAACTGTTCCGCTTCATGCCAGTTTGTCTGGCACAACAGTATTGGAACGTTACAAGTTGAAAATGCATGCAACTCATTGGATACTGGTTTAGCAAACGGCGTTAATGGTTTTCATCAGGAAAAAGTGTTTGCTGCTCGTTTTCCTGAAGGTGATAATAATGGCAGAAATGATATGGTTATATTATTAAACCAAGGACAAAACCCTTTTTACAAAATGGTTGCTCTTAGAGACACATCTTCAAATAGTGCTACAGATTCAACTTACAACTATGACTTTGGCCTCATCAACTGTGATGATGTTAACTCTTATCTGGCGATTAACAATAGTTATTGTATGTTTTCTCCCGTGGACATTGATGGAGATGGTTTCAATGAGATTCTTTATATATACCACGATCAGTATCCACACTATCATGCAAAACTTATAAAATACAATGAAACAACAAATAATTTTATAACAACTAACGTATCCATAGATAGCGTACTTCCAAATACAAGCAACAATCCCTACGAATTCCATATCGGTGATTTCGATGGTAATGGTTGTTCTGATTTGCTTGTGACAAACGGGTATTTTATACGCGTCTATTTAAGTATTGACGGCACGTTCAACACACCTATAAATAATCCAAACGACTATAAATTATATAAAAATGCTATACATCACTATGAGTATGTTGGCGACTTTACTGGTGATGGCAGAGACCAGCTGATTAGTTTATATGAGTATTCCACATCTCCCAGTAATTATCGAGCAAAAAAACTCAATATCAAAAAAGATCCAAACACGAATACCTGGGTGTTGCAAGTCTCACAAGAATATACTCCTGATTTCAATCAGCATTTTGGAGGTTCTGAAGAATGTACGCATTTTTGCCAGGGAGATTTCAATGGTGATAACAAACAGGATTTTGTAGCGATAATGAATATAACGGATGATCATACTGAGAATCATAACTGGTATTTCTACCTGTCAAAAGGAGATGGCATTCATTTTGAATTAAAGACTTGGGAAAATGACATTTCTTACACAGAAATAGCCAGAGAATTTATACCAGCATCCGCTGATTTCAACGGCGACGGATTCACAGATTTAAATATTACCAGAAGGAAACTCAAGGACTATCCTCCAAATCAGCTCAATAGTCAAAAATATTATTTTTATTATAGATACGAATACTTGATAAGGGCTGACGATGATAGTGTTAAAGTAATAAGAAAATGTGTAACCGATGAGAACCAAGAGGAACAATACGTGGGAATGGCTCCATATGGATCCACCAGTATTAATCAGTGCAATTGGGTCATGTCTTGTATTGGAAATTTTAGAGGCACATCACCTTGTGAAGTTGCATATACTACATTAACGTTAAGTAACAGTAATGTACACATACGCATGTGGAATTCTGGCGACTTTGACAACCCTCCACTTAGGGCAATTGTACGAGCAAGAAATGGACTTGGAGCCACCACACAATTTGACTATGTACAGCACACATACCAAGGGTTATATGAGATGCCAACAGGAAAAGACAGGGATCTCATCAATTATACCAAATGTTTCACACAACATCTTAATGTCGTGAAAAAGATGAAGGTGGAAACAGACGAAGGAGTATCAAGAGAAATTTTGTATTTCTTCAGACGTCCTATAATGCATACAAGAGGTAAAGGATTTCTTGGTTTCCAATTGACAAGCAATGTGGTTGAATGCCAAAGTAACAACTCATCATCCAGTTTGATTAGTACTGACAAACATTTCAAACTCAATACCGATTACTACGTTTTATATCCTGAAAAGACTGTTATAAACCATAATTCATCCATCTTTAATGAATATGAATACACATACAGTTTCTTGGATTTAAGCTCTTCATACAGCGGAATGCCACATAGTGTATTCATGCCTGTTTTGGAGCAAGAAAAAAATACAAATTCGTCTAACGGAATGACGACCACCAAAACAATCAACCAATTCGACGAATATGGTAATCCCCAAAAGATAACACAAACCGTTAACACAACGAGTCCGGCCACACAATCATATACAAAAATAAGCACATACACATATGACAATATTACCGGTGGCGAACATAGACTGATAGGATTGGTTCGTAGTTATACTGACAAATACATATTAAATAACAACGCCATCACAATCAACACCAGTTACAATTACGATAATTGCGGTTTCATGACACAAAAAGTTTGCAATGGCATAGAGGAGATCTACTCTCGCGACAGCTATGGTAATACTACAGAAATCGAACGAAATGCCGATAATCAGAGGAGAACTGAAACTATGACTTATTCAAGCGACGGCAGGTTCCTTGAAAACCATACCGATGCAATGGGTAACATCACTTCATATCAGTATATAAACAGAAACGGACTTCTAAGAAGTGTAACCGACCCCAACGAACTTGTCACAACATACCATTATGATATGCTCGGAAATGTTACAGGCATTGATTATCCCGATGGAACCAAAGAACTGTTTGTCAAACGCTGGACGATACCATATCCAGAAAGCGGTTACACTGAACATCCGGATATGCCTGCGACAGGACAATCAGTCTATTACACTTGGTCGAAAAGAAATGGGCAACCCGAAGTGACATCGTTCTTTGACCAACATGACCGATTGTTGAGGTCAGTTACAACAGATTTCAACGGCAGGAAGATTTATCGTGATTATACCTATTACACTAAATCAGGACTATTGCACATTGAGTATCTGCCTTATTTCAGCAGTGAAGGGCAAGCAATCGATTCAACCATATATTCATACGATTACCTTGACCGGACAACATCAATTTCAAAACCTGGATATGTCCAATACACACACAGTTATAATGGCAATACCGAAACAATACATGATTTTGACGGCAGCACAAAAACCATAAAAAATGCGCCAAATGGTCTGCCACACCAAGTCACCCACAACGGAACAACCATTGAATACAGTTATTTTGGTGACGGCAAAATCATGAGCACAAAAGTCGGAGGAAACAACAATACAAAAATTGAATACACTTACGACACTAACAGGTACCCACACACCATGTCTGACCCTTCGCTTGGTCTGAGAACATATTCATACAACGCCTTCGGCGAACTTCTCAGCGAGACCAACAACAGGGAGCAAACAACCAATTATTCATATGATGCTTTAGGGAGAATGACAAGCCGCACGGATGACGACGGCACAACAACATGGCAATACGACCAACAAATGGCAGGTCTTCTCGATTGCATGGTTTATGAACCGACAGACTCTGAAGAACCCTCTGTAAGAGAGACGTTTGAATATGACCAACTTGGCAGACTTATTCATCAAGATCAATTATTAAGCAGAGAAAACACACCTCTTACATTCACTTATGAATACAATAAATACGGACAAAGAAAATCAATTACCTATCCTTCGGGATATGCTATATCATACAGTTATGACCCGAGCGGAAACATGCTGTCGGTAAAAAACTCCGCCGACGGAAGCGTACTCTGGTCTGCGTCTTCAACAGACAAGTTCGGAAACATCATCGACTTCACACTTAGTAACAATATCAATGTCGGCAGGACATACGACAACCAGACTGGTCTTGTAACTAGTCTTACAGCAAGAAAAAACAGCTTGATCCAGGACTTGGAATACCAATGGGACGACAAAGGCAACCTGACAAATAGATACGACCATGTATATAATCATGTCGAGAATTTCACTTACGACAACCACAACCGTCTCACTAACATTGAAATCGACGGGAACAATTCCCGTAACATAACATACGACAACTTGGGTAATGTCAGTGTCAAATATGACGCAGGCTCAATGATATACCACTCTGGAAACCCATACGCCGTGAAAAAGATTTACGACATCCCCAATATCTCTTCATACGATGGTGCGCAAGATATAACATATACTTCTTTTGACAAAATAAAATCGATTTCACAAGGCACAAAGACTATAAATATCAGCTACGGAGCCGACAGACAGCGCGTACGGCAAACGTTCAACACCGGCAACTCTACCAAGACAAAGCGATATTTCACATCCCTTTATGAAGTTGTTAACGAGAGCGGAACAACTAAAAAAATCCACTATCTGACCTCTTCTACCGGATTATTTGCTATCTTTGCACTGGATTCGAACAACAACGGCACCATGAGCTATGTTATAAAAGACCATCAGGGAAGCATGTACGCCACCATAACAGGCAACACTGTCGAGCGCTACAGTTTCGACGCTTGGGGACGCCGCCGCAACCCGCAGACTTTGTCGTACGACAACGTCACCGCATCGTTCGACCGCGGTTACACTTTGCACGAGCACTACGATGACTTCGGTCTGATAAACATGAACGGCCGCCTGTACGACCCGCTCGTCGGCCGCATGCTCTCGCCCGACATCGTTATCCAAGACGAACAGAACTCGCAGGCATATAACAGATATTCCTATTGCTTCAACAACCCGTTGAAGTACACCGACCCGAGCGGGTATATCTCTGTGGGAGGATTCCGAAATCGCACATCAACATTGTTGTACTTTGATTATTGGGGTACAAATTCAAACACGCGTTCCTCTTTCTCCACCGACGAGTCGTTGGGGAACCAGATTCCTGTTGATGACTGGTATGAAGATTCCGACGGAAACATAAATTGGACCGATTACAAAAGCCAAGCGGAAATGGACAAAGCTGGATTGGATGGAAAATATCTTGGAGAAATTGTGGTACTTTTCAAAGGATCAACAAATGAAAATCTTGGCGAGAATGATTACTTGAATGGAGAAGGAGCAAATCCCGCAATAGTTACTGTTTATGGTAAGTACGGTACTGATGATATTGAAAGCTATACCGGATATACAATGTCTTCTAATTATACAAAATATGGCGCTATTGACGATGGCTATTATGATGTTGTATATGATAAAGAAGGAAAATCAGGGTTAATTTCATCTCACTATGCTGTAAACAATAGATATCCTGTTGATTGTTTATATGATATGAACAATGGATGGTATAATGGTGTACCAAATTCATATAGTCCAACTCAAAAAAATGGAATATTTGTCCATAGGACCAATAAAAATGGTTTTGCAGGAGAAAATGTTTCAACAGGATGTCCATTAATATTAGGCAGTCAATGGAATCGTTTTGAAAAACAAATTGGTCAAAATGGATTTAAAATGATCATTATAAGAGAACATAATAAAGAACATAAATGTATTTTAAAATGAACAAAAGTCTTTTAATAATTATATTGGCACTTTGTTTTACTAGAGTTTATGCACAAAACAATAATTGGTGTTTTGTATATGATATGAACCAACCCATTCCATTATATAAATCTTTAGAGGATACTACTATTTTATCATACTTATATCAAGATACAATAAAGGAAAACTATTATTCACTTCAAATATTGGACGAAAAAAACGACAGGTTTTTAGTGAGTATATTTGATCAAAACAATTTAAAAGGTACTAACTGGATAGAAAAGAAATACTGTAATGTGTGGTGTTGGATGATGTCATCCTCCAGTATTTACTTGTTTTCAGCTCCCGATACATCAAGCCAATGTATCGAAATATTTGAATATGATATGATACGCAACCAAGAAGGATTTGTTGCTAATATAATAGGAGTAGACAAAGGAACAGATTGGATAAAAATATTAATAATAACAAAGACATCAGAATATGCTGGTTGGACTTTAAACTATTGTAACAATATTTATGGTTCATGTGAAGGATGGAAAGCTACGTCTCCTTCCAACATATATAAGAGATAGTGGTTATAAGATTGGTTCTGTTTTAGTAAATAGTTTTTTTGTGACAAGATGATTGACATGTATATATCTAAACATGGTAGATTATTTGCTATCTTTGCACTGGATCAAAACAACAACGGCACTATGAGCTATGTTATAAAAGACCATCAGGGAAGTATGGAAATTCCTGCAGGTAACACTTTCAGCGATAATGCCGACTATCATTTTTATAATGAAGGCATATTTGTAGATTATTACTACAATCCTGCTGTAGAAGATGCTACACCGGATGTAAACAAACTGTATAGGGTCGGTTCACACAATACATCCTCCCTGAATGACTGTCCATCCAATTATAGCGGAGGTAATACGCCTGTAATACCAGTATTGCCGCCACAAAGACGTCAAATGGCAGAGCAACAATTCAACGAATCACAGAACATCTACAATAGCCTCAAAGCTGTTTATGACAGCCGCATTGATGGTGGCAGTACAACAAACACTGTGTCGGAAGTAGAAACCGCACAACCGGAAGACATGTGGAATCTGCGTTCAAAGCTTCTTAGCACATCACCTTATCTTTCTGAAAGTGTGCTTTACGCTGCCGCTGACCGTGACGATGTGCTTCCTGTGTCGGTACTCTTTGAAATACTCCTGTCAAACCCCGATGAGCTCAAAAACGACGAACTTATCGATTATATGGCTAACAAAAACACTCCTTTGCCCGACTATATGATTGATATCCTGCATGAGGTAGCAAGCGGTACTTCTGCAAGAACAGTGCTTCTGTCGAACATGGCACGTTACAACCACGAAGCCCATAAAGCTGCAGGTGACATCATCCGCAGCATAATGAATGACAGCATAATCGACAGAAACGACCTCGTGACATGGCTCGGCAACCTTCAAGATATCGGAGCTGATAGAGACATTATATCTATTTACATGACAGAAGGCAATTTCGACGATGCCTTCACTCTCGCCAATATGCTTCCTGCGCTATACAACCTTGATGGTGATGAGCTTGATGACCATAACAATTATATGCAACTCATAACCCTATATAGGACACTGGCACAAGAAGGCAGAACCACGATGCAGCTAAGCGAAACAGAGAAGATCCTTGTTCAAGGCATAGCATATAATGGCAAAGGCACGTCTCAGGCAATGGCAAAATCGCTGCTTACCATTTATGGTGAAGTTGACGAGGAATGTCCGCAAACGTCGATATCCACCAATGACAGAGGTGTTGGCAATAAGACTTATACCGAAAACGACATTAGTAGAGCCATGGGATTGTCTCTGAAGGTTAACCCTAATCCGGCGAACACATGGGCGGAGGTTGACTACACCCTTCCAAAAGGCTTCAGTAGCGCTGTCATCACTCTCACCAACAGCATGGGTATGGATGTTTACACACAAAATGTGCATGGCGAGCGCGGACAGAATGTAATAGACTTGCAGAAACTGCCAGTAGGAGTGTATATTCTGACAATAAAATGCGAAGAACATCGTTTAACTGAAAAAGTAGTCGTGACAAGATAATATATCAGCAACTGGTCTCCAGATATGACATCTGGAGACCATTGCCAAAGTTAAAACATTTATCCTATGAAAAAACATTTATTTCTACTAATAATGTTGCTTGTTCAAATAGTTTCTTTCTGCCAATACAGAATTGATTGGCAAAACTGCTATGGGACAGACGAAGATGATAATGTGACGGCTATTACAGAAACTGATGATGGATTCATAGTAACAGGTTGGTATAGTGTGGATCCATATTATAGAATAACAAACGGAGTGACATTAAGAATAGATGGTGATGGCGACACAATCTGGCGGAAAATTAAACAAACCAGCCAAGACTATGGAGTATATTGTATTGACAGACTGTCTGACGGAGATTATATAATGGTTTATCAAGATTTGCTGCTATATCCCAATGCTCATTATGGCAATATGGGATTCAGACGGATTGATGAGGATGGCAATACAATATGGGAGAAAGCATACGGAAATGAGATGGGCATGGTTAATGGTACGGTGGGGGGGTGTGCAACTTCTGATGGAGGTTTCGTTGGCTGTGCACCATACAACCAGGCAGGAGGCGATATATCTCACTATTGGGGAGGCACTGCCGATGTATGGGTGATTAGAGTTGACGGCAACGGCGACATGGTATGGGAGACCAGTGTTGGGACAACAGGTTGCGAATTTGTTAGTAGTATTCAACAAACAGACGACGGTGGTTTCTTGATGGCAATCACAAATATAGTCCCTGGCACAGGCAATATGATGTGCGAAGAGCACCAGAAGGTTAACGGCATCCCTTATCTCGTCAAACTCGACCATAACGGCAATGTGGAATGGAGTTCCTGCTATGGAGGCAGCCGAGGAACAACTATCTATGGAGTTTGTGTATTGGATGACGGATTTCTTATGTATGGAAGCACAATTGATGACGACGGGGACTTTGAAGGTGCGGGATATCATCTTGGTTACCACGCCGGTATGCCAACTCACTCGAGACTAACTGATGCTTATTTGATGAAAACAGACTTTGATTTCAACATCGTTTGGTGCAGATGCTACGGAGGAAGAGGAAGTGACACTGCCATAAAAGTGTTCCAAAACGATGACGGCGTCTTTACAGTGTTTGCAGCCACAAAATCAATTGACGGTGATGTGCGAAGTTATAACCGTCTTCCATACGACCCGCATTACTATATAGGTTTAGGTTCTAAAGTAAGCTGGATATTCCGTGTTGACCATAACGGCGAATTGTTATGGGAAAGAGTGACTGGTGGTAACTATGACTCTGCACAAACTTACCCACGCGATGTGATAAAGCATAACGACAAGGAATACACCGTAGCATCGCAAATGACATATTATGAACCCGGTTGGGAAACTTACGACATCAACTGCCCTTACAACGCGAATATGCCTGGCTCTGGCATCAATTTCTGGGTTTATCACATCACCGACACCTTCGACTACGACAATGTCGGGGAAATTGAGGATAACGAAAATGCGGTTAGCTTTGATGTTCACCCTAACCCGGCAAACACATGGGTATCAGTCGACTACACCCTCCCAAAAGGCTTCAACAACGCCGTCATCACTCTCACTGATAGCATGGGCTTGGAGGTTTACACACAAAATGTACATGGTGAACGTGGGCAGCATGTAATAGACTTGCAGAAACTACCGGTAGGAGTGTATATTCTGACAATAAAGTGTGAAGAACACAACTTAACTAATAAACTGGTTGTGACACGTTGACAAAGTATTTGCAAATTGAAAATTATTAATTAAACTCACAGCTATGAAAAAACTAAATATTTACACCATATTTGCGCTACTGCTTATGACGAGAAGTGTAGCGGTGTATGCTCAAGAATATGTGCCTGTCATTCAAGAAGGCAATGTATGGAACACACTCGATGTTACGGTCAGTATGTATAATACCTATTACAATAATGTCAATTGGTTTTCGGGCGACACCATCATCAATGATGTGCGATATGCCAAACTCATGGGAACCACCGACGGAGACGCTCCACATCTGTTTTCACTGCTCAGAGAAGACAACGGCAAGGTGTGGGAACGGTTGAATAATCAAAGGGAAATATTATTATATGACTTCACTGCCAATGTAGGTGACACTATATGGTGTGGGCCTTGGGCTGGTGAATACCATTATAATATTGTTGATTCCATTAGCATAGAGCATATTGGTGGTATTAACAGGAAGAAGTTCTGGTTCGGATTGGAATATGGTTGGTTTGGCACTGCCGCTGCCGAGATATGGATTGAAGGAATTGGCAGCGATTTGGGGTTGCTCTATAGTGGTAGCGCAAGTATTTCTGGAGCGTATTATAATACATTATGCTTTCATCAAAACGATGAGCTTATCTGGCAAAATCCGAATTATGACGATTGCACTTTTGATGCAGTCGGAGAAAACATTGGAGTTAAAATGGTCTTATATCCAAATCCGACAAAAGGCACGATAAAAATTGAAGCTGAAAATATCCAAAACGTCTCTATCTACAACTATTTCGGTGAGATAATATTTGAAACAGAGACATCGGGCAATACTTTTGAATACGATTTTAGCGATAAAAAATCAGGTCTATATATAATAAAGGTGCGAATGTTCGACGGTTCGGAGTTCACAGGACGTATCGTTAAGCAATGAAATATATCATATTGATAATATCAACTGTTTTATTGCTGCTTGCTGCGTTTTGTTGTGTCAACAACATGGTCGAAACGCAGCAGGCGGCAACGCCTGAGCCCCACATCAAGCCCGACTCCGCCTTCGTGAGCCAGTCGCTGGCTTTTGCCGAAGAGCATCAATGGGTGTCGTTCCATCTAAGTGTGCTTCGGTTGGAGGAGTCCAACATGCTCCAAGACGGCCCGACCTACGATGTCATCATAAAATACGATGGAGACAATTCTATGGTGTTCTTCACCGACAACTTCAACCATTATGTTGTCACAAAGGAGAATCCCGAAATCAAAAGCCTCCACTGGGATTGTCTCAGCATGGCATGGTTCTATTTCCATCCCATTCCGTTTATCAATACCAAGCCCTATCTGAGGCAACTCACGTCTTGTAAAAAAGACATCGACGGCAACACTCCGTTTTTCCGTTTCGAATCAGACTGGGCAATGGGACAAGCCGACTTCATGGTGAATGCCGAAACCTTCACCCTGTACCGCGCCGGCCACCGCACCTACCTCTGGAATGATGTCTATTGCTTCCACGACATCTCCTTCGAGGATAGGCAGCATTATGTCGATTCGATAATAGCAAAAGAATAAAAAATCCGAACTGCCAAACATCAAAAAACACATCTTTATTTTTTTATTTATATAAAATATTTTAATTTATTTTTAATTTTTGTGTCAAACATATTAAATAAAGTTGTAATTTTGCAAACTGAATAAAAAAGGTAGTGCACAAACAGAAAAACATGTAAATGAATTTCTTAAATTATTTTTTACAAAGATAAAATTGCTTTTAACATATTTTATGATAGCTCGTATAGTCATCATGGATTATGTTATGTGTATTTTTATTATTTTATATTTTTAATAAAACAAAACGTTGTTATGGCAATAGATGATGTAACATTACGAAAGGGTTATTGGTATATTTTACGCCACTCTAAAGGTTATTTGGCAGAATTAGACAAAATCGACCCAAATATTGCAGATTATTTCGCAAGTGCTGGAATTATTGCCTTTGGCATTAATTCTGATGCAGAATTGCGTTATAAAGTCACTCCGGACGGTGAAAGAATAGCCAAAGTTGATTACACATCTCTCACCCTTAAATTATTCCGCGAAAAAAACGGTATTACTAATGCCGAATAAGGTTTAAAAAACTTCCTAGTGCTTAAATTCATTGCTATGGATTCATGTTATTATTGTGTCTTTTGGTTCCCCACAATTTTTCATTGCGAAAAGAAGCATAAAAACCCCGAATTCCCTGTTTCTATTGCCGATGACGATGATGATAAAAATTTATTATTAGAGATTAAGGAAGAAGAACAGGCTTCTAATGCTTATGAAGCAAACGATTCCATTCGCAATAATGAGAAAAAATGTGATTTGATTTTTACGTTAACTGACCAAAACGGACATAAAATAGAATCACGATTTAGTTGTGTCAATCAAACCAGAAACGGTTTTGTGGTTTATTCCTACAACAGAAATAAGCTTATTGAGGATTATTGGAACCGATTCAACGATAGAGAGTACAAGAGAATTTTAGACAATCTGCGTCATAGACTCATTGACCGTATCAAGAAAAAATACCCTAACACAATAAATCCCGATCCAGATGACGAGCTTGTAAAAAACTATACAATTGATAGAATTCTGATTTCTTTCTATCATAATGCAAAATTGTTCTATCATGAACATGAAACACACAAAGACTCAGACGCCAAATTAAGAGCTTATTATTATAGCAAGGAATATGAGACTGGTAGGCGTGAGTATTTAATGGGAATCCCGTGTCTGTCAATAAAAAACAATCCTGTCATCAATTGGTATATTGACCAATTTGAGAAACAATTAATTGGAAACGCCGAAAACATATCTGATCACCATAAAAGATGGTCAAAAGATCTTGAAGACACTTTTAACCTAAAAAGACGAGTAAACAAGGCTCTTGATGAAAACAACAAGCAAGAGATATTAAATCTTATCGGCGAAATCACATCAAAAAGTCAAAAAGGACCATTAGAATCCGATACCGACACACCTCCTGACATAATTGATGTCAATGAAATTGGTAAAAATATCGACAACCCAAAAGAACATCTGACAAATATTTATCAGAAATCATTGGCTTCATACATAAATTATCTTTATGAGGAGTTGTCCGCTCTATCAAAAGAATGCACGGATAGTATCATAGAATATACATACTGCAAAACTCTTCTTGGATCAAAGTATAACGACGACTACAAGCAAGACTTCATATTTACAAATACCGAACTTAGACTCTTAAGTAAGAACGACCCTGTATTATTAGATAAAGATTCCAAACGTAAAAAAGCGTTCAATATACAAAATAGCATTTGTTATATTGAGGCTGTAAGACAAAAATGTGATTTTTGGGGTATAAGAATAACAGAAATGTTAATGGAAGAAGTTCTTGGTATTTCCAAAAACAACAGAGATATTCTAAAGAATATTACATCTTTAACCGATGCCAACAACGATATACTACAAAAGATCAAGTCATTAACCACTGCCAATAACGACGCTCTAAAAGAAGCTGAAAAGAGCAATGAAAACAGTTCTATACTTGGTTGGCTCAGTTTTTCTATAGCTATATGGAGTTTGGGCGGCCTAGAGTCTTGTCATATCTGGAAATGTAGTTGTTTTGCAGCAGCAGTTATTGTTTTTGGCATATATTATATAGGACGTCGGATTAAAAAACGCAAAAATTCATCCAAATAATAACTGGAAAACGCTGAGCAGTGATTTTACATTGCCCAGCGTTTTGTATATAAAATCATATCGGTATATATCATTCCTCCCACTCTCTCTTCACCATACACTTAGCCATCCTATCTCGTCTAAGGCTGTCCCATTTCCAAAATAACCAGTGCTTGCGAAGCAATAAGCACTTGCGCTGTGTCTGACGATTCCATGTGATGAATATTCTGAGTACACTCGAAGTGGTTGTACACATTACGAATATCCTCGCATTCAAAATTTTTGTTGCCGTATATTGAAATCACACTGGCATTTATGATGATACTTTGGCAAATCAGTTCTTGATGATGTTTGACCGTTTTTTGTAGTCGATTTGCTTTATTCGTCACAGTTATCCTGACAGCCTTCATTAAGTATTTCCAAAGTGGCTCCAAGAGGGCACTCGAAAGGTCCGTTAATCTCAACTGTAGGCGCATTGAGGATACAGTGTTTGCCAGATGGAATGGAATATGCCCCCTCTTGCGGGATGACTATTTTCCCGCTGGCAAGATTATAAGATAAAGAAGAACTTGAGTTACCGTAAGAATTAAGTTCAATATAATCCTCGCAAGTGCTGTTAGTACAATGGTAGAAATTCACCAACGGGTCGCCAACGATAGTGAGACCGAAATTCCAACTAATTTCACTATTGTGACTAATCAATTCTTTATGTCTCCACCAATAGACCAATGCTTGCCCCATGGTTTTTGCATTTCCTAATTGAGGATAAAAGTATTGAAACTGATACATACCACCAGCTTTTGTACAACCAACAGCGCACAAAATTTCAGAATTTGGTGAATAGACATAGTCACCTCCTAAAAACGCATAATTTGGTTGACTGTCATCTGTCCAACAACATGCACTACAACAAAATAAGTTAATACCTAACGCTTTTATTGTATTGTTGTATATTGTGTCACCATATATGTTACTTGATGTAATATTGAAACGGCAATGGTAATAAAAATCGGAGTGAGCGGCAAGTTGGATAAACTCATATCTGTTATTATTTAATTTTCGTAAATAATCTTTATCGCCAAATTGTTGGTAATATTTAGGCCTAATGCTGTCATAATAACAGTTTCCATACAAATATGATATTGTGTCCATAAATTCAGGATTATTTTGCCAATCTTTATTAGTATATGTTAATCCATATCGTTTATTAACTTTTCGATGACCAATCCAGTATTTATGATTTTTATTCAAATAAAACCTCATTCCCTCTATTTCACCAATGAGGTCTCCCATATTAGCCGTTGATATTCTGCCAATAAATATCTCGGGGCGTTTATCTCCGGAATATTGGTCAAATATATTATTATTGTCTAAATCGTTCCAAGTGCCAGTTAAATCCATATAGTACATATCACAAGGCCATACGACATAACTATTGTTGCCCTGAATAGCATAATCTTTAATTGCCTCATAAAAAGCAGGAGCGATATCGCCAATGAACACACAACCATCTAAATTATTTTGATAACTTAATATCAAGCCTTTTATATTTATGCAAGTCTCAGAATTAACACTTTCCATAATCACATTGCACCCATAAACATGATGAATATCGTATGCATATCGGTTTATTTCAAAGGTTAACTCTGAATATAAAGTAGAGTCGACAATTATCAAAACCTTATTAAGCAATTCTGCTTGATTTGATAAAGGAATGTTCAATACTTGGGTGTGAGAAAAATTCCCGTTAGGTAATTGAGTGTAGCGACTGCTTATTGTCGTAGGACTATGATCATATTCGTTAAACAGATTTGATAATTCTGTATATATATCATCTTGACCATACATTTTCTGGGATAAAGTCAACATGATACATAATATTACCATTATTGAATAAAAGATCTTTTTCATAATACCACCACCTTTCTTGATACCGTTTTCCCGTTTTCAAAACTAATATGAATAATAGCTAAGCCTTTATAATCTTGTAAATCAATAAATATATTGTTTGAATTGCCAGTTTTATTATATACAGCTCGTTTTGTATAGTCGCCCACAGAGATGCGGCTTATTGATTGTTCAGAAACGATTTGAATAATGCCATCTGAAGGATTTGGGAAAATCTGGATTTCTGGTGAGTAAGATTCTTCTAATCCGTCGAATTCCACTTGATTGATGCAAACTGTGTACTCTGGCTCAATATAGTTGTTGATGAATAATCCAGGGTAACAAGAGGCGGTTATTTGTTGCGAAGTAACATAAATAGTGTCGTTGCCAACGACAAAATAGTCATCGAAATAAAAATAAAACTCGTCGTATTGTGGTTGTCTAATAAAGTACTCAACGTCTTTGCTGTACAAAGCCAGACATAAGCCGGGTATTGGGGGACCTATATTTGTATATGGTATCCCGGCTGGTCCAGCTACTCCATCTAAAGTGTGTTCCGTAGAGGATAATATTTTTATGACTTCCAATGTTTTGAAAGGATTGCCATACAAATCATGTCGAATGAATACAAAGCCTTTTACAAGTACAGAATCACCTTCCGTGAAGACGGCATCATTAATATAGCCGTATATGAATTTTCTTTTGTTTGTCAAATAATGGTTTTCTTCTCCGTCGAGCAGCAACAAGTGTGAATCGTTTTCCATGGTAAGGATGCCCTCAAAGCTCACATCTTCAACATCATACGGAAGAGCATCAATAAGTTCAAAAACATTGAAAGTGTCGCCATTATAATCTGTCCAGACATCACTGTCGCCAATAAACAGATAACGTTTGTCTTCAATGAGATTTCTCCCATTTATGGTGAATGGTATTTGTGCTTGAAGCTCTCCGTTAATGGTAATACTATAAGTATAAAGTTCAAATCCACGACTTTCGACGAAACTTGCAGTTGAAATTGGGTCTGGACCTGGATATGAAACGTCGTTATAATAGAAAAAGCCTAATATTTGCTGATGATTCGAATTAAGATTTTTACTTATATCAATGTTTTGAAATGCTTCTCCATGTCCATCTTCCATTTCCAAAATATTGCCGATAACCGAAATCTCATCACCGACTGCAATAGTGTCGTAATGAATCACCAAATCTTCCAAATATGGATTCGGCCAATAGTTGTCAACCATCACGTAATATGTCTCATTTTCAGAAACAATGGCAAAACGGTCGTTACATACATTCTGCTCAAAATATGGCGCTGTAATGCGGTTCACAATGCCGGTGATGGTGTCCTGGGCGAGGAGTGGGAAGACTGTCGAAAGCAGTACTATTAATAAGGTAAATTGTTTTTTCATAGCCCAGTTATTTTGAGGTGATAACCATTCGTTTTGTGTCAATAAGTTTGCCGTCAACCAATAGGCTGTACATGTACATTCCAGGCTTGAAGTCGTTGGCTCTTATGGTTATGGTGTTTTTGCCTTGGTTGTAAACTGGATACTCCTTTAGCTGTAATCCGTTCAAATCATAAACCGCAATTATTGCCTTTGCCACATTCGAATCAAGGTAGCAATCAATAGTCGTGGAGGAATTCGTCGGGTTTGGGACGTTTTGGAACAAAGCGTTCCTGGTGATTTCATGTGCGTCTATTCCGTATAACCCCTTTTCACCGTTTTTTAATTCGGCTATTTCTTGTTGAAGCGCTTCGATGGTTTGTTGCTGTTCCTTAAAGGCTTCAACAAGCACAGGTACAATCGCAGAATAGTTGATATATACTCTGCCATCTGGATCATGGCGTACCGCCTCGGGAAGAACTGTTTCCAAATCATCAGACGACAAGCCCAAAGCCTTGTTAATCTCTAAATCTTTCATCAATCCCTCTATAGCTTCAGGTTGAACATTGGGATTGTCTATAAAATCTGGTTTAAACCCTTCGAATTCGTTGTCGTCATAATAGTAACCGTTTAGCTTTGATAGTAGTTTTGACGCATTTTCGATAGGATAACTTCCTTTTGTGACACCACCGCCACCATTATAACTGATGGTGTAATGACCATGTGCATATGCATTGCCAAGACCGGTAACATAGAATTGAGTATTTGGATTTATACCTTCAAGAGTAACATTCCATATTTTAACCAATTGTGCTTGAGCTATTGTATGATTTAATATATCAAAACTCCCTGTTAAATTAGGCTTAAAATTGGTCTGTCCCGAAGGAGCAATTTGTACACCGTCCGTTGTGTTTGTGGTTTGGATGCTTACCTGTCCACTTGGATGCATTTTTATTTGTCCATATGATAACACGAAAACAAATAATAGAACAATTGTAATAATAGATTTTTTCATAACTGATATAGATTTAAATGTTTAGTTGTCCCTTATAAACACCATCACTTGTTGTAATGGTTAAAACATAATTCCCTGGTGTTGAAATAGTCAGTTCCGCATATCCAGGAGTGCTTGGACAATAAGTTGATGCCACCGTTGCTCCTGAAGCAGTTTCAACAGCAATGTCTGTTGCTCCGCAATCGGAACCGAATGTGATTTCAATGGTGTTTCCCTCCAATTCAACCGAAATGTCGTCTGTTTGAGATTTTGGTGCACCATTGTTATTCGTTTTAATTATTTGTATTGGTTGTCCCTCAATAGCGTGTAACTGCGTTAAAAACACACCAAAAACTAAAAAAAACAATACTTTTTTCATAATAGTTATTTTTGTCAAAATTTCTATTGCTAAAATACGCAAAAATTTTTCAACTTTTCAAAGTTTTCTTTTACAAATTATTACACGTTTTTGCGGGTTCAGTTGAAAACACTTGGGCTTTGTGACGAAAATTCCAATATTTTTGTGACGAAATTCGGAAATTTGTGACGAAAATTTCTACTATTTCAGTTGGTATCAATAGCGCAAAACGGAGACAACCTCAAAAACGGAACTTCACCGAGCATAAAACCTCACGCGGACGGAGTTTGTAAACCGATTCCATTAACGAGAATGTACCGGTAAAATATGAGATGTAGGCATCGTTGTTGAAGATGTTTGACAGTTTCACTTCGAAATCAAGTTTGTGCTTTCGCAGAGAGTATTGATAGGAAACATCCATGTAGAGGAAAGTTTCCTCTTGATAGTCATAGATTTCGGAGGTGATACAGAAGAGATGGTTTTTGCCAGGAAACACCAGGATATCGCAATTGTGACGGAGATATTTCACGTTGCCTTTCTCTTTACCGCCAACTTTGGAGATTATTACATTCCAGTTTAATGAATAATCGATGTGTAGCCATTCGGTAATTTTTATCATCATGTCTGGCGATAAACTGGTTGAAACAGATGAAGTTACAACTAAACTGTCGTTTAAGATGGTGTGGCTTTTCGTTAAAGCCATATTGCCTTTGAGACTGAGAGTTGTCCTAATCGGCGAGAAAAATTTCTTGACCATAGCATTCATGATATGGTAGTCGGAACTGTTAGAACGCTCAACCATCTGAAGCACAGAAGTGCCGTTGCCGTCGATGTAGTATTTGTACATCATATCGGATTGACGATATTGGTAACTGTATGCCAGCGAAGCGTTTAGCGAAATGAACGGTTGCTTGAAGTCGATTTTCGCATTACCTCTGATTTTATCGGAGACTGACAACGGAGCCGACTCAACCATGATGCTATTGTAGTTTTTCAGAATGTAGTTGTCGTAGTAATGATCGAAGTTTTCGATACTCTGCCCGAATTTGCCAGAGAGACGGAATATCCAGTAATTACCAGCATTGAACTTGAACGAGAGACTCGGATTGAAAAACAGCCTCTCGATTGATTGCTTTTCAGAAGATTTTGGACAGATTTTAGCAATGCTTAGTGAAAGCGGAAAATTGAGAGTGACGGTAATTCTTTTGCGTTTGTATTCGAAGTTTGCCCCTACGTATGGCTTTGTAAAATAATGAGTTACGTCATTTTCAAAAGTCAAAAGCTCAGAATTGGCTGTTTTGTTGAGGTGACTGACACCTGCCTTAGCGCTTATGCTGATTTTACCGAATGTGAAGATTCCGCTGAACGACTCGTCGGTAAAGAATTGGTTCTTAAAGAGTTTCTGCTTAGTGAGCGGATATGCAACGCTGTCGTTGAGCAGTCCGGCAAAAACACCAGGCTCGATTTCAAGTATCTCGGGCGTGACACCATAAGAATTGTATGAAACGAAATCAAGAAGATGATTGCCCACGGGGAAAATCACACGCAAATCGTTTGACAAAGCTCCTGCCTGCTGGTCGAGGTTTTGGTTTACAAACTCTTCGTTATTAAGGAGATGGCCGATGGAGCTGTTCCATTGTTTCGAAAAGTTGACCTTATCATTAAGATAGAAACGTTTGTCGTTGCGGTCGATTGTTATAGTTCCGAACACACGTTGGTCGTAGATTTTGTTGTGCAGTTTTTCGGTGTAGGAACTCGTGTCGTTAGGAAGATACAATGTGGTTGTCTGTTCTGCCGATTGTCGTTGCAAGTCATTGAGATAATAGACGTTAGCCCTTAATTGAGTTGTCTTACTTATTGGAAACAGAACATTGAAATTGGCGAGATGCGATGTGTTGTCGAGGTAACGATTCTGGTCGAAAAGGGGCGGATTGGGTTTTTGTATCGACAGCTCCACATCGTTTTCCGACGGACGTTCATTTTGCTCATACGTAATGCGGCTCATGAACATCTTCACATCATTACCAGTGTTGTTGGTTTGGTAAGATGCCACCATTTGTATTCTGCTCGAGAAAATCATTGGCGTGACCGACACGTCCCATAAAAACGGCGCCGCCCCTATCCCAACCTTGCCGGAGCCTGTCATCGCCACATTTTTGGCAAGTTTTATGTTGAGTGACGCCTGTTCGGACGACACCTTGTCTTCAAGCATCTTGATTGGCTGATGGTTTTCGTAAATCTCGACCGACGCCACCGACTGGTGAGGCAGATTCTTACTTATAGAGGCGTAGCGACCGTCCATCAAGTCCATACCTTCGACATAAAATTTCTGGATTGGCGCACCTTGATATGTGATTTGCCCGTTGTCGGCGACCTCGATGCCTGGCATGCGTTTCAAAACATCCTCTATACTCTTATCCTCTTGCTGCACAAACGATCCGACGAAATATTCCAATGTGTCACCTCGCTGTTCGATAGGTTTTGCCGTAACAGTGACGCCCTTCAGCTGTTGCACTTCCTCTTTCAAGACAAAATCAATTGACTGAGAACGGTTTTCTATTCTACGGCTCTCCTTTTTATAAAACATAGAGTTTGTCCCAACATCGAGACTGTCAGCATCGCTATTGAATGTTATCTCGTAAAAACCGTCGATATCAGAGAAACCGTATGCAGAGATGGAGGTGCTTCCGGCTCTATGCACCAAAACGCTGATGTTTGGAATTGGTGAGCCTATCGTGTCGGATATTTTACCGCTGAGCACAGTTTGCGCACTTGCAATATATGAAGCGAGTATAAACAAAACCAATAAAACCGCCCATTTTCTCATTTTCTTTCAAGTTCGAGAGGGTTGTTTTGTGATGCAGCATACTGGCTGGCACGATATGCGACATTTGCGTCACCGCCTTTTTCTAACACGGCGTTTGTAATGTTCATGATATCATTATCATAAACTTTGAAAAACTCTTTTTTTGTCGTGAGGATATAATTGTCCCTATCATAATACTCCACCATTGTACCTGATTGAGGTATCTCTATTGATATCATAGTGAATTCGTAATGCCTTTCCACGTCTGCAATCCTCAATATCAATCCAGGCAAACCGCAAAATTTATATGGTCCGTCGCTATATGGTATTTCTGGTGTAAACCATGCTTCCCAACGCCGACCGCCAAAATCACAAATTGCTTTTTGGGAAAAATAACCATTAATAGTATCTGTTTCTAATGTTATATCCCAGTTAAAACAACTTCTATTCTCTTCGTATTTGAACGCTCCAGCCAAAAAAACATAATCTGTGGTAATGATAGAGCCGTTGGCATGTTTTTTATATATCCTGTATTTGAAATGATAAACGAAATCGTCAGTTGAGATGCCAGATTGAAGCCATTCCATCATTTTACCTTCTTGTACCTTTTGACGACCTGTCTTAACAAACTTATAATGGTTAAAAGACTGGTAACTGCTTGATTCGTATCCGGTAATGAGAATTTGTTTCTCTTGTTTTTTAAAATTTATATGAAGTGTATCATCTATATAAGTAAGTTGATACATAACACAAATTCGGGCTGTATCAAGTGCGACAACAGGCTCGTTAAACCAGTATTGGGCATATACTGATAGTGAAATATTAAAAATGACGAATGACAATAAAAACCTTTTCATAACTTTCAATTAGACCGGATACATTCATTTTAATTGAACATATCCGGTATGGTTAATTAATCATCGCCAGGTCCAACGCCTGGTTCCACTTGAATGTTACAGAAAATCTCCATTAAGGTATTGTAATCTTCTTGATCACATACAACGGCATAACCATGTGTTGAACCGTCAGGACATGTTACTAAAACTGTAATGCAATCTGGAGCAGTCTGTTCTGCCATTGCTTTTTTCGGTGCAATAAATGTGACCATTCCAGTTATTGCTAATGCCACAAAGATTTTTGATACTAATTTTTTCATGATTATAATTTTTATTTAAGATTATTAAATTTGTTGTTTGATGATTATTGGTGTGGTCTCATAATTTATTAACGAGACCATTTATAAAATAAACCTGTTTTTCCCCAACATCCAAATTGTTTTCATATTAATTAATGTTTAGTTGTCCTTTATAAACACCGTCACTTGTTGTAATGGTTAATACATAATTCCCTGGCGTTGAAATGGTCAGTTCCGCATATCCCGGTGTGCTTGGGCAGTAAGTTGATGCCACTGTTGCTCCTGAAGCAGTTTCAACAGTAATGTCTGCAGCTCCGCAATCGGAACCGAATGTGATTTCAATGGTGTTTCCTTCCAATTCAACCGAAATATCGGCTGTTTGAGATTTGGGTGCACCATTGTTATTCGTTTTAATTATTTGTATTGGTTGCCCTTCAATAGCAAAAAGCTGTAAGAACAACAACCCAAAGAAAAAAAGAAACAATACTTTTTTCATAATAGTCATTTTTGTCAAAATTTCTATTACGAAAATATGCAAAAAATTTTCAACTTTTCAAAGTTTTCTATTACAAATTATTACATGTTTTTGCTAGTTCAGTTGAAAACACTGGGGTTTGACGACGAATGACAAAATGTTATGGAAAGTTATGGAATGTTGTAATTTAATGAAACATAGAGTGTTACACGGATTTTGTCCATATTTTATTGTGACGAAATTTCCTGTTTTTGTGACGAAATTTTCGGATGAGAGTTTTAAAATTCTTGTTATATTTGCAAAATGAATAGAAAGGTTGTCGTATTTTACGCTTTGTTGGTACTTTTGTGCATTATGGCACAATCTTGCAAACGCTTTTCTTTGTATTCCGAAAAAGGAACTCCTCTTCATTATTCCGTTCTGAAAACAATAACCGATACGATGACATGTTGTCCCGAGGCGGCACTTGACATATTAATAGATGTTTCCGACACTGTTGACGAGTCAAAACTTTCAAAACCTGATTATTATGAGTATCAGATTCTTATAGCGGAGGCTCTTTATAAAAACGACCTTCTGCAGACCAACGACTCCGTAGTTTTTGAAGCTGTAAGATATTACGACAGTCTTGCTCAAATATATCCTAAAAATGTGGAAGTTATTTTACAAAAATCAAGGGCGCATTATTACAAAGCTGTTGGTGAAAGTGAAAAAGATGATATTAAAAATGCTTGCTCCGACTATATCATTGCATTGAAAACAATTGATGAGATAAAAGAAAAAGACAGGAATTACAATATAGATTATTTCAATGGATTGATATATAACAGATTAGCTAATATATATTACTACAACGATGCCTTTACTGTTGCACGGTATCTTTATCATAAAGCCAATGAGAGTTATATAAAGATTAATGACATACAGCCTGTCGCATATAATTATCTGTGTATAGCAAAAATGCTATCAACAATAGATTTATATGAAGAAGAAGAGAAGTGCCTTAATATAGCCGATTCATTGATAACCTATGTGTTGAAAATTGAAGACAACCAGACCAAGCGAAAAATCCTTATGGAAAGGGCTTTGCTTGCATCTTATAGGGATAATGACAACAAAAAAGCTATGGAATTGGCAAGACAATATATGTCAAAAGCTGATGGTGAAGAAGAGAGAGTATTAGGATACACACAACTTGGCGAGATTTTTTATAAAGATTGCCAATACGATTCAGCTCTTTATTATTTTGAAAAGGATTTTCTTAGAAACCATTATACAATGTTGCATTGCGGCAACCGTATAATAGAGATATGCAAAATTAGTGGTGACAATGAAAAAGCGGCATATTACGCCCCGCTTCTTGCTGAAGAAACCAACCAGGAGCTTGAACTTACACCTATGAAAGCCGAACTTGTAGCTATGTATGAACAATATGAGGCTGACAAGCATAAGGCAGAAACAAGAGAATTGTGGCTTAACATAATAATGGCACTTACTGTGGGTGCAATTATCCTTGTGGTTGTGTTCTCTGTTGTGTTTATAATTAGAAAAAGAAGACACAAAAATGAAATTGACAGTAAAGATAGGTATATCAGAACTCTTCATGGAAAAATAAAACAGAAATCTGAAGAGAACAAAAATGTTAATGAGGATTATGTAAAAGAGGCACACCAGCCGATACCATTTAATGAAAGAATGCAAAACATAAAAAGAGACGATTTGTGTAGGAAACTTTATTCAATAACACAGATGCATATTAAAACAACCGCAAAATATACTGAATTGGTGCTGAGCGATGATGAAAAAATGTATCTTATAGGGCTGTTCGACAAAGAATTGAACGGGACCTTGCAAAGTATAATCAGAAATAATCAACGTTTGAAGAATTCCGACGAATTGTTGTTCTGCTTATGCCTTCTCGGATTAGACGACAAGCACATTTCAGCTGTCATAGGATCTCCCTATCACAACGTTTACGTCCGCACTCAAAAATGCCGCCAAATTCTCAGAGGTGACAAAGACCTGCAATCAGCCTTAATTACAACCATCATTAAATCATAGTTCTGGTTTGACCACAACATAAAAACAGCAACGATTTTTCTGTTCTTTTTCTTTTAACTTAATTCATTTTTTATTATTTTTGCATTTCTTGATAATCGACACGACAATGTGAGTGTCGATAGATTTTTTAATTGTTTAATTAGCGATAATAACAGATTATGGAT
>CAMYXP010000009.1 GCA_947303085.1 uncultured Bacteroidales bacterium
CCTGGCGGATTCACCTGTTTTTTAGTCTCTTTGGAATTTTAGGTTCCTTACCTTTTCAGACTACTTTTTATTGGCTCATTGCTTTCAAAGAACTTCCACAATCTTTTTCGTGATTGCGGACTGCAAAGATACGGCGATTTTTATTACTGTCAAGAAAAAAATGATAATTTTTTAAAATATTTTTTTGTGCTTTGAAAATCAATGTTTTATAAATGGAGATTTTTCCGGGAGGGACAAAAATCAGTCTGGAAGCAAGCTTCAAAGGCCTGATTTTTTGCCCCTACCTCCAAAATTTTAGACTAAAATTACGCCAAATCGGCTGAAATGAAAAAAATCTTTTTTTCAGACATCTCCATTTTGACCATTCCGATGAGGATGAAGTTGACAAGAATCCGCTCGGCTGCTTTTTTGTTTAAATGAGAAATTTCCATAAATTCTTCAAAGCTTATCCTTTTGTGCTCGTTCAGATATCGTAAAAGCAACATTTCTCCGTCTGTAAAGGTGATTCTGATGTTGTTTTTGTCTTTTTCATGTTTCCATACTTTAATTAATATAGAGTTGGCCACGATATTTTCGTCTTTTACACGAACATACACCTTATATATATTATTATGGTCAGGAGCCTGGTGTTTGTGATACTTGCTTTTTGGAATTATGACTTCAAGCACGGTTTTGCCGTTAATGTTCCATTCTTTGGCCGTATATTCAACTTCCGGACGGCAATACATCTGCGCGGCAGTCTGTATCATGTGCTTTTCTTCGTCAGATCTGATTCCGGAAATGGAACCGTTGTCTTTTACACCTATTAATAAACGTCCACCATCGGTGTTGGCGAAGGCGACCAGCGAACGTGCAATCTTTTTGCTGTCGGATACTTCAAATTTGAAATCCAACATCTGATGCTCGCCCTCGGCAATCAATTTTTGGATGTGACCTTCTTTTTTCATAATTTTTACAAAAATAGAAAATTTTTTCTTTGGTGGGCTAGGAGAGTGAAAATAATCGTTTTTAGCCGTTTTAAGCGCATCAATTTTCCGAGGCATGTAATGTTGCTTTTGGCGTGAAAAAGTGTCTTAAATTGAAATTTTAAAATTGTAAATTGCCGTTATGTGATAAATCGGCTAAAATTCACAAAAATAAATATTTGTTTATAAATACATGATAATCAATTGAGTTTACAAATATAAAACAAAGTATTACAACTGTAAAAACAAATGTTAAAAATTACAACTATAAATCTAAACAATTGTTGATAAAAATTAACATAAAGCATTGATAAAGTATTTATTAAGTGTTAAAATATAAACTAATACTTTATATATTTTGACATTTTTATGATTTTTTAAAAAGCTATCAAATTTGAATGTAAATAATTGATATAAAATAATTTAAATTAAAATGAATAAGTGATTATTAAAGATTTTTTACCTTGGAGAAATATTTACAAAAATAAATTGAAAAATTTTAACTTTTGTATTGTTTTTCTTTTTACTTTTGTAATCTGAAACGATTTGAAAAACGAAAATTTCTGGAGGTATATACCATGGAAAATATCAAAGACAGATTGGCTCATATTCTCAGAGCGAAAAATTTGACAGCTTCTCAGTTTGCCGAATTGATGGAAATTCAGCCTTCAAATGTGTCACATTTGTTGAATGGAAGAAACAAACCGAGTCTGGATTTCCTGATTAAACTTAAGGACGTTTTTCCTGAATATAGCTTCGATTGGATCATATTAGGAAAGAAACCGATCACAATAAATGAACCGAATCCTGTATCTTCCGACAGTCAGCAGATGAAGTTTGAAGAAATTGAGGATGAACGCGTGATTGAGTTTGATGATATTGTTGAGAATAATAATGAACCAAGTAAGGAGATTCAGAATAATTTTGCTGTAAATCAATCAGTTAATAATGATGGAAAGGCAATAGAGAAAATTCTTGTGGTTTATTCTGATAATACGTTTGAAATTCTTATGCCGAAATAATTAATAAGGAATTCCTTAATAAAAATAAAATTAAAAATGTGTTTTGATGTTGATATTGAATAAAAAGTTGTATATTTGTTAGCTAAATAAATAATGAATATCAATGTCTAAACAATTGTTTCTCAATAAGTTTCAAGAATTTATAACACAATATAAACGTGTGGTGATAGTGTCGCACGTTAATCCTGACGGCGATGCCATCGGCTCATCGTTGGCGTTTTATTTTTTCCTTTTGAAGTTGGGAATTGACGTTAAAGTGATAATCCCAAACGATTTTCCGTCGTTTTTGTCGTGGATGCCGGGAATTGATGATATTCTGATTTTTGACAAAAATACTGACAAAGGGGTGGAATACCTAAATTCCGCCGATTTGATTTGCTATCTCGATTTTAATCATCCGTCGCGTACAGGCTTGGTACACAACGATTTATGTCATTGTACAAAAACTCCTAGACTGTTGATTGATCATCATCGTGACACTGATTTTTCACAGTTCGCGATGTATCTGTCGGAAGTTGAGACGTCAAGCACATCGGAATTAGTTGCGGAAGTTATTCAGTATCACGGATTTGACAAATATCTTGACGATAATATAGCAACTTGTCTTTTGGTCGGAATAATGACTGACACAGGCTCGTTCTCACATTCTATTTACCATCCTGAGACTTTTGAGATTTGTGGGAAATTGATATCCCCAACTGTTGATTATCAATTGATACACAGCAAGATATACAATACTTTCTCTGAAAACAGACTAAGATTGCTCGGGCATTGCATCAACAATAGGATGACGGTTTTGAAAGAGTATCACACAGCTTATATTTATTTGAGCAAGAGCGATTTGGAAGCTTTTGATTATCAGGTCGGAGATACAGAAGGAGTAGTGAATTTCCCATTGATGATTGATGATGTGAAAATGTCGGTGTTAATTACTGAACGTCAAGGAGTTATAAGATTTTCATTCAGATCGAAAGGCGAGTTTTCAGTTCATGAAGTCGCAAAAGATCATTTTAACGGAGGAGGTCATACTAACGCCGCCGGTGGAACGTTAAATTGTACGATTGAACAGGCAATTAAGGAGTTTTTAAAGGTTTTACCACAGTATAAAACACTTTTGAACCAGTAAATGTTGAATGGTTTTGTAAAAATATTATTTGCATTAGTTGTTATGGCTTCATTATCGTTTTTTGAAGCCTGCACTGATGATGTGGAGCAAAACCGGCAATATAATGTAGAGTATGAGAAGCAGAAGAAGGAGAGTTTGGAGAAAGCCAACAGATACATGGTTTTAAAGGAGAATGAGGATATTGACAATTATATTGAACGTCATAATCTGAATGTTGAAAGGATTGGCACTGGATTATGCTATAGTATTATAAAACAAGGAGATACGAAGCCGATTGAGAAAGGTGATCTCGTTACAATGGAATATGAGGTGAGGATGCTCACGGGTGATTTGTTATATAGCTCGAAGGAAAATGGCCCGATGTCATTTATTGTCGGAATTGGAGGAGTGGAAAGCGGTCTGGAGGAAGCGATTGTGCATCTTCATAAAGGCGATGTGGCGGTGATTATTATTCCGTCGTATTATGCACACGGGTTGCTTGGCGACGGCAACAGGATTCCGCCTAAGACGCCAATAGTTTATAATGTGAAAATAATTGAAAATCAATCAAATAAGTAAAATAATTTAAATTAACAAAAAATGAAAAGAGCATTTTTATTAATGACAGCATTCGGTGTAATGCTTTCAATGTTAACAGGTTGCGGCAACGGAAACGCACCTAAAGGTTATAAGGCTACAGACAATGGGCTTTATTATCGTTTTCATGTAAACAATGGTGGTGAAACTCCACAACTCGGTGATTTAGTTGAACTTACGTTGGCTTGCACAATCAACGACACAACAACAATCATTCCGGCATCAAGCAATATCATTCAGTTGAGTGAGCCTGCATTTAATACAGATTTCATGGAAGGTGTCGCAATGATGCACAAAGGCGACTCGGCTTCGTTTATCGTAAACATCGACTCGACATTCGCCAATGTCTTCAGAGTGCCGGAACTTCCTGAGGAATTCAACAGCACAGATGTCATGAGATTTGATGTGAAAGTTAATGATTTTTATCCAGAAAGTGAATACGTAAATAAAATGATTGAAGCAATTAAAAACAAATTCCCGGAGCAGACTGCGACAGCAGACGCCGAGATGCAGCAATATTTTGCTGACAACAACATCGTTGTAACTCCAACAGCATCAGGACTTTACTACGTAATGACAGAAGAAGGCAACGGTGAAATGCCAAAGAAAGGTGATAATGTGAAAGTTCATTACACCGGTAAATTGATGGACGGTACAGTGTTCGATTCATCTGTTGAACGTGGCGAACCTATTGAGGTTCCTATCGGTATGGGTTATGTTATTCCTGGTTGGGATGAAGGAATCATGATGATGTCGAAAGGCGAGAAAGGTGTTCTCTATATTCCTTACTATTTAGGATATGGTGACAGAGGCGCCGCTGGCGTTATCCCTCCATTCGCAAACTTGATTTTTGAAGTTGAACTTATTGAGTTTTAATCAATTATGAGAAGACTGCCATCATATTTACTGCTTTTGCTCGGCTGCATGATTCTAATGTCGTGCGAGAGGTCGGTTTTCAAGGGATTCGACAAGATGGAAAACGGCACTTATATGCAGTTCCATAGTGTTAATAATCAAGGGGATATGCCACAAATAGGCGATTATGTCGTCGTTGCAGTGAAGCAGACCCTTGGCGATTCTCTTTTCTTTTCAAGTGAATACGAAGAAGATGGAACTCTTGAATTTGAACTGACAAAGCCTGAGTTTGTAGGAGATATGATGGCAGGTCTTTTGAATATGCATATAGATGATTCGGCGACTGTGGCGTTTTTGGTTGACTCGATGTGTATCAAGTCATTGGGAATGAATGCAGTACCGAGTTATCTGACAGCTGGAATGCCGGTTTATATCGACATGAAGCTGATAGACATCATTCCTGCAGAGACAGTGGCTTCTCAGCGGGAATATGAGCTAAAACTGATGAAACAGTATGATGAGGACCGTTTGGCAATGTATTATTCCGATGAGAAGAACAAAATTACAGAAAACGGGCTTATCATATTGAGTGTCAAGGGTAAAGGACGTGGCGCTAAGAATGATGATGTCCTTATGATTAACTTTAATTTGCTAACCCTTGACGGCGACACATTGCTGAATTTATATGATGGTGAGCCTATTGCTGTGAAATGCGGTGATTTTGAGTTAGGCGCAGGTTTTGCTGAAGCCATGAGATACGTGCCTGAAGGCGGTGAGGCTCATTTTGTTATACCGTCTTCGTTGGCTTTCGACAGTGCCGGACTTGAAAATTACATCGCGCCTTACACATCATTTATTTTAAATGTAAAAAACACTGCTATTTATACTCAGGAAGAGTATGAAAAAGAGCAAAAACGCCTTCGTGAGGCTGCAGACGCTGAAGATCAGAGGCGTTTGGAAGAAGAACCTGCTAGAATTGAGAAATTTGTAAAAGAGCATAATGTGAGCGTGGCGCCGAGCGCTACAGGCGTGTATTACCTTGAAATCGTTAAAGGAGCCGGTAGATCGGCTGAAAAAGGCGATTTGGTTTCAATCCATTATAACCTTTATAATATAGAGGATAAGCTTATCGAGACAAGCTATGGCTCGGAACCGATGCAGTTTATATATGGTAATAACGAGATGGTTCCTGGTATTGAAGAGGCGCTCGAACACATGAAAGTGGGAGGGAAGGCGACGATAATAGTTCCGTCGAAGATGGGATTCGGCGATATCGCGATAGATAATGAACTTCCCGCTAATTCAACGGTTATTTTTGATCTGGAACTTGTTGAGGTTCAGAAGATTCGTTAGTTTCGTAGAAATTTTCCTTATCGGCATGGTAGCAGTCGATGGCTGTGATTATTGCCATGCAACTCCAGATTGGCACCGCTAGTTTGTCGGTGTCGAGGAAGTTGTTGAGTGTGCCGTGGACGTAATAGCCAAGCAATGCTAATGTTGCCGCCAGCACAAGCACTTTCGATTCTTTGTTTCTGGCTTTTCTGTAGGTCATCAGGCCGCTGTACATGAACATTACGACTATTGAAACCACGAGTAGTGCGCCCGGGACGCCTTGTTCGGACAGTGTTCCAATGTATTCGCTGTGTGCGTTGCCCATATCGCCAGAGTTGGTGCTGATGATGGTCTTGTTCTTCGATTCCTGGAAAGGAGCGTAAACGAACTGGTAGGTGCCTGGCCCCCAACCGACTAAAGGTCTTTCTTTAAACATCCTAATCGCTGAATTCCAACGGTTTATGCGTTCAAGGTTGGACGCGTCGGTGGAGATGTTCGTCATGGATTGGATGTTTTCGACCACATTACCTGAGGCGTCCTGATCGTTTTTGGATAATGAATCGAAAATCTGTTGCTGGAAAGTGAAGAACAATCCTACTAAAACCACAGCAACTATTGCTATGTATTTGAATTTTATCTTAAGTAAGACGCATGTCAAAACGCCGAGAGCGGCTATGAGGCTTATCCATGAGGCGCGGCAGAACGACAAAACTATTGCCAAAATCAGCAGACATAGCACCAAAACAACGCCTAAACGCTTGCTTTTCTTCATGTTAGGCATAAACAGGTAGGCGGCGCAAAGCACGATGTAAACTGCCAATGCGGCTCCGTAGGCGGTGTGGTCGTTGTAGAATGGTGTCATCACCCAGTGGGCGGTGTCGCCGTCGAAGCCGTGTGAGGCGTGATTGACGATGGTGTAAAGCACCACGATGACAAGTCCTGCGATGTATAACCAGATGAATCTGTTGATGTTTCTCGGGTTTTTGAACAACACGGCGCACATGAAATATGCCGGGATGATGAACCAAAGGCGGGAAACGAAGAATTTCAACGAAACGACAGGCATTTCGCTTGTTATCGTTGTGACAATCATCCAGATAAACATGAGGTAGATGACAATGGATATCGGGTGTCGCGCTATTTTCCTGTCGAAACTGAAGTCGTGGGCGTATTTAGCTATGAACATCACCAACAAGCCGGCAAGTAGCGGCTCGGCAGGTAGTGAAAGCGCGAGTTGTACGTTCAGCGACTGTATATTAATAGATAAAGGTGTGATAAAGGCGACAAGAAGCAGTACTTTGTCGAGGGAGAACACGTACATCAGCAGTATTCCCACGACAGCCGGCATGGCAAAGGCGAGATATGTGTCTTTTTTTATGCAAAAATAAAGACCAATAGCGACGAAAATCGCCGCTAGCACATATATTGCTGCTGTCTTGATGCTTTTATGCATTATTTGTTGATGCTTTTCTTATATTCCATCAAGTAGACTGCAAGAATTGAGATGAAGCAAGCACATAAGGCGCACAAGGCAACGACGACCCAACGGATAGGAAAGGCTTTCTTGTCGGCCGCGAATGGATTCGATACCATGTTGGCGAACGAAATGTTGTTGGCGCAGTAACGTTGTTCGCGCTCGAAGTCGTATTTTGTCTTGTGGTAGTTTTCTGCTGCGTAATAGATAAGGTTGTTGATTATGTTGACCTCCGGACCGTAATTCTCAAGATTTTCCTTGAGTTCCTTAACTTTATCGCTCTTTCCGTTGTTCAGATATGCTCTGGTGATTTCTCTTGCCTGGCTCTGAACGTCGACGATGCCGTATTCGGTGCCGATTGTATTGAGTCTTTCTCTCAAAGAATCAAGGAAAACCTCATTGTCTTCCAATGTCGATTTGAACATTCTGGCCTGCTCGCCTCTTTGGTTTTTGGTGATTCTTTCGATTATTCTATTATATTGATTGACAATCTCATACACCATTGCGCAAGCGATTTCAGGGTCGCTGTCGTAAACTTTGATTATAACAGCGTCGTAAGGAGTTCTTGAGATGCTGACATTGCTGCGATATTCGCCGATAAGGGCGGTTTTCCAATATTTATAGCTTTTGTCGATTTTATAATGTTTCAGAAGTCCGAATTTCTCAACCACTGAATCCATAATCTCCTGCGATTGCATTATCTGGAGCATCTGTTCGGTGATGGTCTCGTCGGAATATTCCTCGATATGGGTAGGGTATACTGTCGCGTCTGATTTATAAAGCGGTGTGATGAATTTCGAGCCTGAGAAAATCGCACCGAGAACTGCTGCTACCAAAGTGATAATGACGATGTGCCATTTCCATTTGAAAATGGTCTGAATCAAAGGTGTGTTGTCAAAATAATTGTTCATCTTTAATTTATTTAATAATATAAGCTACAAAATTAGGAAAAAATCTTTAGATACAAAGGATTTTTGAAAAATTATTTCTTGATGTTTTTCAGTGAAGAGAAAACCAAATCCTTTATCTCATTGTAATTCAATAGCTTAGTGATAAATGCAATGATGACACAAGCGGATGCAGCAATCCCAAATGACGCCCACCAATTGATTGCCAGTGTTGTTGAAAGATAGGATATCAGGCTTATCAGGATTAGGAAGGATGCCAGACGGAGCCAGAAAATGTTGCCAAGTTTGAGTTTGAAGATGTTTTTGGCAATAAAGAATTGTATCACGCAGGTGACAAACTGCACGCTGAGACTGGTGAACGCGGCGCCAACTGCTTGAAAATGGGGGATAAACAAGAAGTTTAATGCGAGGTTTAATACCACGCCACAGCCTGCTACAATATTCAGCTGCTTGAGGTTTCCGTTGGCGGTAAGTAGGGTTCCGAATATGTAAGTTATTGATATTGAGACAAAACTGCCCATCAAAATCTTCAAAATGGTGGATGCTTCTTCGTTGCTTTGTTCAGGATACATGATTTCCATGAAGTTGTGACTGTAGAAAATGCACAGCACCGCTATGATGCAAGTCATGGATAGCATGATGCTAAACGATTGTTTTACAAGGCCTTGCAAATCTTCTTTTTCTTTGATTATTGCTGCAAATAATGGCAGAAGAATCACTGAGAAAAGGTAGGAGATGTTGTTTCCGGCATCGAAAAGTCGCCATGCTTTAGCATAAACGCCAGCTTGTGACGCGGCTATGTCTTCAGGAAGCAAACGTTCAATCAAAACAGGCTCAAGGCGGTTGTAAAAACTCATCAGAAGCACCAGAAGAGCGTAAGGAAGGCTCTTTTTGATGATTATTATCACAAACGGGATGTTGATTCTTATGGTCAGTTTGCCCGTGTGTTTCAATACTATAGCTATCGCGATGCCGAGTGTGATGACATAGGAAGCCGTCTGTGCGTAGATGTAGGTATAAACGTTGAAATATTCTTTGGGGAAGAATCCCGACCAAAGCATGAAGCTGCAAATCAAAATCATAAGTATTCGGTCGAGCACCGAAAGCATGCTGTCGGTCTTGAATAGGAGCAGTGCTGAGATATTCGATCTGACATATAAAATGAATGACAGCAAAACTTGGTTAATGCCAACAATAGCGAGCAGTTTCAGCTGCTCGCCGCGATATCCTATCAGCCATCCGAGGATGAAAATCACAAGGAAATATAGCACTGTGAGAAGTATCTTGGCTTGTGATATGCCTACAAAATGCTTGGATAGCAGCTGATTGTTCTGCGCTATGTTGCGGTTGTTGAAATTGGTCAGACCGAGGTCGAGCAATATATAAAAAAGGTAGGAGAATTGTGAGATGGCGAGATAAAGTCCGTAGGATGTGTCACCAACGAGATTCTGGACGGCAACATCGATGCCCAAAATCCAGAACGGCTTTATCAAAAGATTGATAAAAAGTAAAAAAATTATATTTTTTAAAAACTTCTTATTCATCACTATTCCACACAAACTCAACGAAATATGAGTGTTTTTATTGTATAATAATCAGCAAAAAATTGCGTTACAAAAATAGTGTATTTTGAAATATTTTCGTATATTTGCACCTTAAAAATTTAAAAATTGAAAAATTATTCGGAGAACGAAATATTAGAGATTGAGAGATCGTATGAGGAGCTGATTCAGCTGGTGGGCGAGACGATGACGTTGGAAGAGGTCGGATTTATTGGTAAAGCCTACGATTTGTGCTGTTCGAAATACGATGGCATGAGGATGCGTTCGGGTAAACCGATGATGCTTCATGTGCTTGAAGTCGCTAAGATTTGTTACTCCGAGATGGGCATGCACAGTAAGACTATTGTTTGTGCGTTGCTTCACAATATCACTAAAGTAACAGATGTCACTTTTGATGAGATAAAAGAGCAGTTTGGCGAGCGTGTCGTATTGATACTCAGAGGTTTAGTGAAGGTGATGTCGTTGAACATGTCGCAGATTTCCACACAGTCGGATACATTCAGGAAACTTTTCCTTTCGATGATTGAAGACATCAGGGTGGTGATGCTGATTATAGCGCACTGCCTTTGCAACTGCCGCAATCAGGGTGATATTGACGCTTCACATGATAAATTCTTTGAAATCACAAAATATCTTGTTATTCCGATAGTTCATCGTCTGGGTCTTTACAACATCAAAAAAGACATGGAAGAGGCGGTGATGATTTTTGAAAATCCTAAGGAATACAAGGAAATCAAGGATAAAATCAGTGTGTCGCACGTGGCGCAGGAAGAGAAGATGGCTAATTTTCTGCTTCCGATTCGTCGTGAGCTGGCCGCAAGCGGTGTCGATTATACAATAAAATGGCGTACCAAGTCGATTCCATCGATTTTTGCCAAGATGAAGGCTCAAAATGTGCCTTTTGAACAAGTTTACGACCTTTTCGCAGTCAGAATTATTATCAATAACTCGAAAAAATCGACGGAGCAGGCAGATTGTTGGAAAGTTTATTCCATCGTTACAAATCTGTATCAGCCTAATCCTCAACGACTTAGGGACTGGATTACAAAACCGAAGGCATCGGGATACGAGTCGTTGCACACGACAGTGAAAAACGGAGTTGATTGGGTAGAGGTACAGATTCGTACGCAACGCATGGACGAGGTGGCGGAGAAAGGCAACGCCTCGCACTGGTCGTATAAGAGCAGCGGCGACAAGCGTCAGACCGCCGATGAGTGGCTGAACCAGATCAGAGGTATTCTGGAAGCCACGGACCAATTGGATTTCAATCCGTTAGACGATAAACGTGCAGCCAAGGGCAAATCGGATAAGATATATGTCATCACGCCGCAAGGGGAGGTGAAACAGCTTCCTTTAGGCTCCACAATCCTTGATTTTGCTTTTGAAGTGCACACACAGGTCGGCAGTCACTGCATCGGGGCGCGAGTGAACGGCAAGATGCAGCCGATTCGTTATGTTTTAAGCAATGGCGACCGTGTGGAGATTCAGATAAGCAAGAAACAGACGCCGAAAGCCGACTGGCTGGGTTATGTCAACACAGAGAAGGCAAAATCGAAGATCAGAAGGTTTTTGAAAGACGAGGAGATGAAGGAGGCTGAGCTAGGCAGTTCGATTTTCCACAGAAAGCTCAAAAACTGGAAAATCTTATTTAACGATAAGGTTTTCAATGAGTTACTGAAAGAATACGATTGTGATTCAGGCATAGAGTTTTATCATAAGATAGCCACTGATCAAATTGACCTCGTTGATATGAAGGCGTTTATTTTGGCGCATACCGAGGAAAAAGAGATTCGTCAGGAGAGGGTGGATGAGGAGGTTAAGAAAGACAAACCTATTGAAAATGAGAGCGATGCGATGAGCATTGGTGTCAACATCAACGGTTTTGCCTTTAAGATGGCGAAGTGCTGCAATCCTATCCCGGGCGACAAAGTGTGTGGTTTTGTGAATGTCGGCGGAGGCATCACCATTCACCGTATCGACTGTAAGAACGCCGTCGCAATGAAGAAACGTTATCCTTATCGTCTCGTCGATGTGAAATGGCAGGGTGATGTGCCTTCGAGAGCCACTATCAAGGTGGTCGCTAAAGACAGTTTCGGCATCCTCAGCGATATCACTGAAGTGATGAAACAAATGGAAATCAATATCATAGATGCTTCAATGGGAACCAGAAACGGTCTTTATGAAGGTCGTTTTGTGGTGCATGTGTCGAGCGTGAATTACCTTGAGCAGCTCATTCGCAAGCTGCGTGCCTTGGCAAATGTCAATGAGGTGCAGCGAATTGATTGATAATCAATCATTTAGTCATAATGTCGATAATCTCGGTGTCGGTTTCTTTCATGCCGATTGAGCCGACCAGTCCGACGTTGTTGATGGTGTCTTCGATGTCGCATCCGACTATGCCGTCGCCAGCCTCAAACTGTTGTCCGTTTTTGTACATGTAATATCCGAGAATGCCAGATTCCACTGATGCTGCGATTTTTGCTGCGCATGATGCCTTGGCACCGTCGCAGATGATGCCTGAGACGGTCACGACGGCGTTTGTGAGCGTATGTTCGATGACGTCGAGGCTCTCGCCGAGGAGATAGGCAATGCCGCATGCCGCTGCGCAACCTGCGCTGACGGCTCCGCAATAAGCCGAGAGACGTCCGATGCGTGTCTTCTGGTGGATGGCGGTGAGGTTGGAAACGACCAAAGCGCGGTAAAGTCGGTCGTCGTCGATGTTGTATTCTTCTGCGTAGGCTATGACTGGCATCGACACCGTAAGTCCTTGATTACCACTGCCTGAGTTGATGATGACAGGCAGTTCGCAGCCGTTCATGCGGGCGTCGGAGCCTGCTGCAGCGCGTGCTTTTGCCTTAACTTTGATGTCGTCGCCGTAATATTTCAGTAAGGTGCTGCCGATATTGGCGCCCCAGTTGTTTTTCAAGCCTTCGTCGGAGATGGCTTTGTTATATTGGATTTGTCTTCCGATAACCTCTTTAATGTCTTGAATATCAACGCTATCCGCAAAATCGACTATGCCTGCGATACTGAGGCAGGTGCGGTCGGTGAGCTCCTTGGAAGGTTTGCTTATAGTCTCGCTCTCGAAAAGCACCTCGTTGTCTTTCTGGATATGAACGATATTGGTGTGGAATCCGCAAATCCTCACGTCGGCGTGGTGTTCGCCGCTGTAGGCTATCACTGTGACGTCGAGCTGGTCGCGGCACACTATATGTTTCACAATGATAGGGGTGGAGGCGAGATAATCCTCGGTCTTTTTCTTCTGTTCCGGTGTCACGTTAGCAATCACTTCGAGGGCTTTGTCGGGGTTTCCGGCAACGATTCCTACGGCCACAGCGGCTTTTATGCCCTTCATTCCGTTGGTGTTAGGCACTATGACGCTTTTGACGTTTTTGATGATGTTGCCGCTCGCGAGAACCTCAACGCGGTCGGGTTTTGCGCCAAGCACCTGATTTGCTTTTGCAGCTGCGTATGCCAGACAAATAGGCTCGGTACAGCCCATGGCAGGAACCAACTCTTCTTTTAAGATGTTGATATACAATTGATAACGTGAATCTGACTTGTTCATTTTTATTTAGTTATCTTTAGTTATTTCCATTGAAATGATTTCCACGTCGCCGTTTTCTGGATAAATCTCAATCCAGTTGTTGTCTTCGCTAAACCACTTGTATTGAGAGCCTATGCGTACGATGAAATCGTTGTATTCGTCGTTTTGTTGAAGTCTTACAGTGAAACTGCCGTTTTCTTTCGCTCCGTTGCCGTAAGTAATGTACATTATAAACGGTTTGTCGCTCAGATTCTTGGCTTTTATAGCGATGTAGTTGCTACGTCTTACTGCTATGTCAATCGGTTGAAAATCAATGCGTTTTGACTCGTTAGATTTTATCGACAAGCTCTTTGGAACGAGTTCCATAATCTTATTCGCCTTCAAAATATCGCCTATTTCCTTTATTTTTCGGGCAGGATAAGGATTGCCGGTGTTCACGTTGATTGCCTTGGTATAGAAATCGATAGCCTTGTCGTAATTCTTTGATTTAAACTGTGTGTCGCCTTGTGTAATGAAGCTATTGTATTCATCTTCAAGGGCTTGCAGGCGAAGATTCTCCTTCTGCTTAGCCAGTGTGAGCTGACGTGTAGCCTGTTCGTCGCCAGGTTTGTTAGCCAATGCTGTGTTATACTGTTTTATTGCTTCAGCGAAATTTTCTCTTTCAAGAGCAAAGTCGCCTAAGCCCATGGCTTTGTTGTAGTTTTCTTGTTTCTGGCGCTGCATTTCCTCATAATAACCAGCAATCACGCCAAGTTTCTGTGTCGCGGTGGCATTGTTAGGGTCAAGGACGAGAACTTGGTTGAATGTTTGTTCAGCGTCGGCATATTTTTTGTCTGTAATCTGTTGATTACCAGTGGTTATGAGGTTTTGTATCTGTGCTTTGCGCTGTTTCTCAGCTTCGATGGCGGCGAGGCGTTCCTGTTCTTTGCGTTGCTGTTCGAGATACAGAATCATGTCTTCGGCGTTCTTTTTCTTTGACAGCGCTTCGGCATTATTTGGCTTGAGTTCCAATGCGTTAACGTAGAAGGAGAGGGCTAATTCATAATTCTTGATCTCTTCGGCATTAGCACCTTTTTGCATATAGTTGGCGAAATCGCTGTCAAGTTTGGCCTTGTCGTTCTGAATCTTTTTATATTCAGAGCTATTCACTATTTCGTCGATACGGACAATCATGCCCGAAGCGTACGGATCGTCTGGAATTACTGATAAAGCCGCTTGATAAGCTGTTTTTGCCAGGGCATACGACTGATCTTCATACAGCACGTCGGCTTCGTTTATTTTTGCCTCATATCTGTCGGAAATGTCTTTTTTAGTCTGAAGCTCTTTTATCTTGTCGGCCAGCTCCTTGTCGTTAGGAAAAATCTGCAAAGCTTGCTGGTAAGCCTCTATTGCTTCGGCATATTTTTTTCTTAAAGTAAATTCTTGACCTTGTGCATTAAGTCTATCAAACTCAGATACTTTAGTATTGTATGCCTCTTTCTTGTTTTTAGCGTTTTGATACTTCTCGTTGACGGCAGTATTGTTTGGATAAAGCTTCAATGCCGACTCATATTGCATGACGGCTTCGGCGTATTTTTCGCTTTTCATAAGTCTGTCGCCGACAGCCACCATCTCGTTAAATGAGTTCAGTTTGTCTTTTTCATCCTTTAAAATTGTGGATATTTCCGACTTTTTTTCAAGGGCATATTCATCTTTCGGATAAATCTTAAGGGCTTTGTTGTATTCGGCCAAGGCTTTTTCCAATTCGCTGTTAGCGTAGTAATTATCAGCTTTATCGATATATTCGAAGAAGCGCTCTTCTTTCTGGTTCTCCTCTTGAATTTTTTGGAGAGTAGTGTTCAATTTGTTTTTGGCATTAGCATCTTTTGGACGTAAACGCAAAGCCTCCTGATAGTACGTTTTAGCTTTGATATATTCCTTTTTCGCGAATTCCTTGTCGCCCGACGACATCAATGACTGGAAAGTAGGGGCTTTCTCCTGTGCGTAGACGTAATTTGTTGAAACACAAAGAATTCCAAATGATAAAATGAAAATATATTTTATTAAATTCCGCATTTTCTTACTATTTGTTGCTTTCTATTTTACCGTCTTTAATTGTTAAAGTCCTGTCGGCCATCTTGGCTAAATCAGGGTTATGTGTTACTATAACGAAAGTTTGGCCGGTTTGTTCTCTTAATTTGAAAAAAAGTTCATGAAGCTCTTTTGCGTTCTGTGAATCGAGGTTTCCTGAAGGCTCATCGGCGAGTATCACGGCAGGGTCGTTGATGAGTGCACGTGCCACTGCCACACGCTGTTGCTCGCCACCTGAAAGCATCGATGGCTTGTGATTAGCTCTTTCTGTAAGATTAAGATATTCAAGTAATTGAGCGGCTTTATTTAAAGCATTACTTTTAGATACTCCTGCAATAAAAGCAGGGATACAGATATTCTCCAAAGCTGTAAATTCAGGCAGCAGATGATGGAATTGGAACACGAAACCGATGTTTTTATTACGGAAAGCGGCAAGAGTTTTCTGGTTCATCTTGCTAACGTTCTGACTGTTGATAATAACCTCGCCTTTATCAGCTTTTTCGAGTGTTCCGATAATTTGCAGCAATGTTGATTTGCCGGCACCTGATGCGCCCACGATAGTGACTATTTCGCCCTTATCTATATGAATATCAATGCCTTTGATAACATTGACATTGCCGAATGATTTATATATTCCTTTAGCTTCAATCATTATTCATCATCTTTTTTGCCGTTCAACTGCAGTTTCGCTCTTGTGAAAGGCTTGTTTCTGTCGAAAAGATACCTATATGTAATATGTGTCTTGTAAAGTTGCGCTCCGGCTCTTTCTGCTATTTTGAGCATAGGTGGGTTGAAATCGCCTATCCAATTGAGCTGCAACTCTTTATACTTGAATTTCTTCTTAATTGCCTGTGCTTCGAGTGAGCAAACGAGTCCTGATTCGAGGCCTTTTTTACGATGCTCGGGCACTATGCCGAATACTAGAGATATTGCGCGGTCGCATATTCTCGCTATCTTGACTCTCCAAAATATGCGTAAAGCATTGAAACCCTTATTGTTACCGTTTAAACCTTTATAAATCTGATTCAGGTCGATCATCATGAGGAAGAAACCTACGGGTTCGCCTTTATAATAAGCGAAATGCATAATGCGAGGGTCGATGATGGGTTTCAGGCTGTTTAACAATGCCAGTGCGTGTTGGCGAGTCAGTTTGGCTGTGCCTGGAATTGAGCCCCAGGCTTTGTTGTATATTGTCAGGAAATCGTCGGCATAGCGGTCTATTTTGCGTTTGTCGAGGATTTCGAAGGAATAATCGGGATTCTGGTAGATGCGAGCCGCTCTTTCGTGAAGGATAGGGTCGAAGCCGCCGGGGGTGAGGTTACGATGGAATGTCAGCTGCTTAAAATAATCCTTAAAGCCATAATTTTCAAAGAGTTGGCTATAATAAGGATAGTTGTAAGGCATGTTGTAAATAGGGTCGGTGAAGCCGTCCACGAGGCAGCCCCAGAAATAGTCGCGATCGCCAAAGTTTATTGGGCCGTCCATGGCTTCGAAGCCTCTTTCCTGAAGCCAGTTTTTGGCCGCGTCGAAGAGCATGTCGGCCGCTTTTTGGTCGTTGATGCAGTCGAAGAAGCCGCAGCCGCCGGTTTTTTGTCCGTTTTCCTCGTTTTCGTAGACTCTTGAGGTCATTTCATCGTAGAAAACAGCGATTCTTCCTACTATTTTGTTGTTTTCGTCGGTCAGATAAAATCTTGTGGCGTCGCCGTGACGGAATAGCTTGTTTTGTTCTTTGTCGAACACTTTTTCCACTTCGCAGTCGAGAGGTCTGACATAATGCTCGTCATTTTTATACAACTTCGACGGAAATGCAAGCCATTGCTTGATTTCGCGCTTGGTTTTTATCTCGTGAAGTGTGTAATCCGACATCAATAAAACTCTCTATTTTTCGTTGTGATATGAATCGACTATTTTCAAGGCTTTCTCCAGATCTTCAGCATTTACAAGTAGTTCCGTGCTTTGGTCGGGATTGCCGTCGGCCCAGCCGATAGTTATGCTTGACTGGAAATTGTTGCGTACGATGCATTGGATGTCCTCCTCCTGCAGCATAGCGGCGATATAATTGGCTTCAATGTCGGTGCCGATGAACACTGATTCAAATCTGTTTTCCATAATAAATTTTTTGCAAAAATAACAAAAATTATGTAATTTTGTTGTGAAATTTTAAAAAAATGAAAAAGATTGATATTCAACGGAAATACGATGCTTTTATAGAGTATTTTGAGAAGGCGATGCCTGTCGCTGAGTCGGAGTTGAAGTTTATGAATCCATATCAGCTGGTAGTGGCTGTGATACTTTCGGCTCAGTGTACCGACAAGCGAGTCAATATGACGACGCCGGCTTTTTTTGAGCGTTATCCAGATGCTAAAACGTTGTCGGAGGCTACGCAAGATGAAGTGTATCAATTGATTAAGTCTATTTCATATCCTAATAACAAGGCAAAGAATCTGATTGGGATGGCAAAGGGTTTGGTGGCTGATTTTGATGGTGTCGTGCCTGATAATATTGACGATTTGCAGAAATTGCCTGGAGTTGGGAGGAAGACTGCCAACGTGGTTGTGGCTGTGGCCTATGACAAGCCTGCGATGCCTGTGGATACTCATGTTTTCAGAGTTTCGGCAAGGATTGGCTTGTCACAAAATTCGAAGACGCCGTTTGAGACCGAGAAGCAGCTTGTGGCGCATATCCCACAAAAGTTGTTGTCGAAGGCGCATCACTGGCTGATTTTACACGGAAGATATGTGTGTTTGGCGAGGAAGCCGAAGTGCGAAGGATGCGGAATAAAAGAAATTTGTGATTTTTATCAAAAAAACAGCAAATAATTTTGCGATTCAAAAAAAATGTTTATATTTGTAGCGTTACAGTTTGATTAAAAACTCGTCAAAATTGAGCTGTAACATTTGAATTTGGAATTGTTTAATTTATTAACTTATTGATTTAAAACTATTTAGAAAATGGCAAAGAATATTGAGGAAGATGTCGAGAAAGTGAGACAGGAAAAAATGAAGGCTTTGGAAGCCACATTGGGAAACATTGAGAAATCGTTCGGAAAAGGCAGTATTATGCGTCTTGGTGACAATCATCAGGAGAAGATAGATTCTATATCAACAGGTTCGATAGGTTTGGATTATGCTTTGGGCATTGGCGGCATGCCGCGTGGAAGAATCATCGAGGTTTACGGACCGGAGAGTTCGGGTAAGACGACTTTGGCGTTGCATGTCATCGCGGAGGCTCAGAAACAGGGCGGAATAGGTGCGTTTATCGATGCGGAGCATGCATTTGACCGTTTCTATGCGAAGAAACTGGGCGTTGACATTGAAAATCTGTTGGTTTCGCAGCCTGACAACGGCGAACAGGCTCTTGAGATCGCTGAAAACCTTATCCGTTCGGGCGCTATCGACGTTATCGTCATCGACTCTGTGGCCGCTTTGACGCCAAAGAGCGAGATTGAAGGCGAGATGGGTGACAGCAAGATGGGCTTGCAGGCTCGTTTGATGTCGCAGGCAATGCGTAAACTGACGGCTTCGATCAGCAAGACGTCGACGGTGTGTATCTTTATCAATCAGTTGCGTGAAAAGATAGGCGTGATGTTCGGCAATCCGGAGACCACGACAGGTGGAAACGCCTTGAAATTCTATAGTTCTGTGCGTCTTGACATTCGTAAGGTGAGTCAGATTAAGGATGGCGAGAACATCATGGGTAACCGCGTAAAGGTAAAGGTGGTGAAGAACAAAGTGGCTCCTCCGTTCAAGAAAGCCGAGTTCGATATCCTTTACGGAGAAGGAATTTCACGCATTGGTGAGATTATCGATATCGGAGTGGAACTCAATGTAATTAAGAAAAGCGGCTCGTGGTTCAGCTACAACGACACAAAACTTGGTCAGGGCAGGGACGCTTTGAAGAAATTGCTTGAGGAGAATCCTGAACTGTGCGAAGAGCTCACACAAAAGATTACTGACGCTTTGAAAGAGACAGATCAAGACCTTTAACATATTGAATATCAGATACTAATGAAAAAAGTTTTTCTGGCATTGGCTGGCGTTTTGATATTCGCGAGCTGTTCTGAGAGTGGTAGTAAAGATAATAGTAAAACGGAGAATAAACAGCAGGAGACGGTGACAGCAGAAGAGGTGTATGTCGCTGATACTCTTGATGTTAACGGCTATATCAACAGAGCGAGATGGTATCTTGCCAATCAGAAAGTGGGCGATGCCATTCGTGACATTAATAGTGCTTTGTCGATAGACGGCAAGAATGTCGATGCTTTGCTTGTTTTGGCTGACATTTACTATGCTTTGGGCGATGAGAATAATATTTTGTTGACTTTGAACAAGGCGACGGAGATTGATCCTATGGACTCGCGACCGATAATCAAGCTGGCTGAGTTGAGTTTTCTGCAGAGGAATACGAATATGGCCAACGCATATCTTGATAAAGCGTTGGAACTCAATAGCGTAAATCCGCAGGCATACTATATGCGCGGCATAATCTGTATGTCGAAAAACGACACGGTGCAGGCTCTGAAACAGTTTATGAAAGCGAGAAACCAGGACGATTCGTTTGTTGATCCTGTTATTCAGATTGCCAGTATTTATGCGGCACAGCGTAATCCGATAGCGAGAGATTACTATAATCTCGCCATTGAGTTGGAACCAGACAACTATGGCACGTACTACGATTTGGCGATGTATCTGCAAGATAACGGAAATCCTGAAAAAGCATTGGAGATATATGACACTCTGGACGTTAAAATGCCTGGAAACTATCAGATTTTGTTCAATAAAGGATATGTTAATTTGGTTTATCTGTCGGATTACGACAAGGCTATAGAAGAGTTTGACAAGGCGTTGGAAGTTAATCCGAAATCCATTGACGCATTGTTGAATAAGGGTGTGGCTTACGAACAGAAGGGTAATTACAGTCAAGCGAAAAGCATCTATCTCCAGATTTTAAAGGATAATCCTAATTATCAGCTGGCGATAGATGCTTTATTCAGAATAGGTGAGTGAAAAACCTATTCTTCTTTAGGTGCGGTGAATAAGAACGCCAACTCGTCGAGGTTTTCGTCGAGTTCCTGTTCAACGCCGCTGAGTTCGCTGATGCTTTCAAGAGGCTCGCTCATTCCGAAGTAGAACTTGATCTTAGGCTCTGTGCCTGAAGGTCTTACACTGACTTTAATGCCGTCTTCGGTAAAGAACTGAAGCACATCAGATTTCGGCAGGTTGATGACTGTGTCGACACCGAAAATCATGTCCTTGCAGATGCCGAGTTTGTAGTCTCTTATTTCAGTGACTCTTGAGCCGAGCAAGGTCTTAGGCGGGTTCTTTCTGAAATCGAGCATCATCTGTTTGATTTCTTCGTTACCGCTGATGCCTTTCTTGGTGAGAGATACGAGTTTTTCTCTGTAAACACCGAATTCTTTGTAGATATCTTTGAGTATCTGATATAATGTCTTACCTTGTTCGGCAGCCCATGAAGTGGCTTCGGCGAGCATGAAGCATGTGATGATGGCGTCTTTGTCGCGCACGAAGTCACCGACGAGGAATCCGTAGCTCTCTTCGCCGCCGCAGATGAACTTCTCTTCAGGTTTGTTCAAGATTTTGTCGGCGATATATTTGAAACCGGTTAGAACGTCGTAAGTCTTGACGTTGAATTTCTTAGCGATGTTAAGCAGTAAGTCGCTGGTTACTATAGTTTTAACGATAAACTCATTGCCTGTGAGCTTGCCTAGTTCATCCCATCGTGTGAGGATGTAGTAGGTGAGGATGCTAGCTGTTTGGTTGCCGTTGAGGAGTAAGAATTCTCCGTTGTCGTCTCTCACTGCGAGGCCGACGCGGTCGGCGTCAGGGTCGGTGGCGAGTACAATGTCGGCTTTCATCGCCTTAGCTTTCTCTATGGCCATGTTCATTGCGGCTTTCTCTTCAGGGTTCGGAGAGACCACGGTAGGGAAGTTGCCGTCGGTAACCATCTGTTCCTCAACAGGATAGAAGTTTTTGAAACCGGCTTTTGCAAAGAGTTTCGGCATCACCTGACCGCCTGTTCCATGAATTGGGGTGTAGACGAATGATAAGTTTTTGTGTTTCTTGATCAGTTTTGGTGACAATGAAAGGCTCATCACTCTGTCGAGATAGATTTCATCGAATTTATCGTCGAGCATTTCGATAAGTTTGGCGTTTCTTTTGCGTTTCACCATTGAGATGTCGGTGATTTTCTGCACTTCGGCGATGATGTTCTTGTCGTGTGGAGCCACAATCTGGCCGCCGTCTTCCCAATAAACTTTGTAGCCGTTGTATTCTTTCGGGTTATGTGAGGCTGTCACCACGATACCCGACTGGCATTTCAGTTCGCGGATAGCGAAAGAAAGCTCGGGAGTTGGACGTAAAGCGCTGAATAAGAACACTTTAATGCCGTTAGCTGTCATAACGTCGGCGGTGATTTGAGCAAATTCCTTGCTGTTGTTGCGGCAGTCGTAAGCTATTGCTATTTGTGGCTGTTTCATGTCGACGAACATCATTTTGATGTAATTTGCCAGACCTTGGGTAGCCATTGCCACGGTGTAGATGTTCATTCGGTTTGTTCCGACGCCCATGATGCCTCTCAATCCGCCTGTTCCAAACTCAAGGATACGGTAGAAACTCTCTGTCAATTCGTTAGGGTCGTTGTCGATGAGATTTTGTACTTGTTTTCTTGTTTCATCGTCGTATTGGTCTGATAACCAAGACTTTGCTTTTGCGAGTATTTCAGGTGAAACGTTTCCCATAATGCAAAATTTTATGTTATTATTATCGAATTATTTTTTATTTCTATTATCAGTTGCAAATTTATATAAAAAAGCAATACCAAGCGACTCTTTAAATTGAAGAATTGGTTTTTGTCGGTCATCGATCATAAATCTGACGTTGTCGTCGTAGATGAGATGGATGTTCAAAACCGTTGATATACTTTTACTTATGGTGAATTTTATGCCTGTTTCCCAGTCGACATCGATATTCCAACGATTGGCTCGATTTACGTCCATATAGTTGTTATAAAGGTTGAGATTTGAGAAAATCGATATGTTGTCTTTGAATGTCTGATGATATTTTATCAAAACATTGAAGCCCAGCTCGCCGAGGAAACGCTTGCCGGGAATCCAGGTGCTGTCGCCTTCCACGATGTTCCAATATCCTGCCTCGACACCGAACGCTCCTTTGTCGGCGAGAGTCTGGTCGTTGACGAAGGTTAATTTTCCTGCTGAAGGACTCACGAAAATGGTGACAATATTGTGAATGTTATAAGTGTAACCTATTGATACTGTGAGATATGCAGGAGCGAAAAACTTTGAAATCGGGACGGAGTCGTTGGGGTAGGAATAACCGTTGGTGAACTGAGTCTTCAGCATTGTGATGGCTGTGAATGTGAGATTACGGTTGTTGTTGTGCGTCATTGTGGTTGACACTTCCAGACGGTCTTCGGTTTTTTCCCAGCGTTTGTTTTTTGTGAAATTTTGTGTTCCGTAGATGAAGAGACCATTAGTGACGTAGTTAAACATTTTGCGGTTGTAGGTGTATTTGAAATTTGCTGAGATTTTGCCGCTTGTGTTGCTTTCACCACCGGCTGCCCAATGGGTTATTGCCAGTTGGTTTATTGTCATGCCGACACTTCCTTCCAACTTATGCCAAGTGTTTTTCCCATTATCGGTTTTGCTTATTTCTTGCGGAATCTCAGGTTTTTCCGGGAAAATAGTGTCAATTTGCACATATTTAACCTCTTTGATGATGGTGTCGATGATGTAGGTGGTGTCGATTCTTGTCAGAGTGTCGATTTTTATTGTAAATGCTGGCTGAGAGGCAATAGTATCTTGCGCCAAGCCTCTATTTGGAATTATTAAAAATAATAAAACAAATAGAATGCCTGCTGCTAATACGTTGATACTCTTCAAATTAGCTTTGAATCCCGGCATTTCAATAAAGAATAAAGATTATACTCGTTTTTCAAACGCAAAAATATAGAAATTATTTAATATCTGCAAAAAAAGAATTGACGTTAAGAAAGTTTTTTCGCCAAAACTTCGGCTGTGTAGCTCTTTTTGCACTTTGCCAAATCTTCGGGAGTGCCAGCAAACACTAGGTTTCCACCAGCGTTACCACCTTCAGGGCCGAGGTCGATGACCCAGTCGGCGGTTTTGATGACGTCGGGGTCGTGTTCGATGACGATGAGTGAATGACCGTTGTTTATCAATGCCTCGAACGCTTTAAGGAGCTTGTTCACGTCGTGGAAATGCAGTCCGGTGGTTGGCTCGTCGAAGATGAAAAGCGTAGGTTTCTCGTTGGTGCCGTTGACCAGGAATGAAGCCAGTTTGATGCGTTGCGCCTCGCCTCCGGAGAGGGTGGAAGAAGGCTGACCCATCTTGAGATAGCCAAGTCCGACATCTTGTAACGGCTTGAGTCTCATTATGATACGGTCGGTGATGTTTTTAAAGTCGTTGGGCTGACTGAAAAACTCAATAGCTTCGTCGATGCTCATTTCGAGTATGTCGAAGATGTTTTTGTCGCGGAATTTCACCTCGAGAGCTTCTTCTTTATAACGTTGTCCGTGGCAAACGTCGCATTGCAGGTAGACGTCGGCCATGAACTGCATCTCGACTTTGAGGATGCCTTCGCCTTCGCAGTTGTCGCAGCGGCCGCCAGGTACGTTAAAAGAGAAATATCCGGCCTTGTTGCCACGCATTTTCGCAAGTTTCTGTTCGGCGAAGAGGTTTCTTATCTCATCAAATGCCTTGACGTAAGTCACTGGGTTTGAACGAGTTGACTTTCCGATTGGATTCTGGTCAATCATCTCGACTGATTGGAGGGCTTGGATGCTGCCGCGCACGCCGCCGAAGGAGCCTGTCTTTTCGGCTGTTCCGCCAAAATGTTTTTTCAATGAGGTGTAAATGATGTTGTTGACCAGCGACGATTTACCCGAGCCGCTGACGCCTGTCACTACGGTGAGTACGTTCAACGGTATTTTTACGTTGATATTCTTGAGGTTATGTTCGAGACAGCCGACGAATTCGAGAGAGTTGTTCCATTTGCGGCGATGCTTTGGCACCGGAATCTCCATTTTGCCCGTAATATATTGAGCTGTAAGCGATTTGCCGCTTTTTTCCATCGTTTTGATATCGCCTTGGAACACCAGTTCGCCTCCGAAACGCCCGGCGTAAGGACCGATGTCGATGATCTCGTCGGCGGCACGTATGATTTCTTCATCGTGTTCGACAACGATGACTGTGTTTCCGATGTCGCGCAGGCGTTTTAAAACTTTTATAAGTTGTTGAGTATCACGTGAATGCAGTCCTATGCTCGGCTCGTCGAGTATGTATGTCGAGCCGACGAGGCTGCTTCCGAGAGATGTCGCAAGGTTGATGCGTTGTGCTTCGCCGCCTGAAAGTGTGTTGGAGGCACGGTTCAGGGTGAGGTAGCCGAGGCCGACTTCGGTAAGGAAGTCGAGGCGGTTGCGAATCTCAACGAGAAGCCTCTCCGCTATGGAAGCGTCTGATTCTGAGAGCTTTATCGTTTGGAAGAACTTCTTCAGTTCGCTTATAGGCATGGTAGCCAGGTCGGTGATGCTTTTGCCGTTGATTTTCACGTAGTTAGCCTCTTGACGAAGACGTTTCCCGTGACAGTCGGGACAGGTGGTCTTGCCGCGATAGCGCGAGAGCATCACACGATATTGAATCTTATATGACTGGCTTTCAACGTCTTTGAAAAAGTCGTCGATGCCCATGAAATACTGATTGCCTTTCCAGAGTGTATCTTTTTGATTTTCAGTGAGTTCGAAATACGGTTTGTGAACCGGGAAGCCAAATTTATGAGCGTTGCGCACCAGCTCGTCGCGGTACCAGGTCATCTTTTCGCCGCGCCAGCAGGCGATGGCGTTGTCGTAGATTGAGAGCGACTTGTCGGGTACCACCAGATCCTCATCGATACCTATGACGGTGCCGAATCCTTCGCATGTTTTGCAGGCGCCGTAAGGGTTGTTGAACGCGAAGAGATGTGATGTAGGAGGCTCGAATGTTATTCCGTCGGCCTCGAATAGCGATGAGAAAGTGTGCTCTTTTCTATCTTCTTGATTTTCAACGAGAATGATGCATTCGCCCTTGCCTTCGTAGAAAGCTGTCTGCACTGAATCCGACAGCTGTCCGATCAGTTCCGAAGAGTTTTCGTTGACCTTCAGGCGGTCGATCATCACGCGGATGTCTTTTGGCTTGTCTTTGCCTTTATCTTTGAGATAATCCTCGATACGTATTGTTTCTCCCTTGACAATCAATCGGTTAAAGCCTTGTTGGAGCAAGATGTTGAGATGTTCTGGAAGAGCTCTGCCTTCAGGAATCACGAGAGGCGCGAGGATGTAGATGGCGCTTCTGTTTTGTTGGAGGATGAAATCGACCACGTCGCTCACTTGATGGCGTTTCACTTCCTTGCCGGAAACAGGCGAGTAAGTCTTGCCGATGCGGGCGAACAGAAGTTTGAGATATTCATAGATTTCAGTGGTTGTTCCGACTGTCGAGCGCGGGTTGCCCGTAATGGTGCGCTGCTGTATGGCGATGGCGGGTGAGAGGCCTGTTATCAGATCCACGTCGGGTTTGCTGAGGCGGCCCATGAACTGACGCGCGTAGGCGCTCAGGCTTTCGACGTAACGGCGCTGACCTTCGGCGTAGATGGTGTCGAATGCCAACGACGACTTTCCTGAGCCAGACAAACCCGTTATCACGATGAGTTTGTTTTTCGGGATTCGTAAGTCGATGTTTTTCAAGTTGTTAACTCGTGCGCCGTGGATTTCTATGTTCTCTAATTTGTTCATCGTCAACTATGATACCTCAAAAAAATTGCACGAAAATACAAAAAATTTTTGGAACGTATTGAAAAATGTTGTATATTTGCAAAAAATTTAGACATAAACTATTGTTCAACCGATAAAAAATAGGAGAGAAGCTATCGAATAAAATTTACCCTTTTTGATTGTAAAACCTTAAAAAAGGGGGACTTATGTCTGAAGTATTAAACGACAAGGAACTTGTGCAGCGTTATCAGAACGGTGACGTCGCAAGTTTTGAATTATTGGTTGATCGTTACCAGAACAAAGTATATTCGTATGTGTTGATGCTTGTCAAGGATAAGCAGCTCGCTGATGATATTTTCCAGGATACATTTTTGAAGATTATCCGCACCATCAAGGCCGGAGCATATAAAGAGGAAGGCAAATTCATTCAGTTTGCCATGCGTATCGCGCATAACCTTATTATAGATTATTTCCGCAAGGCAAAGAGATTGCCGATGGTCGACCCGACGAAGGAAGACTACAATATGCTTGACAATGCAAGATTTACAGATCCTTCGATAGAGGAGCAGATTATCACAGAGCAGATTCACGACGATATCCGCAAAATGGTGGAGTATCTGCCTGAGGAGCAGCGTGAGGTTTTGACCATGAGAATGTATGCCGACATGTCGTTCAAGGAGATTGCCGATGCCACGAATGTGAGTATCAACACGGCACTCGGACGCATGCGTTATGCTTTGATAAATCTTCGTAAGATGGTGCAAACCAAGAACTTACAGCTTACGATGAAGTAATTGTTAAAATTTATTAACAATTTTTTTCACGGTTGTAAAATAAAACGATGTTGCATGGCGTTTAGATTTCAGATTATAAACGAAATCGAGTGCCTATGACATTAAACTCTACACTGGTATTTGAAGATGAAGTAAAAGAGGCGTTGCAGGATATGTGCGCCGACATGAAACCAAGCCGCAGGACGTTGAACACGATTCTTCAATACGCTGCCACGTACGAGTGCGCAAACACTAAGATTGGCGCTGTTGACATGATGCTTAACTAATGAGCAGGGGCTTCATCAAAGAAGGCGATCAGGAAGAAATTCCGATGGTGCCGCCGCGGGCTTATCTGCCGAAAGGCATGCCCAACTACGTGACAAGCGAAGGTCTCGCTTTGTTGAATAAAGAACGTGAAGACCTTGAAAATGAACGTGTTGCGGTTAGTGGAAACTACATAATGAGCAACTTTGTCGATGCAAAGATGAAGTTGCTCATTAGTCGTATTAATACCGCCGTGGAGGTGGATTTGACCAAAGCCAACAAAGAAACCGTGAGTTTTGGAGCATACGTGAAATATAACGACAGGATTGTGAGAATCGTCGGTGTTGACGAGGTAGATTACACGAAAGGATTGCTGTCGTTCATCTCGCCGGTGGCCAAGGCATTGCTGGGAAAGAAGGTCGGCGACAGATTTGAGATAAAGGTGCCAAAAGGGACGGAAACGATTGAGGTTCAAGGGATTTGGTATGAGGCAGTGCCGTTGACTTATGATGTCATTTCGACCGAAGCGAAGCGGAGTGGAGAAATCTCCAGCCAAGGAAGACGCGAAGCGAATGTTGGTAGAGGATTTCTCGACAAGCTCGAAATGACGACAGAGACGAGAAATGTATCTGTTAATCAGGATGAGGTTCCTCGCGCCGAAGGCGCTCGGAATGACAGAGGTTTTGTTGATTGTTTTGTTCCTGAAAATGATATTATGACGTTTTTGCCGGTGGTGAATGAGCGGGGGATTATTGTGGGTAGGGCGTTGCAAATGGAGTTGCATAAGGGAAATAAGATTTTGCATCCGGCGGTGCATTTGCATGTCATTAATAATAAAGGTGTTGTGACGCGGAAATATTGGTGGCATGTGGCATTCGGCGATGCGCCTGAGAAGACGTTGAAGCGAAAGATGCAGGAAATACTGGGCATTGCAGCGATTAAACCGAAATTGAAAAAGCATTATATTCGAGAGACGAAGACCGAAAAAGAGCTTGTTTACGTTTATATTTTGAATTCTGACGAAAATTTATTGAAAACTCCCGAAGGTAAAGATTATTTTGATATTTTTGCAAAAGATTAATGTAAAAATATTGAAAATGGTTTTTTCTCCGAAACTTTTCACTTGTTTGAAAAATTACACCAAGGCGCAGTTAACCGCTGACGCTATGGCTGGTGTTATTGTTGGTATTGTGGCGTTGCCGTTGGCGATTGCATTTGGTATCGCTTCGGGTGTTGGCCCGACGGAAGGTCTTGTTACCGCTATCATCGCGGGATTCATCATCTCGTTTTTCGGTGGCAGCAAGGTGCAGATTGGCGGTCCGACAGGCGCTTTCATCGTCATTATTTACGGAATTATTCAGCAGCATGGTTTGGGTGGTTTGATGATAGCCACTATCATGGCCGGTATTTTGTTGATTTTGATAGGCGTTTTCAAATTGGGAAACGTTATTAAATTTGTGCCATACCCAGTGGTTGTTGGCTTTACCGGCGGTATCGCCTTGACGATTTTCTCGACGCAGATGAACGATATGTTCGGTTTGGGCATTCAGAATGTGCCGGCGAATTTCATCGATAAATGGATTTGCTATTTCCAGAACGCTACGCATGTTAACTGGTGGGCTTTTGGCGTAGGTATTGCCAGTTTGTTGATTATCATATACAGTCCGAAGATTTCGAAGAAGATTCCGGGTTCGCTTGTCGCTATTGTTGTGATGACGTTTGTGGTGTGGCTGTTGGAGCGTTTTGGCGGAGTGAACAGTATCACTAAAATTGGCGATTTGTATGAGCTGCCTACTACGATTCCGGCACCGAAGCTTCCGAGTCTGGGTCTTACCGATGGCCAATCGTTGATTCAGCTGATGACTGACTTGGCGCCTTCGGCGTTCACAATCGCAATGTTAGGCGCTATCGAGTCGTTGCTTTCGGCAATGGTTGCTGACGGTGTGATAGGTGACAAGCACAACTCCAACACAGAGCTCATCGCGCAGGGTGTCGCTAACATCGCAAGTCCTTTGTTTGGCGGTATTCCGGCGACAGGAGCTATCGCGAGAACTATGACGAATATCAACAACGGAGGCAAGACGCCTGTAGCGGGACTGATTCACGCGGTGGTGCTGCTTTTGGTGCTGTTGCTGCTTGGACAGCTGGTGGGGTTGATCCCTATGCCGTGCCTGGCTGCAGTGCTTATCATGGTTTCGTACAACATGAGCGGTTGGCGGACCTTCAGGATGCTCGCGAAGAACCCGAAATCCGACTTCGCTGTGCTCATCATGACCTTCCTTTTGACAGTGATCTTCGACTTGACAATAGCAATAGAGATTGGACTTATCGCATCAATTGCCTTGTTCCTGAAGCGTACCAACGAGGCCACGGTCATCCGCTCGTTCCACGATGAGATCGACCCGGGCGACAACACCGATGTGGCCATGAGCAGCGAAGAGAAGCTGCGTATCCCTGAAGGCGTCGAGGTGTATGAGATCGACGGCCCTTATTTCTTCGGAATCGCCAATAAATTCGACGAGATCGACAAGTCGGTGATGGGACGCGAATACAAGGTGCGAATCATCAGGATGAGGAAGGTGTCGTTTATCGACAGCACTGGAATTCACAATTTGGAACTGTTGTGCGACACATGCAGGCAGCGTGGCATGATTGTTGTTTTGTCGGGTGTTAACGTGCATGTGAGGGCGACGTTGGAGAAGGCCGGATTCATGAAGAAGCTCGGTGAGGAGAACGTTTGTTCGCATATCAACTTCGCGCTTAAACGCGCTGAAGAGATAGTTAGTCAATAGACTTTAGATTTTAGACCTTAGACTTTAGATAGGGGATGTCATTAAAGTGGCATCCTTTTTTATTTAAAAATATTTATTAATAATGTCTTGCAGGATTGGAAAATAATCCGTAAATTTGCGCGCAAATTTTTTGTAAATAGGTATTTGAATTAAAAATTAAACAAATCAAACATAAATGGCTATGAATAAGCAGATTACATTGGAGCAGGCCGTTGAGAAAGTTCACGACGGCATGACAATTATGTTCGGCGGATTCCTCGGAGTGGGAAGCGCAGTGCAAATCATCGACAAAATCGTCGAGAAAGGCGTTAAAGATTTAACCATCATCGCCAACGATACGGCGTATGACAACATCGCCCACGGCAAACTCGTTGCCAACCATCAGGTGAAGAAAGCTATCGTGTCGCACACAGGTACAAACAAAGAGACAGCGGCACAGAAGAACGCCGGCACTCTCGAGGTTGAATATGTACCACAGGGCACACTGGCAGAGCGCATCAGAGCCTACGGCGCAGGTTTGGGCGGAGTCCTCACCCCAACAGGTCTCAGCACCATCATGCAGGACGGTAAGCAGATTGTGAAAGTCGACGGTAAAGACTACATCCTCGAGAAACCTCTCAAGGCCGACATCGCTTTCTTGCGCGCTAACATCGTCGATGAGTTCGGAAACATGGTGTTCCTCGGAACAACCAACAACTTCAACCCGTTGATGGCTACAGCAGCTGACTACGTTGTGGTTGAGGCTGAGAAGCTCGTGAAAGTTGGAGAAATCGCTCCTGAACATGTTCACGCATCGGGAATTTATGTAGATGGAATTTATGTCGAGAAATAGTTTAGAGTTGAGAGTATAGAGTTTAGAGTAGTTTGAAAGTTTAGAGTTAAAAGTTTTAAGTTTAAAATAATGGAAAAAGAATATAGAACAAAGATTAGACTTCGCATGAGTGCGAAGGATGCTCACTATGGTGGCAATTTGGTTGACGGCGCTCACATGGTTCACCTTTTCGGTGATGTGGCAACTGAACTTTTGATTATGCGTGACGGCGACGAAGGTCTGTTCTGCGCATACGACATGATTGAATTCAAGGCTCCTGTCTATGCAGGCGACTTTATCGAAGCTGAAGGTTGGATCGACCGCGAAGGCAACACATCGCGCCACATGTTGTTTGAGGCTCGCAAGGTTGCTGTAGCCCGTCCTGACATCTCTCCATCGGCTGCTGACGAGCTCGACGAGCCTATCCTGGTTTGCCGTGCTTCAGGCACATGCGTTACACCAAAAGATTGCCAAAGAAAAAATAAATAATCATGGATAAACTGATAATCACAGCTGCTATCTGCGGCGCAGAAGTAACAAAAGAACAGAATCCTAACGTTCCTTACACCGTTGAGGAAATCGTGCGCGAGGCTAAGTCGGCCGTTGACGCTGGTGCTGCTATCGTTCACCTTCACGTCCGTTGGGACGACGGCACACCTACACAGGACCGTGGCCGTTTCCAGGAGTGCGAAGAGGCTATCCTCAAGGTTTGTCCTAACGTGATTTTAATTCCTTCGACAGGCGGTGCAGTCGGTATGACACCTGACGAGCGTCTTCAGTCGACCGACACCAACCCACGTCCTGAGATGGCAACCCTCGACTGCGGAACATGCAACTTCGGCGATGAGATTTTCGACAATACCATGCCAACGATGCGTGCTTTCGGCAAACGCATGATCGAACGTGGCATCAAGCCGGAATACGAATGCTTCGAGATGGGTCACCTCGACACCATCTTGACAATGGCTCGCAAGGGAGAAGTCCCGGGCGCACCGATGCAGTTCAACTTCGTGCTCGGCGTTCCTGGTTGCACACCAGCAACAGTGGCAAACCTCTGCTGGTTGGTCAACGGCATCCCGGCAGGCTCGACATGGACAGTGACAGGCGTCGGACGTAACGCATTCCCAATGGCAGCGGCAGCAATCGCCATGGGCGGCAACGTACGCGTCGGTTTCGAAGATAACCTCTATCTGTCGAAAGGCGTTCTCGCTAAATCAAACGGCGAATTGGTTGAAAAAGTCGTGAGATTGGCAAAAGAACTCGGCAGACCAGTCGCAACATCAGACGAAGCAAGAGAAATTTTAGGTTTAAAAAAAAGATAATTATTAACAATTAAAAATCATAATAAAATGCAGAAACACGGTAACAAATACGGTACACACCGCGTGATTGAACCAAAAGGCGTTCTTCCACAACCAGCTAACAAACTCGACAACAACATGGACGAGATTTGGGATAACGAGATTTTGATTGACGTCCAGACTTTGAATATCGACTCAGCATCATTCACCGACATCCACAACTATGCGAAACAGCAGGCAGGTCCTGGCGCATCAGAGGAAAAGATCATGGAAGAGGTTAAGAAAGAGATGTTCCTCAACGTTGAGTTGCAGGGTAAACACCGCAACCGTCGTACAGGTTCAGGCGGTATGCTCCTCGGTAAAGTCGAGAAGATCGGTGACGCTTTGAAAGGCAAGATCGACCTCAAAGAAGGCGACCGCATCGCTACATTGGTCTCATTGTCACTGACACCTCTCCGCATCGATGAGATCATCGCCATCCGTCCAGACGTTGACCAGGTCGACATCAAAGGTAAGGCTATCCTCTTCGAAAGCGGTATCTACGCTAAGATCCCGAGCGACATGCCAGAAAAACTCGCATTGTCGGCATTGGACGTCGCTGGTGCTCCGGCACAGACAGCAAAACTCTGCCAGTATGGTCAGACAGTCGTCATCCTCGGCGCTGGTGGTAAGTCAGGTATGCTCTGCGCTTACGAGGCAAAGAAACGCGTCGGCGTGACAGGTAAGGTGATCGGTATCGCCAACAGCCCTAAGTCAACACAGCGTATCAAAGACCTCGGCTTCTGCGACATCGTCGAGAGCGCTGCAGGTATGACACCAGTTCAGGTTTATGAACTCGTTGAGAAACTCACAAACGGCAAGATGGCCGACGTTACAATCAACTGCGTGAACGTTCCGGATCAGGAGATGACAGCAGTCCTCTGCACAAAGGACGACGGTATCGTTTATTTCTTCTCAATGGCAACAAGCTTCACAAAGGCTTCATTGGGCGCTGAAGGTATCGGCTCAGACGTCAACATGATCATGGGTAACGGCTACACCAAAGGTCACGCTGAATTCACACTTCAGGAACTCCGCGAGAGTCCGAAACTCCGTAAGATTTTTGAAGAACTTTATGCATAATCAGCTATTGGCTGTTGGCTGTTGGCTGTTGGCAATTTGATTTATAGTTGCTGATGGCCAATGGCTAAAGGCCAAAAGCCAATGTTTAATATTATGGGCGAATCAAGAAGAAAAATAATGTTTCCGAACGTCACTGATGAGCAGTGGAACGATTGGAAATGGCAGGTCAAGAACCGCATCGAGACCCTTGAGGATTTGAAGAAATATGTGAAATTGACTGAAGCCGAGGAAGAAGGCGTGAAGAAGACCCTTTCGACACTCCGTATGGCTATCACTCCATATTATTTGAGCCTCATCAACCCTGACGATCCGAACGATCCGGTACGTCGCCAGGCTATCCCTACGGCTGCTGAGACACACATCGCACGCGCCGACTTGCTCGACCCGTTGCATGAGGACGAGGATTCACCAGTTCCAGGATTGACACACCGTTATCCTGACAGAGTGTTGTTCCTCATCACCGATATGTGCTCAATGTACTGCCGTCACTGCACACGTCGTCGTTTCGCAGGTCAGAAGGACGACGAGTCACCGGCCGACAGAATCGAGAAAGCATTGGAATACATCGAGAAGACAGAATGTGTCCGCGACGTGTTGCTGTCGGGCGGCGACGCCTTGATGGTGAGCGACAAGAAGTTGGAATACATCATCGGTCGTCTCCGTCAGATCAAACATGTCGAGATCGTTCGTTTGGGAACACGTACACCTGTGGTCTGTCCGCAGCGTATCACTCCTGAGCTCTGCGACATGCTGAAGAAGTATCATCCAATCTGGATCAACACACACTTCAACCACCCGAACGAGGTGACACCAGAGTCATTTGCAGCTTGCGAGAGATTGGCAAATGCCGGTATCCCGCTGGGTAACCAGAGCGTGTTGCTCCGTGGTGTCAACGACTGCGTGTTTGTGATGCGTAACCTCGTCCACGAGCTCGTGAAAATGCGTGTGCGTCCGTACTACATCTATCAGTGCGACCTCTCAATGGGTCTGGAGCACTTCAGAACACCGGTTTCGAAGGGTATCGAGATCATCGAAGGTTTGCGCGGCCACACATCAGGCTTCTGCGTCCCGACATTCGTCGTCGATGCTCCAGGTGGTGGCGGCAAGACCCCGGTCATGCCACAGTACGTCATCTCACAGTCACCAGGCAGAGTGGTGTTGCGTAACTTCGAAGGCGTCATCACAACCTACACCGAGCCGGCAGAATATCACAGCGAGTGCAACTGCCCTGAGTGCCAGGCACTTAAGAAGAGACTCGAGGCTGAGAGAGTGGAGGAAGTCGACAGAAATAAACCTGTTGACGGCGTCATCACATTGCTTGAAGGCGAGAAGATGAACATCGAACCTGCTCATCTCTATCGTCATGAGAGACAAAAACATAATAAATAAAATTAAGCTGTATGAGCGATAACAATTATCAGAAAGTATCAAACTGGAAGATTATCTTTGTTTTGATAATCGTTGTTTGGATGGTAAACATTCTCATGTCGTTTGTTTACAAGACACAACCTAACTTCTTCATGTTCACATGGTTGACAAACCTGTTCTTGAGTTTGGTTGAAACAATACTTTTGGCACTTTTCACTTATGTTTTTTATCTTTTGTTTTTCAAAAAAAGAAAGAAAGATAAAGAAATAAAAGATAATGACGCTCAATAAGTTATGCCTTTTATAGAGGAACTTATCAAATACAGAAGCTGTTCTATCGTGGGGCTGGAGAAGAACACGGGCAAGACGGTGAGTCTGAACTACGTGTTGAGTCACTTGCCCCTCGATAGGATGCGTATCGCGGTGAGTTCCATTGGTATCGACGGTGAGACGACCGACCAGGTGACGAAGACGGCAAAGCCTGAGATAACACTGAAAGAAGGCACATATTTCGCGACAAGCGAGAAGCACTATCTGCAGAGACGGTTGGTGTCGGATCTTGTCGATGTGAGCGATGAGAACACTTCATTAGGAAGGATAGTGACAGCCAAGGCGCTGACTCCGGGCAAGATTCTGCTTTCGGGACCGTCGTCGAACCTCGGATTGAGGCGTTGGATGAGTTCGATGGATAAGTTTGACATCGACTTGATCATCATCGACGGGGCGCTTTCGCGAATGAGTCTGGCTTCGCCGGCAACGAGCGAATCGATGATTCTGGCAACAGGAGCGGCCTATTCGGCGAACATAACAAACCTAGTGCAGAAGACAGCGTTCGTGGTGGATATGATAAACTTGGATTTGACATCGGAAGAAAACCGATTGAGGTTCAATGACATACACACTGGTGTTTGGGCTGTCGACGACAATGATGTGATGCATGACCTGAAGGTGACGTCGTCGTTATCGACAAATATCAAGATCGACGGCATAGAGCATTGCAAGACGCTCTATATGAGCGGTGCGCTGACAGAAGGCTTTTTGGAACACATCCGAACGAAGAAAGTGTTTAAGGAAACGGAGATTGTGGTGACTGACTTTACGAAGATTTTCATCACACCTTTATTATATAAGGCGTTTTTGAGAGCCGGCGGAAAGATCAGTGTCATGATGAAAAGCAAGCTCATCGCGGTAACGGTGAACCCGACGGCACCCAACGGCATGGTGCTAGACTCGGACAGACTATGTAAAACAATGTCGGAAGCGATAAATCTTCCGGTTTATGATTTAAAAAGATGCGACTGAAACAACTCATAGAGCAACCCTGCGGTCTGAAATACATGATCGATAACCTCGACACCCACTCGGGCTTCGCGAGGCGAATGATTCTCGACACCGAGATGCCGACGGATGCTAAGGAAATCACTACTAACTATCAGATACTCAAGCAGTTTTATGATGTTGTTAACGTTAAAGAGAACCAAAACCAGATTAACACACTGCAGTTTAAGCTCTGCAATCTGAAGGAGATTGGAGGCACGATAACGCATTTGCGGAACAAGTATGTCTTGGATGACATCGAGCTTTTCGAGGTGAAGCATTTGGCGATGCTTGCCGGTGAGACTCAGGTGGTAATGAACAACTTGCAACTTGGCGAGAGCATTTTTATCCCTAATTTGGAAGAAGTGGTGAGCATTCTCGACCCTGACGGGATGAAGATAGCGAGTTTTTATATCTACGACTCGTATTCTCCGCGCCTGATGGAGCTAAGAAGGATGATGAAGGCGAAAGACGACTTCGACGAGGCGTTGTTCAGCGAGGCGACTGCCATTGAAGATGAGATTCGTGCCAAGCTGTCGATGCAACTCTCGAAATACGCCGACGAGCTTGAGGCAGCGCAGAAAGCATTGGGATTCATCGACTTAAACCTGGCTAAGGCCTATCAGATGATAAAATATAACCTTTGTTTCCCGAAGATTTCAGATAATGGCGAGACGGAATACGAGGGTTTGTTCAATCCGGAAGTGAAAGAAATTTTGGAAGAGACAAATGACAGTTACCAGCCAGTTTCGATAAGATTCGGACAGAAGCCGACGATTATCATGGGAACAAATATGGGTGGTAAGACTGTGGTAATCAAGACATTAGTACTGTGTCAATATCTTTTCCAATTCGGATTCGGAATACCAGCGGATAAGGCGAACATCATGCTTCAGAATGAGGTGTTCCTATGCACGACCGATGAGCAATCGATTCACAAAGGATTGTCGTCGTTTGCAGCAGAGATGAAGAAAATTGATGAAATCATCAAAACTTCAAGAAATAGGAATGATTTCATGGCTCTTGTTGATGAGCCTGCAAGAACCACCAACCCGACGGAAGGAACTGCTTTGGTGTCGGCATTGGTTAAGGTTTTGCAAGAGAAACAAATGAGTTTGATAATCGTAACTCATTATAACATAAATACTTATAATAATCATTGCTTGCGAGTTAAAGGTTTTGACGGCGGTAAGATGAATTATGAGTTGGTGGAAGTGCAGAATGGTGAGGTGCCGCACGAGGCACTGAATATAGCTGAAAGCCTTGGTGTAGATAACGAATGGCTTTCATTGGCAAAGGAAATAATAAATAATTAAAAATATAAAACTATGACAAGCAAATTAGGTCTTGATTTTACAAAAGTTGAGTATGCAAGAGGTTTGGCAAAGAAGATTGCCGACCAGGTGCAGGAGTTCGTTGAACAATATACTACCGTAGCTGTGGAGCGTACGCTGAGCCGTTTGATGGGTATCGACGGCGTCGACGAGAACCAGGTGCCGCTGCCGAACGTGGTGGTCGACACACTGAAGGAGAAAGGCGTGCTGGGCGAAGGCGTGCTGTTCTTTATCGCTAACGCTATGATTCAGACAGGTTTGAAGCCACAGCAGATTGCAGAACAGGTGGCTGCCGGCAAGCTTGACATCACAAAAGTGGTGACACGCGACGCAAAGAAGATTGCTGACACGCTGCAGCCTGTCATCGATGAGAACGTTGGAAAGATCCGCGCTCGCCACGACAGACGTGATCATTATCTGAACACCATCGGCGAAGGTCCGAAGCCATACCTTTATATTATTGTGGCAACCGGTAACATCTACGAGGACGTTGTTCAAGCTCAGGCTGGTGCCCGTCAGGGTGCTGACGTCATCGCTGTGATTCGTACAACGGGTCAGTCGTTGCTCGACTACGTGCCATACGGCGCCACAACAGAAGGTTTCGGCGGTACTTTCGCTACACAGGAGAACTTCCGTATCATGCGTAAGGCATTGGACGAGGTGGGCGAGGAGCTCGGACGTTACATCCGTCTGTGTAACTACTGCTCAGGTCTCTGTATGCCGGAAATCGCAGTCATGGGTGCTTTCGAAGGCCTCGACGTGATGTTGAACGACGCTTTGTACGGAATCTTGTTCCGCGACATCAACATGCAGCGTACATTGATCGACCAGTACATGAGCCGTATCATCAACGGATTTGCCGGCGTTATCATAAACACAGGTGAGGATAACTACCTGACAACCGCTGACGCTGTCGAGGCTGCTCACACAGTTTTGGCATCAGACCTCATCAACGAACAGCTTGCATTCTCAGCAGGCTTGAAGGAAGAACAGATGGGCTTGGGTCACGCTTTCGAGATGGACCCGATGCTTGAAAACGGCTTCCTCCTTGAGCTTGCACAGGCTCAGATGACACGTGAGATCTTCCCAAAGGCAACTTTGAAATACATGCCTCCGACTAAGTTCATGACAGGTAACATCTTCCGCGGTCACATCCAGGATGCTTTGTTCAACATCATAGGTATCTGGACACATCAGGGAATCCAGCTGCTCGGTATGCCTACCGAGGCTATCCACACCCCGTTTATGAGCGACCGTTACCTCTCAATCGAGAACGCTAAATACATCTTCAACAACCTTCACAGCATAGGCGAGGAGATGGAATTCAAAGAAGGCGGTATCTGCCGTGAGCGTGCTAAGTTAGTGTTAAACAACACTATAGCATTGCTCGAGGAAATCGTGAAAGAAGGTTTGTTCACCGCATTGGAAAAGGGTATCTTCGGTGATGTGAAACGTCCGAAGAACGGCGGTAAAGGTCTTGAAGGCGTCACCGCAAAGGGCGAGAACTATTACAACCCATTCGTGGAGATAATGAAAGGAAAACGTTAATATTCAAAGGCGACGATGCATAAAATTCGTCCGTATGTTCTGTCGATAGCCATTGTGCTGGGGCTTTTATTTCACACTTGGTGCGGTCTTATCAGAGTGATAGTGCCGTATCTCGTTTTCAGCATCCTTCTGCTGAATTTCGCGGCTGTCAACGTGAAAAAGCTGCGATTCTCGAAGATGGATGTCTGGCTGATGATGTATCAGATAGTGGTGAGCATAGGGATGTATTACTTGCTTAAAGTCTTGAATGTCAATGAGATAGTGGCGCAGGGGATATTAGTCGGCGTGTTGTGTCCGGTAGCCGCCTCGGTGGTGGTGATATCGTGCATGCTTGGCGCTAACCGTGAGACGGTGACGAGTTATACCATCATCGGAAATCTGATGGTGGCGGTGATGGCACCGATTTATTTCTCGTTCATCGGGACGCATCAGGAGATGTCGTTCGTGACTTCTTTCCTGATGATTTTCAAGAAGATAGGCACGGTGATAGCGCTTCCGTTCTTTGTGGCTTTGATATGTCAGAACTTCCTGCCGAAGGTCAACGATTTCTTTTGTAAAATCAAGGGATTATCGTTTTACCTTTGGGCGATGGCGTTGACGATAACGCTTGGCCAGACTATTGATTTCATGTTTTTGAGAGGAAAAGAAAACCTCTCGGCAATCATCTGGCTCGGCATCGCATCGGTGGTTTTCTGCGCGATTCAGTTCGGACTAGGAAAATTCATCGGCTACAAATACGGCGACATCATCGCGGGAGGGCAGTTGCTTGGACAGAAGAACTCGGCGATGGGAATCTGGATGGCGAACACCTACCTGAATCCGCTCGCGTCGATTTTCCCGGCGATGTATTCGGTGTGGCAGAATCTGTTTAACAGCATACAGCTATGGTGGCATGATAAACGCACACTCCCCGTCATTTCGACTGGAGCGAAGCGAAATGGAGAAATCTCAGAATAATAGATAAATGATTTAAATTTAAAATATTATGAAATTTTTAAAAACAACCTTATTAATCATGGGAAGCATGGTAATGTTATCCGCATGTGATACTCGCTATAAGATTAATGAGTATCCTAAGACAGATCGCGACGAGACTGTCGTGGACGTTTATTTTGGAACTGAGGTCGCTGACCCTTATCGTTGGCTTGAAAACGACACTTCGGCTGCTACGATGGCATGGGTTGAGGCAGAAAGAGCGCTCACCGACGAGTATCTCAGCCATATCCCGTTGAGGGCTAAGTTGAAAGACAGATTGACGCAAATCGCTGATTATGAGAAATATGGCGTTCCATCGAAACGCTTTGGAAAGTATTTCTACAGCAAGAACGACGGATTGCAGAACCAGAGCGTGTATTATATGCAAGACGCCGACGGCGGTGAGCCTGAGGTGTTGTTAGACCCTAACAAACTCTCTGACGACGGCACCGTTTCCCTCGGCGGAATGAGCCTCTCGCACGACGGCAAATATCTCGCTTACACCATTCAGCGCAGCGGCTCCGACTGGATTGAGATTTATGTGAAAGACGTGGAGACAAAGGAACTTCTTCCAGATCATATCGAATGGGCTAAGTTCTCGGGTGCCAACTGGTATAAAGACGGATTCTTCTATGCCGCTTACGACAAACCTGAGGCAGGCAAGGAGTTCTCGAATGTCAATGAGAATCATAAGATTTATTATCATAAACTCGGCGATCCTCAGGAGAAAGACCAGCTTTTCTATGAGAATCCGGCTCAGCCACGTTATTTCCACGGCGTTAGCGTCGATGAGGACGAACGTTATATGTTCCTCTACGAGAGCGGTCAGGGTGCAGGCCACACCTTGTGGATGCGTGACATGAACGACCCGAAAGGCGAGTTCGTGCAGATCGCTTTCGACATGGATTATCAGTATGACCCAATCGACATCATCGATGGCAAGATGTACATCATGACCAACTACGGCGCTCCGAAAGGTCAGGTTTGCGTGGTGGATGTCGACGATTTGAACAAGGCTTCGATTGATAATTGGCAGGTTTTGATTCCTGAAAACGAGAACGTGATGGTGGGCGCGCAGATGGGTGCAGGCAAGATGATCGTGACCTACGACCAGGACGCTTCGAACCACGCTTTTGTGTACGAACTTGACGGCACTCTGAAACATGAGATCCAGTTCCCGACATTCGGCTCGACAGGCATTGTGAGCCGCTATGAGGAACCTGAGATTTTCTATGCCTTCACCTCGTTCACATTCCCGACGACTATTTACAAATATGACATCGAGTCGAACACTTCTGAGGTGTTCCGCGCTCCTAATGTCGACTTCAACCCGGAGGATTACGTCACCGAGCAGGTGTTCTTCGCCAGCAAAGACGGCACACGCGTCCCTATGTTCCTGACTTACAAGAAAGGCCTCAAGAAAGACGGCAAGAACCCGACATTGCTTTACGGTTACGGCGGTTTCAACATCACTTTGAATCCAAGTTTCTCGGTGATGCGCATCCCGTTCCTCGAGATGGGCGGCGTTTATGCCATGGCTAACCTCCGCGGCGGCAACGAATATGGTGAGGAATGGCATATCGCAGGCACTAAGCTGCAGAAACAGAATGTGTTCGACGATTTCATCGCAGCAGCCGAATACCTTATTGATAATAATTACACTTCGCCTGATTACTTAGCCGTCAATGGCGGCTCAAACGGCGGATTGTTGGTGGGCGCGGTCGTCAACCAGCGTCCTGAGCTGTTCAGAGTGGCAGTGCCTCAGGTCGGCGTGATGGACATGCTGCGTTATCACTTGTTCACCATCGGTTGGAACTGGGCATCAGACTACGGCACCAGCGAGGACAGCGAGGAGATGTTCAAGGCGTTGTACGCCTATTCGCCATTGCATAACATCAAGAGTGGCGCTGACGTGCATTACCCTGCCATCATGGTGACCACAGCCGATCACGACGACCGTGTCGTTCCGGCACACTCATTCAAATATACGGCAGCTTTGCAATATGCGCAGACAGGCGACGAGCCTAAGATTATCCGCATCGACAGCAAAGCCGGTCACGGTGGCGGCAAGCCGATGGCAAAAGTCATTGAGGAACAAGCCGACATCTACGCTTTTATCCTTTATAATATGGGAATTGAATAATTTTTTTAACTAATAACATACAACGATGAGAATCAAACATTTATTTTTAATTCCACTATCATTATTATTAATAGGATGTGGAGAACAAAATGACAAGACACAGACGTATGATCCGGTTATTCCTGTGAAAATTTCAGCTGTGGAATTCACTGAAGGCACAAACTTCCGCAATTATGTAGGTTCTCTCAAGAGCGAGGTTAAGATGTCATTGTCATTCCCTTTGGGCGGTACTATTACAGACATCTACGTCCACAACGGACAGAGAGTCACTAAAGGTTCCATCATTGCTAAAGTTGATGAGACAACGGCAAAGAGTTTGCACGATGCGGCTTTGGCCACACTCAATCAAGCTGAAGATGGCTATGAGCGGCTGAAAACAGTGCATGAAGAAGGTGGCATCAGCGACGTTCGTTGGGTACAGATGGAGACCGATCTCTCAAAAGCACGTCAGGCAGAGATTTCGACACGCAAACATCTCGACGACTGTACTATTTACGCTCCTCAGGATGGCATGGTCAGCATGCATGACCGCGTCATTGGTGAATTAATCCGTCCATCCGAGACATTTTGTAACATTATCGACATGGACAAATTAGTCGTTGAATTTTCAGTTCCTGAGAAGGAAGTGGGAAATGTTGTTATTGGTGACAAGGCTATAGCACAGATTCATGCTTTGGGTGATATCGAACGTGAAATAAAGATCACTGACAAGGCCATAGTATCCAATCCTTTCGGTCACACTTACACTGTTAAGGCCAAGATCAACCTCGCAGGATTAGATCCGCTGCCAGGTATGGTGGTTAAAATCCGTCTCAACAGCACTGCAGCGTCAGGCATCATTGTGCCGGCTTCATGTGTGCAGACAGTTTCTAACGGTATTGCCGTGTGGGTTTTGAAGAATGGCAGGTCATACCGTCGTGTCATTGAGGTCAGCGACTTTGTGAAGAACGGTGTGCTGGTCAGCAAAGGCCTCGAACATGGCGATACCATCGTCACGGTGGGCTACCAGAAACTGTTCAACGGAGCTAAAGTATCTTTTTAATAACCAAGAAATTTTAAGATAATGGCTCAGAAAAGAAATATTATCGAAGCTGCTATGAAGAACAACGGCCTTGTGTTCTTCTTTATGGCAATTATCGTCATTTTCGGCTTTTTTTCGCTCCCTCGTTTGAAGAAGAATGAGTTTCCGGATGTGACGATACGTACCGGTGTGGTGGCTGTCGTGTATCCTGGTGCCACTGCCGACGAGATAGAGCAGAGGGTGGCAGGTGCTACCGAACAGTATCTGTTCACGTTCAGTGATGTGGACAAAAACAAGACATATTCATATTCTAAAGACGGAATGCTCATTATCATTGTCAACTTGGTTAATGATGTCAAAGATGCCAAGATGACATGGTCACGAATCCGTCAGGGATTGATTTTGTTCAGAATGACAGACTTGCCGAAAGGTGTGATGGCGACAGCGGTCATCGATGACTTTGGTAACGCCTCGTCGTTGCTTCTTGCCATCGAGAGCGACCAGCGTTCGTCGCGTGAGCTGCGCGAGTTTGCCGACAAGCTTTCTGAGAAACTGCGTACCATCAAGACGATGGGTAACATCAAGATTGTGGGTGAGCAGAAGGAAGAGATCGCTGTTTTTATGGATCCGGCGCGCATGACACAATATGCCATATCACCAGCAATAGTTACTGCTGAACTCGCCGCTCACAGTTTGCGCACTATCTCTGGAAAAATTGAGAATGCCGACGGTCAGGCCTTGATTCACGTTGAAGTGCCTGTCGATGACTTGTATACATTGAATGAGTTGGTTGTGTTTGCTGATCCTGTGACTGGACAGACGGTGAAGCTGCGTGACGTGGCACGTATCGAACGCCGTTATAAGGAATCATCACAGTATATCCAATATTCCGACAGCTTGGTCAATAACAACCGCTGCCTGATGTTCTCAATGGAGATGCGTCCAGGCTACAACGTCGTTGCATTCGGCGAGGAGGTGAACGAGAAAATCGACGCTTTCCTTGCGACGGCGCCACCTGACATTAAGGTGCACCGTATCACCGACCAGCCTGTAGTGGTTAACAAGTCTGTGATGTCGTTCTTGAAAGACCTCATCGAAGCTGTCATCATCGTTATCATAGTGATGCTTATGCTGTTCCCGTTGAGAACTGCTTTGGTGTCATCGACATCTGTGCCGGTATGTATCGCGGCAGCTTGGGCAATCATGTTCCTCCTCGGAATTGAGCTTAATACTGTTACTTTAGCGGCTCTCATCGTTGTTTTGGGTATGATCGTGGATGACTCGGTGGTTGTGATCGACGGCTATTCCGACATGTTGGCGGAGGGACACTCGCGCTGGTATTCGGCGGCGGTCTCAACCAAGAACCTCATGACATCAATGCTCATCGCAACATTGTCAATCTCGTGTATGTTCTTCCCGATGTTGGCAATCATGAAAGGCACAAATATGGGCGATTTCGTTAAGTTGTTCCCATGGGCCATCTTCATCACTCTGGCGTGCAGTTTCCTGTATGCAATCTGGGTGATACCGTTCATGTCGGCAAGTATGATTGCTCCGCAGAATCCTAACAAACGCTCGAAGTTCGAGAAGATTCAGGCTAAGTTCTTCGATGCTCTCCAAAACGGATATAAGAAGCTTCTCAACCTGTGCTTCCGCCATAAATGGGGTACAATCTTCGTCGCTGCATTGTCGGTGGTGATCGGACTTTTCTTGGTTACGAAAGTCAATATCCAGATGCTTCCTAAAGCTGAGCGTGACAGCTTCGCTGTGGAGATTCATCTTGCATACGGCAGTTCGATCAATGAGACAGCGGCTGTTGCCGACTCCTTGACGAAGATTCTGAAGGCCGATAAGCGTGTGAAGTCAGTGACGGCATTCCTCGGTATGGCATCGCCACGTTTCCACATGACTTACGCTCCAGAACCTACGCCGACGAACGCCTATGCGCAGTTTATCGTGATAACAGAGTCGGAAAATGCTACGAAGGAGATGATGAATGAATATCCGAAGAAGTATGAGAACTACTTCCCGATAGCACAGATACGCTTCAAACAGATGGATTATCAAATTGTTAACGCCCCAGTGGAATACTACATCAAAGGTGATGATTATGAGATACTTAGCGCTATCAGTGATTCTATCATGACATTCATGAGAAAAGACCCGAACCTGTTCTATGTCCACTCTGATTTTGATGAATCGGAAGAATTCATTCAGGTCGTGCTTGATGCTGAAGAAGCCACACGTCTCGGCGTGACACAGTCAACGTTGTCGGTATATCTTGCAGGTTCTTTGACAGGAAGTAGCATCGTGTCGTTATGGGAAGGCAGCTATAACCTCCATACCACGGTATATACCGAAGGTGTTCATGATATTGATTATGAAGGCCTTGGTGATATGTTGATTCCAACTGCAAAACCTGGTGAATGGGTGCCACTGCGTCAGGTCGCAACTCTGACACCGATGTTCAAACATACCAACATGCCTCATCGTAACGGTATGAAATGTATCACTGTGGCTGCCGACGTTGTGCCTGGTGCCGGACAGCTTAATGAGTTCGGAAAGATTGACGAATACATTGATTATCATCTTGACATTCCTGACAGTGTCATTATTGATAAAGGAGGCTCAATGGCTGTGACAAATGAGACTATGCCTTCGTTGCTGATGGCTATTCTCGCAGCTATCGTGGTGATGTTTGTGGTGCTTATTATCCACTATGCCAAGATCGGCATTTCAATACTTTCACTTTCTGTGTCAGTGCTTTGCATCTTCGGTGCCACATTCGGACTATGGATGTTCGGTCTCGACATGTCGGTGACAGCAATGTTGGGTGTCATCTCACTTATCGGTATCATCGTGCGTAATGCCATTATCATGTACGACTATGCTGGTGAATTGCGTGATAAAGAACATATCCCTGTACATCAGGCCGCTTACGAAGCGGGTCTGCGCCGTATGAGACCTATCTTCCTGACTTCAGCGACGACGGCTCTCGGTGTTATCCCTATGATTCTCGCAAAGACGTTGCTCTGGGAGCCTATGGGCGTGGTGATATGCTTCGGCACAATCCTCACATTCCCGCTTGTCGTGACAGTGCTTCCTGTGGCTTACTGCCTCGCTTTTGACGCAGGTGAACGTGACAAGAAGTTCTTTAACAGAATCAACTTGAGATTCTTGAAGAGACTCGACAAACGCGATGAACGCAATGAAAAGAGAAATACAGACATTAGTCGTTAGACCTTAGACTTTAGATTTGAAAGTTATGAAAAAGTATATTTTGATAGTGTTTATGGCAGTTTTGGCATTTGGAATGAATGCTCAAAAGGCCGATGTCCTTACTCTTGATTCATGTTTTGCCTTGGCGAAAGCTAATAACGCCCAGTTCAAGACTAGTCAAATCGAAATAGAGAAGGCGAAGCAGGTTAAGAAACAGGTCTTTACCAAATATTTCCCACAGGTCAGCGCAGGTTATTTGGCATATTACGCGGTTAATCCACTTATAAAATATGGTGTAGACGACATGCATGATGAGTTTGGAGAGATTCTTCAAGCTATCATTGAAGTGTTAAATGAAGACGGTGCTGGTATCCCTACAGAGATTGAGTTGATGAAGAAAGGACACTCCATCAGCGCTACAGCGATTCAGCCAATATATGCCGGCGGGCGTGTCAGAAACGGCAACAAGCTGGCAAAATTAGGAGTTGAAGCGGCAGAGCTAAAAGCACAAGTGTCGGAACGCGACATGCTCGAAAGCATTGAGTCCACATACTATCTTGTGGTTGGTCTGAAGTCAAAAGTGGCGACGCTGGAATCAGCTTTGGCATTAATCGATTCTCTCGACCATGTGGCTGATGTGGCTTATAAAGCTGGTCTTGTCACAAAAAACGACAAGTTGCGAGTAGCCCTTGAACGTAACAAATTCAAAGCGTTGCAACTGCAGCTTAACAATGGCATAGTGCTTGCCTCACAGCTGTTGTGTCAGGAGATTGGAATCGAATATCCTGAAGAAGGTCTGCATCTTGACGATGATATCAATCATTCTGGTGTCTTCACTGAGAATGATGGCTTTGAACGTCCTGAGCTTAGGCTGTTGCAGCTCCAAATCGACGCAGAAGTGTTTTACAAGAGGCTTTCAAGAGGAGAGGCGCTGCCACAAATCGGAGTCGGTGCCACTGTTTCATATGGCAACCTGGTAAAGAATTACAAAGGCAATGCCATTTTCTTCGCGAGTGTTCAGGTGCCTATCATGAAATGGTGGGAGACATCTCACAAAATCAAAGAGCATAACCTGAAGATTGAAGAATACGAACTTATGCAAAAAGACCTCACAGAAAAGATGTCGCTGCAAGAGAAACAAGCTTACAACCAGATGAATGAGGCTGAGGCTTTGCTGCAATCCGACAAATCGGCACTCGATATGGCACTGGAAAATTATCGCGTGGCTGAGCTTAACTACCGTGCCGGAATCAACACCGTGACCGATGTCCTTGAGGCAAATGCATTGCTGCTGCAAGCACAAAACGCAATCACCGACCGCATGATAACATATGCGTCAGCGCGACGTAGATATCATGATTTAACAGGAAGATAAAAAAACGGCTGATTGAAAATCAGCCGTTTTTTTTATGCTGTCAGCTTCTTGTGGGCATGAGCCTCAACAACGTTGATGACGTAATCTCCTAACTTCTCACATTCACTGATGATATCCATATACTGGATGCCCGCCTGATAGTTGTAAAGATGCTCATTGATGTCGTTGACATTCGACTCCTTAAGCTGAGTACGATAGTTGTTGATCTCATTTTCAATGTTCAACGACTCGTTAAGGTCGACAATGCCTTGGGTGTCGTCAAGAACTTTCTGCATGTGAGCCAAAGCTTTGTTACAAAGCTCAAACATATAGCGGATGTGTTCCTTCTGAATATCGGTGAAATGCTCATTCTTCATGTGCTTCTGATTGATGGTGCGTGCCAGGTTATAGCAGCTGTCGCCAATACTCTCAAGCTCACCGACTTCGCGGAGCATATAACGTATTTTGGTCTTACTTTCAGGACTCAAACGGCCTTCAGTCACCTTGTTGAGATAATTTGCAATCTCAATCTCCATGTGGTCGGAAATCTGCTCATATTTCTCAATTCTTGCGAAAAGCTTGCTGAAATCCTCGTCGTTTTTAGTCTCAAACAGCAACCTCGGTATGAAGTTGAACATCTTATTGGTGCGGGTCGAGAAGAGGCTAATCTCCTTCTGAGCCTCAAAAATCGATAGCTCAGCTGTTGAAAGAAGTCCTCCGGATATGAATTTGAGCTTACCTTCCTCGTCTTCTTCCTTCTGCTTGATGATGCGGCATACGAGTTTCTCAATAGGTTTGATAAACCATATAAGAATCAATACGTTACAAATGTTGAACGCCGTGTGGAACGCTGATAGCGCATATGTTACTCTTACCTGCGCGTCGGCGATGTCGGCTTCCGTCTCAGGCACAAAGTCGGGGTCGAAACCGACAAACCTGCATACCATATTGATAAATGGTCGGAATATTATCAGCACCCAAATCACGCCGAACACGTTGAAAACCATGTGTGCCAAAGCTGCCCGACGTGCGTTTGTCGAAGCGCTCAAAGCGGCGATGTTCGATGTCACTGTGGTACCGATATTTTCGCCCATGACGAGCGCAATGCCTTGATAAATAGGCAAAACGCCGCTGGAACAGAGAATCAACGTGATGGCCATGATGGCGGCCGACGACTGCACGCACATGGTTAGGATGCTACCAATCAAAAGATAAAGCAGAGTGGTTAAAAATCCCCAATGGCCTGTGCTTGCGAAGAAATTGATTATGCTTTCGTTGCCTGCGAGGTCCATCGCCATGGCGTTTTCACGCAGGGTGGCGAGACCGAGGAACATAAATGAGAAACCGAAGATGAACTCGCCGAACGACTTACCTGAAGCTTTCTTCTGGAAAATAAGTATGATAGCTAAGGCGAAGAATGGGAACACCACGTTGCTCATATTAATCTGGAACCCGAAGACCGACATGATCCATGCCGTCACTGTAGTTCCGATGTTGGCTCCCATGATCACCGAGATAGCCTGCGCCAAGGTGAGAAGACCTGCATTGACGAAACTGACAGTCATAACTGTCGTTGCCGTTGACGACTGCACCGCTGCGGTCACGAAAACGCCTGTGAGCAGTCCCGTGAAACGGTTTTTCGTCATGGTTCCCATGATGTTGCGGAGATGACCGCCGCTGAGTTTCTGCAGACCCTCACTCATCATCTTCATGCCGTACATGAGGAGAGCAAGGCATCCTAAAAGCTTTAGAAAAAGATAAATTGTCATAATCAATAACTTTTATTTCTTTTTTCTTCGTTTTAAACGTTCTTCCAAAGTGCTGTAACTGTTGTTTTTCGACGGCATCTTGACGCACTCCTCGAAGTTGTCGAAGTTCGATTCAACAATCTTAAGTGCTTCATACACAAGCTCTTTGTCGTCTTTCATCAACTCATAAAGATGGTCGGCCATCCAATATTTCAAGATGGCGTTCTCGTTGAGCTCAAGTATTTTGGCCATTTTTACAGCTTCCTGTCGGCTTATTTTCGCCCTGCCGTTCTCTTTTCTGCAGTATTTAGTCTCCGACATGAAGAGCATCTTAGCCATCTCCACTTGGGTGATCCCCGAGTACATCCTAGTCTTTCGTATCGTTTGGCTTAGCATATTATTTGTCTATTGTAGCCAAAAATTCCTCGTTCGAAACTGTCTTCGATATTCTGTCTTTCAAGAATTCCATCGCCTCCACAGGTGTCATGTCGGCGAAATGGTTACGCAGCGCCCAGACGCGTGCCAAAGTGCGCTCGTCGACCAACAAGTCGTCGCGACGTGTACCTGATGCCACGATGTCGATAGCAGGGTAGATGCGCTTGTTCGAGAGACGGCGGTCGAGCTGGAGCTCCATGTTGCCGGTGCCTTTGAATTCCTCGAAGATGACCTCGTCCATCTTTGAACCTGTGTCAATCAAAGCTGTAGCCAAAATCGTGAGTGAGCCGCCGCCTTCGATGTTACGTGCCGCACCGAAGAAACGTTTCGGCTTCTGCAAAGCGTTGGCCTCGACACCGCCCGAAAGCACCTTACCCGATGCCGGTGACACGGTGTTGTAGGCACGAGCCAATCTGGTGATGGAGTCAAGCAGAATCACCACGTCGTGACCGCATTCTGTCAAGCGTTTTGCCTTCTCTAGAACTATGTTCGCAATCTTCACGTGTTTGTCGGCCGGCTCGTCGAATGTCGATGAGATAACCTCCGCTTTCACGCTGCGTGCCATGTCGGTGACCTCCTCAGGACGCTCGTCGATCAACAATATAATAAGGTATACCTCAGGGTGGTTTGCCGCGATGGCGTTTGCCACTTCCTTTAGCAACACTGTCTTACCTGTCTTAGGCTGTGCCACAATCAATCCACGTTGACCTTTGCCGATAGGGGCGAAGAGATCCATGATACGTGTCGACACTGTGCCTCCCTGATGTCCTGTGAGCTTGAATTTCTCATCCGGGAACAAAGGTGTGAGGAAGTCGAACGGGATACGGTCGCGCACCTCGTCTGGGTTGCGTCCGTTGATTTTGTCGACCTTCACTAACGGGAAATATTTCTCGCCGTTCTTTGGCGGACGAATCATGCCGAGAATGGTGTCGCCGGTCTTCAAGCCGAACAGTTTTATCTGTGACTGGGAGACGTAGATGTCGTCAGGTGAATTCAAATAGTTATAGTCGGCCGAACGCAGGAATCCGTAGCCGTCGGGCATGATTTCAAGCACGCCCTCGGCTTGCACCACGCCGTCAAACTCCGAAATCATCTCTTCGTGACGCATCGGCGCCGGCTGTTGCTGCTCTTCCTGATGATGCTGCGGACGAACCTCGTAAACGGCCTGTTTTTCCTCAAACATCGGCACGTCGTGTTCAACCGGCACAACCTCTGGAATCTCCGCCTCTTCCTCGTTGCTCTCGTTGAGTATCTCGTTTGCCACGTCGACCACCGCCGGTTTCGGCTTAGGATACGATACATGACGCGGTTTGTCGCCGTCCTCGCCAAGGTTCTCGAATGTGGTCTTTATCACATCCGGACGCTTGCCGATTCTTGGACGTCTGCCGCGTTTCGGGGCTTCTGCAACTGCCTCATTTTCAATAGGTTTCACTGGTTCAGCCGGTGCCTCAACCTTAGCTTCAGCTTCAACATCAACCTTCTTCTTTCTTCCTGGTCTGCCTTTGGGCTTCTCAACAACTGCTGGAGTTTCCTGCGGCGCAGACTGTTTCTCGATGATGCTGTACACAAGGTTCTCCTTTGGCACGCTGACGTTCTCCACTCCAAGCTTCAACGCAATCTCCTTGAGCTCAGCAATGGACTTGTCGTTTAGTTCAAAAATATCGTACATAAAAAGTCAATTATTAGACTGAATTTCAAAAACTTATCTGATTATTTTGCGAAACAGAATTGTTTGCTTTATCGAACAAAAGCTGGTTGTCTATTGTTCTTTTGACGTTGCAAATATACAATTTTTTTTCATACAACCAATTTTTTTGTTAATTTTGCAAAAAATTTTAGATATGATTCAAAGAAGACAGACCATTTTCATGCTTTTATCAGTGATTATTACTGCTTTGCTGTTTTTTATGCCTCTGGCATCGTTCAACGATGGCACCACAGTAATGAAATTCACCATTTTTGGTATACAACAACCAATTGAAACTATATCATTATCAACAGCTTATACTTGGCCACTCGTAGTTTTGACAATTTTGATGACATTGGCACCTCTCGTAACTATTTTCCTATATAAAAAACGTGAATTGCAAGTGCGTCTTTGCCGACTGACGATGCTTGTGAACATCATCTTCATCGGATTGATATTCCTTTATTATGAAGCTGATATTCAAAAGATTATAGCTACTGTTGAAGGCGATGAGTATCAACTTTATGTCGCTTATTTCTTCGGCATGGTGATTCCGCTTGTCAATCTCATACTCGAAATCCTCGCTATCCGTGGCATTAAAAAAGATATCGACCTTCTGAAATCAGTCGACAGGCTGAGATGAAGTTGTTCAGTTATTTATGACCAAACGGTTAATTGACTAACTAACTTCTAACTTTCTCGTAAACTTCCATTTTCTTGATTTCGCTTCCATCAATCTGGAATCTCACCATCGTGATGACCTTGTGAAATCCGCTGTTTCCGGCTGCTCCCGGGTTGATGTGGAGCAATCCGAGGCTATGGTCGTTCATCACCTTCAGGATATGTGAGTGTCCGCTGATGAAAATATTAGGTTTCTCTTTGATTATCAGTTCTTTAATGCCTGGCTCGTAACGGCTCGGGTAACCTCCGATGTGCGTCATCATCACCTTCACGTTCTCGACGGTGAAGATGTTGATTTTCGGAAACATCAGGCGTATCTTCTGGTCGTCGACGTTGCCGTAAACCGCCCTCAAAGGCTTGAAGGCAGACAAAGCGTCGGCGACATCGGTGGAACCGATGTCGCCGACGTGCCATATCTCGTCGCAGTCTTTGAAAAACTCAAAAACCGCAGGATTAAGCCATCCGTGTGTGTCCGACAATAATCCTATCTTTTTCATTTATCACGGAATCTTGTATGAGATGCCGAGGCTCAACACTTCCTTGAACTGACGGAAGGTGGTACCTTCGTAGGTGCTGAGTGGCATGATGTCCTCGTCGTAGACCAAACGCGCGGTGAGGTTGCATGTTAACCAGTCGTTGATCTTCATAATCAAGGCGTTGTCCCAGTCAAAGTCGACAGGGCAGGTGTAGCTCTCGCCAAGAACGTTGGTGCCGTCGTTGAGATAATCGTAGAAAGCGATGAGCTTCGATGAGAAGGTCACGTTCTTCATAATCTCGTAGTTGAACTCAGCGGTGATCTGCGCACCGAGTTCCCAACGGATGTTTTCGCCTTTCTTAACTCTGTTGTAATTGTAACGAACCACAGGAACAGTGTCGGTGTATGCCTCGTATGGCAAATAATTGCCTTCAGCATCCTCATAATACTCGCCGTTAGCGTCTTCCTGATATTCATATTCAGCTTTCTTCACGCCAAAAGCGCCGGCGTCAGCCAATCTCTGGTCGTTGACGATGGTCATACGGCCCGTGACAGGGGCGATGTTGACTTTGAAATGTTCGTTTGGCACCCACTGGATACCGAGACCGAGTGTCACATATCCTGGATTCATGATGCCTGAGATGCGGTTGGTGCTGTCGGCAGCGTAGTTGTAGCCGTTGGTAAACTGGCTCTGGAATGTCAGGTTGGCTGTAACAAACCATTTGTCTTTGTGGATGTTGTATCCGTAAAGTGAGCTGAAGAAGATGCGGTCGTCAGTCTTTATGGGCTTTTGATCGAGGTCGTAATAGCTGTAGCCGAGCTGAAGATCCAGACCGTTGTCCCATTTGTGGTTGCCGTTCTTGTAGTTGCAGTCATACTTTAAAAAACCGAGGAAGTTGACGTTGTCCTGTCCGCCCGGTGCCCAGTTGTCGAAATGGCTCTGAGCCATGTTGAAACCGACGTTTCCGCCATGAGTCCAAGGAGATGCCGGAGCATCATCTTGCGCAAATGCCACATTCACTGAAAGCAGCATCGCAATCAAAGGTAAAAATACTTTTTTCATATTTTAAAAATTTATTGGTTTATAATCAATAGTTGTTTCCGTCATAGTAATTCCGCTCTCCAATCTGGAATGTTATCTCCTGCGACATCCTCGTCCTCACCAGACTGTCGTTTTTCACTCCCGGAGTCCATACCAAGCTCTGTATCAATCGGATAGCCTCGTTGTCACAACCGCCGCCAACGCTGTTTTCAACAACGATGTTCGATGCTCTGCCGTCGGTCTCAACTACGAACTTAAGCTTCACAGTGCCTTGAATCTCAAACTGTTTCGCCTGGTCGGGATAAACCAGATTCGTGCGAAGGAAGCCTGCTAAAGTCACCTGCGGGTTGGCGAAATAGGGCAGAGGTGACTGGAACAACTCCTTTATTTCATAGATTTTATTGCTTTTCTGTGCGGGATATTCTTGCTCTGGCAGCATAGTCCGAGGGTTTTTCTCCTCGTTTTTCTTGTAGCTCTTTGGCGAGAACTCCACAACATAATAATCGTTGAAATCCACTGCTTTTCCTTGGCTTATGGCCGGATTCCACTCAATCATCTTAACCAGTCGTATGGCTTCCGCGGCACATTCGTCGTCGAAGCTCTTCTCAATCCTGTAATTTGTGGCGTTTCCGTCTTTGTCAACATCATAAAACACTGTGATTTTACCGCCTTTTTTCTGCTCAAGGGCGCTCTGCGGATAAATAAGATGGTTTTGGATTATTTTTTTTGTCAAAGGAAATCCTGAAATCGGTTCCGGCGATTTGACCTGGGCATTGGTCCTCAATCCTAATGATATGAATATCAATGTTATAATTAAAAATAAAAATTTATTATTTTTCATGTTTCAAACCTGCATTTTCAAAATAAACACCGCAAATTTACGAAATTTTTAAATGATAATCAAAAAAAATGTATTTTTGTTTTGTCATTCCGACCGAAGCGGAGGTTTCTCCCTTCCGCCTTAAGGATTCAGTCGAAATGACGGAAATATATCTGAAATATGAATAATTTTAACAAAAAAGAAGACGATAACATGGTCTTTGGCGTTCATCCCGTCGAGGAAGTCATCAAGGCGGGGAAGGAACTGGAGAAGGTTTTTGTGCAGTCGGGACTGCGTTCGCCGCAGATCTCCGAGATAGTGAAATACGCCCGCGAGCATGAGGTCCCGGTGCAGTTCGTCCCGATTGAGAAACTGAACCGTCTTACGCGGAAAAACCATCAGGGAATAGTGGCTTTCGTTTGCCCTATTTCGTATCAGACCATCGAAAATGTAATCCCTATGGTATACGACGAAGGCCGCATGCCTTTTGTCGTCATCCTCGACCGTGTCACAGATGTGCGCAACTTCGGAGCCATCGCCCGCACATGCTACGCCGCCGGCGTCGACGCCATCGTCATACCGTCGCGTGGCAGTGCCCTCATCAACGGCGACGCGATGAAGACCTCCGCCGGAGCATTATCATTAATTAATGTGTGCCGCGTCGAGAATATCAAAGACACTATCGATTTCCTGAAGGCGAGCGGCTTGAAAGTGATAGCGTTTTCAGAGAAAGGCAGGCAGACTATCTGGCAGGCCGACCTCACCGGACCTATCGCCATCATGATGGGATCGGAGGAAGACGGCATCAGCGAGGCTTATCTAAAACGTGTTGATAATCATTTGGTTATCCCGATGCCTGGCGACATCGATTCGCTCAACGTCAGCGTCGCCACCGGCATTGTGACGTTCGAAGTGGTGCGACAACGTTCGTTGTAACAAAAAAAAGAACCGATCGTTTGACCGGTTCTTTTTTTATATCTTGTGCCCATGAGAAGACTCGAACTTCCAAGAGCGTCCGCTCACTACACCCTGAATGTAGCGTGTTTACCAATTTCACCACATGGGCTTCGGGTGGAACTTTTGGTGCCCAGGACAAGAGTCGAACTTGCACGACGCAATCGTCACTACCCCCTCAAAGTAGCGTGTCTACCAATTTCACCACCTGGGCAAGGGTCTGCTTTTTGATTTCTCAAAAGCGTTGCAAAATTACATCTTTTTTTCATACGTTGAACAAAATTTTTAAATAATTTTTTGTTGGTTGATAATCAAGAGATTAACTGTGAGATATGGCTGTTTTTACAGCACCTTAATTAATATAATAAGAATCCGTATCGTTTTTTTTTATACTTTTGTAGCGAAAAATCAAGTCATGAGAATAGATATTATCACAATATTTCCTGAAATGTTCGACGGCCCGTTCACCGAATCGATAGTTAAGCGAGCCATCAACAAGGGACTGGTTGACATTCATCTTCACAACCTACGCGATTACAGCAACGACAAGCACAAACGCGTCGACGACTACCCGTTTTCGGCGGGTGCCGGCATGGTGATGATGATTGAGCCTGTCGACAACTGCATCTCAAAGCTGAAATCGGAACGCGACTACGATGAGGTCATTTACATGAGTCCTGATGGGGAATTGTTGACGCAACCTGTTGTAAATCAATTATCTTTGAATGAGAATCTTATCATGCTTTGCGGTCATTACAAAGGCATCGACGAGCGAATCAGGGAGCATCTTGTGACAAAAGAAATCTCGATTGGCGACTATGTGCTTTCGGGTGGTGAGCTTGCCGCGGCGGTGTTGACCGACAGCCTCGTGCGCTTGATTCCAGGCGCTTTAAGCGATGAAACTTCGGCACTTTCCGACTCCTTTCAGGACGGATTGGTGTCGCCGCCGGTGTATACAAGGCCTCGCGAATACAAAGGATGGGAGGTTCCGGAAGTGCTTCTGTCGGGTAACGACAAGATTATCGACGATTGGAAATACCAGCAGGCACTGGAAAGAACGAAGATTCGCCGTCCCGAGATGTACGAAAAAATAAAAAAATAAAAAAAATGTTGTTGGTATTCAAAAATTTTGTATTTTTGCATGCTTTTTTAGAGGATAAAAAATAGAATAAAAAATACAACAGAAATGAAAAACGCGTTAATCCAATTCGTTGAAGATCAAGTACAAGTAAAAGATTTTCCACAGTTCAAGTCAGGTGACACCATCACCGTTACTTATAAAATTGTTGAAGGAAACAAGGAACGTTTGCAGAAATTCCAGGGTGTTGTGTTGCAGCGTACAGGCGAAGGCAAACGTGCTACCTTCACAGTGAGAAAGATCTCTAACAACATCGGTGTTGAAAGAATCTTCCCTATCGCTGACCCAATGATTGACAGCATTGAAGTCAACAAACAGGGTGCAGTTCGCAGAGCAAGAATCTACTACCTCAGAGGTCTCCGTGGAAAGAAAGCTCGTATCAAAGAAGTTCTCAATAAGAAGAAAGAAAACTAATTGGTACTTGAACATCAAAAAAATAACGTCGCGCTGCAGCACGACGTTATTTTTTTTGTCCTCTTGTCGACGGTTTACTTGAGATAGGTGTCAAGCCAATTCTTGAATCGTCTCTGCCACAAGATTCCGTTCTGCGGCTTCAAAACCCAGTGGTTCTCATCAGGGAAGTAGAGGAACTCCGCAGGGATGCCGCGCAAAACAGCTGCGTTGTAGGCCTGCATGCCTTGGGTGAAGCAGATTCTGTAGTCCAATCCGCCATGGATGACCATGATTGGAGCAGTCCATTTGTCGACAAACAAATGCGGTGAGTTGGCGTATGACCACTGCACCACAGGGTTTTCCTTGTCCCAATATGGTCCGCCGAGATCCCAGTTCACAAACCACATCTCTTCTGTCTCAAGATATTGAGCGTCAAGGTTAAACATGCCGTCGTGGGCAATCAAAGCCTTGAAACGTCCGTCGTGATGACCTGCGAGCCAGAACACCGAGAAGCCGCCGAAACTGGCACCGACAGCACCGAGTCGGTCTTCGTCAACGTAAGGTTCTTTTGCCAAGGCGTCGATGGCCGAGAGATAGTCTCTCATGCACTGTCCGCCGTAGTCGCCGCTGATTTCCTCGTTCCACTCCTGACCGAAGCCCGGCAAACCGCGTCTGTTAGGAGCCACGACGATGTAGCCGTTGGCAGCCATCATCTGGAAGTTCCAGCGATATGACCAGAACTGGCTCACTGTGCTTTGTGGACCGCCTTCGCAATAGAGAAGGGTAGGATATTTCTTGTTTTTGTCGAAATGCGGAGGATAAATGACCCAGGTGAGCATGCGTTTGCCGTCGGTGGTCGGAATCCATCTCTCTTCGACCTCAGCTGTTGTCAACTGCTTGAAAATGTTATCGTTAACGTGTGTAATCTGAGTGAATGCGCCTGTCTTTGGGTCGACAGAATAAAGCTCAGTAGGGTGACTCATCGACTGCTGTCCGGCAATGAGCTTGTCGCCAGCCACCGCCAACGACACGAAGTTATGCGTTCCGTTGGTGATCTTGCGGATGCTGCCTGAGTTCAGACTCAACTCGTAAATCTGATCGGTGGCGTGAATGTCGCTGATGAAATAAATCTTAGAGGCGTCGCCCGACCATGTAAGGCTTGTTGAGTTCTGGTCGAAGCCGATGCTGTAGTCGGTCTTCTCGCCGGTCTTCATATCCATCACGAAAAGTCGTTGTTTATCAGCCTCATAGCCGTCGCGTTCCATGCTTTCCCAAGCCATTTTATTGCCTGTCGGAGCCACGCTGATGTTGAGGTCGTAGCCCATCATGCCTTCGGTGAGGTTGGCTGTCAGACCAGATGCGATATCGTATCTGTAAATGTCAGTGTTTGTTGATGTTGCGTATTCTTTTCCGACCTTCTTGCGGCAGCAGTAAAGCACCGCGTTGTTGTCTTCAGTCCACGACACCTGTTCCATGCCGCCCCATGGTCTCACCGGTGACTCCCAAGGTTCTCCTTGAAGGATGTCTAATCCGTTGGTAATCATGTTGTTATCCAAGTTTGCAATGAATAGATGACTGTAGGTGTCAACCCATTGATCCCAATGGCGGTACATCAAATCGTTGTTGATTCTTCCCGACGACAGCGGAAGGTCAGGGTAGATGTCGACGACCTGGTCTTTCATCTTCACCTCGGCTGAATAAACAAGGTGTTTGCCGTCAGGACTGAACTTAAATCCAGTTATACCATCTTGAATATCAGTGAGTTGCTTGCGGTTGCTGCCTAAAACATCCATCTCCCAGAGCTGCATGTCGCCGCTTGCCGCTGACATGAAAGCGATCTTACCCGAAGGGGTGAAGACTGGGCTGTAGTCGCTGGTGGTGCCGTTGGTGAGGCATTTCAGGTTCTTGCCGTCGGCATCCATGATGTAAATCCTTGAGAATCCTTTGTTTTCCTCAACGGAATAGTCGGTGACGTTGTAAACGACATATTTGTTGTCGGGCGCGACCGAGAATTCGCCAATGCGTCCCATGGTCCACAGCACCTCAGGCGTTAGTATGTCTGACTCAAGTTTGATGTTCTCGCGCGCCGGGGCATCCTGCTTCGGAGCGTCGCCGCATGACTGAAATACCATCAGAATCAATGCGATAGGAAGGAGAAATTTTTTCATATTTTAAATATTTAATATTCAATTTATTTTGCAAAATTATGTGAATATTTTTATATTTGCAAAAATTTTTAACTATGAAGAACACATTATTAATATTAGGATTCGTTTTTGCCACATTGACGGCTTCGGCACAGCAACGTCTTGTTTATCAATCATATATGCTCGGCTCGGATAGCGGCGACACTACTTTCCGTGAGGTTTTGAGATATAAAAACCAATTGAAAATCAATGATATAAGAAATTTTGATGGTTATTTGATTGATGGCGTTTCCACCGACATCACTTACGTCGATTATACCACCGATTCGGCTTATTTTCAGATGAGATACAGTGAGGCTGAATCGTATTTTTACGCTTACTCATTGAAAGACAGCGATATAGAGTTTCGTGAAGTGGGCGAGGAGAAGCTTCTTGGCTATAAATGTAAAAAATATAAGACTTCGATAAATTCAAATACTATTGAGGTTTGGATGACCGAGAGTCTGGGCTACGACGCGTCGCCGGTCACCTCGCGTGGATATCTGAAGGGAGTGATGGTGCGGCAGGCGATAAACGGAAACCGCATCATGGATTTGAAGACGATTAAGAAGGATAAGATTGATAAGAAGGATAAGAAGGGGATTATTCCGGAGAATTTGGGAGTTAGGAAGACGGGGAAGGAGTTGAATCAGATAAACAAAGAAAAGCTGATTCTGCGTACGCATGTTTTTGCTGACGAGCAGATTCATTTTGTGAAAATGGACAAATACGAGGGTTCGATTCCTTTCGACACGGTGCTGCATTATTCGTGGGGCACCATCATCGTGAAGCGTATGGAACTGCCAACGCTGCCTGAGCATTACCAGCTTTTTGTGGAGCTTCGTCAAAGATCGAATGGCGACGCTTACGACCGCTCCGGCTCTGTCTTTGTTATCCCTACCGACCGAAAGCTTTCGATGGCTAACGCGTTAATCGACAGCATTGAAACCATACCTGTGGTGTATGACAAGAATGGCAAGAAGTATCAGGGAATTCGTATTGAAGACGATTATCTGCCGATTGTCGAGCTGGTGAGGTTTTTCACTCCTTTTGGCGTGAATCATTTCAACGACAAGGTGAAAATCGACGGTTTGGAATGGGAGGACGAGGCATATTACAAGATGGAGGTCACGGAGCTTTCCGACCGCCTCTCGGGCGATGTGATTATTGGCGCTTTCATCGGGAACTACGATGGCGGCGGACATAAGGTGTCGCTCGATTTGGTGGCCTATCCGAATGATTATGATGGCGACGCGTCGCATAACAGCCGGTGGAGCCTGCCTTTGTTCAACACTTGCAACGTGATGGAGATGTCGGGGCAAAACTACGGCCGTTTGTTCCAGACCGACAGCCTCACTGTTGAGTTTGACGTACCTGAAGGGGTTGAGAATCTGCGACTTAGATATATTACCACAGGCCATGGCGGCTGGGGTGGAGGCGACGAGTTCAACCCTAAGGAAAACACCATCATCGTGGATGGCGAGAAGGTGTTCAAATACACTCCATGGCGTTGTGACTGTGCGACTTACCGTGAGTTTAATCCAGTCTCGGGCAACTTCTGGAACGGCGTGTCGTCGTCCGATTTGTCGCGTTCGGGCTGGTGTCCAGGCACTGCCACAAATCCTGTTTGTTTCGACCTAAGTGATTTAAAACCAGGCCATCACACCATCACTGTCGCCATCCCGCAAGGCGCTGACGAAGGCGGCAGCTTCTCGCACTGGATGGTGAGCGGGGTGCTGCTTGGAGAGAAGAAATAATTACTCTATTCCCCTCAAGTCCTTGTAAAGCTGCACCGCGTAAAGGTCAGTCATGTTGGAGATGTAGTCGAGGACGACTTGAATCTTTGAATACAGGTCGTCTTTTTCGGTCTTGAACTGGTCGGGGATGATCGACATCAGGCGTTTGTGATAGCCGCTGTCGGGTTGCAAAACCGCGTCCATGAACTCGTTCATCAGACTGCCTATGATGTTGTAGCCGGTGACTTCAATCTTTACTACCGATGGATGCTTGTAAATGTTTGGTACTGAGAAACTTCTGCAGCCTTCGAGAGCGTCGTTTTCGAGCTTAGGCAGATGCGAGATGAGGCTGTTTTTGAACGTCCCGGCCATGATGTCGTCGTAGTTCTCGATGAACACTCTCGACACGCAGTCAACCAATTTGTTGATGACGGTGGCACGCAAAAACGCCATGCGTTCGTTGGAGTCGGTGACGGTCTTGAACACCTGCTCGCGACGCTCGAAAAACCAAGCCTCTTCGGGTCTTTCCTCGCTGAAAAACGCCGTGAAATGTTTGTCGATGTCGGTAGTCTGGATGATGCCGCGTTTGTGGGCGTCTTCCATGTCGAGGATGAGGTAGCAGATGTCGTCGGCGGCCTCCATCATATATGAAAGGGGATGACGGGCGTAGATTGGGCGCTTGTCGTCGAGACGTGGGATGCCGCAGCCTTCCATGACCTTCTCGAATTGCTCGATCTCACTGTTGAAGACGTTATATTTCTTGCGGTTGCCTTTATCGAACGACGGATACGGATATTTTATCAAGGTGGCAAGCGAAGCGTAGGTCAGCGACAAACCGCCTTCACGACGGCCTGCAAACTGATGCGTGAGCTGACGGAAAGCGTTGGCGTTGCCTTCAAACGAGATGAGGTCAGACCATTGATTCTCAGGGATTTGGCTCTCGAGTTTCTTGCCATCACCGAACTTGAAATAGCTGCTCATGGTCTCCTCGCCTGAATGTCCGAAAGGCGGGTTGCCGAGGTCGTGGGCGAGACATGCCGTTGAAACGATTGTGTCGATGTCGTAGATGACATCATGGAAATCGGGACCGTACTTCTCGATGAGGAATTTCGACACCTTGCGCGCGATTGAACGCCCCACGCTGGCCACTTCGAGGCTGTGTGTCAATCGGTTATGCACGAGCTTGGCACCCGGCAAGGCGAACACCTGCGTCTTGTTCTGCAGACGGTGGAAGATGTTGGAGAAGATTATACGGTCGTAATCTCTCTGAAACTCGTTTCTGATGTCGGCGACGCTCTGCGCGCGAGCCTCACGTTTTGCTGATAATAACGATTCCCAATTCATACTCAATAATTTACACTTTCAACTCTACACTCTAAACTTTAAAACTACTCTAAACTCTACACTCTAAACTCTACACTACCGCGTAGCAGTTCTAGCATACGGAGTCATATCCTGACTTCCAAATTCACCGCGTTTATATTTCAGATATCCTGCCACGCCAATCATGGCGGCGTTGTCGGTGCTGAATTTGAACTTCGGGATGAATACATCCCAATGATATTTCTTTCCGGCAGCTATCATTGCGTCCTGAAGTCCAGTGTTTGCTGATACTCCGCCAGCTATAGCCACTTGTTGGATGCCCGTGTCTTTCGCCGCCTTGATGAGCTTCTTCATCAATGTGTCGATGATGTCTTTCTGGATAGAAGCGCACAAATCGGCTTTGTTTTCCTCGATGAAATTCTCGTTTTCCTTGAGTTTGTCTCTCAAGAAATACAGGAAACTCGTCTTCAACCCGCTGAAACTGTAATCGTAGCCAGGGATGTGTGGCTTGCTGAACTGGAATGCGTCGGGGTTGCCTTCTTTTGCTAACTTATTGATTATCGGGCCTCCAGGGTAGCCGAGTCCCATTATTTTAGCCGTTTTGTCAAAAGCCTCGCCGGCAGCGTCGTCGATGGTCTTGCCCAGAATTTCGAGGTCGAAATAGTCGTTCACCTTCATTATCTGTGTGTGGCCGCCCGACACTGTCAGGCAAAGGAACGGAAACTGCGGAACCGGCGTAGGATTGTCTGGCTCCTGCGCGAAAAGTGCCAACACATGGCCGTTGGTATGATTAATTTCAATCATCGGGATGTCCATGGCGAGCGCGAAAGCCTTTGAAAATGAAGTGCCTACGAGCAACGAACCTAATAATCCGGGTCCTCGTGTAAAAGCTATTGCGCGTATTTGATTTTTTTGTATATTTGCTTGCTTAATTGCGGCGTCAACAACAGGTATGATATTCTGCTGGTGCGCGCGCGAGGCGAGTTCCGGAATGACACCTCCATATTGGCGGTGAACCTCTTGATTAGCAATGACATTCGATAAGACTGTCGTGCCTCTGAGGACTGCTGCGGAAGTGTCATCGCAGGATGATTCGATTGCTAAAATGTATTCGTCCATTGCTATAAAATAATGCGCAAAGGTACAAAAAAGAAGATTATACACGGCATATTAATTATCATTGTGATAATTTTTGCTCTTCTGGCGAGTCTTGTGGCGGCTTTCCGCGACATCACCGTGCAGAGTCTGATCGCGCGTTTGCTGGCAGGGGAGATGTCGAAAAAACTGAATACCGAAGTAAAAATCCGGACTTTTTATGTCACCGAAAAGCTTCTGGTTTGCATGGAAGACGTGCAAATCAACGACTTGGAAGGCTTCCCGATGTTTGAGATAGGCACGCTTAACGCGAAATTCAGCCCTACGATGAATTTCGACGACATCAGAATAAAAGATGTTTATTTTAAGGATGTTTTTGGAAGATTGGTGAAGTATGAAGGCGAAAAATCTATCAATGTCAAGGAGGTCATCGCGCAACTTGGCGGTGGAAAAAAGAATAAAAAAGATAACAATGACTCCGATTTCCGCTTGCGAGTTGATAATCTGACGCTCGACAACGGGCATTTTATCCTATGGAATCAAAACAGAGACAAGCCTGAGAAGTTTAGCATGGACTATGCTCACCTCGACATCGACAGTATTTACGGCGATTTCGATAATCTTGAGATAAGAAATGACTCGATTTTCGGTGATGTCAAAAGGCTTCAGGGTAAAGACAGATGCGGATTGTCGCTCGACAGCTTAAGCGGTAATGTTTTGTATTGCAACAAGAGCTTAAACGTTGATAATCTTTTGATTAGCACTAACGAGTCGCATGTCGACCTCGACCTCCGATTTGAATACGACCGTCCGCAGTGCTTCCTCTCATTCGTCGATTCAGTGAGGATGATAGGCGATATCCATCCTACGACATTGCTGCTCAGCGATTTGAAGTATTTCGCTTGGGTGATGCGCCAGATGCCCGATAAATTTGACTTTACAGCTTATTACGACGGTACCGTGAGCGATTTCACGGTAAGCGATTTTGTGGCTAGCTTCGGCGAGGAATCACATATCGACGCTGATGTCACATTCTCTGGATTGCCAGGTTTTATGGATACTTACATCGATGTCACCATCCGTGAACTTGTTTCATCGTACGACGACACCAAGAATTTTGGTATACCTGCCAAGTCGGTGACGGTGCCTATTCCTGAGATGCTTAATGGCGTCGGAATGTATTCATTATCAGGAAGTTATCAGGGCTATCCGAGAGATTTCAAGACACAACTAAACCTTATCACTGATGTGGGCGACATCGACGCTCAGGTTTATCTTAACACCACCGATGAGTCGGCCTATTCGTTTGTTATTAAAGCTAATAAATTGAATCTCAATGAGTTGCTTGGTATGGGCGAGTCTTCTGAAGCAACCTTCGAACTCGATATGGGCGGTCAGGGCTTGGAGGTGAAAGATACCGAGTTTGAGGCTGACCTGCATTTCACCACATTGAACATAGGAGGCAACGAATTTGAAGATTTTAATATTCATGGAGACTTTGAAAATCAAAGGTTTATAGCTTTGACTGATATCAATCATCAGTATCTTGACATGAACCTTTCGACCATGGTTGACCTTCACGGACACCGTCCGAGTTACAACATCCTCGCAAAGATTGAAAACGCCGACCTCGTCAATCTCAATCTCCTTGATAATGACTCGATTATGCTTCTTTCGTCGGATATCGACCTTGAGTTTAGCGGCAACGACATCGACAATATCACTGGAAGGTTGGATATCAAGAAGACTAGATATTTCAATGGAAACGAGTATCTGATGAAAGATTTTGAGGCTAATGTCAGCGAGATGAATGGCATCAAGGATGTGACGATAGACTGCGATTTTTTCGATTTCTACGGGACGGGTATCGTGAACGCGAAGACCTTTGTCAATGCTATGAAAAACACCGCCAAGAGGTATGTCAATATGCCGGAATGGTTCGGAAACACTGTGCCTGACAAAAACAAGCAGGAGTTCTCGCTCTCGATGAATTTCAAGGACACAAGGACGCTCTCGAAGCTCTTCGTGCCTAATCTTTATGTCAGCAGCGGCACCACCATCAACGCCACTTATACCGATGGTTATTCATATCACGGTTCGACGATTGAATCGCCTGAGATTTGGTTTAACAACTTGAAATTCAAGAACATAGATATCAGAAACTCAGCACGATTTGATGAGTTTATCTCAAGAATTTCCGTCGACGACATCATAATTCGTGATACTACAAGCACTAACCCTGACCCGATTAGTCTTGAAAATGTCATGCTTATGTCGAAATTCAGCAACGACGTGGCTGGTTTTACACTTTCTTGGGACGACGATGACAGAGACGACCATAACAAAGCCAAGATTAATGCTGAATTTGTACCTCATGAGGATGCTGGCGGCTTGATGACAATTATGTCGGAGAAGTTTATTTTGAATGACACCGTCTGGACTCTTAATCCTGAGTGTAGCATTGATTTTCAGAAACATAGCACAATAATCAATGAGCTGGCGCTGTACACCGACTCTCAAAGAATCTCAATCGACGGCGTTTATCCGAATCGCGATATCGACACCTTGTTGGTAGAGTTCCACAACGTGGATGCCTCTGATTTTGACTTTGTGACAATAGGAAACAATCTTGATTTTGACGGTATCCTCAATGGCGATTTCGGTATTTCGGGCATGCAAGAAAACTTGTCGTTCTCGTCGGATCTTGAGCTTGACGGTTTTTATATCAACGGTCAGGAGGTGGGCGATGTTATCGCGAGCGCGAAATGGTATGAGCCAAGCGAGTCGGTATTCGTGAATATGGAAGTCTACAACAGTGCTTTCGGCAAGGAACAGCATGAGTCAGTTGGACTTATAGGTTTTTATTATCCTAAAAAGAAACGCGACAATCTTAAGTTTGACATGTTTTTCGATGATTTCAAACTTGAGACCGTGTCGCCGTTCATCACTTCGGTTATCAGCAGGATGAACGGTTTTGCCAGTGGAAATCTCAGCATCAGAGGCTCGATAAAAGAACCTGTGATGGTTGGCGATATCCAGCTTAAGTATGCGGGTTGTAATGTTAATTATTTGAATACATATTATACAATTCACGATGACATTAAGATTGAGAAGAATAGAATTGTATTTAATAATGTAATAGTTAGAGACAGCTTGAGAAACACCGCTTGGGTGAATGGCTCCATAAATCACAATCATCTGAGAGATTTTAACTTCGATTTGACTATCGATTGTGAAGATTTTCTTGCGTTGAACATCCCTGAATATCAAGCGAAAGGCTTCTATGGCACAGCTGTCGCTGATGGCACCGTGACTATCAAAGGACCTGTCAATGATGTTAAAATGACAATCGACGCTTTGACGAAAGACGGCACCGTTATTGATATCCCGCTGTCAGGCACCAGTTCTTTGGATAACGATTTTATTATCTTTGTAAAGAAAAATGTGGTGGCGGATACACTTGTTGAGACATACGTCCCAGTGGTGACGAAAGAGGAGAAGAATTTCACTATGGATCTTAATGTTGAAGGAAACTCCGACGCTGTCGTCAATATTTTCCTGCCGCAAAACATGGGAAGCATCAATGCCAGGGGCAACGGAAACATCAATATCGGCTTGAATTCCAACATCTTTGAGCTTAAAGGCGACTATGTGATAACAAGCGGAACGTTCAACTTCACTCTTGAGATGGTGAAGCGTAAGTTCACCTTGCGTGAGGGCGGTACTATTCGCTGGACAGGTGACCCGACAGACGCCGATATCAATATCGTGGGTGTTTACAGGACTAAGTCGTCGCTCACCTCGCTTGGCACCTCAGCCATCGACTCCACAGCGCTGACCAACAACATCAACGTCGACTGTATCATCAGGCTTTCCGACAAGCTGATGAACCCTACGATTACCTTCGGCATTGAACTGCCGAATGCCAAGGAAGATACGAAAAACCTTGTGTATTCGGTCATCGACACCACCAACCAGGCTGTGATGGCGCAGCAGGTGCTTTCGCTCATGGTGTTAGGCTCGTTTTCATACACCGCAGGCAGCAACATCTCGCGTTTCGGCACCACTTCATACTACAGCGTTATCACCAATCAGCTGAGCTCGTGGCTCTCGCAGATTTCGAAGGATTTCGACATCGGCATCAACTACACGCCCGACGACCAGCTCACCAACGAGGAGCTTGAGGTGGCACTTTCGACACAGCTGTTCGACGACCGTCTGACTATTGAAGGCAACTTCGGCGTGATCAGAGGAAACAAAAACGATGCCAGCGACGCGAACAACCTCGTGGGCGATGTCGATTTGACGTTCCGATTGACTAAACGATTGAGTCTCAAGGCTTATAACCATACAAACATCAAGAATAACTATTATTATTACTCTTACGAAAACTATTCCGATTTCACTCAGGGAATCGGTCTGTCGTTCTCGCAAAGTTTTGATAATATTAGGGAAATATTTACTTTAAACAGAAAAAACAAGAGCAGACGGCTAAATATGACAGGCAATGAACCAACAACCAAATAAACCATTCAAGATTTACAAAGCCTCGGCTGGCTCTGGCAAAACCTTCACCATAGTGAAGGAATATCTTACGCTTTGCTTAGGTGAAAAATCAGACGCTTACCGCGAGATTTTGGCTGTGACTTTCACAAATAAAGCCGCCAACGAGATGAAAGCCAAGATTTTGAAGTATTTGTTGGGTATCAGCGAAGGTTCTGAAGAAGATGATGTCAAACAGATGCGCGATTACCTTGTGACTGCTGTCGGCGTCGATGAAAATGTGATTGCTGCGAATGCTAAACGATTGTACGTCAAGATGTTGCATAACTACAGCGACTTTGCGGTTTGCACCATCGACAGCTTCGTGCAGCGACTGTCGCGAACGTTTGCCCGAGAGCTGGAATTGCCAGGCCAGTATAGTGTAATTCTGGATGACGACGACTTGATTGACGAGATAATTCAGCGTATTTCCGACGAGATTGGCAAAGACGACTTCATCACCACCATTTTGTCGAATTTCGTTGAGTTTAACCTTTCGGAAGAGACGTCGTGGAACGTGAAAATGCTCATTGGAGATTATATCAGAAAACTGATTTCGGAAGACGCTTACCGTAAAGGAAACTATAAGAGTGTCATCGACATAGATGAGCCGAAGTATAAAGAAATAAAGAATTACGTTCATTCGGAAAATGAGAAATTAAAACAGTCTTTGTTGTTGATTATCAAAGATATAGAGTCGGAAGAGGCAAGACGTGGCATTACAGAACTCGATTACAACGGCAAGGCTAAAACCGGACTACCGTCGGTGAAACGCAAGATGTCGGAGGAGAAAAGTGTTGTCACGACAGCCACCATTGACAAGATTTTGAGTGGCGAAAAACGTTGGAAAGACACCAAGAGTCATGTCTCGGATGATTCGATCGTGGAAGTGTATGCCAAGGCGATTGTTAAATATAAGTCGTTGTATTCCAGGAAGTTAATCTTTTCTGATATAGAAAAAGACCTGTATCTTTACGTTTTGCGCAATCATATTTTCGAATTGATTCGTGAATACATCGCTGAATCGTCGCAGGTTCACATCTCGGAGTTCAACAAGCGCATTTCCGATATCTTGGGCGATTGTTCTGTGCCTTTCATTTACGAGAGGATAGGCGAGAGGTATAAGCATTATTTCATCGATGAGTTTCAGGACACTTCGGTGCTGCAATGGCAGAATTTCCTGCCGTTGGTTGATAACAGTCTGGCCTCCAAGAACATGAATCTGATTGTAGGCGATGCCAAGCAGTCGATTTACCGTTTCCGCAGCGGCGAGGTGGAGCAAATCATCAATCTTCCGAATATCTACAGTAAACCCGACAATGCTTTCGGCAAAAATTGCGAGACTTTGTTCGTCAGCATGGCGCAGAAGATGACGCTTGGCACCAACTATCGTTCATCGAAAAACGTGATAAAGTTCAACAACACGTTTTTCCGTTTTGTCGGTGATGTTTTTAAAAATTCAAAACCATTTATTACCGACGTTTACAACGATGCCGAACAGATTTACGACCCGAACAAAACGGGAGGTTTCGTCTCCGTTGAGGTGTTTCACGGCGATATAAAGAGGGCGGAATACAAGGAAAAGGTCAAGGCGTCGATGCTTGCGCAGATTTTGAAATTGAATGAGCAAGGCGTTGATTTTAAAGATATTACGATTCTGGTGCGTTCAAACAACGACGGCACTGATATCGCGAATTATCTGGTTGCACACGGCGTTGAGGTGCTGTCGGCGGAATCGGTTCAGCTGCAGACATCCGATAAAATACAATTGATTATCAGCACATTATTCTTGATAGTTGATAAGGATAATCTTGTGACGCAGAAGGCGGCGGAATTTTATATGAATGCAACGAATCAGTCAAATACATCGTGTAAAGACGTTATGAATCGCGTCTTTACGGGAGGATTATACGATGTAATCGTCCAGATTTGTGAATTCTACAATTTCAATGTGTTGGAAGACGTGTTTCTGCAGTATTTCATGAACGTCGTTTTCGATTGGCAATGCCATCACAGTACCGGTATAGGCGATTTTCTTGAATTTTGGGAGAAGAAAAAGAGCAAACTGACAGTGCAGATCTCTGGCGAACTCGACTGCGTGCAAATAATGACGATACACAAGGCCAAAGGATTGGAATTCAAGGTGGTTTTGTATCCATACGCCGACACAAGTCTGTTGTCGCCTAAAGGTTTCACTCAGAACGAAATGTGGTTGAAATGCGCTGATTATCAAGATACTAAGAATATTCCGTACCTTGATGCTTTCTTGTTGAAGCTGTCGAAAGAAAAGCTTGCCGGCACAAGTTTTGAGCCTCTTGTCGAGAAAGAAGAGGAGAAAACCATGCTCGACACCCTCGACGTGATGTATGTTGCCATGACTCGAGCCAAAAACATGCTTTTCGTCTACACCAACGATTATAAACCTCAAAACAACGGCTACAATCTCTTTACCGATTTCTTTGCGGATAATCTTGATATTCAAAATGTTAAATCTGAAAATGACGATACTGGTTTCAACGATTATTTTGTTAAAAATGATGAGTTTGAAGTTTTGGAAGGCGAGGAGATGACCTCTTACAATTATGGGGATAAGGATTCTACAATATTGAAATTCAATGAGAAATCAGCAAAAGATGATAAAATTGAGATTTTGGAATTGAAAATAGGCGAGGCGGCTCCTAAAGCGTTGAATTGGCCGGATAAACTGAAGGTTGACCCAGATCCGACCATGATTTGGGCTGAAGAAGGCTCATTTTTACCTGAAGAATGGGGTACGCTGGTGCATCAAATCTTGTCGAAAATACAAACGATTGCTGATGCTGAGAGAGCTGTGCGACCATACGTCAACGATGGAACGATTGATGAGGCTCAAGCTGCGAAACTGCTTGATACATTCCGCAAAGTGACCGAACTGCCAGAGCTTAAGCCGGCGTTTTCCGACGATGCCATAGTGAAAAACGAGATGGACATCCACACCATCGACGGCAAGATAAAACGTCCTGACAGGTACGCGGAGACAAAAAACGGCATCATTCTTATTGATTACAAGACAGGCAAGGCTCATGATGAATACGACGACCAGCTCCGCAATTATATGAATGCGATTATTCAGATGAATCCCATGCAGCAGATCATGGCTTTTCTCGTTTATATAGGAGATGAGGTTAAAGCTGTTGAAGTGAAAATGCAGGATAATCCCGTCATTTCGGCCGAACATCGAACGAAGAGAGATGGGAGTGGAGAAATCTCCAACACAAATAAACAATTATCGTTAGATTTTTAACATTTAAAACATTAATACTATGAAATTTAAACCATTGATTTTCAACATGTTGCTTGTATTTAGCGCATTGTCGCTGCAGGCACAAACAGAGGCTAAGATGCTGCGTTTCCCTGCTATTCACGGAAACCAGGTCGTCTTCAGCTATGCCGGTGACCTCTATACCGTCGACGTGAACGGGGGAGTGGCTCGCCAATTGACTAACGACCCTGACGGATTCGAGATTTTCGCAAGATTCTCGCCAGATGGTAAAAAAATCGCATTTACCGGACAGTACGACGGTAACACGGAAGTATATGTGATGCCTGCCGAAGGCGGTGAACCTCAACGTGTTACGTATACCGCGACACTTGAACGCGACGACCTTTCCGACCGTATGGGACCGAACAACATTGTGATGACGTGGAAAGACAACGAGAACATCGTTTATCGTTCACGCCGAATCACTTGGGACGATTTCGTGGGACAGCTTTTCGTGGCTAACATCAATGGCGGTCTCGGCGAGCAGTTGCCATTTGTAGAAGGCGGCTGGATTAGCTATTCGCCTGATGGTCAGAAGATCGCGTTCAACCGAGTGATGCGCGAGTTCCGTACATGGAAATACTACCAAGGCGGCATGGCCGACGATGTGTGGATATTCGACTTCAACACCAAAGAACTCACAAACATCACCAACAACGTCGCTCAGGATATCTTCCCGATGTGGGTTGGCAACAAGATTTATTTCTGCTCCGACCGCGACAGAACTATGAATATCTTCTGTTATAATCTTGATAACCAAGAACTTACAAAAGTTACCAATTACACATATTATGATGTGAAATATCCTTCGCTCGGCGACAACGACATCGTTTATGAAAACGGCGGCGAGCTGTATCGTCTGAGCCTGAAAGACAACTCAATTCATAAGATTCCGGTGCAGATCATAGGCGACGGCATCTCGACGAGAACGAAATATGTCGACGCGTCAAAGTTCATAACATCGGGAAGCGTCTCGCCTGATGGCAAACGTGTCGCAATCGGCGCTCGCGGTGACGTCTGGACGTTGCCTGTAGAATCAGGAATTACTCGCAATCTGACAAAATCAGACGGTGTTCACGACCGTAACGTGGCTTGGTCGCCTGATGGCGAATATATCGCTTACATCTCCGACCGCACCGGTAACGACGAAATTTACATCCAGAAACAGGACGGCAAGGAAGAAGCTATTCAACTCACTGATCCTCAAAAGGTTTCGGAGACATACAAATATGAGCTTTCATGGTCGCCAGATAGCAAAAAAATTGCTTGGTACGACAAGATGAACCGCCTGATGATGATTGACGTCGCCACAAAGAAAGTGACAGAAATCGCGAAGAGCGAGGCAGGTGAGATTGACGATTATGCCTGGTCGCCCGACAGCAAATGGATTGCTTTCTGTGATTCTAAGATGTCGGAATTCAGCCAGATTTTCATCTATAACGTTGACACTCAGAAGACTGAAGCCGTTACCGACACATGGTTCAGCTCTGGAAATCCTACTTTCGACAAAAACGGAAAATATCTGTATTTCGTCTCGGCACGCGATTTTAATCCAACATACAGCAATGTTGAATGGAACTACGCCTATCGCGAGATGAGCCGTATCTACATGGTCACTTTGCAGAAAGACACTCCATCGCCATTTTTGACAAAAAATGATGAAGTCTCAATAGAAAAAGGCGATGCGAAAGATGAGAAACCTGGCAAGGGCAAGGATAAGAAAAAAGACTCAAAGAAAGAGGACGATAAGTCGATAAAGATTGATTTTGAGGGTATTACTAGCCGAATCATCCCGTTGCCAGACTTGAATAACTCAAATTATTACGACCTTCAGGCTGTTGAAAACGGACTTTATTACATGAAATGGGGCAACCGTGGCGGCGGCTTGTATTACTATGATTTGGATGGGAAAGAAGAGACAAAAATCGGCGATTTCAGCGGTTACGACCTGACTCCAGACGGCAAGAAGATGGTCGTCAGAAAGCGTTGGAATATGGCAGTTATTGACGCACCTAAACGCGAAGTGAAAGGCATCGATAATCCTATTGACCTCTCAAATATGAAGAAATGGGTCAACCTGCATGAGGAATGGGCTCAAATCTACACCGAGGCGTGGCGTCAGATGCGCGACTTCTTCTATGCGCCTAACATGCACGGCAACGACTGGCCGGCAATCCACGATAAATATGCCGTTTTGATTCCGTATTGCGGCGACCGCAACGATGTGAACTATCTCATCGGCGAGATGATTGGCGAGCTTAACATCGGTCATGCCTACACTGGTGGCGGCGACCGTAACCCTGTGCGTCGTCTCACACTCGGTCTGCTTGGCGCGGAACTTGAACGCGACGGCAGCGGATATTACAAGATCAAGAGGATTTTGAAAGGGGAGAGCTGGAACGAAGCTGCAACATCACCATTGACCGAACTGGGCGTGAACGCTAAAGAAGGCGACTTTATCGTGGCAATCGACGGCGTGTCGACAAAAGACATGAACAACATCTACGAAGCACTCATCGACAAAGCTGGCAAGGCTGTAGTCTTGAGTTTGAACACCAAAGCGTCGGAAAGCGGAGCACGTGACGTGGTGGTGACACCGATTGCAAGCGAAAACTCGCTTTATTATTATAATATGGTGCAAAACAACATTGAGAAAGTTACTAAAGCGACCAACGGACAGGTTGGCTATATCCACATTCCGGATATGGGTCCTGAGGGCTTGAACGAGTTTGTGAAATATTTCTATCCTCAGCTCACCAAGAAAGCTTTGATTATCGACGACCGCGGCAATGGTGGTGGTAACGTCTCACCTATGATTATCGAGCGTCTGCGCCGTGAAGCCTCGATGTGGACCGTGACACGCAACGGCAACGCGGCTGAAATCAAGCCAAACCAGATGATTAACGGACCTAAGGTGTTGTTGTTCAACAAATATTCAGCATCCGACGGCGACTTGTTCCCATGGCAGTTTAAGCACTACAAACTTGGCACTACCATCGGTACACGTTCATGGGGAGGCGTTGTAGGTATTCGTGGAAGCCTTCCATTCATCGATGGTGGCACATTGAATCGTCCCGAGTTCGCTCCGTTCGACCAAAACGGCAACTGGATTATCGAAGGCCACGGCGTTGACCCTGACATCGTCATCGACAACAACCCGTACGACGAGTTTAATGGCATTGATGCACAGCTTGATAAGGCTATTGAGGTAATCCTTGAACAGATGAAAGACTGGCCGGAAGCGCCGGCAGTGCCGGAATGGCCGGATAAGACACACTAAGACAGGATGTCTTATATTAGACAGGATTTACAAGATTAACAATATTTGGATAAAAATTTTGGACGGCCATTTTGGTCGTCCAAAATCTTGTAAATCCTGTTAGTATTGTCTGATAATTATCTTGTAAATCTTGTCTTATTTCTGTATTGCCGCTTCAATAATCTTAAAGTAATAATCATCAGGCAAATCCGACGGAATGAGCTCTACTTTAACCCATCCCAAGCGGGTGCGGTCGTTTTCGGTGACTTTAAATCCTATATATTCAGGCTTCCCGGTAGCAAAAGCGCTGCAATGGTTGATATACCTGAAAGTGTATTGGTAAACAGTGTCGTTGGAATAATAATAACTTTCACTAAAATAATCACCACAAAAAATCTCAGCGTCATTGTAGAAAATCGAGGCATATTCGAAATTATCATTGACACTCATCTGAGCGCCTTCATCATTAGCCGTGACTTTCAAAACTTGACTGGTCTGGACAGAGTCGTAGGTGGCAATTTGACCGCAATTGGAATAAATTTCTGAACATATAGCCTCAACAATCCCATCGTGGGAATTATAAGATGTGTCATTATGGATAAATGTCTCTTTTTCAAAAAATTCACCAAGAATTGCGACGTTTTGACTGCCACAGCCAACCCAAGCACCGGCGATTATCTCAAATCTTATTATATTATCACCCAAGCCATCTCCGTCAAAATCAATGTTTTCAGTATAATAATACCCTGCATAGGGGTGATTGGTCAAATAAATGGAATCTAACTTCACCACGTTCATTCCTTCGGTGTTGCCGAAAGTGATTTTGCTGGTGTCGATAGGGGTGGGAGTGGTGCCATTAGTTTTTTTATTGCATGATAAAACGATGAATACAGCCAAAACGGTTAAAAACAAAGCTGATATAATTCTTTTCATATTTTAATTTTTAATGAATTTCTCTAATATTTCGTCGGTTTTTATGAAGTACATTCCGCAAGATAATTTAGAAATGTCAATCTGTTGATTATCAGATGAAATGACTCCTTTTAAGATTATTTTTCCAAAGATGTCCGATATTGTGTAATGTGTTGGCTGGTTGACGCTAATCATTATGAAATCGTCGGCCGGATTAGGATAAACCGTGATTTCTGAGTCGCTTGGAGGAGTTGTTTGGTGATGCTCCTCGTAAATCTCATCGCAATCGACATCGCCAAACTGGATAATTGGCTCACCGTCAACCCAATAGCATCGCATGCCGTCAACACGATAATTTCTGTCTTTCTGAAGCAATCTCTTGGGGAAGAAACTTCTGGTATGCCCTATGCCGCAGATTATCTGTCCACTGAAGATGTCTTGAGCATTGCTGACAGTCATTATTCGATAAACGGTGCCATTGTATTCGGTGTAGTTAACCGCATCCACATGCATCGTAATACTTTGATTGCCAACGCTAATAGTCCATTCATCGCCGACATTGGCATTGAAATTGTAAAGCGTTGTGTAGCTTTCTAAAAGCTTGTTCCACCAATACACAACGCCGTTGTCGCTGTAAACGTATTCGTGAGTCTTAACAATATTTAATCCTTTGTCGTACAACGTGTTACTCTTAACAATCACTTTCGGTCTTGTTGTACCAATGGTGGTGTCGGCAGCACATTCAAGATATTGGTAAGTTATGCTTCCATCGCCGTTTATGATTTCGTAATACCATTCGGTACCGAGAACAGGGAAGGATGTGGCGATGTCGGGAATATAATTGCAATCATAATCACCATGGTGATAAAGCAGATCTTCGTCCTCCAGATAGCACCTCAAGTAATCAATATGTGGCGATTCAAACAACAGATTATCATACGGCCAATGATACGGAACCAAACCAGTGTCGTAACCGATGCCGCAAATTATTTTTTCATAATAATACTTCCATGTTTGTTCCAAATCATGTGCCACAACATTCAAAATCTTATGTGAATGCTCATTCCAAATGTAATACTCCTCTGATTGGACTGTTATTTCGTAAACATGGTCTTCGATTCTGGAAACCCATCTGTCACCAGATTTGGCATTAAACTTATAAAGCACGGTGAATGCATCTATTTTTGGATTATACCAATACACAGTTCCGTCATTGTCATACATAAACTCATCATTCTCAACGAGAAAAGTATGCTTAATTCTTTTACATGAATGAGATTGGATGGTGTCGTATCCTGCGACATAGCTTCGTGAATACCCCAGAGTTTCATTGTTGACGGCTACTCTGTTGTAGTACCACTCTGCTCCTTGTGGGGCAAATTGGTATTCACAATCTTCGGAAATGGTTTTAAAAAACTTGTTCCATCCAGAATTTTGGTATGATTCCAAACTTCCGCAAGGGACTGTTAGATAATGAGTTGTAAGGGCTTCGAATAAAGATTGTCCAACTATGGGTGGTTCGGCAGCCAAAATATAAACTTGTGTCAAACCATAATCCATATATAAAAATGCATCCAAACCAATGCTCTTTACGCCACAGCCAATAACCAAAGGATTTGTGAAACCATGGCAGTCGCAGAATGCAAGCTCGCCAATGGTAGTTACTGAATTTGGAATGACCAAAGAGCCATGCAATCCATTACATCCTTCGAAAGCGCCGTTTCCGATTCCTTTAAGAGAATTGCCGAGTAAAAGTTCTCCATCAAAACCGGTGCATCCCTGAAAAGCATTATCACCAATACTTTCGACCGAATTTGGAATTATTAAATCGCCAGTCATACCGGTACATTGGAAAAAAGCTTCATTATCAATGTGGATTACAGATTCACCAATTGTCAAATCAGTTATACCGCCACAACGACTAAATGCATATTCACCTATTGTAGTGACAGAATTTGGTATGACCAAAGAACCACTGAGTAAAAAACATGCCTCGAAAGCCCATTCCTTAATTTTTGTAACAGAATAATTCGACCCATCATATGTAACCATTTCTGGGATGACAAGATTCCCTGATGCCTCATGTCCGTCAACATGGCCTGTAAGAGTGACCGAGACTCCATCGTAGTTTATAGAATACTTCAGGTTGTTGACAGTAAAATCCTGTGCGGCTAATTTTGTGATTAGCGTTAATATGACAAATGCAGATGCTAATATTCTTTTAATCATATGAACTTCATGGATTAAAACGTATAAACCTCCCACCAATATGGAATTCTGTCAATACCATATTCCTGCGGTAATGAACTTGGACAATAAAACACACCGTCTGACGACACATTTGCAAGCCAGAATGCCGTGTCGTAATCATCTCCCCAGTTGGTTAAATGAACTTTTAAGCTTTTTAGACTTGAACAATCCTTAAACATTGACAGATAACAACGGCTTACTAAAGATGTTGCCGGAAGCTCTGGCGCTGATTCAAGTTGTGAACAACGATAAAACATTTCTTGATAACAACTTTCAGCCAATGTGGTCGCAGGAAGCGATTCCGGGGCATTTCTCAAATTGATACAATTAAAAAACATCCTTTCGTAGCAATTTTTCGCTACAGTGGTGGCTGGAAGTTCCACAACAGTTGTAAGATTAATGCAATCGTTGAACATATTGTTATAGCAATAATCGTTCAATGTTTTTGCTGGAAGTGCAGGTGTTATGGTGAGACTTCTGCATCCGTCAAACATGTAGTAATAGCAATATTCAGCTAATGTGGTTGCAGGTAATTGTGGAGCTCTCAAAAGTTGGTCACAACCATCAAACATACTGCTATAACACCAAGCCGCTAATGTTGTTGCAGGTAGCTCGGGAGCCTCTGTAATATAATTGCAGTTGGCAAACATGGCGGAATAACAACCTTCAGCCAATGTCGTTGCTGGGAGTTCCGGAGCTTCTAATATGCCGCTGCTATCAAACATGTCAGCATAACAATCAGCTGCCAGAGTTGTTGCAGGTAATTTCGGCGCGACTTTTAAACTGGTGCAATACAAAAACATGCTAACATAACATTCTTCCGCCAGTTTTGTCGCAGGCAATTCCGGCGCGGTTCTGAGCTCGGTACAACAGCTGAACAAACCTCCATAACAGCGTTTTCCCAACGTTGTGGCCGGCAGTTCTGGCGGTGTCGTTATTCTGGCGCCATTAAACAAATCACAGAAACAATAATCCGGGACTTTTCTTAACCTGCATGTCGGGTCAATTAGCGACATGAGATTTCCGCTTACTGCCGTCTTCTTGTCGTTTGTCTCAAATCTTATAAAAGAATTGTTTTCTTCCAAGTTGACATTGAGACCAAGAGGGTTGTCTCCTCTAATATAAACCTTGTCGCCAGTGTTTTCCAATGTGATGACGGTGCTTTCGGCTGTGAATGTTCTCCAGACAACCATGTCGTAACTGTATTCAATATTTGGAATAGGATTAAGCTCTCCATATCCATATCTTTTCATGCCAATGGTTATGCTGTCTTCTTCGGCAGTGAAGCAAAGTGGATTTGAAACTGCGCTTGGCTCATTGCCTGAACCATCGATGATGTCGTTTTTCTTACAACAAGCAAAGGCTACTAATAATAACGATAAGAAAACGATTAACGACTTTTTCATAATATTAAGCTTTATATCTCTTCAATAATCTCTTCAAAACTCCTTGCATCCTCATTGCCGTTCATCTTCTCCTGCTTGATGCGCGACTTGCGGCGGGCGTAGGATGCCGTCTGTGTGTTCATCAATATCGCGATGACCTGGTTGCTGAAACCGAGCCTCGTCAGGCTGCAAATCTTCAAATCCTCTTGCGTCAATGAAGGGTATTTTGCTATAAGTTTGTTGTTTAAATCGTTGTAAATCAAATTGATGAGATTCATAAAATCGTCCCACGAATCATTGTCAAGCTGAAAATCCAATGTGCTTGCCGTTATCTGTTCCGTCAAGGCGAGTGCAGTGACGTAGACCTTGTTTTTCTTCAAAGCCGCCTCAAACTGGTTCTTTGTTTTCTCGGATTCGAGCTGAGACCTCAAAGTCCTCTGACGGAGCAAGATAATTGTAATAACCAATGCAATTACGAGCACTCCGAGAACGCCAGCAAAGTACAAAGTCCTCACTTTTTGTCTGGCTTTCAATGAGTTTTCCTGCATTTTGAGGTCGCTTTCGTTTTTTATGCGCCGTAGTTCCTCGCTGCGGTGCTGGCAGTCGGCCACAATCATGTTTTCGTTGAAAAGCTCATGATACTCAAGGGCTTTCTGATAGTCTCCACGCAACTGGTAAATCAGGCTCAATGTTTGATACGCAGACATTCTCGCGCCGGCTTTGTCGCTTTTTACCGCCTCGTTGAGATAAACGATGGCATTGGCATCATCTTCAAGATAATAATATGCCAAACCGAGCAGGAGGTGGCATTGGTCGTGGTCCGCGCCACCTTCAAGTGCCTGGTTTACAAAGGTTATGACTTTGTCAAAATTCTCATTTGTCATGTAGATATCTCTCGATAAATCCAGATACAGATCTGCAATGAAAGCATTGTCTTTCAATGATTTTGCAATTATCAGAGCCTCATTATAATAATACTCGGCATCATTAATATTATTCATTGAAGCTGCAGCACGGCCTGCATTTCTCAACGATTTCATCAGATAATTTTGCTCGTGAAGCTCGCGGAAAAGGGCGGAGGCATCCTGATGAAGCTCCAGCGCATCCTCAAAAAGTCCCTGAAGCCAGTAAATCTCGCCGAGTCTGTCTTCGGTCTCGGCTTTCAATTCCTTGGTTTCAACATTGTTGGTATCGGAACGTTCAATCGCCACAAGTGCCTCGTTGAATGCTTTGGCGGCATCCTCGTTTTGTTTCGCTTCGCGCAGTTCAACACCTTTATTATATAATGCAAGCGCCTCGTCGCGACGTGGTTTCTGTCCGCATGAGACAAAAACCATTGTCATGACAACAAACAAGAAAATAATATAGCTTTTTAAAATTCGCATAGTCGTTTTAAATGTTTTCATTGCAAAGATATAACAAAATTTTTTATGAAAAACAAATTGTCAAGTCAAAATCACGCATTGCCTATCGTTTGTCTATCATCTTAAATTTTAAATATTTGATAATCAATATAATAAAAATATACATGTCTATGGTTTGTCTATCATTGTTCACCTGTTATGATTATCGAAAATAATAAAAATCTAAAGTCTAGGGTCTAATGTCTAAAGTCTTTTTACTATTTTTGCACAGTTTTTCAAATTGAAAATGGCGATTTCTTTTTACCATATTTTAGGCCTCGTTTTATCGATACTTTTGATAGAAGTGGTTGGTATTTTGTCGGTCAGACGTGTAAAAAACGAGAGCGACTTCAATACCGGCGGCGGACGTGCAGGCACATGGGTCGTCGCCGGAACAATTATCGGGACATTAGTCGGCGGACAGTCGACTGTTGGAACGGCACAGCTCGCCTTCAGCTTCGGCATCTCGGCATGGTGGTTCACCATGGGAATGGCGCTCGGATGTGTGGCATTGGCGATAGGTTACGTGGTGCCGTTACGACGCAGCGGAAGCACCACTTTGCTTGAGATAGTCCGCAAGGAATACGGCCGTAAAGCCGAGATGACGGGCTCGGTTCTTTGCTCGCTTGGCATGTTCATCAGCATCATCGCCCAGGTTTTGTCGGCCTCGGCCTTGCTGATGACGCTTTTCAACATACCGTTCTGGTTAGCCGCCGTCATTTCGGCTATAATTATGACTTTGTATGTGGTCTTCGGCGGCTTGTGGAGCGCAGGCATAGGCGGCGTGGTGAAAATCATATTGTTATGCCTCTCCGCGCTGGCGGCCGGCGTCATCGTGCTTGTCCTCTCAAAAGGCTACTCCGGCTTGATGGAAACTATAAATCATATCTTGTTAAACACTGACATTCAATCGGTTGACGGACTAAACACCGTGCAAGATGTGAACCATAAATATCAAAATCTGTTTGCGCGCGGCGTCTCAAAAGACGTGGGATCCTGCATCTCGGTCATCCTAGGCGTACTGTCGACCCAGACCTACGCACAGGCCATCTGGGCGGGTCGTGCCGACAGCGTGGCGCGCAAAGGTGCTCTGATTTCGGCAATTATTTCCATTCCGATAGGCTTCGCCTGCGTGATTGTGGGTATGTATATGCGTGCTCATTACATCACCGTCGACGAACTTAACGCATTGACACTCATCGGGAAAGACATCCCCGAAGGCCTAGGCGTGATGCGCAGCTCGGCTCAGGCGTTCCCGATGTTCGTCACCAACCACATGCCGAATTTCTTGGGCGGCATTGTGCTCGGCACCTTGTTGATAACCATCATCATAGGCGGCTCGGGCCTCACTCTTGGCGCCTCCACGATTTTGGTGAAAGACGTGTTCAAACCGAACAACAAACTCCTGATTTCGCGCATGACTATCGTAGGCATTCAACTCGTTGCAGTCATAGTAGCGGCATCATTCTCAGGACGTTACATCAACGACCTAGGGTTCTTGTCGATGGGATTGCGCACCACGGCTACATTCGTGCCACTTACCTTGGCGCTGTTTTTCCCAGGCCGTTTCAAGCCGAAATGGATTTTCTTATCGATTATTTTCGGAACAGCATGCCTTATTTTCGGAGAAATTGTATCTTTGCCTGTCGATTCAATCTACGTTGGGTTGCTCGGCTCGATGCTGTGTTGTTTGCTTGGTGTCAGAAAATCCAGATAGTTTATCTGACCTCTATCTCATCAACGAAAATCCATGCCGGATAACCGTAGCCTGAATGTCCCTTCGGACAGTCGAACGGCTCGGCTATAATCTCTACATAACGAGTGATTATTGGTGAGAAGCTGATTTCAACAGGGTAGAAGGTGTCGCTGTAATCGGCAGGCATCATCTCGAAATTCTTGCTGAAAACTTCATTAAACTTGATTCCATCGTCAGAGACGAGCACTTTAACAGATTTTGCGTTGAAAATCCAGTCTTTCATGTTGACGTTGAGGTTGAATCTCACCTCGCTGATCTCCGTCGGCTCCAGCATGTCGATGGTGGCGTCCATTTTCTTGCCAAACCAGCCAATCCAGCGGCCGCTGCGGTAGTTGGTGCCTCCTCTTAAGCCGTCGATCAACACGTCAGCGCCATCGTAAGCATATTCTTTGTTTGGCTGATCTTTCAGAGTTATCGGCTTCATCGACGCTTTGTTGAAGTCGAAATCGGTCTTGAAAGCACGCCCCTTGGTGCCGTCAGGATGCAAAACATAACACTCGAGATGGCAGTTTTGAGTGATCTTCAGTGGCTCTGAATAATTTATATCGTCTTGACCGTCAATGGAATACATTATTTCTCCGTCGACTTGCTTCGACATGTTCACCTCGATGACGCCTTCTTGCACGTTAGGGACAATCTTCACGTCGATGTCGAAGATATGCGTCGCGTAGTTCCATTTATAAAGGTCGTAAAGCTTCGTGAGGCGATATTCGCGTTTCACCCAGTCGTCGTAGTTTTTCTGTCGCGGGTCGCACCACTGTACCTCGGCGAGCGCTCCGATACGAGGTAACATTCTGTATAACAACACGTTAAACTCGCTGGTGTATTCTGTCCAGATGTTGGCTTGCGGACCTAAAATGTATTTTTCCTCCTCTTCGGTAAGGCTGTCGGGGATAGGCTCAAGCGAATAAACTTTTTTTACGGAGTTGTAGCCGCCGCCGGCAAGAGGCTCGCTTTCGCTGTCAAGTGATTGATAATAATCGAAATAGAGATAGTCGTTAGGCGTCATGATGACGTTGTGGTGCATTTTCGCGGCCTTGAATCCTCCTGAACTGCCTCGCCAGCTCATCACTGTGGCGTTTGGTGCCAGCTCACCGTCGAGCATCTCGTCCCATCCGATGATGTGACGCCCATGATCTTCAATGAATTGCTCCATTCTCGACATCACATAACTCTGCAGATAATCTTCTGCTGAATGATTTTTATCGTCTTTCAAGCCTAACTCTTTAATCTTGGCTTGGCATTTCGGACATTGCTCCCAACGTGTGCGCGGAACCTCGTCGCCGCCGATGTGGATGTATTCGCTCGGGAATATCTCCATCACCTCAAGTAACACATTCTCAAGGAATTGCATGGCTTCCTCATTGCCTGCGCAAATCACATCTTCCGAAACGCCCCATTGTTTCCAAACCTCGTAAGGCCCTCCAGTGCATCCTAGCTCCGGATACGATGCCAAAGCCGCCAGCATATGTCCAGGAAGGTCAATCTCAGGAATGATGGTGATATGTCGGTCAGCAGCATATTTTACAAGGTCTTTCAGCTCTTCCTGAGTATAATAACCACCATGACGGATTGAGTCGAATGCCATCGATTTCCCAATCAGAGTGCCTGAGCGCCATGCTCCGATTTCAGTCAGTTTCGGATATTCTTTGATCTCGATGCGCCAGCCTTGGTCGTCGGTGAGATGCATGTGAAACTTGTTTACGTTGTGTAGCGCCATAGCGTCGATATACACTTTGACTGAATCGATAGGGAAGAAATGACGGCTCACGTCGAGGTGCATGCCGCGGTAGGCGAAGCGCGGATAATCGTTGATCACGCCCGACGGGAACGCTATGTTTGCATCGCGAACGCCGACAGGAAGACTTTTTCTTATGGTCTGTATGGCGTAGAAAATACCTGCCGAGCTACCTGCTGAGATGTCTATAACACTCTCATTTACAATGATTTGATAAGCCTCGTCGTTGTCAAAAGCTTTTGGATTTATCTTGAAATTGATGGCGTTGATCATCTCATTGTCGGTGCATCTCACCGTCGGACGCATACCTATGATCTCATCCAGATAATCTGCCAAAAAGTTGGCTTCTTTTTGTAACTCCGAGTGTTTTGATGAATATGTGATAACCGTGTTTCTATCAAAGATAAACGGGTTATGTTCGGTGAGATTTATTTCTTTCGGCAGCGGAACAACTTGATAATCAGCGATTTCCAATTGGTTGTTGCACGATGCGAAGGCTAAAGTCAGAAGTATTCCGATGATTGTGAGCTTTGTGTTTTTCATAATTGATTAATTTTAGGCTGCTAAATTACAAAAAAAGCTGACATCTCTGCCAGCTTTTTTTTGTGAACTAGGCGGGAGTCGAACCCACAACCGCCTGATCCGTAGTCAGGGACTCTATCCAATTGAGCTACTAGTCCATTGCGCTGCAAAAATACAGCTTTTTTTAATACCTTCAACAAAAAATTCTATTTTTTTGTTGCGCGGCTTGTGGGGGAGGGTGGACTCGAACCACCGAACTCATCCGAGGACAGATTTACAGTCTGTTGCAATTGCCGCTATGCGACTCCCCCGAGGATTTTTGCGCTGCAAAATTACGATTTTTTCCGCATTGTGCAACAAAAATTATCAAAAATTTTATTTGAATTATAAGAAATTATAAATCAATAAATTACAGAGCATTGACGCAGCGATGAGGCGTGAAAATAGCCTACTGCCTCGCCTTCAGGATATATGTTTGTAGTCACATTTGACGGCGTTCCCATCATCGGATTGCTGCCTGTGCTGGATGCGATATCGGTGATGTAACCCGCGTAACCAAGCGGAATTGACCATAAATCCAACGTCACGGTATCGCCTCTGTGAACCACTTGTAAGCTGTCTTTCTGATTCAAAGCGCCTACCGGAAACTCGCCGGCGATGGAGACCATATACTGACCGTTGAAATAAATTCCGGAATACCCCATCGCATTAAAAAGCTCGCATTTTGTCAAGGTGTCGCCGCCAACATCCTCATTGTTGATTTTGACTCTTGCCATATAAAATATATCCGGGTCATCGAGAGTTTGGAAATAAGGATATACACCTAAATAGTCTTTGAGTTCTATTGCGTTGAAAATCAATGTTTTAACTATTATAGAGTCGACAACTTCCACATTTTCGTTCATCTTCGATTGCGCATAGAAATGATGATGTCCGTTGATGTCGGAAAAGTCAACCGAGAGGTGATATTTGTGATGCGGTTCTCCGGCAAAAGTCTCAACCGAGAGATAATATCCGTTTTTGTCGGATTCCTCAAACCAGATGGTGTCGGTGCCGTTGTCGACAACAAAAACAGTGGCATTTGAAATCATCGCCGGCTCGCCTCCGTAGAAAGGAGTGGTGCGGCTGATAATGATTTCGTGTTGCTTGTATTCGTCTGTAATTGAGCCACTTATGCCAACAAGCTGCTCGCCTTCAGGGGTGTCGATCATCATCTTCTCGGTGCAAGCCGAAAACCCGATTAAAGCTAATATTATTATGATGGTTTTTTTCATGTTTTAGAATTTGAAATTATATGATAATGAAGGAATTATGGAGAAAAGATATATCTTTTTCGTCTCCAGAGTGTTGTTGGAACTCGGGACGAATGTCACTGCCCAGGCGTTGTGACGTCCGTAGACGTTGTAAACCGACAGGTTCCACTCGCCTTGCCAACGCTCGTGTTGCTTGCCTTTCCATGTGAATGAAAGGTCGAGGCGGTGGTAGTCGGGATAGCGGCTTTGGTTGCGGTAACCGTTGTAAATGGCGTATGTCGAGCCGTGGTCGGTGTATTTTCCGTAAGGGTAGGTGATGGGCTGACCGGTGTTGTAGATCCAGTTGGCCGAGACGTCGATTTTGTCGTTAAACGCATAGTTTAAAACAATGCTGATGCAATGCGGACGGTCGTAGGGCGAACGGTATTCCTGGTCGTGGCTGATGCCTTTGACAGTGCGGTATGCTCTGCTGTAAGTGTATGATATCCAGCCTGTTAGCTTTCCATGATTCTTTCTTACAATAAATTCGGCGCCGTAGGAACGTCCTTTTCCGACGCGTACCTCGCCGTCGACCAAAACATTGCCGTAGAAGTAAGCATCGTCAACAAAATCAATGACATCGGTGAGGTGTTTGTAGAATATTTCACAAGAAGTCTCGATGTCGTTGCCGCGGAAATTGCGGAAATAACCGAGAGCGAACTGGTCGCATTTCTGCGGTTTTATGTTAGGATTGGTCGGGAACCACATGTCGAAAGGCAACCCGCCCGTGGCATTGGTGGCGATTTGGGCATATTGCACGGTTCTCGAATATGAAGCTTTTACTGATGATTTCGCGCTTAAGCGATACATCATCGCCAAGCGTGGCTCAAGGTTGACTTCAGTGTTGAAAATCTCTCCAGAGCCATAAACTATCGAGTCGTAATACTTATAATTTTCGTCGAAGAGGTATAATGTCTCTTTTCCGATATTCTGATACATCGAGAGTCGGAGTCCGTATCTCACTGACAGAAAAGGAGTTATGTTGTGATCTTGCACATAATACAAGGCATATTCCAAAGCGTTGCGGTAAGCTTTTTCGTCGGATTCAACTTGCATAAACTGTGCCACGACGCCGGTTCTGTCTTCCAGCTCGCCTTGGTTATATCGGTGGTAAGTTGCTGTTATTCCGAACTTTGAGGTCATCTTGTCGTTCATCAGCCAGGTGAAGTCATATTTTGCCGTGTAATCTTTGATTCCAGCGCGGATGGTGAAATCGTAAGGCTTCATGTCGACATCGATGTTGTATCTGTATTTAGTATAAAGAAACGACAAGTTCGATGTCAGTCTTGGGGTGAAAATATGGTTCCAACGCACTGTGGCCGTGGTGTTTCCGTAGCCTATGCCCATCATGTTTTTTATGGCGACACGGTCGTAGCCGTTGTAGGCCGAGATGTAAAGGCGGTTGTTTTTGTTGAAGACGTGGGTGATTTTCCCGTTAAGGTCGTAAAAATAAATGCGGGTGTCTTTGAGCTGATTAATAATAAGAGGTGTGATGAGGCCTCCGTATGTTACGCGTCCGGCGAGCATCACCGCGGTGCGCTGCTTGTTGAATGGTGTGTTGACCATCAGGCGGCTGGTGAGAATCCCGATGCCTCCGGTCATGGTGAAACGATCGGGTACCTCGTCTAAGGTCTTGATATCCAACACTGAAGAGAGTCGGCTGTCGTAGCTTGCCGGGATGTCGCCTTTGTAAAGAGTGGCGTCTTTAATAACGTCGTTGTTGAAAACCGAGAAGAATCCGAGGAAGTGCGAGGCATTATACACCGGTGCGTCGTCCAGGATGATGAGGTTCTGGTCCGGAGAGCCGCCGCGCACGCTGAAGCCTGACGAGCCTTCCGAGGCCGCTATGACGCCAGGCAGCAGCTGTATTGCCTTGATGACGTCGACTTCGCCCATCAGTGCCGGTATCTTCCTGATTTTCACCATCTCAAGTTTCTGCACACTCATGGCAAGCTCGCGCACGTTGGCATCTTTTTTCTGACTCGACACCACCACCTTGTCGAGCATCTGTGACTCTATTTTAAGACTGATATTCAATCGTTTACGTGAGTTGTCGACCACGACTGTCTGCTCGACTGTGGTGTATCCTAGATATGAGAAACGAATCTTGTATTTGCCGGGTTTCAGCGGCAGGTCGTAGTAGCCGTTGTAGTTCGTCGTGGTGCCGATTTGCAGCGAATCGATGTAGATGGCCGCCTCGACGAGCAACTCACCACTGCCGTTATCCTTCACAACGCCGTAAATGCCCGACTGCGCTGACATTTTTAAGCATGAAAGGATAAATATAATCAATAAGAGATATAGTTTTTTCATAAGTAAATTATTGAAATGCAAAAATATAATTTTTTTTGAAAAAAGTGTTGTTTGTATTGAAATTAATGTCAATTTTGCCGAAAATAAACTGAACTTTAAGATGAAGTATAATTTTGATGAAAAAATAAACCGTGCCGGCACTGAGAGTGTCAAATATGACTTGAGAGACAAGGTTTTCGGTAATCCTGATGTGATTCCGATGTGGGTCGCCGACATGGATTTCCGCACTCCTGATTTCGTTCGTGAGGCTGTGATAAACAGGGCTAAATATGACGTTTACGGCTACACTTTCCGCGAAGACGCATATTTTGAGGCTATTGCCAACTGGATCCGCCGTCGTCATCAGTGGGAGGTGAAAACCGAATGGATGACTTATACGCCTGGAGTAGTTGCTGCATTCAACATGGCTGTTATGGGACTGACGAAAGAAGGCGATGAGGTTATCATACAACCGCCTGTTTACCCGCCGTTTTTCCATGCTGTGGAGAGCCATAACCGCAAGCTGGTGCTAAACAATCTGATTGACACCGACGATGGTTTTGTGATGGATTATGAGCTATTGGAAAAGCAGGCTAAGACTGCTAAGATGTTGATACTCAGTAACCCGCATAATCCTGTCGGAAGATGTTGGACTCGGGAAGAATTGCAAAAATTAGGCGATATTTGCATGAAAAACAACGTTCTGGTGTTTTCCGACGAGATACATTGCGACTTGGTGCTGCCAGGATTCAAACACGTGCCTTTTGCCAGTATCTGCAAGGAGTTTGAGCAACACAGCCTTACCGCTCATGCGGCGAGCAAGACATTCAACCTAGCTGGAATGGCTACTTCGACAATCATCATCCCGAACGACAAATTACGTAAGAAATACGTTGATTTTGTTGACAGTACGGAGATAAATTTGGGTAACATTTTCGGTAAGATTGCGACGAAGACGGCGATGGAGCAAGGGGAGGAGTGGCTTCAGCAGTTGTTACAATATATAAAAGGTAATGTTGATTACGTTGTGGATTATATTAATAAGGAGTTGCCGAAGATTCGCGTTCACAGATCCCAGGCTACCTATATGCTATGGCTCGATTTTTCAGCCTATAATCTTGATAATGAATCGCTTAATCATAAGATGATTTTTGAAGCCGGACTAGGCTTGAATAACGGAAAGGAATTCGGCAAAGTGGGAGAGCAGTGTTTGAGAATCAACTTGGCCTGCCCGCGAAGTGTTGTCAAGGAGGCGATGAGGAGAATGAAGAAGGTGTTTGGTTAGTAAACAAAACGTGTGATCAGTAAAATGACAATTAACAACTATATCGAAAAACTTGGTTTGTTGCCTCATCCAGAAGGTGGCTATTATCGTCAGCTTTATGGTAACGATGCGACAGGGAAGAAGAATATTTCCACCATTTATTATATGCTAACTGCCAACGATGTTTCAGCGTTTCACAGACTGCATGGTGTGGTTGAAATATGGTATTATCATGACGGCGAGCCTCTTAATATTTATGTCATTGACCAAGATGGAAAATTGAGCGTCAATAATCTTTCAACCGAAAGTGAAATGCAGGTTGTCATCATGCCGGAACAATGGTTTGCTGCTGAAATTCCGTCAAAACAAGGATTTTGTCTCGTCGGATGTGCTGTCGGCCCCGCTTTCAGTTTTGAAAATTTTGAATTGGCAAAGAAATCAAATCTTCTTCAGCTATATCCACAACATAAAGAACTGATTGAGAGGTTAACAAAAGAATAATTATGAACATAGAGGACTTTCGTGAATACTGCCTTTCATTAGGCGATGTGGAGGAAAAGCTGCCATTCGCAAAGATGCCCGGAGGCGACTCTGTACTGACCTTCTATGTCAATGGTCACACGTTTTGCTATTGCGATATCAACGGCTTTCGTTCCGTTATAGTCAAATGCCAAACTGAGCGCATCCCCGAGCTGATGGAAATCAATGGAATATGTCCTCCTGACAACCACTTCAATTCAAAATATTGGATAGGAATAAATCCTTACACCGCTTCAGATGACCTGCTGAAAGACCTCACTCGCAACTCATACGAAATAGTTAAAGCTAAATACACTAAGAAAAGGAAATGAGCTGGACAATCGACACCACCAATATGTGCTCCCATTTGCAGAAGAAGCTGTTTGATGAGGATGGCGTTTATCATCATCTTTGGGAAGCTGTGCAAAATGATTTGGAACTGACTGCTGTGGTTAGATCAAGGCAGCTTCATATCTATCGGAATGGGAAGAAGGTGTTGGTTCTCGCCGGAAAATCAGCTCCAAAAATAATTAGAGAAGATAAGATTTGCGATTTATTATGAAAACACTTAGAGAAATATTCGGTTACACGCTCGGCGGCATTCTATTTGTGGGATTGCTGCCTTTCCTGATGTGGTTAGCGTCCTTAAAACCAGCATTATGGCCTGTGTCGATAGCTCAGATTATCATTTCAGCAGTATTCATCATCATAGGCTTGGCGCTGAGTGTATGGACTATAATCTACATGCGGCACAAAGGCGATGGTAACCCGATAGATGCCTTTAACCATGAAATAGCAGCTCGAACTAAGCACCTGATGACTGACGGACCATACAAAATCAACAGAAATCCAATGTTAACAGGTATATTCATCTATTTAATTGGTATCTGTATTTGGCTGTGGACGTGGCAATCGGTTGCTGTCTTCGTCGCTTTCGTTGCTATCATGTCAGTCCAGGTTTTCAGTGAAGAAAAACGCCTCCTCCGTGACTTTGGACAGGAATACGAAGATTATAAAAAGAAAGTTGGAAGATATTTATGAAAAAACTATTACTAATTGCCTTGTTAATCACTGCATTAACTGGCTGCAATGCAGGTATTCACACTGTATATATTGGTGAAGTCATAGGATCGTGGAGGAGATAAATCATGTCTGAACACTGGCAAATATACGCTGACTGGAATCCGTGGCACGGCTGCACAAAGATAAGCCCCGGCTGCAAATATTGCTATGTTTATCGCCAGGATGAAATGTATGGCAGCGAGTGGTCAAGCAGCGAATGCCGTAAGACTGGCAATTTTTACCTCCCGATAAAGAAAAAACGTGACAAATCATGGAAAATCGAGAGCGGTAAGATAGTTTTTACGTGTTTTACTTCAGATTTTCTTCTTAAAGATGCCGACCAGTGGCGGCCTGAATGCTGGGAGATGATAAAACGGCGCCGCGATCTCTGGTTCTTCTTCTTCACTAAGCGTATCGACCGTTTCATGGAATGCATTCCCGACGATTGGGGCGACGGCTACAACAACGTAATTGTAGGTTGCACCGTTGAAAATCAGGAGATGGCTGACTATCGTTTGCCGATATTCCTTTCGCTTCCAATCAAGCATAAAACAATTATTGTTTCTCCAATTATTACGGCTGTAAATATTACATCCTATCTGAATGAAACCATTGAGGAGGTCTCGGTCGGTGGAGAGTCGGGCGTAAATGCACGCCCTTGCAACTACGACTGGATTCTCGACATCCGCAATCAATGCGTTGTAAAAGAAGTGCCATTCCGTTTTCACCAAACCGGTGCTCATTTTATAAAAGACGGAAAGATGTACCGGGTTCAACGATGCTATCAGCTTAGCCAGGCTCACAAAGCCAATATCGACTACAAAATTGGTAGTTACCTCGTCCCTGAAAAGATAAAATTCGAATGGAAAGACAGTGATTATCACGATTAGAGTAGCGTAGTATTCTTGCCCGTCAAAAATATTGGAAAAGCCGTCAAAAATCAAAAAATTAAGCCTTAAACCACTGATATCCAGTTTTTTAAGGCTTATTTTTGTGTGACCCGCCTGGGGTATGTTTGGATGCAACACCGCTCTCTCCGCAATCCCAAATATTTCCTCGTAATCCTAATAAATATTAAACCTTTCGATTGCACAAAAACCAAAAAACAGATTTCTTTAGGCACTTATATAGTCACTTATTATCATAGTAAAGCCGTCAAAAAAACTAGTAAAGCCGTCAAAAAAACTAGTAAAGCCGTCAAAAAAGTTTTAAATCAAAAAATCATAAAAATTAATGAATTAATACATGGCCGTCAAAAATTATAAAAAGGCCGTCAAAAACATGTCAAAAAGCCGTCAAAAATCCCAATAAAAAAACCTTAAACGACTGATATTCAGTAATTTAAGGCTTGTTTCCCTGTGACCTGGCTGGGGTAAGCCTCGCTGCAACGACACCCCCTCTGCAATCCCCAGTATTTCCTCGCATTCCCAATAAACATTAAACCTTCCGATTGCAAAAATTTCCAAAACCAAATTTCTTTAGGCGAACATATATCCACAACTTTTCATGGAAAGCCGTCAAAAATAATAGTTTAGCCGTCAAAAATAGTCAATAAAAAAAGATGAAAAAAATTAAAAAAAGTCATTGATTTTCTTGGTAGTTACAATGATTTTTCGTATCTTTGCATTGACTTAAAATTCAATTACTATGGCGAATATTAATCTAACTTTGTCCACAAAGGTGGATAAGGATTCAGGCTTATCCGAAATCCTGATCCGATTTTACGCTGGCAAGCAGTTCAGCCAACGAGCTAAAAGCAAAATTTTCATCAATGCTATCCATTGGGATGCTAAAAAGCAAGCCATTATTACCTCTCACCTCAGAATGGTATCTATTGGCCAAAAGACAGCCGTAAACGCACTGCAGAAAAAGGCTAAACAACTCGATGAGCTTCGCCATTATATCATGAATTCTTTCATTGATATAAATAGCGATTATCACAATCTTCCAGATGACTGGCTTAAAAATGTAGTTGATGCATTTTACACTAAACCATCAAAACCTGTTGCACCTTCAGAATCCATAGCCAAGCCTTCCAAGAAGTCCGCTCCGGCAAAGCCAGCCCCCAAGCCAGCTCCTCAGCCTAAAAAAGCCGAGCTGCAACCAGTTGCGGATCCAGTCCTAGAATCTGATGCCGAAGACCAGGATCTAACTCCTGAAGTATCTTCTTTCTTTGCCGTTTTCTCCGACTTCATCGCCAAAAACGACATCTCCGAAAACCGCAAGCGTCATTATCGTGTCGTCTATCGGGCGCTGCAGCGTTACGAAGCATATAATAAAATCACGCTCAGCTTCGACAACATCACTGCCGAAACCCTCAAAGATTTTGAGCGTTATCTCGCCAACGAGCACGAGCTCTTCGACGACCATAAGTTAAAGGCCGTTATGCGTCTCTATCCCGAAAGCCGTCCCATCAATCAGCGTGGCAGCAACTACGTCAAAGATATGATGGGCAAGCTGCGCACCTTCTGCCGCTATGCCTCCGGCAAAATCAAGGAGATGCCAATCAACGAGCCTTTCTTCCAAACCAATCCTTTTGATGCCTATTCCATCGGCACCCAAACGGCTCTAGGCACGCCATATTTTCTCACCATCGAGGAGCGCAATCATCTCTATCATTTTGATCTCAACTCCGAGCGTCTTTCTCGCCAGCGCGATATCTTCATTTTCCAATGCCTCGTCGGCTGCCGTGTCGGCGACCTCATGCGCCTCACTTGGGATAATGTCATTGGCGACCAGCTTCACTATATCCCTGCAAAAACCTGCAAGAATAACCCTAAAACTATAATAATCCCTTTGCACGAAATAGCTTTGGAGATTATCAAAAGGTATAAAGAGCCAGGGCGAAAAATGTTGCTTCCGTTCGTCGCTCAGCAGCAATACAATGAGGATATCAAGTCCATGCTCACCCTTTCCGGCATCACTCGCAAGGTCGTCATCATCGACCCCAAAACCAACAAGGAAGTTGTCCGCCATATCAACGACATCGCATCCAGCCACATGGCTCGCCGCACCTTTGTCGGCAATCTTTATAATAAGGTAAAGGATCCTAATCTGATAGGCTCATTGTCAGGCCATGTCAACGGCTCAAAGGCTTTTGCTCGCTATCGCGCCATCGATATGAATGTAAAGAAGGAGCTGGTCTCAATGTTGGATTAAGCCAAAGGAGGTCAAGATGAGTCAGTTTAAAAGCTTCCGTCCTGTCGAGTTCGATGAGAATTTTTCTTATCGGCTCGACACTCCTTCAGCAGCGGAGTCAAAAATCATCGCTTGCTTATTTCTCGGATACTGCATCGACAATCAGCCGGAAACTCCAACAGGCTGCGTCGATGTCTACACTCCGTTCTATGAAACTTATTACAACGAGCGAAAGCTCGTTTTTCATCGCCAAAACATTCAGAATATCAGTCTGATACGAAAACCGCAAAAACTTGAAGAGCGATTTGTTATCTCACATATCAACGAGGAAAAACAAGGTTTTGAAATGAGCAAAACCTTGTTTGCTTTTTTAGGGAAAGACAATTCCGATTGGTTTCGTAGCTTATATTATGGCTATATGGAGTATCTCGATGAGCGCAAGCTTGAGCTTGGAATTACTGAAGAAATCGACAATCGGGGTCGCGACTGGCTGATGCCTGAGCGTCTTGTCGATCGTCTCAAGCTGGAGGAGTTGTTCGTGCCTTCGTTTTTCGACAAGACATTCTCAACTGCCGATATGCTGATGTCGAGCGAACGCTTATCACGCTTCGACGTCCTTTGCAACCGCATCGAAATGGTGCTTACCGATGAGACAAACCCGGTCACTAATAAATCCTTAGGCTCCATAGCATATATGTTATATTCCTGTGAGTTCGTCAAACCAATGTATCGCAAGCCTTCACGGCCAGGGGAACGAGGTCGTTTCAGCAAATTGCTTGTTAAATTTTTTGATATTGTTCATAAAGAACATCCGAGTGACACTCATTTCAATAAATACCAACCGACACAGGAAACTATCGACATCTTCGGCAATATTTTGAACTATTTTTAAATCCCACATTCTAACAATTTTTCCCCTGTCAAATCCCCTTTAACGATGGAAAGTGCTGAAAACCAGCACTTTTCTTTTTCTGTCCAATCCCCTCTAATGGGGATATGCAATCCCCATTGCATTTTTGCATCGTCAAACTTAAAATTCTTATCACTATGGATCTTAACAAAATTGTCAACGAAGTGCCGAACATCAATCTCACGATTTCTGCCGGCGACCTGAGAGACTTCGCCACCCAGCTCATCGATCAAACCCGTGAGGATCTCGAGGAGTCCATCGTCCGAGGTCGTACCGATTCTTTAATTACCACCGAGGAAGCCATGAATAAGCTTCGCGTCTGCAAAACAACCCTCTGGCGTTGGAAAAAACGCGACTATCTTCGTCCAGTCCGTGTCGGCGGCAACGAGCGTTACCGTCTTTCTGATATCAACAAAATCTTGAAAGGAGATGACTATGAATAACAACAACAATTTTCCACTCGAAGACTGGCTCGATAGTCAGGATGTCATGATGAAACTCCACATCAGCCTCCGCACTTTGCACAAGCTCCGCGACAGCGGCACCTTGCCATATTCGCGCATCAACAACAAAATCTATTTCCGCCGTCAAGATCTTGAGGCCATTCTTAACAATAATTATACTCGAAAACCAATCGATTTCACAGATGGAAAAATCATCAAATAATCTCGCAATCTTCTCGATGTTTAGTTTTCCTATTCAAAACACCGTGCCAATGATGGACGTCACCTTAGTCGATGTTTATGACTATATCATCGGACCTACAGCCGTCAACCGCACTCGTGAGCTTCGCTCCAAGACCGACATCAAGGAAGCTCGCCAGTACAAGTCCAAGCACTTCGATTATTGCACCTTCTCTGGTAAATTCAATTCTCGAGCCGAGAAAGACCTGGTACAACATTCAGGCCTCTTGTGCCTCGATTTCGACCATCTGAAGAACCTCGAAGAGGTTCGCCAACAACTACTGAACGATGACTATTTAGAAACACAGCTTCTGTTTATATCTCCCTCCGGCAATGGCCTCAAATGGATTGTTGAGATTGATTTGACTAAAGCTTCTCATCTTGACTATTTTCTAGGCATCCAAAATTATCTCAAGCTTGAATATGGCCTCGAAATCGACCCCTCCGGCAAAGACATCTGTCGCGCCTGCTTCCTCCCACACGACCCCAACTGCTACATCAACCCTCAATTATTAAAGGTATGAGCAAAAAAGAATTCAATCCCCTCGAATGGAAAAATAAAAAGCCCGAGAGCTCCCAGTGCTCCGAGAGCTCCGAGCGTCCTATTCGTCCTATTGTTTCCACTATTGAAGACGAAATCGAGCAGCTTGTCTGCGCTGTTGAATCTTCATGTAAAGATATCGCTCCCGACTACACCTCCTGGCGTGATCTTGCATTCGCTTTAGCTGATGCTTTAGGTGAAGGTGGCAGACAATATTTTCACAGGCTCAGTAGATTTTACAGTGCCTACGATGAGCGCGAAGCAGATAAGCAGTTTACTGCTTGTCTGCGTTCTCATGGTAGTGGAATAACAATAAATACTTTATTCCATCTCGCCAAAGAAGCCGGTGTCCTAATGATTCGTAATTCCGTTAAACCGTATAACGTTAAAAAAATAAAATCCTACAAATCCTCCCAGGAGGATATGGAGGATTTAGAGGATTTGACGGATATTCCCAAGTCCTCCCAGTGCTCCGAGTCCTCCGAGCCATTACCTACATTTTCTCAAGAAATCTACAGTTTGCTCCCAAGTCTTCTCACTAGTGTCATTAACAAATCCAATAACTTCGAAGATGCCGATATCCTCATTCTCGGCTCCCTCACAGTCATCTCCGCTTGCCTCCCCAACATCTCCGGCAACTACGCTGAGCGCGAAGTCTTTCCCAATCTTTTTACATTCATTTCAGCCCAGGCTTCAGCCGGCAAAGGCCGCCTCACCTTATGCCGTCATCTCGTCAAACCCATTCACAACAATCTCAAAAAAATCTACTCAGCCGAAATGGAAGAATACCGCCACCTCCTCAACGACTATTCTCAGGATAAAAAGAATCGCGAGCCGCCTCAGGAACCACCAATCAAAACGCTCCTCATCCCAGCCAACAGCAGCGCAACATCTGTCTATCAAGTTCTCAACGACAACGGTGGAGTAGGCCTTATCTTCGAAACCGAAGGCGATACTCTGGCCAACACTTTCAAATCAGATTACGGCAATTTCTCTGATGGTTTCCGCAAAGCCTTCCATCATGAAATGATATCATATACCAGGCGTAAAGATCGTGAATTCGTCGAGCTCACCAAGCCTCGCTTGTCAGCATTATTATCAGGCACTCCCAAGCAAATCCTTGCCCTCATTCCTGATGCCGAAAACGGCTTGTTTAGCCGCTTCATTTTCTACAATATGAACTTGCGCCTCGAGTGGCGTGATGTCTTTTCCGAAGGCGTCGTTCCCCTCGACGATTATTTCATCGACCTCGGCCAGCGTTATTTTCAGTTCTATCAAACACTGCAGCAGTCTCAGCCAATCCGCTTTTCTTTGTCCGTCAATCAGCAAAAAGAGTTCAATCAGTTCTTTACCGAAATCCAGCAGGAATATTCCAATCTCTTTGGCCTAGATATCGTCGCCTCCGTCCGCCGCCTCGGTCTCATCACTTTCCGTGTCGCCATGATTCTTACTTCGCTTCGCCTCATGGACGGCAAGCCTATCCAGTCAGTCATCGTCTGCGACGACACTGATTTCCGCACCTCGCTCATCATGGCTCGTGTGCTGCTGCAGCACACCGCCAATGTTTTCGGCCAACTCCCATCCACCGACACAAACGCCACACGTGGCACTGTCACCGTCCTTTGTCAAACCTTCTTCGACAGCCTCCCGTCCGAATTCAACCGTCGCACCTATCTCTCCATCGCCGAGCGTCTCCACATCGCTCCCAAAACCGCCGAGAAATACATCCGCAAATTCTGCACCACTGGACAAATCAAACACTTGGCTCATGATAGTTATTCAAAAATGTAAATAAATCTCTAGAAAATCAAAGCAAACGTAGTCATATTTCTGTCGCTTTGCACTAATGCTAGGTTTCCGTTATGTCTGGTCATTATCTGTCTAGAGAGACTCAGTCCAATGCCGGTGCCATTGGGCTTGGTGGTGTAGAACGGTACGAAGATCTCGTCGTGTTGGTGCAGCGGCACAGGCTTGCCATTGTTCGTCACGCTGATGACGGTGCGGTCTTCAGAATTCAATTCCGCGGTGATGCGGATTGAGTTCGCTTCAGCTTGCACAGCGTTCTTTATCAGGTTGTTAAGCACCTGCATAATCTGACTTTCATCGATATAGATCAGCAAATCAGGCGTTTTTTGAGTATATGAAATTGTAACTCCCTGCTCTTTCAAACGTGTTTTATTCAAGTTTAAAACGCGTTCCATCATTTCATCGACCATTACAGCTTTTCTAACTGGTGGAGCCTGTTTCATCATGCTGCGGTACGACTCTACAAATCTTATCAGGTCTTTTGAAGATGATGATATCGTTTCCAGTCCGGCTTTAACGTCCAGACTGGCGTCTTTCGACAATGCGTCGCTCAGCGAGGCGATTGGCGCCACCGTGTTCATGATTTCATGCGTCATCACGCGAAACAGTTTGCTCCACGATGCGGCTTCATCCACTGCAGTGCGCCTTGTAAAGATGCCACGGATACGATTCAAGGCTCGGTTTAGATTCGAGTTGTCACGGAAACGGAAATTCATCTCGCCGTCTTCGAGCGAGTCCATCATAAATGACACCTTTCGGGTGTCCTGTTTCCTGACGAGCCACGTAGTAACCACTGCAGTCAAAACCACAGCTGCCACAGCTATCAATATCCACAGCCACACACTCATATTCCGTATTTCTTGAGGCGGTTATATAATGTCGGGCGACTGATATTCAACGCTTTAGCTACAAGCGAGAGATTGCCGTTGTATTTCTTCATGGCATTGCGAATAACCTGTTCCTCAGCATCGTCGAGAGTCTGGCTCTGAGTCTTGTTTTGCACATCTATCAATTGTGAATCATTGATTTGCAAGTCGTCTTTCCCGATAATCTCATTGTCCGACATGATGACGGCTTTCTCAATGCATCCCTGCAGCTCGCGGATGTTGCCGCTCCATTTGCAGTTCAAAAGCAAAGTCTTCGCGTCATCTGACAACCCTTTCGCCTGACGGTGATATTTCTCAGCATATCTCTCAACGAAAAGCATTGCCAACGTGACGATTTCGTCCTGCCGTTCGCGCAATGGCGGCAGATGTAGCGGCACCGTATTGATGCGGTAATACAAATCTTCACGGAAACGGCCTTGTTTCACCATCTCGGCAAGATTCATATTGGTTGCGCAAATCAAACGGATATCGATAGGGATATTTTTCGTGTCGCCGACCCTGTTGACGCTGCGGTTTTGCAGAACTCTCAGCAGTTTCGCCTGCTCGCTCAGCGGAATGTTACCGATTTCATCGAGGAAAAGCGTCGTTCCGTTGGCTTGCTCAAACTTTCCTATATGGTCGGCATGGGCATCGGTAAACGCGCCTTTCACATGACCGAACATCTCGCTTTCAAAAAGAGTCTCGGTAATGGCACCGATGTCAACGCTAACCATCTGTTTTCCAGAGCGTTGCGACAGCCTGTGAATCTCGTTAGCGAGCACGTCTTTACCAGTGCCGTTATCGCCTGTGATAAGCACAGAAGCCTCGGTAGGCGCAATCTTCTCAACCATGTGACGGAGGTTCTGCATAGCTTCGCTGTTGCCCCAAATCATCTGAGGCTTATCCTGTTCCTCGTCATCTGATGCCACATGGCGGTGTTTTTTCGATGCCTCTTCAAGAATGGCAAGGAGTTTGGCGTTATCCCACGGTTTAACAATGAAATCGAATGCTCCGCGTTTCATGCCTTCCACTGCAAGTGCGATATCGGCGTAGGCGGTGAAAAGCACCACTTCCACATCCTGAAAGCGTTTCTTTAGCTCCGCAAGCCAAAACAGCCCCTCGTTGCCTGTGTTGATGTCGGTCTCGAAGTTCATGTCAAGCAGCACCACATCGGGCTTAAACGTCTGCATCGTGCTGATGAGCGCCTTGGGCGTCGCAATGAGCTCCACATCCGAGAATCTCGTCGGCAGCAGAATCTTCAACGCCGAACGGATTCCGGCATTGTCGTCAACAACTAATATTTTTGATTTGAGTTTGGGCATAATCTATACATTTTTCCTGTCAAGCCATAAGTTAAATAATGGGTCGGAAATGGAATATATCTTCTCTTTACGAGTAATCATGTCGTATTCCAGCAACTTTATAGAAGCCGATTGCGTTGAACTCGGTGAGCGAAGACGATATTTTTTGTTGAATTCTGATGAAGTTATGCTTTGCACATGTTGCTCTGCATGAATCGCATAGAGAAGCTCTTTCTGTGACTCGGTGATAAAAGATAGTTGTTCACGAAGGCGTGAGTCGTTCTCATCAATATAATCTTCAATGAGTTGTTTTACCATATTGATATCACATGTAGCACCAACACTAGTTTCCGCAAAAGCGTCCTTCATAATTCGTTGTATATAGAAAGTAACAGCCCAAAACGTATTATAAACGTGTGTAAAAGCTTCAGGTGTAATGTGTTTGCCAGATTTCTCGAAATTATTTGTCGCAAAATCGAGATAGATATCATGATCAATCGGCTCAAGCCTTAAAGCTTTTGCACTTTGGTAAAACGGCCGTTTCGATGAAAAGAATATTTCTTCCATCATACGGCGACGGCTTCCTGAAAAGACAAAGTTTGCGTTCGACAATTTCTGAATATGTGTGCGAAGTATGGCTTCTACATTTTTTTCAGGATAATATACAATCTGCTGAAATTCATCAATTACGACAAGGCATCGTTTATTAACTGATTCAAGATAATGGAAAATCTCAGCAAGTGTATATTCCGGATTTTGAACATCACCCAATCTCACGTCAAATGTCGGAACGTTCAAAATAGGGTCGTATCCAAAACTTGCGCTAAGCGATTTTAGTATTGTAACAAATTGTTTACGAAGTCTTACGCTGCGTGTCGCCACGCTTTCGAAAACCGCGGTGCCCAATGTCAGAACAAACTCACGGAATGAGGTTGTATGAAGAATATCCACCGAAATTGTGATATAATTATCGCGGATTTCTGGCTTGTCGAAGACAAAATCTACCAATGCTGTTTTCCCGATACGGCGCGACGATGTCAGCACCACATTCAGTTGATTGCGGAGCGATTTTTCCAGTTGTGCCGCTTCTTCAACTCTGTCGCAAAAATATTCCTGCGGAATTTTGCCCGATACAACGAACGGATTTAAACTATCTACCATAATAATCAATATTTTTGCGCAAAGATAAGAAAAATATTTTTTACCAAAATAAAATTACCTAAAAAAAATAATTTAAAAATAAATAAATCAACCTTTTTGAATTCGTGTCTTAAATCTCCTCCCTTCAACATCCCTTATAAGCAGCATATAAACGCTTTGCGGCAATCCTTCTACATCAATCTCATTCGTCCCATGCACCGTCTTTACCAGCTGACCAAGTGCATTATAAATCTGCACTTCGAAGAGTTCAATGCCTCCAATTCGCACGAAATCCTTAGCAGGATTGGGATAAACCTTTAATTTGGAACTATTATTATAGTCCTCTTCAATTCCGTCATAAACCTTGAAATAAGCCACAAGTTGCATATCCTCAGCCACATTAATACCAAAAATCTCTTCGGTCGAAACAATAACACCGTCCAACTTCCAGCAATCAAACTCAAAACCTGGTCTTGGGTATGCTCTGACCCATGCCTTAATGTTACAACAATCGGGCTCTTGGGTGACATAGGCGTACCCCATCTGCTCATTGGCACTCTCTACTGTTATCTGATATGGAAAAATGGCCGTGATGTTTGTATAATTAGCCCAATATTGATTGGATGATTGAATGGAGAGATAATCGCAAAGTGACGCACATGGCACATGAATAGTGGTTGTATAATAGCCAAAGGTATGCCCGCCGATAAGTGGTGGCACCGTCGCTTCAATGACAACCGATTGTAAATCAAAACTCATAAACGCCTGTGAATCTAATAAACTGACACAAGGTCCAATATGTACCGATGTGAAATTGTTACCATAGAAAGCAGCATAGCCGACAACCTCAAGGGAATCCGGGAGTTCCAACTTGCCCTCAATATCACAATCGAAAAACGCGCTTTCTTGTATAGTTTTCAGGCCGGTTCCCAATGTGAGGCTTGTTAGATAATGGGCATTGTAAAACGCCCACGCTCCAATGTCAACGACGCCATCTCCAATAACCACGGACGTAATATTGGCATCAAAAAAAGCCTGTTCTCCTATGCTAATCACAGAATTCGGAATGACAACATCGCAAGCAAGTCTGTCAAAACAATAAAATAACTTTGCTGGAATATATTCCACATTTTCACCAATAGTGAGTGTATTGATATTCCTTCCAGAACCAATGGCTACCGAAGTCAAGTCATTGCAATTGGTTGCATTGTAATGTATAATTTCCATATTACTGCAATCGAAAGCCCGATATCCCATGTTTTGCACGGATTTTCCTATAGTAAGTTCATGTACGGAAACACTATAAAAAGCTTGGTCGCCTACAGAAACCACAGCATCGGGAATTACGAGATGATGTCCATATCCGTTCGTGTTTGTGCCATGGAATGCATGTGCGCCTATTTCAATCAGCGTGTTCGGTAGAGTGACTGCCCCTAAAGTGTAGCAACTTTTAAACGCATTAGGACCTATTGCTGTAACAGCATACATGTTATTTTGGTATGCAACGCTATCGGGAATCGTCAAATCACCTTGGGGCATTTCATAACCGGAATAATAGCTGTATTGCCCGTCATAGCATGGATAGGTAACCGTTACGGAAATGCCATCGGTATTGATGTTATAGTAAAGCGTCTGCCCAGTTGAACAAACCGCCTCAAAATCGTATGCAGAAGCTGTGGCGCATATCATCAATAGAAGTGCAAGTAGGATATATATTCTTTTTGCCATAACAATTTGACTTTCAATGCGCAAAGATAACAATTTTACACTTTTCCAAGATTTCTACAACTCCTGTAGCACGTCCTCAACAATCTTTCCGTCAAACAAATTGATGATTCTGTCGGCATAGCCGGCATCGCGCTGCGAGTGGGTCACCATCACTATGGTGGTTCCTTCTTTGTGGAGGTCGGTCAGGAGTTCCATCACCTCTTTGCCGTTCTTCGAGTCTAGGTTACCTGTTGGCTCGTCGGCGAGGATGAGTTTCGGATTGGCGACCACGGCGCGGGCTATTGCCACACGCTGCTGCTGACCGCCCGACAGCTGCTGTGGAAAATGCTGTGCGCGGTGCGATATCGCCATGCGTTTCATGATGGCTGTCACACGTTCCTTGCGCTCGGTGGCACCGATGTTCATATAGCGCAACGGCAGCTCGATATTCTCATACACATTCAATTCGTCGATAAGGTTGAAACTCTGAAACACAAAGCCGATGTTGCCTTTGCGGAACTTGGTGCGGTCTTTCTCCTTCAGATTGCCCACCTGCTGACCGAGCAGCTCGTATTTTCCATCCGAAGGGTTGTCGAGCAAGCCCAAAATGTTGAGCAGCGTTGATTTTCCGCAGCCCGAAGGTCCCATGATGGCGACAAATTCGCCGTCGTTAATCTCAAATGACACTCCATTCAGCGCCAGGGTTTCAATCTCTTCCGTGCGGAAGATCTTTGTGAGGTTTTCTACTTTAATCATAGTTGTAAGATTTTATTTTGTTAAACATTTTTTATTCCTTCTTCAACGATTCCACCGGGTTCATTTTTGCTATTTTACTGCTACTGATGGCCACTACGATAGCCACAATTGTCAGAACTATCACTGCACCGCCAATGAAATACCATGGCGAAAGGCTGATGCGGAAGGCGAACTGCTCGAGCCAGCTGCGGGCGACGAAAAACGCCCCGACAGCACCTAAAACAGCGGCAACCAGCGACAGCTTAAGAATCTCCATGGTAAACATCCTCACTATCTCGCCCGACATGGCGCCATGCACTTTGCGTAATGCGATTTCTTTGCTCCGACGGTTCAGCTCGTCGATGACATAACCTATCAAACCGATGAGCGAGACGAATATAGCGAACAATGCCCCCACAAATATGGTGTTTCGCATCTTGCGGTTGTCGGCATACTGGGCACGGACTTCGGCAGAATAAAGCTTCACCTCAAGTTTATTTCCTTCCGTAACCTCATTAACTACATCTTGGATGCGGTCTTTTATCTTTTTATCAGCGTGACGCACTTTAACCAACAGATAACGCATCGGATGTAGGCTGGTTTTACCAAAAAACACACCATCAAACTTGGTGCCGCTGTATAGGTCGCCATGGAAATAGCAACTTGGTTTCAGGTTCGGATCGAGGGCGCTGCCAATACGGATGTTGCGATAAACGCCCGAAATCGTCAGCGGCTCGATATGCAGACTTTTACCATCATAGAAATAACTATGGTCAGATATTAAAATCTGTTTCCCAACAGCGCCGTCGCTCCAATCCTCAAACTCCATCATTTTCTCGATGAGGCTTTCGCTGACCGCCACCTGCAACGAGTCAGTTGGATAAGTGCCGGCAATGAAAGGAATTTCCATCAGATTGTAAAAACCATCCGATACATATGAACCGTCAGCGAGTTGCACCAAAGTTGTTCTCTCAACAGGTTTTTGCACCACATTGCCTTCAGCATATTGGAACGGCAAAATCGCACAAGCCTCCACGCCTTCAACTTCAGGCATGGCATTAAGCTTATTAACCACCAAATCGCGTGTCTTGACGGTTTGCATATCGATGTAATAAAGATCCTTGTAATTATATCCCAAATCTTCATTGGCAAGATATTCGTATTGCCCTGTAACCACAAGCAACATAGCCATGATAAACACATTCACCGCCACCTGCAGACTCAAAAGAAACAGTTTCCAGTGACGCATGTTCATGCTGAAGTTTTGGATAGCCTTCCATATAGGAACTCGCGTATAAAGAATTCCCGGAACGACAACCGAAATCACAAATACCAGGACAATAACCGCTACAATCATACGAATGCTCGGTTGGATGAGAGTGGTGGTGAATGATGTACCCAACAGATTGAGCGCCAGGTTGTTTCCGGCAAGGATAAGCACTACGGCAAGCAACAAAGCCAATGCGATATGCACAGCCGCTTCTTTAGTCAGCATAAGGTAAATCTCACGTCCTCCAGCACCGTAGCATTTGCGGATGCCAATTTCCTTTGAGCGTTTCATCATTGCCGAAAGCACAACAAGGATATAGTTCATCATGCTAATAAAAAGCAACAGGAAAGCCACAATACCAAGAACAATCACTTTGCTATGCACCTCGGTGTCAGACGTGTGCAATTTGTCGAATGGCGTAAGGTGATAGCGCACCTGGTAGCCGTGCCGTGTCTTCAGTTTCTCAAAATCCTGATGAGTTGTCTGCATCTTATAGATAGCCTCGTCAAGCGAGTTGGGGTCAACGCCTTCCTGCAATTTAACATAGCCGGTATACATATCGTTAAACACCCAGTTGTCTCTTGATGCAGCTTGAAATAACTCCAGCGATTTCACTACACCAAATGAAAAGGTTCCATTCTTCGGAAAATCCTCAAATACCGCCTCAATAATGAATTTTTCAGGACGGTTTTCATTCATGATAACCTTGCCGAGACATTCGTTTACACCTCCAATGTTTTCTGCAAAAGAACGGGACACGGCGACATTATCCTTGCTGCTCAACGCTTTGACGATATCACCGGCAATTATAGGTTGTGAGAACACCTTAAAGAAACAGGTGTCAGCGACGAGTGTCTTACATTTGAATACCAGATTTTTCTCTTCGTCAAGATAGTTTAAATCACGGGAGCCCAACACAACGCGAGTTGCCTCCTCAACACCCGGCACCTCGGCTTTGAAGCCTGGAGCCACGCCACCGCTGATTTGGTCGAAATCGTCTTGTTTGTCGCCCAAAACTGTTTCGGCCTTGATAAGATAGATACGATCCACATCCTTATAGAAACTGTCGTACGACAATTCGAAGCACACCTTGGCAATCAGCACGATGCCGATGGCGAGACCTATTCCCAACGATAGGATTTTAATGAGGTTATCAGAGAAGTTTTTCATACATTAATAACGTAAAAACATTAATAATGATGCAATAATCATGCCAAAAATGCAAATCATTCTAAATCAATGAAATACATTTTTGGCAAAATCAAAAGTGTAAAAAAATTTTACAGTGAGTGTAAAGAAATTTTACAATTAGTACATCATTCCTATCATCCAGAGAGGCAGTTTGTTGCCACGGGGCGATTCGATGTCGTCGGCTAAAACAAATGAATCCGGCAGGTCGGCAATCTGGTCAAAGGTTTTACCATCACCACCTACCTCAAAAATCCACTTTCCATCGACTTTGAAGTCGCCTTGCTGCTTGCCGTATTCAACCGTATGCTGATAGCTTAACTGGTTAACAGCGAAGCACTCACGAGCAGTGCCAATCTTCACCGGCGTGGTTGCCATGGCGTAAAGAAGATTAGGATTTTCAAGAAAAATCTTATCGGGTTTCTGCATTTTCTTCACCGAAACAATGTCACTATAAAGCAGATTCAGCAGTTTAGCATCATCCAAATAGTTTAAATATTCGATGACTGTGTTACGCTGCAGCTCAATCATAGAAGCCAGCTTAGAAATGTCAACATCGAAAGGTACTTGCTGTGCTAAAACATTTAACAATGCCTTGATTTTCCTGCAGTTAACTGGATTTACTTTGCGAAGTTGCGGCAGCTCAACATCAATCACATAATTGGTTATTTGTTCGATAAGCGGATAATAATCAATCGGGTTTTTCAGATAGAAAGGATAATACCCGAACTTGAGATATTCGTGGAAATGCTGAAGCGGACGGCATTTAGCATTAACCCCAGCAGCGATTTCTTTGGAATTTGCAAGTATTTCTTCAAGCGAATGGCAAGGCAGATTTATGCCTTTGTAAAACTGAAGATATTCTCTGAACGACAGCCCTGGCATGTAATAGCCGCGACAACGACGCGAGAGGTCGGCATCACCGTCAATAAGTTTAAGTAGAGACGAACCGCTCAAAATTATCTGAAGATTCGGATAAATTTCAGCCACTTCCTTCACTTCACGACTCCAGTTTTCGTATTTGTGCGCTTCATCGAGTACCAACAGCTTGCCGCCGTGTTTGTAGAACTTCTCTGCCACCTCCAAAATTGAGTGTTGAGTAAAATAGGCAAAGTCGAGAGAGCAATAAAGCACTTCCTCTTTTCCAACGCCATATTGCTGTTTGATGTACTGCCTCAGCAAGGTGGATTTGCCCACGCCTCTCGGTCCTCTGATGCACAGCATCGGAGCGTCCCAGTTTACATGGTTCATGAAGCTTCTCACAATGTCCATGCTTGTGGCGTTGAGCATGGCATCTTGTTTTTCAAATAGTGCGTCCATCGTCTATTGATTTAATTGCTTTTTACAAAAAGCATTTTTATCATATATATGCTTTTTACAGAAAGCAAAAATAGGCAATTTTTGAATACCATGCACAAAAAAGTGAAAAAATTAATTATTTTTCAACGATTTAACCGGATTCATCCTCGCCACGCGGTTGCTGCTCAAAACGACTACGACCGTCACCACGAGAAGCACTGCAATGGCTCCGATGATGAAATAGGTGGGCGAGAGGCCGATGCGCATGGCGAACAACTCCAACCATTTGTCGGCGAGGAAATAGGCAATCGCCACGCCAAGCATGGCCGCAATCAAAGCCAGTTTCAGCACATCCATCAGGAACATTCTGATGATCTCGCCCGACACGGCACCGTTCACTTTGCGGATGGCGACTTCCTTGCTGCGGCGGTTCGACTCGTCGCGCACAAAGCCAATCAGACCCATCAAGGCGATGGCCAAGGCGAACAGCGCGCCAATGGTGAATGTTCGTCGCATCTGGGACAAATACCCGTACTCTTGCTTAACCGCCTCGGTGTACGACTGCACCTCGACATTCTTCCGGTCAGGCAAAAACTCCTCGATGACCGACTTCACCTTGGCGATGGCCTCGGGGTTGACATCCCGCACCTTCACCACCAGAGTCTTAAAGACTTGATAAGGGTCGTCATTATTCACGTCCCAGCAAAAGCGGATGCTTGCCCTGTGGTCCCCGCCCATCATAGAGCCAAGGATATAATCTTCATACACACCGCAAATGGTATAGACATCGTCATCGTCGTCGCTGTGTTCCGAAATCAGGATGTCCTTGCCCACCGCGCCGTCACTCCAGTCGGCATAAAGGTTCATCTCCTCCACGAAGCTGCGGCTCACGGCCACATCCTTTGGCTTCGAGGGTGCCCTGCCCTCCGTCAAACGGAAGCCCATGATGTCGAAGAAGCCCTCCGTGGCACCGTATTGGTCGCACACGGCCATCAAATACTTAGATGGATTGTCGGGCAGCATGATGTTGTTTCCCGATGAGGTGTTCAACGGGATGCAATAGGTCAGTTCAGCCGCCTCCACATCGGGAATCTGCCTTAGTTTCTCGACAATCAGCGCCAGACTGGCCTTGTCAGCGCCTTTCAAGTGTGAATACAGCAACCGCTTGTATTCGTAGCCCATATCGGCGTTCAGTGCGGTGTTGTGTTGCCTGTCGGCCACGATGACCATAGGCAACAGGATGGCATTGATGCCGATTTGCACCATCAGCAGCGAGAGTTTCCAACGGCGTTTGCTTTCCTTGTAGCCGCTGAAAGCCGTCGACACGGGAATCCTGACGAACATCATCGCGGGGATGATTGCCGAGACGAGGAAAATGAAGACAATGATGGCAACAAGTGTCCATATTGTCTGCGGCACCATAAGTTGCTGGACGGGCAAGCCCAACAGCGACTCAATGACCCCGTTGAAAGCCCATATCAGCAAGGCGGCCACGGCCAACGCCGCTATCAGGTTCAAGGCCGTTTCCTTGATGAGCATCCAGTAGATGCTTCCCGAGCCCGCCCCATAGCATTTCCTGACCCCCATTTCCTTCGAGCGACGCACCACATCGGAGACGGCCATCAGCAGGTAGTTGAGCACCGAAACCAAGAGCAACAGAATAGCCACCACCGAGAGAATCATCATGGCGTTTTTGACCGATTGATTGTGACGGTGGAAAGTGGCAAAAGGCGTGAGCGTGTACCAAATCTTTGAGCCGTCGCGCTCCAACTCCTCCAAGGGCTGATGCGCCTCCTGCATCTTGCGGATAGCGTCCTTCAAGTCATTGGGATCGACATTGGGTGCCAACTTGACATAGCCGCGATAGCGGTCGTTGCCAAGCCAATTGTTGTTGCTCCACTCTCCCAAAGCGGCGATGGTCGTCACGATGTCACATTGGATGCTACCGTTTTTCGGGAAATCCTCAAACACGCCAACCACAGTCAGTTTTACATTCGGCCCCCACACTTCGGTATAGATTTGCTTGCCTATGGCCTCGTTCACGCCGCCCAACTTCTCCGCGAAACTACGGCTGACGGCAATGTCGCCATTGTATTGTTGCAAGGCCTGCATAGGGTCGCCCGCAAGAAATTCCCGACCGAAGAAGTCGAAGAAACTGCTGTCCACAACAAGGCACTCACCCGAGAGAAGGTTGTCTTTTTCATCATAGATTTGTGCTCCGGAAATCAGGTTGGAATAACGCGTGGCGGCCTCCACACCTGGTACCTCTGCCTTGAAGCCCGGCGCCACAGCACCCGAAGTGCCCCAGAAGTCATCGGGGTCGCCGCCTTCCTGGAAGATGATGTTCTCCGTGATGCAATAGATCCGGTCCACATCCTTGTAGAAACTGTCGTACGACAATTCGAAGCACACCTTGGCAATCAGCACGATGCCAATGGCGAGACCTATGCCTAACGATAGGATTTTGATGAGTTTGTCGGATATGCTATTCATGGTTGAATTGTTGATTGTTTAATCGTTTAATTGTTTGTTGAGTTTCCCTTCGGGAATGGAGTGCTTGTCTTAGTTATATAGCGGCGGCAAGAACAAGTTGCCAATCTGTAGCGCCACAGGCCGCCGCGGTTAAAAACGACCTTAGACCTCCATTCCCCGCAGGGGAATCTCTTTTACTGTTCTATATAATGTATCCCTCCATAGTAATTAACCACACTATTCTTAATAAAGTATTGAAGCCTGGCGTTCAATTGTTCCGCAAGGGCGTTGAGGTAGTTGTTCGATGCCGTCTGGTACTCGATAGACGAAATCAAACCCTGCTCGAAACGCTTGGTGTTCAGCACGTATGCCTCTTGCTGCAATTCTGCGCGGGTGTCGGCTTGGCGCAAGGCATCGGCGCTGCCGTCGCGGTCGGCGATGGCGCGGCGCACCTCGGCCTCCACCGTTTGGAGCGTCTGCTCATAATCGGCTTGGGCACGGTCAAAGGCATTCTTTTTCCGTGCGATGTTGGAATGCTTTGAGAGGCGGTCGAAAATGGGAATGCTCAACGAGAGCTGCACATATTCGCCGCCGTTGTTCTTCAACTGCTCGAAATACGGCGTGGGCACATAGCCTTCCATGCCCGGATAGGTGAAGTAACTCGACGACCAACCACCGTAGAGCGAGAGTCGGGGCAGCAACTGCCAACGAGCAGTTTTTAATGCGAGACGGGCATTTTTCATCGTGCCTTCGGCCAAAAGGACGGCAGGCATATTGGTTTTGGCTTGAGCCACTATGGCTTCGATAGATCCTCTCGCCCCTTCGGCCATGTCATACCGAACGAAGGAACGAGTGAGTGTATCTATGGCCGAAGGGTCTCGGGATGACATCGAAGCCAGACCCTCAATTTTCAACGGTTTTTCAATCGGCCAAAACATCACATCCTTCAGGGTGATGA
>CAMYXP010000010.1 GCA_947303085.1 uncultured Bacteroidales bacterium
TACCATTTGCAGAAGCGTGGAAAATCAAGATGGTTGAACCTATCAAGAAATCCACTCGTGAACAACGTGAGAAGTGGCTCGAAGAAGCCCACAACAACATCTTCATGCTGAAGAGCGACTACGTATATATCGACCTCCTGACCGACTCTGGCACAGGCGCCATGAGCGACCGTCAGTGGAGCGCCATGATGATGGGCGACGAGAGCTACGGCGGCGCTCGTTCATTCTATCACATGAAAGACACCATCACCGAACTCACTGGTTTTGAATATGTCATCCCTACACACCAGGGCCGCGCCGCTGAGAATGTGCTGTTCTCATACCTCGTGAAGCCAGGTCAGATCATCCCGGGCAACGCTCATTTCGACACAACAAAGGGTCATATCGAGAGCCGTAAGGCATTCGCTATCGATGTCACAGTGCGTGAGGCTTACGACACACAGCTCGAAGCTCCTTTCAAAGGCAATGTCGACCTCGAGAAACTCGAGAAGATTTTGAAGGAAAACAAAGGTAACGTCCCGTTCTTCGTATTGACAGTGACCAACAACACTGTTGGCGGTCAGCCTGTTTCAATGCAGAACGTCCGCGAGACATGCGCACTCTGCCACAAATACGGCGTGCCGGTCAACATCGACAGCGCTCGTTTCATCGAGAATGCATATTTCATCAAGACACGCGAGAAAGGCTACGAGAACAAGACCCTCCGCGAGATTGTGAAGGAGATGTTCAGCTATGCCGACTCAATGACAATGTCAGCAAAGAAAGACGCTCTCGTCAACATGGGTGGCTTCATCGCAACAAATAAGAAAGACTGGTACGAAGGTGCCAAGTTGTTCTGCATCCCGTTCGAAGGCTTCCTCACCTACGGTGGTATGAACGGCCGTGATATGGACGCCCTCGCCGTCGGTTTGAAAGAAAACATCGAATTCGACATGGTCGAGACACGTATCAAACAGGTTCACTACCTCGCTTCTAAGTTGGATGAATACGGCATCCCTTACCAGCGTCCTGCAGGCGGTCACGCCATCTTCGTCGATGCTGACAAGGTTTTGACCAACATCCCTAAGGAAGAATTTCCGGCACAGACTTTGACATGCGAGCTTTACCTCGAAGCCGGTATCCGCGCTTGCGAAATCGGTTACGTCCTCGCTGACCGTGACCCTGTCACACGCGAGAACCGTTTCGGTGGCAACGACTTCGTGCGTCTCTGCATCCCACGCCGTGTTTACACCAACAACCACATGGACGTCATCGCAGCCGCTTTGAAGAACGTCTACGACCGCCGCGACACCATCAAACGTGGTCTGGAAATCACCTGGGAAGCTGAACTCATGCGTCACTTCACTTGCCAGTTCAAACGTTTGAAATAATTTGAAATTCATATTGTAGAGACGTGCTATGGCGCGTCTCTACGTATTTTTAAAATGGATTACGTATTTGTCATAGCATTAACCTTCTGCGTCTGCGTCGCTTCCTCCGCCTTTAACCTCGAAAAAAAGAACGGTTGGTGGCGTAACATGTTGTTTGTGTGCGCTTTGGCGGCAGGGCAGGGGCTGATGTACTGGCTCGGATCATTGCTTGGCGGCACATTCATGTACAAATTCGCAAGCTTCGCCAAGGTAATTGTCCTGATTATCTGTTTTATGATAGCGTTCAGGATGATGATGGACACACTGAAAATCAAAAGCGGAAAGAATCTTTTTCTCATCGACAAGCCAAAACAGCTGATAATCTTATCTATCGCATTGGGTATCAATGCCTTGATAGCGGGATTGATTGCCGACGCGGCGTTTTTGCCATTATTCGGTAAAATTACACCTTTATTAATAATAGGAGTCTCATTGATTTGGGGTCTCATCGGAATAGGAACCAAGTTTTCGCAGGTTAAGTTATTGATTAACAGCTTGTTAAATTTCATCGCAGCTTTAGCGATATTAGCAACAGGCATCGTAGCGATATTTTAATCTATTATCGTCATATCAATCAAATTTAAATTAATAAAATTGATTATTATGCCTAAACAGGCAGCCTTTTTTGTTCTTTTCCATCAAGGGAAAAGAACAAAAAACCGCCATGTAATGGCAAAAATTGTTAAAAATTTTAAGATTTCCACCTTTTTTCTGCAAGTTAAGTTAAAAATGAAAATCCTAAGAAATTTTCATTTATATTTGTAGTCCTCAACAATACTATTTGTTAATTATTCAATTTGTTGATAATGAAAAGATTATACATTTTTTTAACTCTGATAATCGCGACTGTTACCCTCAATGCGCAGCCGCAAGGATACTACGACGGCACTGAAGGCCTCACCGGAAATGCGTTGAAGACAAAACTGCATAGCATCATCAAAAACGACGACCACACCACTTACAGCGGACTTTGGAGTGCCTACCAGCAGACCGACAAAAAGCCGAACGGCAAGGTTTGGGATATCTATTCCGACATCCCGGACGGCACGCCACCTTACGAGTTTACTTTCGGCTCCGACCAGTGCGGCAACTACAACGGCGAAGGCGACTGCTACAACCGTGAGCACCTCTGGGCTCAGTCGTGGACCAACAACGACAGCGATGAAAAAACCGACCTGCATCATGTGTATCCTACCGACGGCTACGTCAACAACCGCCGCGACAACTACGCTTTTGGCGAGGTAGGCAACGCTTCGTGGACATCGCAAAACGGCGGAAAACTCGGACAAAACAAGGTCAGCGGATTCAACGGCACAGTGTTTGAGCCTATCGACGAATACAAAGGCGACATTGCCCGCGCCCTCATGTACGTCAGCGTGCGCTACTACCAGGAAGACAACAGCTGGGGTACTTCCGATATGACCAACAAATCGGTCATCAAAGACTGGGCGATGACGATGCTGCTTCGCTGGCACAAGGAAGACCCTGTATCGCAAAAGGAAATAGACCGCAACAACGCGGCTTACAACATACAGAAAAACCGTAACCCGTTCGTCGATTATCCTGAGTTTGCCAATAAAATCTGGGATCCGCATTGGAGCGTCGATGAAAACGAATACAACGTTTTGGTCAACGTTTGGCCTAATCCTGCCACCTCTACAGTCAACATAAAAGGCGAAAACCTTGAGACTGTTTATATGTATAACGCTGTAGGTCAATTGGTTATGACTTTAGATGTTCAAAACGACGAACAGTCGGCAATAGACGTGAGCGGCTTCAACAGCGGCATCTATTTCATGAATGTGATATCGCAAAACGGCGGTTCGGTACTTAAAAAAGTTGTTGTGCAATAATGTTTTATCTTACAAAAATATTCCATTTCGAGGCGGCGCATGCCTTGGCAGGCTACGATGGCAAGTGCCGTAACATCCACGGTCATTCCTACGAACTCCGAGTGACGGTGAAAGGTATGCCTCTCGACGAGCCTGGCAACCCGAAAAACGGCATGGTGATTGATTTTCATGACTTAAAAGCCATTGTTAATCAAGAAGTTGTGGAAAAACTCGACCATTCGTTTATCATCGGAAACAATTTGCCGAATGAGTTTGTCGAGATAACAAAAAAGAATTTCGACAAGGTGGTGGAGCTGCCTTATCAGCCGACAACCGAAAACATGCTCGCCGATTTTGCCAGGAGAATCAAACGTCGTTTGCCGCAATACGTTGAGCTTTATAGTATTACGCTTCAGGAAACGCGCGACAACATCGCTGAATGGAGAGAGGAGTAAGATGATTTCAATTCAAAATCTGAGTATACATTTCACCGGTCAGGACCTTTTCACCGACATCAACTTCATGATTCGTGAGAAGGATCGCATCGGTCTTGTAGGCAAAAACGGAGCTGGAAAAACCACACTAATCCGCATAATTGCTGGCCTCGAGCAGCCTTCGCACGGTGGCGTGGTGATGTCGGATGATGTCACAATCGGCTACCTGCCTCAGGAGAAGAACATACATTCCACCAAGACCGTGCTCGAAGAGACGATGACGGCTTTCGAGGAGTATCATCAGATTGAGAAAAACCTTGCCATACTTCAGGATGAGCTGTCGCAACGCACTGATTATGAGAGTGATAGCTATCAGAGACTCTGCGAACGTATGAGCGCTCTCAACGAACGCCTGACGCTCATCGGCGGTCATAACGTGGAGGGCGAGGCAGAACGTATCCTCGTCGGCCTCGGCTTCGACCATGAGGACATGCAACGTGAGATGAACGAGTTCAGCAACGGCTGGCAGATGCGCGTGGAGCTGGCGAAAATACTGCTCCGCAAACCGAAACTGCTGCTTCTCGACGAGCCTACCAACCACCTCGACATCGAGTCAATACAATGGCTCGAAAACTACTTGAAGAACTACTACGGCGCAATTTTTATGGTGTCGCACGACCGCGCCTTCCTCGACCATATCACCATCCGCACCATCGAGATTTCTGGCGGTAAGATTTACGACTACAAATGCACCTACACCGAGTTCGTAGAGCGTCGCGAGGAGCGCATCGACATGCAGAAGGCGGCGTTCGACAACCAACAGCGCGAGATAAAGGAAATCGAAGCATTCATCGAACGTTTCCGCTATAAGGCGACCAAGGCGAAACAGGTGCAATCGCGAGTGAAACAGCTCGAAAAGATGGATATGGTGGAAATCGACGACCGCGACAAGTCGGTGATGCACTTCAAGTTCCCACCTGCGCCACATTCCGGCAAGGTCACACTGGAACTGAGCCATGTCTCGAAGTCGTATGGCGAGAAAAACATACTCAACGACATCAATCTGCTCATTCCGAGAGGGGAGAAAATAGCTTTTGTGGGTCGCAACGGCGAAGGAAAATCGACGCTTTCGAAGATTATAGCCGGCGTGCTTGACCACACCGGCGAGGTGAAACTCGGTCACGAGGTGAAGATAGGCTATTACGCTCAGAATCAACAGGATATGCTCGATACTGAGAAGACGGTGTTCGAGACTTTGGACGATGTGGCTACCGGCGACATGCGCGTGAAGGTGAAGTCGCTGCTCGGCGCTTTCCTTTTCAGCGGCGAGACTATCGACAAAAAGGTGAAGGTGCTTTCAGGCGGTGAAAAAGCCCGTCTTTCGTTGGCGAAAATGTTGCTCTTCCCAACCAACCTGCTAATCCTCGACGAGCCTACCAACCACCTCGACATGCTCTCGAAAGACATACTGAAGTCGGCGCTCATCCAGTTCGACGGCACTCTCATCGTCGTATCCCACGACCGCGACTTCCTGCAGGGCTTGACCACTAAAGTATACGAGTTTAAGAAGCCTCATATCAAGGAATATATAGGCGACATCTACGATTTCCTTGAAGAGAAACGCCTCAAGGAACTCGACGACCTTAACCGTCAGCAGAAGGTGCAGCAGCAACAAACTCCTGTTGTCTCTCAAAACAAAATCGACTACGAGGCTAAGAAAGCCGACGACCGCGAGAAACGTCGTGTTGAGAAGGAAATCAAGAAACTTGAGGAGCAGATCGACGCTCTCGAAAAGGAACTCGCCACTCTCGACGAGATAATGGCCAACCCGTCATCGCACTCCGAAGTCAATGTCGATGACAATTTCTACTGGAATTACGGCAAAAAGAAAGAAGATTTACAGTATTTGATTGACAAATGGGGCGAACTAGCCATCTAATGTCATTCCGACCGAAGTGGAGGAATCTCGTTATTGAAGGAGATTTCTCGACTACACTTCATTTCGCTCGAAATGGCAACCGAGCTTGTTTTCAACCGGAATAGCGTAAATACCTAATAAAATCTCGGTAAAGCGTTTCTCAGCCTCGCTTCCTAATTCCTCATAAAGCTTCGAGAAAATCTTGTCGCAATAAGCCTTGAAAACGTCTTCCTCTTCTTGAGTGTAGTATTTTTTAAACGTGGAAGTGCCTGATAACCAATCGTATGCGATGTAATTATTCGGATAAAGCCTGTAGTTGGCATAGATTCTCTCGTCAATCATGTCGGCCACAACCTTCACGATTTCATGCTTGTCGGCGCCTTCGTAAGGCTTTAAGTCGTCGTAAGTTATTGTAGGACAAATAGCTATGTTCATCGTGCCTTTTTTCTTTCTGATGCCCGACACTATGCTGTCCATGTCTTCCATAGGCTTTTTCACATACACGTTGTCGCGTTCCTTGAGGTAGCTCTCACGTGCCTTCATCATAGCGCAAGGCTCGTATTCGTAGGATGTCGAAATAGGCGTGATGTTCAACTCTGCAAGATTTGGCACAAGGTCTTTTCTGTCGCCCGACATCGAAAACATGTTTATCAACCCATGGTCGGTCTTGTCGTTGCCGTCTTTTGTGCGTCCGTTTCGCTGTGCAATCCAAACCGATTTGTTTTCTCTGATAAGATATCTGATGTAATCTGACAAATGCTGCGAGTTTTGAGCTAACTCTCTGACATTCTGCGACCTGAGAACCTTAAACATCTTATTTGCCTTGCTGAAAACCTCAATGGTCTTGTTCAAAATAAGGTTGTCGCCAAAGGCGATGTTGCAGGTTTGAAGTCCGTTTTCGAACATAAACTCTTGAAGAATGAAAGCATCGAGTGTGATGTCGCGGTGATTGCCTGTAAACAGATATGCCTTGTTTTTGTCGATAAGGTTAAATCCTTGAGTTTCAACACCTTTCATTGATGTTGCGACTATCAACTTGACAAAACGAGTCATCATAACCCGCTGAAACTCTTCAGTGGTCTTGATTTTTCTTAAAAATGCCTTGACTTCGTCGTCCGACATGCCGGGAAGCACCAGTTTTGCCAATGAGAGTGATGTCTCATCGTTGATGAAAAACTCAATAGCTGCTGGTATTTCCTCGTCTTTGTAGGATCTTATATCTTCAAACTGCTCTGGTATCATTTCAAATATTATTCCACAATCATGAATGGCATAAGTGCTTGAACGCCATCAAGTTTCGAGATATTCTCAACAGCCTCGAAATATGTGTAATTATTACCTAATCTCTTCTTTATCAATGATTTAGTGTATGGTTCCTGCAAGCCGCCGCCCATCAGCATCTCCATCATGTCTTTCTGTTTCGGATAGCTCTTGATTGAGTAGTCGGTGAGATTGGCTTGTTGTGCCGCGTATGCTATGGCTTTGTCGAGACCGCCAAGTTCGTCGACCAGACCGATCTCGAGTGCGTCGGCGCCAGCCCAAACACGTCCCTGACCTATGGAGTCGACGTAGCTCTGGCGCAGACCGCGTGTGCGTGCCACCAATGCCGTGAATTCGTTATATGTGTTGCCCACATATTTCTGTAACATCGCCTTCTGGTATGGTGTGAGCGGCTCCACTATGCTTCCGAAGTCGGCGTTTTCGTTGGTCTTCGCCACGTCGAAGGTCAAGCCGACTCTCTCGTTGAGGAATTTCTTGGCATTAGGGAAGGTGCCGAAAACGCCTATTGAGCCTGTCAGAGTGGTCGGGTCGGCAAAGATGCGGTGGCCTTCGGTCGAGATCCAGTAACCGCCCGATGCGGCGTAGTTACCCATCGAGATGATGAACGGCTTCTCGGCTTTCGCCAATTCCACCTCGCGACGAATCACCTCCGATGCAAGGGCGCTGCCGCCTGGCGAGTTCACACGCATCACTATGGCCTTCACCTTCTTGTTTTCACGAGCCTCGCGGATGGCTTTCGACAAAGTGATTGAGCCTATTGTCTCGTCGTCACCCTCGCCGTCGATGATCTGACCGTTGGCATAGATAACGGCAATCTTGTCGGCCTTGACTTTTGCAGCAGGTCTCACATCTGCATACTGCGTGTTGGTCAGGATGTTGATCTTGCCATTTTCTTCAATGCCAGCCAAATTCTTAATCTTCGCGATAATCTCGTCTCTGTAGGCAAGACCGTCGACGAAATTCTCTTCAAGAGCGATGTGCGGGTCGAATGTCAATGATAAATTATCGGCTAACTCATTGATTCTCTGAATGCTGATGCCTCTTGTCGCATTGATGTCGCTCACAATCTTAAACCAGATGGTGTTGAGGAGTTTTGTCATCTGCTCGCGGTTGGCGTCGCTCATCTTATCAAGGAAATAAGGCTCGACAGCGCTTTTGAACTTGTTGTTCGGACCTCTGATGATCTGCATCTCGATGTCGAGTTTGTCCAAAAGATTCTTGTAAAACATTATCTGTGAAGCCATTCCATGGATGTCGAGACCTCCGTCGGGGTTGATGTAGATTTCATCGCCCGCTGTAGCGAGATAATAGGCGTTTTGTCCCATATTGTCGGCGTATGAAATGACAAACTTGCCTGATTCTCTGAAACTTACGATATGATTTCTCAGTTCTTCGATGTTTGCCGGTGAGCTGCCAATCGTTGAAAGCTCGAGGAAAATTCCGCTGATGTTAGGGTCGTTTTTAGCCTCGTCGATGTTGGCGATGATGTCGTTCATGCCCGACATGTCGGAGTTTTTGTCTAACCCCATAAGCATGTCGGTGAGGTTGTTTTCGGTGGTTCTCTCAGGGATATTATAGTCGAGATTCATGTAAAGAACCGTTTTCGGCTTGACTGTGACGGTGCTTTTTGTGCTTGAATTCACCATCCAGATGGTTATTATCAACAAAACTATCATCATCAATGCCGATCCAAGGCACGACGCGAACATGAATTTGAAGAATTGTTTCATACTGATAAATTTTTTGCAAATATACGATTTCTTTCATTATATTTGCATTTCGTAAGGCAAAACAATTTTTTCATGGCTGTGGAGTCGGTTTTCATATTGATAGGTTCGAATCTCGGCGAGCGTAAACTTCTTGTGAATCAGGCATGTAGGATGATGGGTGAGAGGTGTGGAGAGCTGGTCGCGAAGTCGAGGCTTTATGAGTCGGAGCCATGGGGTTTTGAGGCTGAACATTGGTTTCTCAATCAGGTGGTTGAGGTTAAGACAACGATGCAGCCCGACGAGCTGATGAAAACGTTGCTTTCGATAGAGCGTGAGCTGGGTCGTGACCGTAGCGTGCCGCACGAGGGTTATGTCTCGCGTCCGATGGACCTTGACATACTTTATTATGGGGAGAAAATCGTTGATACTGAGATGGTTAAGGCACCGCATCCACGTCTGCATGAACGACGTTTCACCTTACTGCCGCTTTGCGATGTGGCACCCGACTTAGTGCATCCTGTGTTGAAGAAGACCAACAGACAGCTTCTTGAGTTGTGTCGGGATAATGGAAAAGTGAATATATATTAATAGGTATGAGATATAATTTCGTGGCAATAGAAGGTACGATGGGTGCCGGCAAGACGACGCTCTCTACGATGATTTCCAATGATTTCAATGGAAAGCTTATCCTTGAGGAGTTCGAACCCGACAAAAATCCGTTTCTCGCCAAGTTTTATGAGAATCCCGACAAGTATGCCTTTCAGGTGGAGATGACGTTCTTAGCGTTGCGTTTCCAACAGCTGAAAGACAAGCTCGGACCTCTCGACCTGTTTCACGACTTTATCATCTCCGACTATTATGTGGCGAAGTCGCTCATCTTCTCGCGCGAGAACCTGCAGCCCGATGAGTATGACCTGTTTTCAAGATTTTTCAATATCATCTTTTCAAATATCCCGAAGCCTGAGCTGATGGTGTATCTGTATCTAGATGTCGAGCATCTGCAGTACAACATTCACAAGCGTGGCAGGGAATACGAGCAGAAGATTGATGACTCGTATCTCGAGCATCTGCAGCAGGGTTATTTCGATTTTATCAAGCAGCAGAGCGACATGCGCATCTTGATTTTAGACACCAATAATATCGATTTTGTGGCAAACAAAAAGGATTACGACAAGATTGTTGAGGCCATCGACCAGCCTTACGATGTCGGAATCCATCGACTTGTATTATAAAAAAAAGGTCTCCGAAACTCGGAGACCTTTTTTAGTTCTTAACACTTCATCTTACTTGTTGATGTAGATACGTGTCACTCTGAGGCCGTTCAAGATCTCGTTGAGTTCAGGATACTTAGCTCTCATCTGGTTCAATGTAGCTGTTGGGTCCTCTGAATTCTTGATCTGTTCAGCGATCTCAGCTTTGTTAGCGATCTCTGAGTTCTCGAGAGCTGCATAGAAGCCGTCCCAGTCTGAACCTTCGCCTGATGCTTCGAATTCGATGCCTTCAGCCTGGTCGCCGAGCTGTTTCTGGATGAAGTCGGCTGTTGCCTGTGCGCGGTCTTCTGAGAGCTTCTGGTTCTGCTCATCGTTACCCTCTGGTGAAGCGTGACCGATAGTCTTAATCTTGCTGATTTCTCTACCGTTGTCGATGTCGTCGCTAACTTTCTTCGCTTCTTCTTTGTTGGCGTCAGTGTTTTCAACTTCAGCTTTACCAACTTTGAATGTGAGGTGAATGTCTTTCTCTTCCCAAACCTTCTCGAATGCTTCTTCCTCTTCAACTTCCGGTTCCGGGCATGGGTTGTTCTTTACGTAGTCGTCGATTGCGTCAGCAATAGCTTTGTCGAGATCCGGGCATTCTGGGCATGTTGGACACTCAGGGCATTCTGGCCAAGGTTTAACCTCTTTGCGGCAGAATTTGTAAGCGATGCCGATGTTTGCATAACCGTACCAGTCGCTGTGTTTGCCGTGGATGTAGTTGTCCAAACCTTCTGTATCGGTCTTCACTGCTACGAAATCAAGACCGAGGTCGAATCTCTCTGAAAGGTTGAAACCGAACTTAAGACCGAATGTGTTGTCGTAAACGAGTTTTCTGCCGCCGAAGCTTTTACCTTTGATAGCGCCGTCTTCGTTGTAACCGTTCAAAATCACTGAACCGTCAGCGACGGTGGTCTTTGTCTTGTGCATGATACCGCCGAGACCGACGTGTGGCATTATAGAAATCTTACGATCCGGGTTGAAGCTGAAGAACTGGAGGACATCCAAACCGAAGTTGATGTTTGCCTGGAACAGGTTGCATTCGTCGATTGTGAAGAAGTCGTCATATTTACCCTTCAAATTCACATAACCGAGGTTACCGTAGATAGCGAGTTTGTTGTGGAGCATGTAACCGCCGTACAAACCTGCATCCCAGCTTGTCTGATCCATTTTGAATGGTTGGTTGTCTGACACCATTGTTGTTGCACCACCTTCAAGACCGATAAACCAGTAGTTGGTTGGAGTCTTGTCCTGACCGAAGATAGTCATAGGAAGAATTGCTAAAGCAATGATTAGTAATGATTTAGTAAAGTTTTTCATATTTTTATAAATTTAATTTTAATTAATTTAATTCCTTATTATTTCAAACTACAAAAATAGTCTTTTTTTCGATACAGTTAACAAAAACAAATATTTTTTTCAAAAAAAGAAAAATCAGAGTAAAAATCTTAAATCATTGAAAACGTGATACATAATGATGCCACCGGTTATCGACACGTTTAATGAGTGTTTTGTGCCTTCCTGCGGAATCTCGATGGCTTGGTCGCAATATTTCAAAACCGCGTCGTCGACGCCATCCACTTCGTTGCCGAAAATGTAGGCCGATTTTTCGGGAGTGGTGAATTTGTCGAGTTTCACGCTGTTTTCGATCTGTTCGACGGCGAAAATCTTGTAACCCTTTTCTTTAAGGTGTTCGCAAGCCTGCGATGTGGTCTCGAAATACTTCCATTCCACGCTCTCGTCGGCGCCCAGTGCGGTCTTGTGAATCTCGCGATGCGGCGGACATGCTGTGATTCCGCAGAGGTAGATAGCCTCGATGCGGAAGGCGTCGGCGGTGCGGAAAAACGATCCGACGTTCTCCATCGAACGCACATTGTCAAGCACCACGACCACAGGCAACTTCTTAACTTTGTGATAGTCATTGACATTCAAACGATTTAACTCGGGCATTGTTAGCTTGCGCATAAGATAAATAATTTTTGCAAAAATATGATTTTTTTTGGTGCGGTTTCAGGAAAAAAGTGTAATTTTGTGCATTGTTAGCATCAATAACTTTTACTTATTTTTCATTAAAACATGGCAAATCCCAATGATACCCCTTTGATGAGGCAGTATTATGCATTCAAGGCGAAATACCCTGAAGCGATGTTGTTGTTCCGTGTTGGTGATTTTTATGAGACGTATGGCGAGGATGCGGTGAAGTCATCGGAGATTTTGGGTATCGTGCTGACGAAACGTTCCAGTGCCATGGCTCAAAGCGTCGAGCTGGCAGGATTTCCGCATCACGCTCTCGACACATATCTGCCGAAGCTGGTGAAAGCCGGCCTGAAAGTGGCTGTGTGTGAACAGCTTGAGGATCCGAAAGCCGCAAAAGGCTTGGTGAAACGTGGTGTGGTGGAGCTTGTCACGCCGGGCATCACCTACGACGATAACGTGCTGACACAGAAGGAAAACAACTTCCTGGCATCGGTGCATCTCGAGAAAAACGAGAGCGGAATAGCGTTTTTGGATGTCTCGACAGGCGAGTTTTACCTCACACAAGGCAATAATGAATATATCGATAAGCTTCTGCAAAGCTTCAACCCGTCGGAAGTGCTGTGCCAACGCAACAAACGCCGTGAGTTTATTGAGACTTTCAGCGATAAATATTTCCTGACGGTTTTTGACGACTGGGTGTTTACCGACGACTATGCCAACGACATCCTGACACGTCATTTCAACACCACATCATTGAAAGGCTTTGGTGTCGACGACTTTCCGAAAGGTATTGTGGCGGCAGGCGCTGCGATACATTATCTCCATGAGACTCAACACGATAAGATAAGTTATATCACCTCGCTTTCGCGCATCGACCAGGGACAGTTTGTGTGGCTCGACAAGTTCACGATTCGAAATTTGGAGTTGCTAAGCACCCCGAATCCTAATGCGAAAACGTTGATTGACGTGGTCGACAAGACCGTCTCGCCAATGGGTTCGCGTTTGCTGCGCCGATGGATCTCGCTGCCGCTGAAAAACAAAGAGCAGATTCAGGCGAGATACGAGGTTGTCGATTATTTTTATAAAAACAGAGACATTATCGCCAAATTCCAGGACGCTATCAGGCAAGTAGGTGATTTGGAGAGACTTATCTCCAAGGTGTCGCTCGCTCGGGTAAACCCTCGCGAGCTTCTGCAGGTGTCACGGGCGTTGGAACAGATAAAAATAATCCGTGAGCTTTGTCAAGAAAGCGATAACGCTTCGGTAAAGGCGTTTGCTGAGCAGCTAAATCCTTGTGAATCAATTTGTAACAGGATTAAAAAAGAGATTAAAGCCGATGCGCCGGCAGTCACGTCGAAAGGTAATGTCATTGCCGAGGGCGTGAACGCTGAACTCGACGAATTGAGAGATTTGTCGCGTTCAGGCAAGGATTACCTTATTAATATCCAGAAGCGTGAGGTGGAGGCGACGGGAATTTCGTCGTTGAAAGTAGGGTTCAACAATGTGTTCGGATATTATCTGGAGGTCACCAACACACACAAAGACAAGGTGCCGTCAGAATGGATCCGCAAGCAGACACTGGCAAATGCCGAGCGTTACATCACTGAGGAGCTGAAAGAATACGAGCAGAAGATTCTTGGAGCAGAGGAGAGGATACAAGTCATTGAAGATCAGGTTTATTCGGAGCTGATTGCGGCGACGGCTGAGTTTGTGGCACCTATACAGCTCGACGCGGCTTTGGTGGCGAAGATCGACTGTCTGGTGAATTTCGGCTACATCGCGTTGAACAACAACTATGTGATGCCTACCGTCGACGAGTCGTATGTCATTGATATTAAAGAAGGTAGACATCCTGTCATTGAGCAGATGATGCCGGTGGGAGAGGAGTACATCTCCAACGACGTGTATCTTGACCGAGAGAAACAGCAAATCATAATAATCACCGGACCTAACATGTCGGGTAAGTCGGCATTGCTGAGGCAGACGGCGCTCATAGTGCTTTTGGCGCAGATAGGCTCGTTTGTGCCGGCATCGGAGGCACGTATAGGCTTGGTTGACAAGATTTTTACCCGTGTAGGCGCTTCAGATAACATCTCATCGGGCGAGTCGACGTTTATGGTTGAGATGAACGAGACGGCTTCGATTTTGAACAATGTCTCGAACCGCAGTTTGATTTTGTTGGATGAGATAGGCCGTGGAACCAGCACCTACGACGGCATCAGCATCGCATGGGCGATAACGGAGTATCTGCACGAGCATCCGACGATGCGTGCCAAGGTGATGTTTGCCACTCATTATCACGAACTTAACGAGATGGAGGCTTCGTTTAAGAGGATTAAAAACTACCATGTTACTGTTAAGGAAGTGGGAAATAAAGTGGTGTTTTTGAGGAAGTTGAAGAAAGGTGGCAGCGCGCACAGCTTCGGTATACATGTGGCTGCGATGGCGGGAATGCCGCGCAAGGTCATCGACAGGGCCGATGCTTTGCTCGCCATGCTTGAGAAGTCGCACTCGCACGACAACCTCGACGAGGCCATCAAGGAAAGCAAGCAGATCGACGACATGCAGCTCAGCTTCATCCAGCTCGACGACCCGCTGTTGTTGCAAATCAAAGACGACATCCTCAACATTAACATCGACACTTTGACTCCAGTTGAGGCTCTGATGAAGCTCAACGAGATCAAGAAAATGCTGAAAAATTATTGATTTTTGTCGTCATTTTTCGGCTGCCGCTTTTTTTCAAAAATCGAAGGCCTTCAAAATTGACGACTAATGACTTTTTGATGAATATCATTAGTTGTCATTCTTTAGCTGATGCTTTGCTTCGCAAATCAAGGCTAAATCATTGACAATTAATGATATTAAAAATTTTTTCAAAAAAATGTTGCAGGTATTAAAAAATGTAGTATTTTTGCACCGCAATTCCAAATAGGAATTTGCAGTTGTTCCAAAGCGGACTTTTTGGAGCAGCGAGCGCAGTGCCAAACTTGTTTGAGCAATGCCGAGTCGCGACAAAAAGCCGCAATTTTTGGGACAAAAATTGCGGAAATAGCTCAGTTGGTAGAGCACGACCTTGCCAAGGTCGGGGTCGCGAGTTCGAGTCTCGTTTTCCGCTCCAAGTTCATTGAAAGAATTAAAGCTGCAAAATTCTCGTAGTATTGTACTACAATGGCTTTCAATAGAAGAAAAGCCGCAAAATTTTGCAGGATTCGTTGCGGAAATAGCTCAGTTGGTAGAGCACGACCTTGCCAAGGTCGGGGTCGCGAGTTCGAGTCTCGTTTTCCGCTCCAGATATAAGTGCCTGAGTGGCGGAATCGGTAGACGCGCCGGACTTAAAATCCTGTGTCCATTGTGGACGTGCCGGTTCGACCCCGGCCTCAGGTACAAATTATAAAAAATAATCCCTTGTAAATCAACGATTTGCAAGGGATTTTTCTTTTTTAGGTAGTAAAAGGGTAGCAAATTTCAACAAGATTAAGGGCTTATTTTTGAAAAAAAGGAGACAAAAAAGGTGCAAATGAAACAAAACATTTGCACCAAAAATTCCAAATTTCTAACCCTTTTGGCAAGGATTAGAGACTGCAAAAATACACAAAATTTTGAGAAAAAAGCGTAAAATTTGGCTAAAAAATGGAAAACGGCCACCCGGGGAAGGGTGACCGAAAACCGAAATCAAAAGTCAAAAATGTTGATAACTTGTCAGAAGTTTCAGAGTTATTCCAATAAAAATACGCCACAATAGTGAGAATTGGAGATTAATTTTCCATCTGCAGAGCGCATTGTGATGTAAACGTGAATGTGATCACCAACCCACTCATCGGGAAATTCGCAGTGGGTGCTGTGTGTTGAACGGGTGAAGCCGTTCATGAAGTACGTCACTTCTTTCTTATCGGCATTACAAACGACGACCATTGAGATATCATCGGCTTTGGCGTTGCCAGAGCCTGAATTGTCCTGCCATAGGAAATCAATTCCGTTATAATTGGCATAGACTGTTTCGACGATGGGCTGCGTTAGCAGGCCATGTGACCAGACCAGCTTGGAATAAACTGGGCTGTAATCGGGATAGTCGCCAGTGATGGCGTTGCGCATCATTTGTGACGCAGCATAGTTTAATGGAGATTGACGCTTGGCAACATCTTTGAAGCCGATGTTGATGAACTCTGCAGCTGGCTGCAGGAAGTTGCGAGCAAACTCCATCTTGGTGCGCTGAGCGATCTGCTTCTCAGTGCGAGGATTGCGGGTGTGGGTTGGAATGCCTTTCATATAGGTGATTCCCTTCCATGAAGAGCCTATAACAGTGCCAACCTTACCGTTGAATCCGCCTAAAATACCTTGTTTTATTGTTCCCATATACTTAAAATTTAATTGTTATTATTCATCTTCTTCGTTGATTCTCATACTGTGGAAATCCAAGCAGTTGTTGGACACCTGACCGAGTGACTTGTCGTAAACAAACACCCAGCCAATGAGATCCTTGTTTTCATCAATCGGAAATCCATGAATAGTAAGTGAAGTTCCTGTTGTGAATGGCTGGTCGTGGACGTGAGTGAACCAGGTGTTAGAAACTTTATCGTAGAGAATAAGAATGAAGCCTGGAAAATCCACTTCTGAATTGTCGTACTGGATTGCTCCAACATACCAATTGCCATTTTCTGCAGGGTCATCGATGACAAACATATCGAAGCACTGCAGAAAGCCTTTGGATAGCTGCAATTTCTTATAGATTACCACTGGCTCTCCACCATGGTTCTCAATAGCGCCTGGATAATTGATCTTGACGGCTTTATTGAATGTTGACATACCATGATCATAGTCGCCAAAAGTCAACCGCAATGTTGAGGCTATTGGCCTCAGAACTTCGATAATGGCGCTCAGCGCACGCTGGCAGAACAATGTTCCCCACGTTGCTTGGGTTGTATAATGCTGTGGCATGCCACGCATATAAGCCTTGCCTTTCCAGCTGGCACCGATAACGGTGCCAACTTTGCCGGAAAAGCCTCCGAGAATACCTTGTTTAATTGTTCCCATAATCTTTATATTGTTTTGTTTTGAAAAATTAACCGCCCATTACCATTACATCGGCGATTGGATTAGATACCTTACCAGTGGCTGGGTCGTAGGTACAGGCGAATCCCAGATATTCTTTGTCGCCGTAGAGAGGCATGCCGCCTGTAAATTCGAGTGTCTCACCAACATGATAGTGTTCTTTGATAATAGCAGAGAACCAGACGTTGTCTGCGACATCGTAGATAAAGATAATTAAGCCGTCGAATTCAGGATAAGTACCTTCTTCATCCATGGTTTCCAAAATTGTGGAAACGTAGTAGAAGCCGTTTTCATCCATATCTTCAATCATGAGGTGTTTGAAAGGAGAAAGAGTTCCTTTTGATAGGATTAGCTTTGAATAGTCAACGACTGGAGTCCCCTCCTGATTGACCACAGCTGCGTGATAATTTACAGAAACAGCTTTGTTATAGCCTGACATTTTACCAGCACTTTTTGCAAAAGTGAGGCTTAATGTGGATGCTATCGGACGCAAAGCCAGCGCAATGGCTTTCATGGCATTGCGCTGGTAGATTTGCCCCGCCGTGCGGGGGTTCTTGATGTGCTGTGCGCGGCCACGCATGTAGGCGGTGCCTTTCCAGGAAGAGCCTACCACAGTGCCGACTTTGCCGTTGAACCCCCCGAGAATACCTTGCTTAATAGTTCCCATGGTACAGCGGTTTTAATGGTTAAGCTGCAGTCAAGGTGACTTCACCAAGATACAAAGAGTCTGCCACGAGGGCACCGTCCTCAGACACCATGCCGAGGTAAACCTCGACCTTGTCGCCTGCCCAGTTGTTAGGGACGGTGACGTCCATAGTGTGGACTGTACGAGTTGCACCGGCGGTGTTGTAGATAGTCTCGTTCTTGGTCTTGTTGTAGATGAACGGCATTGCCTTGTCAGTTGCGAGGGCGTTGCCTACGCCACTGTTGTCAGTCCAGGTGAACGTGAGCTTGCTCTGAGCTGCAGTCCAGTTGACTGCACCATCGGTGACCTGAGTGAGGCCGCCTTGTGACACCAGCACCTTAGTGTAGTCCAATGCGTAGTCTGGAGAGCTGCCGGTGATGGCGTTCTTCAGGAGATACGACATAGCGGCATTGAACTCGGTCTGCTTGGCAGCCAGACTCTTATATCCGATGCGGATGTAAGGGACGTTAGGCTGCAGGAAGTTCAACACGAGATTGAATTTGCTGCGCTGATTGACTTGGCCAGATGAGCGAGGGTTTTTGACGTGCTGAGCCTGTCCACGCATGTAGCTGATGCCTTTCCATGACGAACCGATGACGGTTCCGACTTTACCGGAGAAACCTCCGAGGATTCCTTGTTTGATAGTTCCCATAATCTTTAAATTGTTTTAGGGTTAGTAAAATATTGTTTAATTAGGTAGCCTTGATACGGAGTTGGTGTGGACTTGGTGTGGTCGGGAACACACTCCAGAACCGAGGTTGATGCAATAATACAAAGAAAACCGACGTGTTGGAACACATCGGTTTAGGGTGCTTTCGATTTCTCGAGTTTGCTCTCGATTTCCAGGTGGAATGGTTGTTAAATATATCTTCTGACTCGTTTTTTATAATCTTCGTATTCCTGTCCAAAGTCACGGAGGAGGCGCTTTTCTTCACTGAAAACCTGGACTGACATGATAGCAACGAAAGCAACAAAGACCGCTACTGATTGCCATGTCCACAGCCAAATACAGATACCAATTAAATAGATGAATATACCTGTTAACATTGGATTTCTGTTGATTTTGTATGGTCCGTCAGTCATCAGGTGCTTAGTTCGAGCTGCTATTTCATGGTTAAAGGCATCTATCGGGTTACCATCGCCTTTGTGCCGCATGTAGATTATAGTCCATACACTCAGCGCCAAGCCTATGATGATGAATACTGCTGAAATGATAATCTGAGCTATCGACACAGGCCATAATGCTGGTTTTAAGGACGCTAACCACATCAGGAAAGGCAGCAATCCCACAAATAGAATGCCGCCGAGCGTGTAACCGAATATTTCTCTAAGTGTTTTCATAATAAATCGCAAATCTTATCTTCTCTAATGACTTTTGGAGCTGATTTTCCTGCCAAAACCAGCACCTTCTTCCCATTGCGGTAAATATGAAGTTGTCGGGATCTAACCACAGCAGTCAGTTCCGGGTCGTCTAGCATCGATAGCCAAAGATGATGATAAACGCCGTCCTCGTCAAACAATTTCTTCTGCAAATGGGAGCACATATTGGTTGTGTCAATTGTCATAATATTGTTTTTTAGCACAACAGCGAGGGTGAGAACGATGGTCTCGATGATTATTATTGTCCAGTTCATGGTTGCAAAAGTATGAAAAAATCCGCAATCCAAGCCTTCGCCTGAATTGCGGATTCTGAGATTAAAAATAGACTACCGTCCCGATGGGTTGATCAAGTAGCACAATAGGATGCCGCTGGGCGATGTCGTGTGCCACGCTGTTTGGCTCCGTCCAAGCATGTGGCGCAAGGCTGAATTTGTCGTGATGCACGGTGAACACTTGCTTCGGGTGCAAATCCAATATCGCTTGCTCAAGGTCTGCAGGCATGAGATGGATATTGGCCCAGTCCTTGTTGTACTGACCGTTCTCCATCAAAGCCAAATCCACCGAACCGAACCGCTCATACACTTCCTTGAAACGGTCGTCATAACCGCCGTCGCCACCGACATAGACATTCTTTCCTCTTGATTCCACCACAAAGGAAGCCCAAAGCGTCTGGTTCCGCTTAAAGAGACGGTTGGAAAAATGGCGGGTGGGCAAGCAGGTGATATGGTCAACCTTCTCGTACCAGTCCATTTCTGTGATGCTTTGTGGGTCGTAGCCCCAATACTCCAGGTATTCTGCTACGCCGAGCGGACACACCACATGCTTCACCTTGTCTTTCAAGTCGCGCAAAGTGGCATAATCCAAATGGTCCCAATGTTCATGGGTGACGATGAGCACATCGATTTCAGGCATGTCGTCAGGCGAATAGATATCCGTGCCCTTGAACGGATGCATCATCAACGATACAGGAAACTCCATTTTCAGCACAGGGTCAATCAGATAGCGTTTCCCGTCCAAACAGAACAAGTACGACGAATGTCCAAACCATACGAGCCAGTCCTTGTCGGTGGTCAAGGTCTTCAAGTCGGTTTTCACGGCAGGGACAGCTTCGGCGGGTACCCTGTCCTTTTTGCTTTCCGAAAGGAATTCCCATAACGCTCCAAACATGGACTTGTCGCCAGTGAATTGCGGTGTGGGAATCTGGTTTTGGAATTGACCGTCGCGATAGTTCGGCGAAGCCTCGATGCGGGCTTTGCGCTCCTTCGACATCCGTCTGCCGAAACAGGGATGGTTCAATACAGCAATTATTGCTACCGTAATCAACAGCAGCACTGCGAGAATGATGAGCGTTTTCATTTTCATCCTACACCCACTCAAAATTCTCCTTCCCTGCACCGAGTTCAAAATGGTATTTCACCAAACCTTTGTCCACGCCTGCAAAAGCACCTTCTTTGTAGGTCAGTGCGACCTTGTTGCCTTGGCCTTTCACAAAGAAACTCAGTTTGTTGAGGGCGGTCGGTGCCAGCAGCGCCGCTTCCACGCCATTGTTGAACCATTGCGGCGCAACGCCTTCGTAGACACTGACTTCCGATGCGGGTTTCAGTTTGTGCTGTACGCCTTGCGTGGCACCATATCCCACAGCCACCACGCCAAGCACGGCTTTGTCGCCGACAACGGCCTTGGTGTTCTTGCGGCTGAAGGTGCCGCTGGCCCACCATGTGTTCAGTCCAAGGGTCTGGGCGAAAAGCATCAGGTCGGCACCAGCGAAGCCGAGACGTTCACCCAAATCGGGAGCCTCGTCGCCCGCCATGATGAAATAGTTTTTCACCCCTTTGGCGAGCAGCAGTTTCACGATGCCTTGATAGGCATTCGTGTCGTTGAGCATTAGGCGGATGTCGGTGTGATGCTTCCGGTTGTTTTCTTCAATCCTTTGGTTGAGTTGTGCCACAATGTCTTCCGGCAAAGGCTTGTCAGTGTATTTGCGCACCATGTGGCGGGCACGCATTGCTTCTTCGAGTGTCATGATAGAATATGTTTAAGATTATATTGGCGCAAAAATAAGAATTATTTTTAGTGATTTGATAGAATATCATACTTTTGTGGCCCAAATCAAATCTTCGTTCGGATTTGTAATCCGAACACATTGAATATCAGCATTTGTAATGCGAAACGAACATCTTGTTTATTATTCTATCGGATTGCAAATCCTTATATTCCACAACAGCTGGATTGCAAATCCAGCCGAACAGGGGGATTCTTTAATGTTCATGGGAGCAAAAGTACAAAAAAGCTGCAACACACTTTTTTTCACTCATTGGTAAATTTATGAAACCTTTTCTTTCTTGCGCGTCATCCTGTAACTATGGATGGCGCTATAAAGCGAAATGGTTAGCAATGGAATGTGAACCACGCCGAGAAAAACCGTATGCGGATTGAAAAAGTTCATCATGTTATACAACCCGATGATAACACCGATGATGGCTGTGATTCTGTAGGTCACGATGTTGACTTTTGGCAGATTCAAAGTCAGAATTGTCAAAAACAAGGGTGTTGTCAGGCAAAATGCCGTTGCCGTATTCCTTGTGAAGAAATGCAGCAGATTCCAATCCATTTCTCCATGAGAGGTAAAAGGACACAGATAGGCAAACAAGGCAAATAGAATCATCCAGATGTATTTCCAGTGGAAATTGCTGAAATCATAGTTGTTTTCGGGGCTGAACAACTCACGAATCCAGACGTATGCCACGAAAAGAAACATCGCGAAATTAACCGTGACGACACTGAATCCATACAGTTCGGTAACGGCCATGTTTTGGATAAACGCAAATGCGGTATAGGAAACGGCAACATAGGCATTGAACAGTGTCCTGACCTTGTTCTTAAACACAACAAGCAACACAAACATCAGCAGGGAAAGCGATTGGAACAAGATGTTGAGGTTCCCCAAATGGTTTTGCACGGCATTGCCCAAAGTGACCGAAACCATTCTTGGGATATTTTGTGGATCAAAATTTCTACTGACGATGGGCAGCAGAACGGATTGTGCCGCCAACAAAATCACAAAAAACCACCATTTTCTCGATGCTTTTTCAAGTTTTTCCATACCGATGTCTTGTTTTCGCTTTTTGATAAAACCGCGCAAAAGTACAAAAAAAAGCCGCAGCCCGAAGTTTACGGCTTGAAGTTCCTTATTATCCCACAATTTTAAGCCCGACAATAGAAAGAATCAACGTGCTGAGGAAAAACACCCGCCAGAAAGTGGCCGGTTCATGGAATACGAAAATACCCAGCAGCACCGCTCCAACGGCTCCAATACCTGTCCAGACGGGATAGGCGATGCCAATGGGGATGGTCTGCGTGGCTTTTGCCAAAAGCACGGCACTCAGCACATAGAGCACGGCAAAGCCTGAAATCCACAACCAATATTCTGTACCGACTGTAAGTTTGGTTTTGCCGAGGCAGAATGTGAAGCCTGTTTCACAGAGGCCGGCGATGATGAGGATGAGCCAATTCATGGCTGCAAAAGTACAAAAAAAACCGCAACCCAAGCTTTCGCCTGAGTTGCGGATTAACTTTTTACTTTATTGGAATCGGAATCAATGCTCGACCACAATCCGTTGGTTCGTCACCGAGCCGTCCTTGGCTGTGACTTTCAGGAGATAAAACCCCTCGGCAAACGAAGCGGTGTTAATGGAAGTCAGCAAGGCATAGGCCTGCACAAACTTCACGCAGTGGCCCGTCATGTCGAAGAGTTCAATCGACTCGATATCACCAGCAATGACTAACTTGTCGTTGGCAGGGTTAGGATAGACTGAGATTTGTTCATCTTGTGTATCATTGATATTCAAGGGAACTTCAACGAAAACCATGTCCGAGTGTTCCGACTTGTAATCGTCACCGAAAGCTGTATGCATGGCCACAATGTCGTATGCATAATGCATTTGGTAGTTTTGCTCTAAATTATCGAAGGTCACGTTTTCAATCTCGCCTTCGGGCCGCCGCCAATCCAGGAGATGGAACACTTGGTCTCCTACAGTAAGGTCTTGTGTGACCACAATGTCATCAATCAGGAAATTGGAACTCGAAAGAGCATGGATTTTCAACCTTTCGTGTGCGCTTTCTCGCCCAGTGGTAAACTCAAGACTAAATGTCTGTAAACCAGTTTGTTCAAATTGTGCATATTGGGTGTCGTTGGAAGCGTCGAATACGACTACCATGTCTTCCTCGCCGTACATGGTCACTTTCACCTTGAAGGTGGCAGCGTTGTTGAGGCACATCTCTTGGGTGCAGAGCATTCCAAGGGTTTGACCGTCGTCGCCTGCGCCAAGCATTCCATTGGCAAGAATGCCACAATAAGCCCACCAATCAGGTGCAGTCGTATATTCATCGAGGTTGCAATAGCCATGGTTTTCAAGGAAATAAGGGTTCTCTGGAGTAGCTGTGTTGGTAACTTTAGAGAAATCCTCGTGAAGAACAACATGTTCCGGTTCGTTGCTCCCTGCGGTATGAACATAATAATTGTAAACAAGGTATTTGTCGGCTTTCGGATGCTGCTCCCAGTTGGCGGTGTAGGCATCTTCGGAAATGCCAGTCGCATCAAGAACAACAGGCGCACACAATCCGAAGCAATTCACAATGTTTGATTTTTTAGAAGTATATTCGCTATTGCGCGCTTTTACATAATAGTAGTAATCCTTGCTTATGTCAAGGTCGGTAATGCTATATATGGTATCGGTCAACACAAAGTCTTGAATGACAAATTCTTCCGTTGAGGCTTGGGTGGTCTGATAGTCCCAGTTGTCAAGTGCCCAAACCGTACCTTGACCTGAATAGGCAAGAGCAAACTGCTCATATTCTTGAATGCCTTCGATGATGTTGGCGCGGAACCATTCGTTGCCGTGGTTTTGGTACGACCACCAATCAGCAAAGAACAATCCGAGATCCTGCCAAGTGTCACCCATCTTACCCAAAAAGATCAAGTCGGCATCATCGGTATTTGGGTTGTATTCAAGGAGTTTAAGATAAAGATTCGACTCCATCATGCGGCCACCATTATATGGGAGAATGATGGTGTCGCCTTCGGCATCCATGCACAAGGCGGTTGGCTCGCTGACGCAATCGCCCGAAACAACTTGACGTTTGTCGCCCGCATCAAGATTGATGGTCCAACCTTCAGGGTAATTTGGGTTCATGATGTCAATCCATTGACCATTGTGGTTGATCCCGTCAAAATATTCGATTTCCGAAACGATTTCCGGACCATAGAACTCCTTTTTATATAATGAGAACATGTATTCATCGGCTATATCAACAGGTTTCCAACTGGCAGTGAAGCCTTGCATGGTGTAATCGGTGGCTTCATGGGCTTTAGGAGCAGGACAGAAATTCAGTTCTCTCGTGACCACCACATCATCAATAAACCATTCGCAGTAACAGTAAAATTGAATGAAAACAGGTTCCGTTTCAGGATTGTCAAGGTCAAACTCGTAAGTCGCCCAATCGTGGTTAATGTAACATCCAGTGTATTGGATCAGCACTGGTTCGTATGGATTAGTTGCCATCAGCACATACATCATGGTCTGGTTTGGTGAGGTGTTCTTCATTCGTGCTTTCAGTGAAAGATGCACCATTCCTGTCATTTCCATTTCCGGTGTGCTGATAAATGCCGAAGTGGGATTGTTAAGACAGCAGGTGCCTCCTGCTTGGTATGCGTGTGAAGCAGTCCAACCAGGAAGATGCGTATAGGCAGAGTCAATGTAGTAATCTGGACCGGCGATGTTGGTTCCGTCTGGATATGCTTCGGAGCCAGCTGTCATCAGGCTGAAATCCTCTTCGATCATTACATCTTGCGCAATTAACGTTGTTGCGCCCATCATTGTGGCAACTAATAAAGCCATGAGTGTTTTTTTCGTCATTTTTCTCTTTGTGTTAGGTTGTGTTGCAAAATCGCGATGCAAAATTACTATGGATGAAAACAACGGCAAAATTTCAACGGGCTACACAAGGTTTACCATCCAAAATACTGGGGCTACATAAGGTTTACATTATGTATTATATACTGAAAATCAATACTTTGAAAGAAACAAAACCAAATCGGTATCAGAATCAGTAATGCCAAGGGATTTCCGCAAGCGATAACGCGCCATTTTTACGCTTGAAGGTTCTATACCGCATATTGCGGCAATTTCTTTGGTGCTAAGATTCAGTCGAATGTAAGCGCAAAGATGGGTTTCGTATGGCGTAAGGTCAGGGAAGTCTCGGCTGAGGTTCTTGTAAAAATCGGGATGAGTTTGAGTGAAGTAATAGTCGAAATCCTTCGAAACCTTTCCTAGGTTTTCCACCAACGACTTGGCAGTCAATTCCCGATTTCGTTGGTCGAGTTCTCTGGCAAGGGTCTCTTCTTTCAACTGTTTGTCTTTCAATCTGACTTTCAATAACAGCACAACCGTCAATGCGGTAAAAACCAATAAGATGATAACGAAATACAAGATGAGCCTATGCCTTTGTTGCTGCATATCCTTGACCAATTGAGCCTGCTCCATTTTTTCTTTCGCAACATTGAACTGATGTTCCAATTCAAGTTGCTGGAGCCTACTTAAATCTTTCGTTGCGTTCAAAGTGTCATCGATAGCTTTAAGCAGCATCGAACTTTCCGCATATTCTTGATATTTACCGATTTGATATAAAATTTCGCATTTGTAATTGTATCCGTTGCTTTGGATATAAGGGAATTCCTTGGCTTCCGCAATGCCTTTGTCAATAAAGAACAAAGCACTGTCGTATTCATTTTGTCTGGCATACGACAAGCCTTTGTTAACCAATAAATTGGACTCAATTTCACAGTTGTTTGCATCGGTAAGGGCAAGAAGCCCTTCGTTGAAATTGCCAATAGCTTCGTCGTATTTCTCAAGATTGTTGTCGATAATGCCGCGATACAGATACACCCATGCCGAATTGACATGGCTTTGTGAATACACCAAAGCGCTATCAAAACACTGTTCCGCTGTGTTGTAAAGTCGTTCATCAAGATAGCACCGCGCCATCATAAAATAAACCATGTATTTATTGTAATTGGCATAAGCCAGGTTGTCAAGCATGTCCTTACCGATAGCTAAAATGTCATCTTTATGGCCGAGTTGATTGTAAATGGCAAGCAAGTTGCTTTCAAGTGTGTATTGGAAAGAGGCTTTACCCAGGTCCTTGTTGATTTCAATGCCTTCTTGATAGCACTGATAAGCCTGTGGCAACTGCTTCATTTTGAAATAATAAGCACCTAAAGCGATTTGAATCTTGACTTTCAGAATGTTGCTTTTCTCGTTTTCCACCAATGCCGAAGCTTTTTCTCTTGACATTTGGAGCAATTCGAAAGCCTTGTCAAAATGACTGTCCCAAAGCTCGATACAGCCTTTGTAGTAGATTGAAAGTGTTTGAAAATAATTGTCGTTCAACGTGTTGGACAATTCTTCCAACTCATTTGTATAAGGCTTTGATAGTTGATATTGTTCATGGGCTTGCAAGGTATTAATCACTGTTTTCAAAGCCTCGAGTCTTTTTTCGTCGGCCTTGTTGTTTTCTTGCAGTAGTACTTGCAGACTGTCAGGAAGGGAAAACAGTGTTTCTTGTGAAAGCATACACAATGTGCTGAAAAACAATATGATTAGCAGAAAACATCTTCTCATTTCAAGCATGATAATCTAATTTGCAATCCAATTATGGCAGCAAAAATACAAAAAAATCCGCAACCCAAGCTTTCGCCCGAGTTGCGGATTGTTCTTTTTAAGCTTGGTTGTGCCGGTTGCTGAGAAGTAAACTACAAGCGTTTTCATGTCTTTTTTGTTATTTTCTTGTGAGTTTGCAGTCATATTAAAGCCTAATATCGCTGCAAGGATTATTAAGAGCTTTTTCATTTTCTTCTATTTTGCAGGTTCCCAAAGTTCTACGCGACGGGCTTCGTTATCCTCGATGTGGACGAACTTGCCCAAGCCTTTATATTCGGTCACATCATCAACAAATTTCACGCCATCCGCACGTAAACGCTCAACGATGGCATCCATATCATCTACGATGTAATTAATCATCATGTCGTTGTCGCCAAAATAGTCGGTGCTTGCTTCAAATGGTGTCCACACCGTACTCTCTTCAGCCTTACCATTTTTATCGAGATACCAAGTGAAGATATGTCCGTAATCGCCTTTTTCAATGCCCAGATGGTCTTCGTACCATTGTTTTGTATTATCCGGATTTTGAGCCTTGAAGAAAACCCCTCCGATGCCGATGACTTTACCTTGTTTGTTTTTTATATTACTAATAAAATTCTTCAATTTTTCATTAAACATCTCCGCCTGCTCCATGTGGATGAAGTGACCGCAGGTGTTAAGCTCGGTGTAGTCGAGAGCGGGGTAGAGGGCTTGCATCTTCTGCTCGTTGTCAGGTTCCAAGCCGCTGTTCTGCGTACAGATAACCATTACTGGCAGGGTGAGTTGTGTGTTGGGCCACCACTGCGGCTCCACCAGATGCTGCATGGTGCTGGAGGCCACATATTGAGGCGTTTCGGGCATCACCGACATTGCATAGTCGGTTACCCATTGTGGCGTGTCCTTGCCGGCAAGCGATGAAACGAATCCTGTAATTACCTCGCGGCAATCAGGACCATCGAAAGCGTGACCGAATTGATTGATAGTTTCTATGTATTCAGGCGTTTCGGTGCCATCGTAGAAGCAATAAACGCCGTCCACGTCCACAAAAGCGCCGCTATGATTGCTGGTCATCAATGTGTGGCGGCAAACAGGAGTTCCAAGGCTGTGTCCCACAAAGACCACGTCCTTGATGTTGTTTGCGTTCAGCACCTCATCGATAGCATGGGCGAAGAAGTCGAAGGTATAATCCACATGCGGCTTGTCGCTCTTTCCATAGCCAGGTAGGTCGATAAACACAAGTTGCACATCGTCGTCGCGGAACGCCTCAAACTGTTTCTCCCAGGTGTTCATATCGCACCCGAATCCATGGATGAAGCAGAGGGTCTTTAAATCTGCGTTTGGGTTCCAAATCTTATAGTGTACACTGATGCTATCATCAATCGTGACAAATTCCGACTTCACCTCATTAAGTGTCTGAGGCTGGCGGCTGCAACCGACCATCAGTAAAGCAGCTAATACTAGGGTTGTTAATAGTTTTTTCATAAGTATCTTCTGACTTTCTTTTTATAATCGAGGTAATCTTGACCAAAAGCGTATAATTCTATCATAACTTTGAAGTTATTTGTTCCAATGCTGTAAAATCAACGAAATCGACTTGTTTGCCATATGTTTCAAGCATGGCTTTCGCTTCAGCGTTGAGTTCAGATTCCGGCATTTTTGAAACTTTGGAATGGAGCAGCGACATCATAACTTTGTGTTTCAGACCGAGTTGAGTATAATCGATGGCACCACGAAGATGAAATATTTTACTCTCATCATAAAACTCTGATGGAATCTGAGTTTTTATGGAATTTCGGATGCTTTTGATATTATCAGAATCAGTTGGATCGGCAAGACCGACAGTAATAATAACAAGCTCTTGGTTAGGAGATATTTTACTGACAGTTTTCTTTAAACCAGTTACTCCACCGGCATATAGAGCGCCCAAGTATATAATTCGTTCGTATTCAGAAATATTTTTAGCATTCCTGTAATCGATTGCTTCAATGCCAGTCATCTCTGCCAAACGTTCAGCATAGCGTTTGGTTGAGCCATATTGTGAACCGTAAATTATCAGTGTTTTCATGGTTGTTCAGGGACTATAGCAAAATACTCAAGTGGTTCAATCTCGCTGGCGTTTATGAGACTGTGTGAATGTCCTTTGGGGCAATAATGGCAATCTCCGGCTACGAGTTTTTCTTCTCCATCATCGTAAAGGCAACGAGCGACACCTGATAAGATATAGAAAACCTCGCTGTTGGTTTCGTGCTTGTGATATCCGATTGAGCAGCCCACGTCGAGGTGTCCAAGCATTATTTTATTCAGTCCGTCAAAGAAAATCCTGGACTTTGTATCTCCGTCACCGCCTTTAAAATTAGGCATTACGGATTGTTCGATGTTTTTGAAGTCGATAATCATATCATCAGATTTTTTTGCAAATATAAATAAATCGGGCGACAGCAGTATTAAAATTTTTCGACAAAACGAACAACAAAACAAAAAAATAAAAAAAGATGCTTTTTTTGCCAGCGTAGAGGAGCGCAGGCAGTCAAAGGTTTGCGAGCGAAAAATACTCTTTTCGAAACGGAGTGGAGAAAAGGAAGATTTTTCACGAAGCAACCCGCAGGGCTTGACCTTGACGGACAAGCGGAACGAGCTAATTTTGCATCGTTTTTTGAATTTTTGAATCACCAATCAATCATTAAAGTCCTGAAATAGATTTACAAATCAAGTCAACTTAAATCAGGACAAAAAACAATCAATTTATTCAGAATCAATCAATAAGCCACCACCTAAAAGGGTGGGTGGGTGGGGACGCGACATTGTCGGCAAATTCTTGAGTGAAGTGAAGCGTCTAACGTAGCGGAGTGGAGTTTGACGATGAACGAAACGAAAGATTTTGCCTTAGTGCAGAAACTTTCAATAGAAGCCGAGAACCAAAAATGGGACATTGTGTTTTGCTGTAGCAGCATGAGTGTAGCGTCAGGCGAGGGCTCCCATTGGGACACGGCTGTCGCTATACTGATGCTGCGGCATTCAATGAAGTCAGTAAACGTTGTGCTTTGCAGTTGCTAAAAAATATGTGGGTCTGGGCAAGGGAGGGAAGTGGAACGACCGGACGCAGCTCAAGTGAGGTCGCTTTGCGCACGCCGCCGAATGACAATGAGGCGCCCCCAGAAAAACGGCGGAACGGAGGTGGAGACGTTTTTTCTGGGGGTTGCGCGCGACGCGCGTGCGGGGTGGCAGCAGCTGGGAGGTGGCACGGAGGCGATAGCTGAGTGCCCCCAGCTGTTAGCTTGGCTTTTTTAACGGCGCGATGCATTGAAATGAGTAGGAACGCTCAACGAAGACGATTGCATTAATTTTATGATAGACGTGGTTTAATCGCCGGAAAAAAGACAAGCCTGCCACCCCGCTGGGCGGCGCGCTTTAACACAAGGGGCTGGCGGCTGGGATTTGGATGCAGGGACATTGTGCTTTACAGAGACCTTCACAGGGTGTAGAAACCAATTAATTTTACGTGAGCCCCAGCCGAGAGGCAGCCCCGAGCGAGCGACCAAGCTGCCGCCTAAAAGCCTTTTTGAAATGCGTTCAATTTATCCGTAAACATGGTAGCGGTGAGGGGCGATAGCTTTAGCTTGCGCCCCAGGGTCTTTCAATTGTGACATAAACACGAAGCGTGGTTCCCCATGCAAGGGCTGGGCAAAAAAATACTACCTGAAGAGAAGCGGAAGGTGGAGATTTTTTTAGACCAGCTTGCGAAGCCCTTGCAGGGGGCAAAAAGGCTTTTAAGGCAGCGCGGAAGCGAACACCTATTTCCCGCCTACACACTCACAATTGGAACGGGAACACTGTATTGATGCGGGAACCAAAAGAGGAACATTTGAAAAGCGGCGAGACGGAACGAGGTATTGAGCAGATGCCATCAAGCCGCGGAGAATTACGAAGATTCCGAAATTACTAAGGCGTGGGAATCTTCGGAATCGTGGGAATTGACTCGGAGTACTCAGAGAACTAGGAGAGCTCGGGATTGAGACCTTAGACTTTAGACTTTAGACCTTAGACTTTAGTTTTGCAGTATTTTTTCTCGAAAGCGAAGATTACTTCTTTCATGTCTTCAGGGAGATAGGTTAAAGCCTTTTCTCTTAATTCGGTTGGGATGGGGTAGGCGGCACCGGCGAGCATGAGAACCATCTGACGGGAGTAGTCGGTGTTGTGATGGGTGGCGAGATAGGTGGTTATGGCAGCTCCGTTGCCGAAGGAGTTGTAAGGCTTGGGGTCGTCGGCATCGATCCAATGGGCGAACATGTTGCCGTAGGCTCCCATGGGGTTGCGATAGCGGCGGCACCAATCGAGGAGGCTGTCTTTGTAGGGGATACCTTTTAATATAGCATCGGCAATGGCGATGGTGCAAATGGTGTCGTCGGTATATGAACTGCCTTCGGGGAAGAGCTCGAAGTTGTAATCGCGAGTGTTGTTGAACTCGTAGGTTGAGCCTATGATGTCGCCTATGATTGCTCCTAACATATTTTACTAATTTTTTGTTGGGACAAAGGTAATAAATAATAAAGTATGGGAAAAGAAAAAATGTTACAAAAAATAATTACGAAGATTCCGAAGATTACTATGGTGTGGGAATCTTCGGAATCGTAGGAATTGGGACTCGGAGCACTCTGAGAACTAGGAGAGCTCGGGGATTGATAAGGCCATAAGTCAGATAGGACGAATAGGGCTAATAAGTCGAATTAGAGAAATAAAATGTAAGGAGTTGAGAATCATGTTGATTTTTGTTTTACTTTTGTAAAGTCGTAAAACAAAGGAAAGATGAAAGCGTCAGCGTTGTTTAAACAATATGTATGGATGGTGGATACTATCCGTAGAGCGAAACGAATTACATTGGCGGAGCTTAATGACCGATGGCAACGTACTGTGTTGAGCGAGGGCGTTCCGTTGAGCAGAACGACTTTTAACCGACACAGAGCTGAAGTTGAAGAGATATTCGGTGTGACTATCGGATGCGATGGGGACAACTGTTATTATATAGTTGACAATGACTTGCTTCGAAGCGATACAGTACAACAATGGATGCTTTCGACTTTAACGGTGAGCAATATCGTTGGCGAAGCCAGAGGACTTCATGACAGAATTTTGCTTGAGAGCATCCCGACAGAAGGGGAGATTTTGCGCCAGGTGGTGGAGGCCATGCAGCGGAGCGTGATTGTGAAAATAAGGTACAGACGATATGGGCACAGCGAGGATTCGGAATGGATTGTGGAACCATATTGCATTAAGCTGTTCCGCCGGAGATGGTATTTGCTTTGCCACAACGAGAAGGGTTATATGGTGCTAAGTTTTGACAGAATGAACTCGTTTGAGATAACGGATAAGTCGTTTACAATAGACCCAAAGTTTGATGCTGAGGCTTACTTCTCGGAGTATTTCGGAGTGATGTCGGACGACAGAGTGCCGATGCAGAGAATAGTGCTGAGGGCTTACGGCAAGGAGAGATTTTCGATGAGAGATTTGCCGCTGCACCATTCACAGAAGATGATAAATGAGGCTGAAAATTATATTGATTATGAGCTGAGGTTGAGGCCAACGAGTGATTTTCTGGCGCAATTGCTGTCGAGAGGGAAATGGGTGAAGGTGATTGAACCGGAAGAGATGGCACAACGTGTGGAGGAACTTCATAAAGAAGCCATTTGATAGGACTACTTGGTTTTTTCAGATTTTTTTCATTTTTTTCGAGGGGGTGTACCGAAATTTGGTGCAGTGCCTTAATATTTTTGCAGCGGAGCTTATACGAGACTAATTAAACAAAGCTGGTGCCAATGAGCAATGCACGAGGGGCGGTTATAAGGAGTCCTCTGAGACCACAGTTTCGTATAGGTTTATTGCTCACATTACGGAGCTTGTGCGCGACCAAATAAACAAAGCTGGTGTTGTTTTGGGCGGTGCACCGGGGGCGATTATAAGAGACTCAGAAATGTGGTCACTGTTTCGCACAAGCTTACTGCCTTTTTAAAAAGGAATTAAAAAGTTTTATACTTTTGCAAATAAAACATGGTCACTTGCAGAGTCGTGAAACAAAGCTCGGTGTAAGCAGTGCCGTGGGGCGGACATAAATGGTCTAAGTACGACATTCCATACCCTGCAGTGACCTACTGCTTATAGTTAACAATCATGAATTATGGAGATATTGAGTGTTATGGCGGTGTTTTATGTGTTGGCGAGCTTGGTGGGGCTTGTATGGGATGGCTTCCACAAGTGGTGGATTATTCCGCTGTTGCCGTTTGCTCCTTTTATTTATGCTTATTCGGAGAGGAAGGAGAGGCCTTGGGTGGCGTGGACGGTAGGGGTGCTGTATGGAGCGCTGGTTTTGGTGATTGGGTTTATTTTTGCTATGAGCCAATAGATCGGAGTACTCGGAGCACTAGGAGTACTCGGTTTTTTCAGATTTTTTCATTTTTTTAAGTGGTGTACCGAAATTTGGTGCAGTGGGGCTGTAGTTTTGCAGCGAGTTTATGTCAACTGTAAGGTGAAGTAATCCTTGGGGGATGGAGGAAAGGAATAAACCTCATAAGGCTCAATGGTAGCACAGCTGGCATAAACTAAATCCCCCTTAATTTTTAATTCAATTGTTATGGCTGAATTATTTACACTTTTTATGACGGCGTTTTTGATGGTGGCGATTCCGGTTGCTTTGGTGGTTAAGGTTATTAATAAAAGGAATGAACGGAAGAGGGGAAAGAATGAAAAGTGTTATCGGATTGATATTACAATCAATAAAGAGTAGCGGTTAGTGGAGGTGGTTTTTACTCAATGGTATAAACTTTTCTGTACTGGCGCTCGGCAGTTGTTTCGAAAACATAATCTCCTTTTTGTCCTTTAACTACTTTTTTGTGTTTTTCGCCATAAACTTTGTTGAATAATTCGAGTGGTATGAGGTCGAATGCCTTGCATTTTCCAGAATGGATGAAGTGGATGCAGTCTTCGCATCCGAAAGGGATAGGTATTAGTTTCTCGGTTGTGTGTGGCATTGTTTTTTTTGCAAAAATAGGGGTTATTTGTATTGAAAAGTGGTACAGGGGGAGTTTTTTTCAGTTTTTTATTATTTTTGTGGTATGAAAAGTTTGATTATTTGTCTTATATTAGCATTGTTCCCGATGTATGTAAACAGAGAGCCTATTGATAGAGATTCTTGCAGTTGTAAAGGTATCCCTTTGTATGGTAGGGTTAAGATTGTTACGGAATACCCTGACTTTAGGATACAGGTGACAGACAATTATCCTGATATTGTTGTAAAGATTGTTGGCGAACACTCTCATTATTGCTGTGAGTGGCAGATAGTTAACGACTATCCCGATTTTACAATTCAGTTTGTCGAAGACTATCCTGATTTTACCATTGCATTTTCTAATGACTTCTATGGTATTCGTTAAATAAAGTTGGGTTTATAATACTTTTTGTTAAGCGTATTAAAGATTTATGTATTTTTGCAGTGCGGGGGGTGTACCGAAAGGAGCCTCCCGTTCCTCTTTTTAATGAGTACTCGGAGCACTAGGAGTACTCGTGAATTTTTCAGTTTATTTCATTTATTTTATAGGTGTACCAGAATTTGGTGCAGGGGGATTGTAGTTTTGCAGTGTAAATGATATTGTAAAACTAATTAAACATTAAAATTATGAAAGCACATCAAGAGTATTTTATGGATTGCCACCTTGCGGGGCGCAAGTATCATGACGCAGATTTGGTTTGGGATGATTTGAGAGTCGGAATGGAAGTGAGACTGGAGAGAGAGCCCGACAACAGGTTTGACGCTAACGCTATTCAGGTGATTTTTAACTTGGATGGTGAGGATTATTTGCTTGGGTATATTCCAAGAAATGAGAATGCAAAAATGGCGGTGCTGATGGATGCCGGCTGGGATATTTTTGATTGTCGCATCAGCAAGCTGAATCCTGAGAGCCATCCAGAAGACCAGGTGCAACTGACGATTAGGATTAAGAGAAATGAGAAAAAGAATAACAGGAGGCTGCATAGGGATGATGGAAATACTATGAATTAAGTTTGAATAAAAAACTGCTGATTATGAAATATTTAGTACCATTTAATGAGCCGATAGCTGAATATGAAAAGATACTCCAAAATAGGGAGTATTGGGATGATTTATGCGATGAGTGGAGCTACAGCACGATTGAAGAGAAGATTGTGAGACTGGCGGGATTTGTGCAGATGGGAGGCAATCTGAACAAGGTTATTAACCGATATGCCAAGGAGAAAGATCAGTATAAGAGAGATAGGATTCAGTATTGTGTGGGAAAATATATTCTGAAGATTGCTGAGCCGTATCCGATGAATATTTATGACACGAGAGATCCCTTTGTGAGGAGGGTAAAAAGGCTGGAAAAGAAGGTGATGGTGAGATTTTTGGTGAAACTACTGAAAATAGGTGTGAGATAAAGTTGTGAGGTAGGCAAAGACAGAAGGATATATGAGTGTTGGAAGATAAAGTACGACTACAAGAAATCGGCTGATGAGATACTTGACAAGATGGAGAGCCCATATTGGAAGAAAGACTATATGAGTTATGACAGAAGAGCCGATTATTGGTGGGATGGATCGAGAAGTTTGTGGTAGGAATTGTTAAAATTTTTTAACATAACTTGCAGAATTTTGCAAGAAATCTTAATTTGTTTTTAACATTTTATGCAGAAAAATGAATATTGTGTTAAAATTTTTTAACATATCTTCCTTTGTCTTGCAATTATTGTCATTTTTCTTCTTAATTTTGTAGGGTAAATTGGGAGAGTATCATGTTTTTTGAAATGACCTGATTTAATATGAGCATTGTAAAAGTTTTATTTGATAACTGTTGAAGATGATGGAACCAACTTTGTTTCCAGAAACAGAGCCTATAGAATCAAAGAAAAAGAAGGGTAAGGCAAAGAAGGAAGTTGAGGAAATAGGTACCAGCAAGGAGTTGTATAACTTCTTGTTTGAAGCTTGTAATATTATTCGTGGACCAGTTTCACAGGATGCATTTAAAGAGTATATCACACCACTGCTTTATTTCAAGAGAATTAGTGATGTTTATGATGAAGAAACCAAGGAAGCTTTAGAGCTGTCGAATGGTGATGAGGAATTTGCTTCACTTCCTGAACAGCACCGTTTTGTGATTCCTGAAGGATGCCATTGGGAGGATGTACGCCAAAGAACGACGGATATCGGTAGTGCAATTATTGGAGCTATGCGCCAGATTGAGTTGGCTAACCCGATGACACTTTATGGTGTGCTGAGCGTTTTTTCCACTGCCAACTGGAGTAACAAGAATGTGTTTAGCGACGAGAAACTTCGCGACCTTATCGAGCACATGAGCAAACGTCGTTTGGGTAATAACGACTATGCTGCAGACCTTATGGGTGATGCATACGAGATGCTGCTGAAGAAGTTTGCTGACCTATCGAAAGCTAAAGCCGGAGAATTCTATACACCACGTTCAGTTGTTAAGTTATTAGTTCGTATTCTTGATCCTAAACCAGGTGAAACTGTTTATGACCCAGCATGTGGTTCTGGCGGTATGTTGATTGAGGCTGTTCACCACATGAAGAATGATGCACAATGCTGTGGAGCTATCTTCGGCCAGGAAAAGAATGTGACCAATGCGGCAGTGGCCAAGATGAACCTCTTCTTGCATGGTGCCAACGATTTCAATATAATGTGTGGCGACACATTGAGAGACCCAAAGATTTTACAAAACGAACATATAGCCCATTTCGACTGCGTGATAGCAAATCCACCATTTTCATTAGAAAATTGGGGAGCTGAAGCATGGAAAACTGATAGATTTGGCCGTAATTTATGGGGAACTCCATCAGATAAAAATGGTGATTATGCTTGGCTGCAGCACATGGTGAGTAGCATGCGAAGCCTAACAGGACGTATGGCCGTGGTATTACCTCAAGGTGTTTTATTTAGAGGAAACGAAGAAGGAAGGATTCGTGAAGAGTTGGTAAAACATGATTATGTTGAGGCTATCATAACACTTGGTGACAAACTGTTTTATGGTACAGGCTTATCGCCATGCTTGTTTATAATGCGCGATAAAAAGCCTGAAGATCATAAAGGTAAGATATTGATGATTGACGGCTCTAAGATTCTCACTCAGCAACGGGCACAGAATATACTGAGCGATGAAGATGTTGATGAATTGTATAGATTATACACAGCATATTCTGATGAAGAAGACCGCTCAATAGTAGTTTCAATTGACAAAATAGCGGAAAAGGCTTACGATTTGTCACCAAACAAGTATGTGAAATATCACAAAGAAGAAGTGAAACCGTATGCCGAAGTGCTTGCCGAGTTTAAGGCTGCATATAAGAATATGATTGATGCAGAGCAAAAGTTCCGTAACATTTTAAATAGAGAAGCCGTATGACAAAACAGATATCACTTGAAGAGCTTGAAAACTATCTCTGGCAGGCTGCGGTTGATTTGCGAGGCCAGATAGATGCGGCTGCTTATAAAGACTACATATTCCCATTGGTGTTCTTTAAACGAATTTGTGATGTTCGTGATGAAGAATATGAAAGCTACGAAAAAGCAGGCGGTAAGGAATATGCTGACGAGATGATTCAAGAATCACCTATTCAAATTCCAGATGATGCTCATTGGAAGGTGATTTTTAATAAGACAGAGAATATCGGCCAGGCACTAGCTGATGCATTTGTACAAATTGAAGCGACTAATCCAGGGCAAGAAATTGATGGCCGTATTGTTGGAGGATTGGATGGTATTTTTGGAGATAAAGCAATTTGGAAAAACAAAAACAAAATGCCAGATGCAATTATTCGTAATCTTCTTAACAGTTTCAACAAACTCACATTATCATTGGCAGCTTGCCCAGCTGATGAGATGGGAACTGGATATGAGTATTTGATAGGACAATTTGCAGATGATGCCGGACATACGGCTCAGGAGTTTTACACGAATCGAACTGTAGTAGAATTGATGGCTGAAATATTGCAACTGCAACCTCATGAAAGTATTTATGATCCTACTTGTGGCTCGGGTGGTATGCTTATAAAATCACTCACTTATTTGAAAGACAAAGGCGAAGAGTGGAGAGATGTAAAGGTATTTGGACAGGAAATAAATGCCGGAACTTCGGCCATTGCCAGAATGAATCTTTATCTACATGGAATACATGATTTCTCAATCGTGAATGATGATACCCTTGAAAGACCAGCTTTCACTAAAGGAGGAAGAGTGCAACGGTTTGATGTTGTGTTAGCAAATCCGCCATATTCCATTAAGCAATGGAATCGTGAAGCATTTGAACATGATAAGTATGGTAGATGTTTTTTAGGAGTTCCGCCACAGGGCCGTGCAGATTATGCTTTCTTCCAACACATATTGGCAAGTATGGATGAAAAAACTGGTAGATGCGCAATACTTTTCCCTCATGGAGTACTCTTTAGAAAAGAAGAGGTTGAATTAAGAAGAAAACTTGTTGAAGCAGACTTGGTTGAATGTGTGATTGGAATTGGTAGAAATTTATTTTTCAATTCATGCATGGATGCTTGTATTATTATTTGCAGAACTGACAAAGGCAGTAGACAGAATAAAGTGCTGTTTATCAATGCAAAAGAGGAAGTTACAAGAAAGAATGCAGAAAGTTATTTGGAGCCCAAACACATTGCCAGAATAAAGTCAGCATACGAGGCATTTGTTGATGAAGATGGTTTTGCCAAGGTTGCAACAAAAGATGAAATACTTGCAAATAATGCAAAACTGAGTATTGCCTTATATGTAAAAAGTAATAATGGTGATGAGGATTTGGATGTTGATGAATGCATAAATAAATGGACATCTTCAACTACCAACTTGAATAGTTCTTTTGATGAACTGATAAAAATGATCGAGTATGAAAATAAGTGATATTGCTGATATTATTAATGTATCTGTTAAAGATCCATCAAAAAGTGGCATTGATATTTTTGTTGGGTTAGAGCACTATGATATAGCTGAACCAGTGATAACGAGATATGGTAGTACAAAAATGCTTTCGACAGCAGCAAAAAAGTTTGAATCTGGTGATGTGTTGATTGCACGACGTAATGTATATCTTCAGAGAGCGTCAGTAGTTCGCTTTTCAGGGTTGACATCTGGTGATTCAATTGTTTTGAGAGTAAAAAAGAACTTAAACACCAAAGACACAGATTATGATACAATGTGTCAATTGCTACCGTTCATATTGAATTCAATCAATTTCTGGGATTATGCAAATACTAATTCGGACGGAACAATGTCGAAGAGATTGTCGCCAGCAATGCTTCTGGATTATGAATTTGATCTCCCTTCTATTAAGGAGCAAAAAGTATTAGCAGAAAAGCTTTGGGCAGCGTACGAGGTGAAGCAATCCTATTTGAAAATGATTGAGGCTACTCAGGAAATGGTGAAATCGCAATTTAT
>CAMYXP010000011.1 GCA_947303085.1 uncultured Bacteroidales bacterium
TGTCGGACTCGAACCAACGACCTACGCATTACGAATGCGTTGCTCTACCAACTGAGCTAAAGTGGCGTTTTTGAGACGGCAAAAATACGAATTTTTTTGATATAAAAATGTTTTGGAAGATTTTTTCTGTGATTCTTGCCTCGACGGTTAAGACGCTTTTCGCTCCGGCGATGGGCTTTGCCGTCAACCTTTCGTTTGGCACCACTTTTGTTGCCACGATGGTGGGCGGAATCATCGGATTTATCTTTTTTTACTATAGTTTCGGTCTTGGTTTTAACTTCATCAACAAGAAAAAATCGCCACCTACCGAAAAACGCATAAAAAGAGCACGGAATATCATCAACTTCAAGAAGAGATATCCCGTGTGGCTTTTCGTGCTCGTTTCTCCAATAATGTCGATACCTGTGATGGCCATCGTCATCCGCAGGTTTTTCAATCACAACAGAGGCATTTTCGCGCTGTCGCTGGTGGCAGTGACAATATTTGCACTTGTTGGTTGTCTGATATTCTCACCAATTTTATAATTGGCACAACGCAGCGGCGCCGAGGATTGCGACCTCGTTGTCGGCAAGCGACGAAACGCGGATTTCCACTGTACCTTGATAAATATTCAGCAGATGCTCGTCGAACGACTTGCGGAGAGGCTTCATCAGCACTTCACCGGCGTGGACAGGACCTCCCATGAGGAAGATTGCCTGCGGGGCTGAGAACGTTACTGCATTTGCCATCGCGATGCCGAGGAGATAACCTACGTTTTCGAATGTCTGGATGCCTATCGGGTCGCCTGCGTTGGCAGCGTCGCCGACCATTTTTGAGGTCAGATTTTCGGGCGCGACCTGACGCAAAACGCCATTATACAAAGGATTCTGCTCCATCAACTCGAGAGCGGTGCGACGGATACCTCCAGCCGAGGTGTAAGTCTCCAGACAGCCTTTACGACCGCAGCCACACTGACGGCCATTGATGATGATGATTGAGTGGCCGAGCTCACCAGCGGTACTCGTTGAGCCAAGGATAAGTTTTCTGTCGATGATAATGCCGCTTCCGACACCAGTTCCAAGGGTGAAAGTGATGAAATGGTCGAGGTCTTTGGCACCACCGTAAATCATCTCGCCGTAAGCCGCAGCGTTGGCGTCGTTCGACACAACTACTTTAGTATCAATGTGTTTGCGCATCATCTCGGCAAGTTTTACCTGACCTTTGAAGTTAAGATTCGGAGCCTTGTCGATGCTTCCGGTGTAGGTGTTGCCGTTCGGGGCGCCGATGCCGATGCCATCGATGTCGGAGACGTGGTTACGCTCCAGCAATTCCTTAATCTTAGCCGCCATGTCGTTTACATACAGCTCAGCATCGTAATATTCGTTGGTGTGAAGATTGACTTTGTCGATGATTTTGCCGTCTTCGCGGACGAGTCCGATATCGGTATTTGTGCCGCCGACATCGATTCCGATAGAGTGTCTTGTTTTCATATTTGGATAAATTTTATTTTCAAAAAGTTGAATTTCTTCGCAAAATTAAAAAAACTTTAAATAATAACGATGAAAATCAATTCTTTTTTTTATCTTTGCAGATTATTTAGAAAAAATTTAACGTTTTATGAAAAACGCTTATCGCGAATATAAGTTTTTGAATCTCACCAACATAGCTGATGAGATCCGCAAGTATTGGGAAGACAACGACATCTTCAACAAGAGTTTGGAAAACACAAAGAACGGCACAGCCTACGTATTTTACGAGGGACCACCGTCAGCAAACGGCATGCCGGGCATCCATCACGTGATGGCTCGTACGATTAAGGACACCTTCTGCCGTTTCCAGACTTTAAAGGGAAAACACGTGAGCCGCAAGGCAGGATGGGACACCCACGGACTGCCTGTTGAGCTCGGAGTTGAGAAGAAACTCGGCATCACCAAGGAAGATATCGGCAAGAAGATCAGCGTTGACGACTATAACCGTGCTTGCCGCGAAGAAGTGATGAAATATAAAGACCGCTGGGACGACCTCACCCGTCAGATGGGCTACTGGGTCGACCTCACAAATCCTTATATCACCTTCACAAACGAATATATCGAGACCCTTTGGTTCTTGCTTAAAGACTTGTATAACAAAGGGTTACTCTACAAAGGATATACCATTCAGCCATATTCGCCGGCTGCAGGAACAGGCTTGAGTTCTCACGAGTTGAACATGCCTGGCTGCTACCGCGACGTGAAAGATTTGACTTGCGTGGCTCTGTTCAAGCTCAAAGGCATGGACGACACCTACGCCATTGCCTGGACCACCACGCCTTGGACACTTCCGAGCAACACCGCTTTGTGTGTGGGTCCAAACATCGACTATGTGCTGCTGAATACAGTTCATCCTTATACCGAAAAACCTTGCAAGATATTGATGGCAAAGGCTCTGGTCGGAACCATGTTCAAGGAAGCCCCGGAAGTTGTCAAAGAGTTCAAGGGAAGAGATCTGGTGGGCATTGAATATGAGCCGTTGATTCCATGGGTTAACCCGGGAGAAGGCGCATTCCGCATCATTCCTGGCGACTACGTTACCATTGAAGACGGTACGGGTATCGTCCACATCGCACCTACCTTCGGTGCCGACGATAAACGTGTTGCTGCAGCCGCTGGCATCCCGCCACTTCAGATGATTGACAAAGACGGCAAAGCCCAGCCTATGGTTGACCGCACCGGTAAGTTCTTCCTCCTCGAAGACCTTGACCCTGAATGGGTTAAGACTCACGTCGACGTTGAAGAATATAAAAAATACGCAGGCAAATTCGTGAAAAACGCCTACGACCCAACGAAGACCGAGAAGGACATGTCGTTAGATGTCGAGATTGTCATCATGTTGAAGGAACAGGGCAAGCTCTTCAAGAGCGAGAAACACACCCACAACTACCCACACTGCTGGCGTACCGACAAACCGGTGCTCTACTACCCTCTCGACAGCTGGTTTATCAAGACTACAGCTTTGAAAGACAGGATGATTGAGCTCAACAAGACCATCAACTGGAAGCCTGAGGCAACAGGTAGCGGTCGTTTCGGCAACTGGCTCGAGAACCTCGTCGACTGGAACCTCTCACGTTCGCGTTACTGGGGCACTCCACTTCCAATCTGGCGCACCGAAGATGGCAACGAAGAGATCTGCATCGGCAGCGTGGCTGAACTCAGAGAAGAAATCGAAAAATCTGTCAAGGCAGGATTTATGAAGGAAAATCCTTATAAATCAGAGGATTACAACAAGTTCGACTTGCACAGACCATATATCGACGGCGTGGTTTTGGTTTCAAAATCAGGAAAGAAGATGTTCCGCGAGCCAGACCTCATCGACGTGTGGTTCGACTCAGGCGCTATGCCATACGCACAGATCCATTACATGGGCAAGCCAGGTCAGTTGAACGACAAGACCTTCCCGGCCGACTTCATCGCGGAGGGCGTCGACCAGACAAGAGGTTGGTTCTTCACCTTGCATGCAATCGCGACGATGTGCTTCGACTCGGTAGCATACAAGAACGTGATTTCCAACGGCTTGGTGCTCGACAAAAACGGCAACAAGATGTCGAAACGCTTGGGCAACGCTGTAGACCCATTCGGCGCAATCACAAAATATGGTGCCGACGCGGTGAGATGGTACATGATGACGAACTCGCAGCCTTGGGACAATCTGAAATTCGACGAAGACGGAGTGGACGACGTGCGCCGCAAGTTCTTCGGAACATTATACAACACATACGCATTCTTCGCACTCTACGCCAACATCGACGGATTTGAGTACAAAGAAGCCGACATCCCGTTTGAGAAACGTCCGGAAATCGACAGATGGATTCTTTCGGAGCTCAACTCACTCATCATCGAAGTTGAAAAAGACTATGAAGCTTACGAGCCGACAAAGGCCGGCCGTGCTATCGGTAACTTCGTCGACGCTCACTTCAGCAACTGGTACGTGCGTTTGTCACGCCGCCGTTTCTGGAAGAGCAACGGATCAGACGACAAAACCTCGGCATATCAGACATTGTATACCTGTCTCGACACCTTGGCACGCCTGATCTCTCCTATCGCGCCGTTCTTCAGCGAGCAGCTTTATCGCGACCTCAACGCCGTGACACATCGCGACAGCGCTGAATCAGTGCATCTGACAAGATTCCCGAAGGCAAACGAGAAATTCATCGACAAGAAACTCGAGGAGCGCATGGAGATGGCACAGCTGGTGGCATCAATGGTTTTGTCGTTGAGAAAGAAAGCCAACATCCGCGTTCGTCAGCCATTGTCGAGAATCATGATTCCGGTGCTTTCAGATGAGATGAAAGAGCAGCTTGAGAAGGTTGAAGGCCTCATCCTTTCGGAAGTCAACGTGAAGAAAGTGGAATATCTGACAGGCGAACTCAATATCTTGGTGAAGAAAGTCAGGCCGAACTTCGCTTCGTTGAAGACACGTTATGCCAAGTTGATGGGCCAGCTCACGAAGTATTTCAACACCATGAGTCAGGAAGACATCCGTAACTTCGAGAAGAACGGCGGAGCCAACATCACCGTTGACGGTCAGGAAGTTAACCTGATTTTGGAAGACGCACTCATCACCACGGAAGACATCCCGGGCTGGACAGTGACAACACAGGACAACATGACTGTGGCACTTGACATCACCATCTCGCAGGAGCTGTTTGAGGAAGGTCTCGCAAGAGAAATCATCAACCGTGTTCAGAACATGAGAAAAGACAGCGGCTTGGAGGTCACTGACAAGATCGTTTTGACTATTGAAAAGAATAACGATATCATGAAGCCGGTGGAGCGTTTCGGAGAATACATCTGCTCGGAGACACTTGCCACCTTGGAGATGGTCGACAAGCTCGAAAACGTTGAGGCTCAAGAACTTGTTGATAAGGTTTCAGCTAAATTAACGATTAAAAAAGCATAACAAAATAACTATCATTATGGAAGAAACAGTCAACACATCAGAAAAAACCAGATATTCTGACGAAGAACTGGCTGAATTCAAGGCATTGATTCTGGACAGATTGGCTCAGGCACGCAAAGACCTCGAGTTATTGCAGGAAAACGTTGCCAGCGGTAACGATTCCGACGACACAGCACCTACCTTCAAGATTTTGGAAGAAGGTGCAGCTGTTTTGTCGAAAGAGGAGAACAGCGCTCTTGCAGTGCGTCAGATCAAGTACATCAAGAATTTGGAAAACGCCTTGATTCGCATTGAAAACAAGACCTACGGCATCTGCCGCGTGACGGGCAAGCTCATTCCGAAGGAACGTCTGCGCGCAGTGCCACATGCAACGCTCAGCGTCGAAGCCAAGATGAATCAGAATAAGAGAAAATGAAAAAGCCTCTGATTGTCATCTTTTTGGTTCTGTTGCTTGACCAGTTCTCGAAGATTCTGGTTAAGACTACGATGGCAATAGGCGAAGCCATTCCTGTGTTCGGGAAGTGGTTTTACATTCTTTTTGTCGAGAACAACGGCATGGCGTTCGGTTGGGAGGTGTCAGGCGCTGAATGGGGAAAGATTTTCCTCAGTCTGTTCCGCGTGGTGGCAGTGGTTTTGCTGTTCTGGCTCCTCATCAAGCTCACGAGGAAAGACATGAAATTCGGGCCGTTGTTCGGCATCGCGCTCATCATCGCGGGAGCTTTGGGCAACATCATCGACGGCATGTTCTACGGCATGATTTTCGATTATGCTGGTTTCTTGCAGGGCAAGGTTGTCGACATGCTGTATTTCCCGCTCTTCACCTTCCCTGAATGGGTACCGTTCTTGGGCGGAGATATATTTTTCAGTCCGGTGTTCAACGTCGCCGACAGCGCGATAACCATCGGAATTTTTTACATGATAATATTCCAATGGAGTTTTATCAAGAATTTTGAATCAATTTTAGGAATTGAAAAAAAGCAAAATGGAGAAAGAGATTAAAGGTCGTATTGTACAGATCATCGGACCTGTCATCGACGTGGCTTTTGACGATGAAAAGAACCTTCCGAGCCTCTTGGATGCTCTTGAGATCACACGCAGCAACGGCGAGAAGCTCATCACTGAGGTGCAGCAGGATATCGGCGAGAACACCATGCGTACCATCGCTATGGACTCGACCGACGGTTTGCGCCGTGGCATGGAGGTACGCAGCCTCGGACACCCTATCACAATGCCTACCGGCGACCAGGTGAAAGGACGTCTGTTTAACGTCATAGGTGAAAGCATCGATGGCCTTAAGCCGATGAATCCGGGCAAGCGCAACAGCATACACCGCGACCCGCCTAAGTTCGAGAACCTCACGACAAAACAAGAGATTCTGTTTACAGGTATTAAGGTCATCGACTTGATTGAGCCTTACGCCAAAGGCGGTAAAATCGGTTTGTTTGGCGGCGCCGGTGTGGGTAAGACCGTGCTTATCATGGAGTTGATCAACAACATCGCGAAGCTGTATTCTGGTATGACAGTGTTTGCCGGCGTTGGCGAGCGTACCCGTGAGGGCAACGACCTTCTCCGCGATATGATTGAAGCAGGCGTTATCAAATACGGAAAAGAATTCCAGGAAGAGATGGCGAAGGGCAACTGGCCACTCGACAAGGTCGACTACGAAGAACTCAACAAATCGCAGGCTACGCTGGTGTTCGGACAGATGAACGAACCGCCTGGAGCAAGAGCAAGAGTAGCTTTGTCGGGCCTTTCGATGGCAGAATATTTCCGTGACGGCGACGGCGAGACAGCAGGTCGTGATATCATGTTCTTCATCGACAACATCTTCCGTTTCACCCAGGCTGGATCGGAGGTGTCAGCACTTCTCGGACGTATGCCTTCGGCTGTGGGATATCAGCCTACACTGGCATCGGAGATGGGTTTGATGCAGGAGCGAATCACCTCAACGAAGAGCGGTTCAATCACCTCAGTGCAGGCTGTTTACGTGCCAGCCGACGACTTGACAGACCCGGCACCTGCAACGACATTCGCCCACTTGGACGCAACGACAGTTTTGAGCCGTAAGATTTCGGAATTAGGCATCTACCCTGCTGTCGACCCATTGGATTCAACCTCAAGAATTCTTACTCCTGACATCGTAGGTGAGGAGCATTACAACACCGCACAGCGCGTGAAGAACATCCTCCAGAGATACAAGGAGTTGCAAGATATCATCGCCATATTGGGTATGGACGAACTCTCGGAAGAAGACAAACTCATAGTACACCGTGCAAGACGTGTTCAGCGCTTCCTTTCGCAGCCGTTCACCGTAGCTGAGCAGTTTACAGGTTTGAGAGGCGCCACAGTGAAGATTGAAGACACCATCAAGGGCTTCAACATGATTATGGACGGTGAGGTCGACCAGTATCCTGAGGCGGCGTTCAACCTAGTGGGAACCATCGAGGAAGCCATTGAAAAAGGTAAGAAGATGTTAGCCGAAAGCAAGGAGTAAGCCATGAAACTTGAGATAACATCACCCGACAAGCAGATTTTCAGTGGTGAGGCAACGCTAGTGCAGTTGCCTGGCAGCGACGGCTTGTTTGAGATTCTGCATAACCATGCTCCGATGATTGCGGCATTAGGTCCCGGCAAGATTAAGGTGCAGGACGAGACAGGAAAACTGCAGTTTTTCGAGATCAGAGGCGGCGTTTGCGAGGTGAGGGACAATATAATAATGGTGTTAGCGGAATAATTACCGACTTCCAAAACTATGCAAAAAGCCGCAGGCTTATTTTCAGCTTAACGCAAGGCCTGCTATTTTTTGCATAGTTTTTCCAGTCTTTGTTTTTGTATGATTAGAATCTCTCCTATTGAAAATTTTAAAGACCTTTTCCCGATTATGCCTTGCGTAGATTAAATTTTTTAAAAAAATAGTAAAAGCATTTACTTTTTTTGTATTTTTGTGGCGGAAAATGACAAAAATTACTAATTAAATCTACAAAATATGAAGAAATTTAGACTCTTATTGTTAGCCATGTTGGTGATAATCAACGGTTTAACATTTGCACAAGAAAAAACTCCTGAAAAGGTGAAAGTCAGTGGATTTGTTCAAGGACTTTATCAGGTTGATGTACACGATGAGGACAACATTGACAATTCGTTCCGCATGCGCCGTGTTCGTTTGGCAGTGAGCGGCGACCTCAACAAGGTTATTTCTTATAAGATTCAAGGTGACTTTGGAAGCGTTCCTACACTCGTAGATGCTTATGTCAAAGCCAAATTCTGTGACGCTTTTGCAGTGCAGTTTGGTCAGTTTAAGCTCCCATTCTCAATTGAAAATCCAATCAACCCGGTTGATCTTGAAGCCATTGATTACGGTGATGTGATCAACAAGCTCGTCGGCTACAGCGATGTTTGCGGCGTTGGCGGTCTAGGTCGTGACCTCGGTTTGATGTTTACTGGTAAATTCGTGAAAATCGGTAAAGATGAGCACTACCTGTTTGACTACGGCATTGGCGTTTTCAACGGTACCGGTCCTTACAAACTTAAAGACGACAAGATGGCAAGCAAGGACGACAACAGAGAAAAAGAGATTGTCGGTCGCCTTAACATCCATCCATTAAAGAGCATAACCGTTTCAGGTTCATACTACTTAGGAAATTACGGTCCGAATGCTTTGAAGAGAGAGCGTCTCGGCTTCGGTGCTGAATTCAACAACAACAAGATTGTGGCACGTACAGAGTTTATCGCAGGAACCACTGGCACGTTGACAGAAACAGCTGATTCTTTAGGTGTTGTCACAAAAGAATATGGCTCATTTGACAGTTTCGGTATGTATTCAGTGTTCGGCTACTGGATTGACTTCACTTGCCATGAAAACCCGATGAGACTGTTGCCTTTCGTCCGTTACGACTATTTCCAAAAGGATTTAGAGGTTAAGACAGATCCATACGGCGTGCTTACAGCAGGTTTTGACTTCCGTCCATATAAATTCTTAAGTCTGAAGATGAATTATCAAATGATTGAAAAGACTGTTTATAAAGAAGGTTCAACAGAAGAGACAGAAGGAAAAATCAGCCATTGTGTAAAATGCATGGTTAGTTATAAATTCTAAATTTAAAATTTAAAGATTTAAGATTATGTCGAAAGATTTATTGAAAAAAGAAGACTGGTTGGCGGTGTGGATCGGATTCATCGTCATCGCAATAGGTGCTGTAGCGGTTTTGACCGGATGGTTTGACTTCTCGGCAGCTAAATTCAGCACTTGGGTTATTGGTGAGGAAGGCGTGAAGAAGGCTGTGCCGTTGGCAGAACAGCTCGGACATTGGATTTTCTGGCGCAAGCTCATCGTCACGGTGCTAGTGCTAGGCATCTTATTTACAATAGGTATCAAGCTTCAGGGCGAAAGTGTTAAGAAATTCATCCCGGCATTCTTAGTGCTGTTTGTGATTGCCATTTTCGTGCGTTTTGTGAGTGCGGAGTTCACCTTGAACCGTTACCTCGAGTGGGCGTTCTGGGCGTTGCTCATCGGCCTGTTGATTTCGAACACCGTCGGCACCCCGGAATGGCTGAAACCGGCAATCAGGACTGAGTTTTACATCAAGACCGGCTTGGTCATCATGGGATTCTCGGTGTTGTTCAGCAACATCGCGAAGTTCGGTCTTTACGGTCTTGGCATCGCATGGGTTGTGACACCTATCGTCATCATATTCATGTGGTGGTTTGGCACAAAAGTGTTGAAGATTGGTAACAAGCCGCTTGTCATCACCATGGCGGCAGCCACTTCGGTATGCGGAACAAGTGCCGCCATAGCTACTGGAGCAGCGGCAAAAGCTAAGAAAGAAGACCTCTCATTGGCAATTTCGATTTCTATCATCTTCACCATTTTGATGATGGTGTTTGAGCCTATGATTATCCGTTGGGTTGGCATGAGCAACCTCATGGGCGGCGCGCTCATCGGTGGTACTGTCGACTCGACAGGCGCTGTGGTCTTGGCAGGAAACGCCCTCGGTCCGGAAGCTGAGCAGGCTGCTGTTTTGGTCAAGTCGATTCAGAATATTTTGATTGGTTTCATCGCGTTCTTCGTGGCTATTTTCTTTGCTTTGAAGGTCGACAAGACAGGCGAAAGCAAGGTAGGCGCAGGCGAGATCTGGAACCGTTTCCCGAAGTTCATCATCGGTTTCTTCGTGGCATCGCTCGTGGCATCGTTCATCATCATGCCCGCAACCAGCGGCGCTGATGTGAAAGCCATCAACGGAGTGCTTGACCAGTACAAAAACTGGGCCTTTGTGCTGGCATTCACAAGCATCGGTCTGGACACCAATTTCAAGGCGTTGGCCAAGCAGATGCAAGGCGGCAAGGTGCTTTGGCTGTATGTTGTTGGTCAGGTGTTCAACATCGCATTGACATTGTTTGCGGTGTGGTTCCTGCTTTCGGGCGTGGTGTTCGACATCCCGAATCTCGATTTGTTTAAATAATGAGCAAGAAAAATATAATTTTCAAGGTGATTACCATCGTTGCGGTGGTAATCACTTTGGTTTTGGCGGTTTATATTATGGTTAAGCGCCAGGGGGTTGTCGAAGACTATGACTTCGGTGCGGGAGCTTATTACTATGCCGACATCCCGACGGAGGAATATGCTGAGATTGACAAGGAAGGCGTTTATCACAACGTTATCCCTAAGTGGATTTATTATGTTTTGTTCTTTGCCTGGGGATGGTTGATGTGGCGTTTGTGGGTATGGATTGACGGCAGGAAAAAATAATTTTTTCAAAACCGTTGTTTGTATTGAAAAAAGTTATATTTTTGCAGTCCGATTACAAGGTATCATGGCCGAGTGGCTAGGCGAAGGTCTGCAAAACCTTTTACGGCGGTTCGATTCCGTCTGGTACCTCAAAGTTAAAGCACTGACTATCAATTAGTTAGTGCTTTTGTTTTATATTCCGCACTGCCCTGACACATTGCCCCCTGCTACGCTCGTAAGTGCCGCACACATGACAATTTACATCATCGAAATGCAAGCTCCAGGCAGCCACTTGACTTTCTGTCTGAAGAGAACTCGACCAATAAATGCCCAATCCTGTGCATATCAATTCACCATCCAAGCAAAAACCTGTAGCCGGGAAAAAGACAGTGTTTCCATTACTGCCCGTCAAAAGTCTTCCATCAACGCCATTCAATGTGGTCCAAACAAAAGTAGTGTTTTGGTAAAGCTCGTTATACTCCGCTTCGGTAGGCATACGCCAACCAGCGCCAAGATTTGTATAGGCAGCGTCGTCAATAGGCTCCAACGCCGTCAGACTGTCAACAAAACCAGCGAAGCCCATACTTGAATCGGTACAATACTTATTCAATTTATAAATGTTATCTTCGACAGCGCTGTATTTGTAGTTTTTCCAATCATATATGTCCTTGGTCTCGGTCTCACCCCAAGCGAAATAATCTCCCACATCCTCGGGCTTGCTTGCTCCCACATTACATTTTGCCCACAAAGTGCCGCTAGGCAATCCCAAATCAACATAATCCAAATCATCAAGGCTTGGTTTAGGCACGTTGTTTTCTTTTTTACATCCTGCCGCAACGCAAACCACAACTACAAACGTTACTACTGATATCGCCTTAATAATTCTCATTTGCCTCTTTCTACCTATTCATCAGCCTGCTTTCTCCCCAAGTATACTGCGGATACGCTTTCTTGAGATCATTAGCTGAGCCTTCCACGCCACTACCACCGCTTGTAGCAAACACGTTGAGTGTCTTACCGCTGAGGTCGTGAGCTTCGATGAAAGTGTTGACGATGGTTGGTGCGGTGTACCACCACACAGGGAAGCCAATCCAAACCACGTCGTAGTCGGCGATGTTGTCGCAATGTCCTTTTATTGCCGGACGTGATGATTTGTCTTTCATTTCGATGGTTGAGCGTGAATTCTTGTCGCGCCAGTCGAGGTCGGCTGAAGTGTAAGGAACCTCGGGCGTGATTTCGTAAAGGTCGGCGTTGAATTCTTTAGCCAGACGTTGTGCCGCGGCCTTTGTTGTGCCAGTTGCTGAGAAATAAACTACAAGTGTTTTCATGTCTTTTTTGTTATTTTCTTGTGAATATGCAATCATATTTAGACCTAAGATTGCTGAAAGGATTAGTAATAGTTTTTTCATTTTCGTGATATTTTTGCAATTTATTCTTGCTCGTAATAGTAAGTATAATCGATTCCTTTCATGAAGATTTCACGGTCGGCAATGCGGTCGGTTAATGCTTGATTTATTCTTATTTCACTACTGAAACCCGTTTCACGCTGACTCCATTTTCGAAGCTGATGCGAATCATATACATGCCAGTGCCGTATTGCGAGAGGTCAAGAATCAGATGATTGCCATCGGTCGGAGCATCGAAAATGGTTTGTCCTAAAGCGTTTATTACTGTCACCCGATTCATGCCTTCAGCATCAATGTTGACTTGACCGTTGGTTGGGTTAGGATAGACTTTTGTGACTGATTTCAGCTCATTAACGCCAGCAGTAATCACAGTTACATAGTCGTGGATGCCGTCAGCAGCCATTGCAGGAGCCGATTCACAGGTTTCGTTGCCAGGCATCGAATTGACCGCTGTCACTTTGTAGTAGCAGTTGACTGCTTGAATGTCGTTGTCGTCATAGCTTACCGCATCGCCATCAGCCCAGCCAATCATATTGTAGTTGGAGCCGTTGAACGAGCGATAAATCTGATAACGGATGGTTTCGCTGGCTGTGCCTGCCCAAACAGCGTTGGTCACCGTGATGTTGTCGATAACAACCGCGTATTGTCCGACATTTGATTGATGATGGAATCCGAGGAACACCTCCTGTCCGGCGTAAGCCGACAAATCGACCGTGTATTTTTGATATGGATAAGCTGTCACAAACGACTGCACATCGTTGATTGTCAAACCATCGGCAGAAGCTACTGAAACAGCGATCGGCTCATTCGGGAAACTAGGATCATATCCTGAAGCATAGAACTCGATTTTTGCATTCGGAAGAATCTTTACCTTTGGCATAAAAGCATAGTTGTTAGGATTCAGATCGCCAATTCCGTTTATGTATGAGAATGAACTCAAACTAGCGTTGGTGTTTGTGGTATTGACGCTGCCGTCGGGGTTCATGCCGCCACCCATGTAAATTCCGAATGAATAGCCGTCATCGTCGGCATCGAGAAGCGTCCAACCTTGCGGGTCATCTTCAAAATCGATGAAGAAGTCGCGCTCCCATGAAATGACGACTCTCTGACCGTCCCATTCGCCCGACAGATTCTTTGCCGCCACGCATTCTACATTGGCATTGGCACACTGTGGAGCCGCAAGTGCATAATAGGTACCGTCGTCTTTGCTGCCTTCTTGGATCACACGAATACAATAATTGATATCATATCGGTTCACGCTATGTGTAAAACTTGTCTCACCGTGATTCAGCATTGCGATAAGCTCGTTGTTGGCATATACTAAAGCGCCTTTTGCAGACGTGTGATTTCGGCTTCAACATTAGTGACACGGATGTCATCTACATATAAATAATAAGTCTCGCCAGTAGTGTTGAAATGGCGGATGGCAACATAAATCTGCTGTCCGACGTATGCCGAAAGATCGACGGAATATTCTGTGTAATTTCCAGTGCTGTTCCATTCCTGAATCATAGTGAAATCAGACGGATTGGTATTTCCGCTGGTTGAGACCGCCACACCGAAATGTTCCGGGTCGGGAGCTACGCCTGGCATGTCGCTGTCGACTGCCATAAATGAGAATGTGGCACCTTCGTTAGGAGTTAAGCGAGGCAAAACGATGAAATTGTCGGGGTTGAGCGGATGACCATTAGCACCGCCTAGATATGAATCCGATTTGAGGCATTTGCCACTACCGTAGCCGCCGTATGGATAAACTCTGAAGTTGTATCCGTCGTTGTTGGCATCAATCAAAGTGAGGTCCGACAAGGTGCTGTCGGCAAAGTCGTAGAGTAACTCATCGACAGTGAATGACGAATTCATCATCGGGAGCGTCCAACTGAGCGTTACAGCATCGCCGTCGCTGTTGGCGTGAAGACCTGTAGGCGAGCCTTGAAAGTTGTCGGCTGAGCGATATGTCCAATCAGTTGATTTTGTCAAAGTGGCACCCGACTGATACGTGGCAGTAATAGTGGTGTTATGCGAAGAGTTGTTTGCGAAGCCGTTAGTATTGAGCAGATACTGGGTTCCAGTGGCATTATTCGCTACCGTTGCGCCATCAAGAGCAATGCTGCAGCTTACCAATGGGTCGTGAGCCTGCGAACCAACAAAAATGTCATCCACGCAGAGGCAGAAGTTGTCCTGGCTGTTGAAATGACGGATAGCAATGTAAACCTCTTGGCCGACGTAGCTGTTCAGATCGACGGTATATTCATGCCAGCCGCCTTGTTTTGCAGTCATAGTCCATTCCTGAAGCATGGTGAATGCCGATGCTGTTGCTATTGTAGTCGAAACAGCAAGTCCAAAGTGATCTGCGGGGTAGGCTTCGTCCAAAGCTGCGGCATAGAACGTTACATAATGATTATTTGCTGTGATCGCAATTTTCGGAGATACCAGATAATTGTTAGGGTTGAGCGCGCCTGAGTAATTGCTGTAGGAATATGACATCACCACGCCGTCGGAGCCATTGTGGCCATAGCCTTCGCCGATAGGCGAAAGTGTCCAGTTGTAGGTGTCGCCGTCGGCATCGATAGTGGTCCAATTGACCAGTCGGCCTTCCACGTAGTCGTTCTCGAAATCGAAGGCGTAGCCGTCATTGCCGGTATTATAAAAAGGAGCATTAAAGATTACGTAACCAGAGGCAGAAACATAGTTTTGCACGCCCTGTTGGGCTTTTGCTCCAAAAGGAGTCATCAGTAGTGCCATTGTGAGGAACGGCAGAATAATTCTTTTCATTAAATTGGAATCAGTTAATAAGTAATAATTATTAGTTGTGTTAAATCAGGCTGCAAAGATATTAAAAAAAAAATTAAACAAAACAAATTCTTTTTATATTTGCACTTTAAAACAATGATGAACATGAAAAACAAAATCTTATTATTTCTATTTGTTTTTACGTTCTTCAATGTGGCGCAGGCACAATGGCAACCTATGAATGGGCCGCAGGGGCGCTACGTCAGGAGTATTCTATGCACGGACAGCTTGTATTATGCCGCAACAGGCGGTGGCGTCATGGTGAGCAGCGACCGAGGCCTCAACTGGGAGTTCCGCAACAACGGACTCACCTCATGCGACACGAAATGCCTCGTCACCTATAACGACACGGTCTTTCTTGCCACCGACGAAAATATCTTTCGCACTACCGACGGCGGCCTGCACTGGACCCCAGACCCTTATATGCATAATCATTACATCAAGCATATTCTGGTTCACAACGGTTCGCTCCTTGCCTCGACTTACGTCCAAGGCGTTTACCAATCGACTGAAGGCACCCATGGCGAATACACCTCAGACGCTTTTCCTGGCGATGTGCGCTATCCTTATTTCATGTCCGACAACGACGATGCCATCTTTATCGCCACATACAGGCGTGGTATCTACCGCTCGTTCGACAACGGTGCCTCGTGGGAGTCGTGCAACAGCGGCCTGAACAGCGATGTGCTTGGCATCTACTGCCACAACGGAAAGGTCTTTGCTACCGTGCTCGGACAAGGTGTCATGGTCTCAAGCGACAACGGCAACACTTGGGCGAGCGCCAACCTCAACAAGCAAGCCAAAGGTTATGCTCACCTCGGCGACACGCTCTATGCCGCCTGCATAGGACAAGGCGTTTACGTCTCGTACAACAATGGTGCCTCTTGGCATGATTTCAACTCCAACCTTTCGTCGAAGAACCTATGGTGCATGGAAGCTCGCGACGGGTATCTCTTCGTGGGCGACACACAAGGTCGCATCTTCCGTGGCAACAGCGACGGCACAGGATGGATTCGTACCAACACACCTACGTTTCTCGCATCTGTGGGCAACATCGGCATCAGCAACGGTCGCATCCTAGCCGCCACACACGGCTCCGACATGTTCTACACCGACAACGGCAGCACCTGGACGCAGAGCACTAACATCGGCACAGTGGAAATACGCGGCATGCTGGTTGAAGACAACAAGGTGTTTATCGGCACCGACATGCTGGGCAGTTTCCTCTCCACCAACGGAGGCGCTTCGTTCAATTCGGCAGGGTCGGGACTGCCTGAGGCTCAATGGCTTCAGAGCATAGTGCGCTGCGGTTCACAAATCATTGCGGGAAGCAAAGACAGGATGTATGTCTCATTCGGCATCGGCCAGCAATGGTATGTGCCAACATGTCTGCCTCTTGACATTGACGTCGTCGACCTCACCTGGGACGGAACCACTATGTTTCACGTCTCCTACGACGGCGTGCTGCGCCACAGCCGCGAACAAGGTTCCAACTGGCAAGTCCTCAACTCCCCGTTTGAAGGTGTCAACTACACCACTTTGCGCTATCATGACAACGGCTTGTATCTTGGTACTCGCGAGCATGGTCTTCATTTCACCGACGACATGGGGGCAAACTGGCAATCCGTCGACGCTTTACCAAGCAATGCCACCATCAGACGTATCACTACAACCGACACCATAGTTGCCGTGGGCTGCGAAGACGGCTCCATTTACCTGAAATATGACCATAGCGACTGGCAGCAAATCGACAACATCCCGGTTGACGGTCCCATTCTCGACATCTGCATCGATGGGGAACTGCTTTACGCTTCGCCAATGGCTGGCGGCATTTGGTATATTGAGTTGCCCCACATCCCAGACGCTGTTGCAGAAATCAACGAAATAGCATTGACTATCGCTCCAAATCCGGCTTCAACGTTTGTTGCCGTTTCTGTCGGCGAGTCGTTGCACAATGCTGAACTGACCGTTTATGACATTCATGGAAAGGTTTGCTACCACTGCAAGATGCAAGGCGACAGGCACGAGATATCCACATGTGATTTCCAAGCAGGAATTTATTTCGTGAAAGTTGTGGGAGACAATGCCTCTTGTATTCGAAAATTAACAATTCAGCATTAGAATAAAACTTTAAGCCCATGAAACGATATTTATTGCTTGCAGTCATTTTGCTTGTGACGGGTGTTTTGAACGCCCAGGGGATTCGAGTGGAAAGCAGCACTGAAAAGGGTCTCAGTTTACATTATTCACTGCCGAAAGTCAGTGTCAGAGGTGGTGTGCCCAACTTGCCATCCGAAAGCCATTATATCGCTGTGCCAAAAGGGGCGACAGTATGTTTGGAGGTGCAAGAGCATGGTGGCAGAACGCTTAGCAACATCGATTTGTCGCCCATTGCCAAGATGATTGAAGGCGCCGACATTCCGGAAAGGGATGTTGTCGAAATAAAACCGACGACAATACGTGGTCTCGATGTGGTTCTGCTTAAAGTTACACCTTATCGGTACAATCCGAAACAAAAAACTTTGGAACTCATTCAAGACATAAATATCGACATCCGTTTTGAAGGCGGCAATGGCCAATTCGGTGAAGCGCGCTACCTCAACCCTGATTGGAAACACATACTGCGCAGCATAGTTCTCAACAAGGAGATGCTTCCGAAATCAGACTATTACAGTTTGCTCAAGTCGAATTTTGATAAAGACGGTGAAGGCTGTGAGTATCTCATCATCGCTCCGGATAACACGGAAATATTGGCTTTGGCTGACACTCTGAAAGCTTTCCGCCAAAAGCAAGGCATCCTGACCAAGGTGGTGAGTCTCTCGGAATGTGGAGGCAACACAACCACCAGTATCCGCAACTACATCCTCAATGCCTATAACAACTGGGCTATCCCGCCTGCGGCAGTGCTTCTGTTTGGTGGCTATTACAACAACTCTGGCATCGTTCCGTTTTACCATTACACCATCGAAGGCGATTACGCATCCCAACGTTATGCCACCGACTATCCTTATTGCGACATGAACGGCGACAGTCTGCCTGACTTGTCAATCAGCCGAATCACGGCGCGAAACATGGCGGAGTATCAGGCTTTTGTGAAGAAAACCATAGAATATGAATGCAATCCGCCAATTGAGGCGGCATATTACAACCAACCGATAATCTCGTCGGGACACGACGAAAACAGATGGTTTATCATAAGCTCGCAGAGCATCAACGGGTTCTACAGAAACAGGCTCGGGAAAAACCCAACCAACTTATACATGCTTCACGCCACTTCTGTCGACCCGCCTGATTCCATCTGGTCGACAGGATATAACATCCCCGTCTTGCTCGACTATTTCGGTCCAAACGGACAGGGTTACCTTCCGGAGTCGATCAGCGAGATGCACGAATGGCTGACAAAGAGCGACACGGTGCCACTGCATTCCGCACTCAACGAAGGAGCGTTTTTGACATTATACAGAGGACATTCCTATCCTTACGGATGGTGGTATCCGTCTTTCACTACTGGAAGCTTGAGCTGCCTTGTCGGTGAGCCTATGACTTTTGTTATTTCCATCAGTTGCAGCACTGCCACTTTCACCTCGTCAACCAGAGGGCTTATCGACGCTTTCTGCATCAAACCTAATGGAGGTGCTGTCGGTGGCATAGGAGCGGTTCCACTCACATATTCTTATTTCAACGATATTCTCGAATGGGGCATATACGACTGCATCTGGCCAAATTTCCAGCCCAACGTCGGCAGCGATACTCCTCCTGAGTTCATCAGGCCGTCATTTGTGCTTGCGGATGCCAAGTTTTACTTCGACTATCATTATTTCCTGCCCGATTGGTGGGTTAACAAGGAAAACTCCACCAGACATATATTCTGCTATACAGGTGAGACATATCTCAACCTGTTTACAGATGTGCCTCAGCCGCTGCAAATCACACATGGACAATATCTTCCGTCAAACGCTGATGAGTTTACGGTGACTGCCGAAGAAGGCACCATAATTTGTCTTTCGAAAGATGGCGAGATTATCGGCGTGCAGCAAAGCCACGGACAAGCATGCACTTTCGCTTTGCCGGATTTAGCAGAAGGGGAGAGGGTCATCGTCACTGCCACAAAACAGAACCATTTCCGTTATGAACGTGCGGTGTCGGTGATTTCCGACCATGGCGCCTATGTGGTTGTTGACAACGACGGATGGCTGACCGGAAATAATCAAAACATTCTCCACAATGGTGAAAACGTGAATATCGGCATCAAGCTGCATAATTACGGGAACAACGTGGCTGGAAATGTCACACTGAGTCTTTCTTGCGCGTCGCCTTTCGTGGAAATCACCCAAGCCACGTGTCAAACACAGAACGTAGCGCCGGCTCAGACGGTCACCGTCAACAATGCTTTCCGTATCAAAATTGCCGACGACATACCCGACATGACAGAGGTTTTATTCACAGTAATTGTCAATGATGGCAACAGTGCAAAAGAATGCGTTATCGCACAGAATATCGTCGCGCCAGCGCTCGAAATCAAGCCTGAAATCACTTATGAAAACAGCAATCATCAGGCGGTGCTTCAACTCGAGGGCACAGGCAATACAGATATGCATGTCCAAATAGCCAACAATGGACATTTCGACAGTAATCCTGTCAATGTTTATTTGGAGATAATGGCACCATTCATCACCGTCGATTCTCCGTCGCGAATCATCAACACCATCGAGAAAGAAAGCGTTCAGGACGTGGTTTTCAGCATCAGCAACCATAACATCGTTGGCGATGAAGGATGGCTTATGACAAGGATTACAGTTGATGACGGAGTCAGTCCAACCATCATCGACACTTTGCTGCCTTACGGCGGATTCAACGAGACTTTCGACCCCGACCATTTCAATGCGCAGAATTGGCAGTTTTATGGCACCGCGCCATGGATTTTGTCGGCTGACGAAGCGCATTCTGGCAGCTATTGCATGAAATCAGGTGAAATCGGCAACAGCCAGTCAAGTGTGATTTCCATTACGCGGGAAACCCAAGCTACGGAGATAAGTTTCTTCAAAAAAGTGTCGTCGGAGTATAACTACGACAAGCTACAGTTTTCCATTGACAATATGGACATGGGCGAGTGGTCGGGCTCCAGACCTTGGGGCGAGGAGCGTTTCGCTTTGACAGCGGGAAGCCACACTTTCAAATGGACTTACGCCAAGGACAATTCGGTGAGTTTGACTTATGACTGCGCTTGGATTGATGACGTGAATATCGCTCCAAAGCAGACAACCATCGCATATTCAGGCGGTTCTCTGATGGTTTGCCGAAACGAAAGCGTGTTTATCGATAACAGTTATGCTTATAATTACCAAAATCTGGAATGGACCACCAGCGGTGACGGCTATTTCGACGACCCGCACGCACTTCATCCGGAGTATTTCCCTGGTTTGAATGACGTGAATGATGGCGGCACCACTTTGCAATTAAACGTCGATGCCATTGTCAGTCCATTGCAGCTCATCTTCACTGACGAGATAATTTTGGGCGATGCCATTTCCGGTGACGATTACATTAACCCGGTGACGACGGTTTCAAGCCATTATTCAGTTGATTCACAAAGCGGAATCGACTATTTATGGATGTTGGAGCCAGAAGAAGTCGGTCATGTCTTCGCTCATGGCAACGAAGCCGACGTTGTGTGGAGTTTTGCCCCAGGCATCACGGAAGCCACTTTGACGGTCACAGCCGATGCCGGTTGCAGCCAGTTGCTCAGCAAAACCATAGAACTCGGCAGTCTTGACATCGAAGAACAAGTCGCGTCGTCGTTCCGTGTCTTCCCGAACCCGACCAACGGAATCATCAACATCTGTTGTGATGAGACGATACGAGACGCCGCCTTGGTGGAGGTGTTCAACATGTTAGGCGAAATAATAATCACAAAGAATGTTCGTCATTTGCCTGATGGCGAATCATTCAGCATCGACCTGAGCCAACAAGTCGCGGGACTTTACATCGTCAAGATAAGCACCCCAAAAGGCAGCTTCAGCAAGAAAGTGAGTCTCAGATGATTATTTGTTTGAAGAAACGGACGAGTTCATCGCTTTGGCGCGTTGCTTCGATTCCTCAAGAACCTCGACAGCCTGTTTGTTAAGCCATTTCTCATCTTCCGTCTCAGGTATGATGACCACGCCGTGCGGCTTTGAATGATGATTCTCATCGAGATAAGAGCTTTCCAAGAAATACTCAGAGCAGCGGCCTGCGAAAAATGTCTGATGATGGTTGAGGTCTGCCAATTTGATAAGGCGTTGTGAATAAGTTGCTTTCATTTTATGTAAATTTAATATCTTTTCTTGAATTTGTAGTTGTTTTGTTGCCAGACAGGCATCTCGCGTTCGACGATGATGCTGTAAAAACGGTTGAAGTCGCCAGGCGAGGTGGTGTTCCAGGCACGTTCCGCCACTCCCAGAGCCTTCGGGAGCATCTGGAAGGTGACGTCGTTGAAGTCGCGAAGTTGCTCTGAACAAAGGTGAGCCGACACTCCGACGATGTCGCTGAGCGTGTATGTGATTTCCTGGGCGAGGTCATCGCTCTGCGCAATCGAGATGTGCGCGCCTTCTTGGGTTATGGTAAGATACTGAGCCACATTGCCTGCCACGGTGATAGTCGCCGTCGAGCCGTTGTAACCAATTTCAACGGTATTGTCGGTGACGCTGGTGTAATCAACAGTCATCCCGTCGATTTCATCAAGGGAAAACTCCTTATTAATTATAGTCAGCGTATTGCCGTCGGAATATGTCATGTCGCCAGTCTGACTTGACGGAAATTTATATGTGACATTGCCAACATTGACGTTCAAAGTCTGCGCTCCGGCTGCTATCGTCAGCACAAAAGCCGCTATCATTACTAATATCCTTTTCATTGTACTGCGATTTTAACTGTGTTTGACTTCGTTTTCAAAATATAAAGACCTTTGTCTAATGTTTTCAAAGCCTCGTTGGCATCGGGATATTTCCCGACATAAATTCCCATAATGGTAAAAACAGAAACTTCGCCTGATTCTGTTGAGAAAATCTCGTCGATGCCAGTTGTGTTTTCATAAAAAAACATTTTGTCCAAATCAGTAAGGGTAAAAGTCTGAGTCTCTTCGCTGTTGGTCACTACCAACTGGCTTCCGCTGATTTCCATAGTCAACGATTCAACCGACATGGCGTGAATTGTGCCGTCGGCCGTTTTAAACAACAGATACGGATAGCCGTCAGCTCGCATAGTCAGCACTGCAATGACAGCCAATAAGGTCAAAAACAGTTTTTTCATAATATTAAACTTTTAATTTATAGATTTCCCTAATTTACATCGACAAAATTACAACAACCATATAGTTATCTTTTATCAATTATGCCGAAGAATTGTGCAAAAAGTCTGATAAAATAAAAATATTGAAAAAAATATGTATTTTTGCACTATGAAAAGAAATAAAACAGTGCCGCATCCCAATGTGAAACTCGATAAGCATGAATACAATGAAATAATGCATGTGGTTGAGCTGATGCGCGAGACTGTGCGTCTGAACCTTCCCGACCGTCGGGCGTTAATGTCGCGTCAAGTGGAGTTTTTGCTGCGACTGTTGGGTACTTATCGTAAAAACAGATTAAATGAAGAGAGTCCTGACAAGCGAGTCAGCATCCAGTTTCATTCCAACTTGAAAAAGTACGTACATCAGTATCACAATGTGGAGTTTTATGCCAGTCTTGCTTGTCTTACGCCCAAGTATTTCAGCACTGTCATCAAGCAGGAGACGGGACACAACGCCGGCTATTGGATTCGCCGTCATATCATTGCTGAGGCAAAGATGCTGTTACATGTCCGTCACGACCTCCCGATACAAGCCATTGCCGATATGCTCGGCTTCGAGGAACAAACCGCTCTCAGCCGCTATTTCAAGCGGGAGACGGGGTTGTCGCCGACGGAATTCCGGGGCTAATTTTCCTATGATATGATTTTAAGTCCGACGATAGAAAGAATCAGCGTTGTCAAAAAGAATATCCTCCAAAACGTTGCCGGCTCATGAAAGACGAAAATGCCAAGCAGCACCGCTCCGACAGCTCCGATGCCAGTCCAGACGGGATAGGCAACGCCGATGGGGATAGTCTGTGTGGCTTTTGCCAAAAGCACTGCACTTAAAACATAGAAGAATGCAAAGCCTGCTATCCAAGCCCAGAATTCGGTGCCATCAACAAGTTTAGTTTTTCCTAAACAGAAGGCGAAGGCGGTTTCGCAGAGACCTGCTATGATGAGGATGAGCCAGTTCATTTCATCAATACTTTTTATTAATACTTAGTGAACTGGTATTTTTCTCTCAGTTCGGCTTGTTTTTCAGGAGATAGTGATTTAATGTAGGATTTCCAGCCTGGGCAGAAGTTGATGTGCCAACGCCAGAAGCGGCCTATCAAAGATTTAGGTTGAGCGTCATAGCGAGCTCTAATTTTGCAGTTTTCACAAGGATGTGCCATATTGTTATTTTTTTGCAAAGATAACACTTTTCCCGAAACAAAAGTATTAAATTAGTCCATATAAAGAATCCATAACCTGCATCCTACACCGTTTTTGAGCCACAGGGCATAAATTCTGAGAAATCACCTACCAATTTTGCGGATTGTACAAAAAATCCGCAACCCAAGCCTTCGCCCGAATTGCGTTTAATTGATTAACCAAGCCACTCCGCCGCTGATGACATAGAACTTCCCAAGGTTCTGGAAATCCAAGTCGCCAGAAAGATCGAGTTGCACACGGCGCGACACCAACCAAGTGAGGCCAAACTGGGTCAAGTACTGGTTGCCTTCAGGATGGATGTAGTTGTAAGTCTCCACAAAGGTGCCAATGTGTTCCGTGATGTCGAAATAAACCCCAAAGCCCAAATAGGTTGTTGGCGAGGCCGTATCGCCATCCCATTCCGCTCCGACATTATAGCATATTCCCAACCAATCGGTAAAGGTATGTTCAAACAAAAGGTGTAAAGATGGCGCCAGGTGAGCAGGAAGCAGTTCTTTTGTTCCAACATGGGGAGACTTCAACTCGGCCAACATCGACACGGAAGGCAGATAGCCAGTGCCTTCATAGAATCTTGTCTTCATTCCGATGGTGAGCGGGGCGATGCCGAAAGAGGGCTCCATCGCCTGTCCGTCATTCCACATCAGGAAATCCGTCCCGACGCGAAGCTCGGTGTTTTTAAAGAGGCCGAATCTCAGTAAGGTGGTGTTGAGGGTGAGGGTGTGCGGTCCGTCTTTCATCCATTCATATCCCATTCCTGTTTCCCATTGCAGTTTGTGCAACGGCATCACGTCGGTTCCGGTCAAGGCACCAGGACGGTCAGCGGAGATGGCAGGCAGTTCTTCTTGCGCACGGCAAAGGCCGCAGATGAAAATCAAAACTATCAAAAGGAGTCTTCTTGTCGTCATTGTTTTATCGTATTTCCTACATTAATCAGATGGTCAGCGATGCGTTCCGCGTTTTTCGCCAAAGAAAGATATTCTGCCCCAACCTGTGGTGTACATTCACCATTGACAAGTCGCTGGATGTGATTGCGCTCCATCCTTTTGGTCAAGTTGTCGATTTCCTCTTCAATCATGTAGGCTCGCTCCAAAGCATTGTTGTCATTGTCGTGATAGGCTTGCTGGATTTCTTCGTACAAGGTATTGATATACCTTTCCATTTGCCGTATCTCTTTCACTGCTTCAGCTGAGAATGAAGCGTTTTGTGCCTTCAGACTGTCGGCATATTCCACGATGTTCTCGGCATAGTCACCAATGCGTTCCAAGTCGCTCACACTACGGATGCTTGTGTTCAAGAATTGGTTGTCATACTTGCCGAGCGGCTTGTCCGACAAGAGCACCATATAGCGCAACAACTCACTATTGAGGTAATTAAGCTCTTGCTCAGTCTTGGAAAACTTTTCAGCCTCACTGAAATCCAAGATGGTAACGATATTAATCGACCGCTTGAAGTTTTCTATTGCCAAAGCCGCCATGTTTTCAATCTCCGCTTTCAGTTGTCTCACAGCCAAAGCGGGGGTCGCCAACATCGAATCGTCAAGGAAATGCAGGTGGAACTTGTCGTCCCTATGGTCGTAAACATGTTCTGGAATGATGCGGCATACCAAGCGAACCAATGCTTCGGTAAGAGGCAGGGCCACCAATGTGGTGCATACGTTGAAAACCGTGTGGAACATGGCCAACTGCACCTGCGGCGTGTGTGGAAACAGGACTTCAAACACTTT
>CAMYXP010000012.1 GCA_947303085.1 uncultured Bacteroidales bacterium
ATTGGGAAAGACAATATCTCAACTACATCGACAAACTCGGTTATGAGAATTTCCTTGTCGAAATAATGTAATTGTAAGGAAAAATGGCAACAATCTATAACTTCAAAGCCCTCACCAACCGTGGCGAGGAGATGGACTTCGCACAATTTGAAGGCAAAGTCCTGATGATTGTCAACACCGCATCGAAATGCGGATTCACTCCGCAGTACGACGGACTCGAAGAGCTCTATCAGAAGTATAAAGACCAGGGATTAGTCATCATCGGCTTCCCTTGCGACCAGTTTGCACACCAGGAGCCGGGTACCGACGAGGAAATCGCCGAGTTCTGCCGCATCAACCACGGCGTCACATTCCAGCTGATGAAGAAAATCGACGTCAACGGCGAAGAGGCACATCCTATCTTCGAATATCTGAAATCGCAGGCTCCGAAAGAGGAATACAAAGGCTTGAAGGCAAAGGCCACTCATACCATGCTCAAAGGCCTTAGCAAGACTGCGAAGAAAGAGGGCGACATCCTCTGGAACTTCACCAAATTCCTCATCTCGAAGGACGGCAGCGTCGTGAAGCGTTTTGCCCCGACCACCGAGCCGAAAGATTTCGAGAAAGACGTTCAGGAGATGCTGGGATAAAAAACTCTAAGTTAATGTCAAGCCGTGGCTTTTTACTGCGGCTTGATTTTTTTGTATCTTTGCAAAAATTATCAAATATGAAAAAACTACTATTCATATTATGTCTTGCGGCACTCTTCACAGCCTGCAACACAGAAAAGAAAACTCAACCTGAATTCGACAGCAGCGACTTCGTGGCTATCACCGACGTGGTGCCCGACGCCATTCTCGAGATTCGTTATTACAGCACTTACAATTTCGTTGGCGTCCGCATCGACGGCTACGAGCAGCCTATCGCGCTGATGACAAAGCAAGCCGCCGATTCGCTCAAGGCAGCAAGCGACGAACTTCGCGAACAGGGCTATCGTCTGAAGATTTGGGACTCTTACCGTCCGCAATGCGCAGTGAATCATTTTATTCGTTGGGCTGAAAATCTGCAAGACACCGCAATGAAGCACATATTCTACTCTATGGTTGACAAGAGTCTGCTTTTCGAACAGCAATATATCATGGCACGCTCAGGACATTCTCGCGGCTCAACTGTTGACCTGACTTTGGTGGATGAGCAGACCGGCAAGGAACTCGACATGGGCAGTTCGTTTGACTGGTTCGGCATAGAGAGCCATCCCGACTACATGAATTTGACCGACGAGCAAATCGCCAACCGTCATATTCTCTGGGACGCCATGTTCGGTCATGGTTTCAAAGGCCTCGACAGCGAATGGTGGCACTTCACACTCATCGACGAACCGTATCCTAACACATATTTTGAGTTTCCAGTGAGAAAAAAATAATTCAACAATGAAAATTTAATAATGTTTGCAGCAATATTAGGCTTTGATTTGACTGCAAATTCACAAGAAAATAACAAAAAAGACATGAAAACACTTGTAGTTTATTTCTCAGCTACTGGCACAACAAAGGCTTATCCGCGTTATAATTGTGGTGAGAGCAGGTTGATGAATAGGTAAATTATGATATGAAATACTTCATCGTTAATGCTTTCACTAACAAGCCCTTAGGCGGAAATCCCGCAGGAGTGGTGCTGCTTGAATCGGATGCTTTTCCGAAAGAGGAGCTGATGCTGAAGATAGCCGCCGAGTTGCACTATTCGGAGACGGCTTTCGTGCGGCATGATGGCGATAATGAGTTCACCATCCGCTATTTCACGCCTAAAGCCGAAGTGGAGTTATGCGGCCACGCCACCATAGCCTCGTTTTTCCTGCTTCATAAAAAGGGATTGGCATCAGGACAATGTCTTTGCCACACTAAAGCTGGCGACATTACTGTCGAAGCCGGTGAAAAAGTGCTGATGCAGATGGCGAAGCCGCGCATAGTGGCAACGATTACTGAAACCGAGGAAGTTTACAGAGCTTTAGGAATAATCACAACTCCAAACTTCAAACTCAACACTCTAAACTTTCCAGTTCAAATTGTCTCTACAGGCCTCCCCGATCTCATGATTCCACTGCCCGATGTAACAACATTGCAGTCGCTGCAACCCGACATGGAGGCCATTGCCGAAATCACAAAGAAATACGATGCCGTGAGTTTCCATGTCTTCGCTTTCGGCAACGACGGCTATACCGCCCATGTCCGTGACTTTGCTCCGTTGTACGACATCCCCGAGGAGTCAGCAACAGGCACTGCCAACGCTTCGCTGACATATTATTTGCAACAAAACGGATACCTCGCCTCAGATGCTGAATGCACCTTCATCCAAGGCGAGGCAATGGAGCGTCCTTCAATTATTGCCACTTGCATCCAATCCGACGGAAATGTTTTTGTCGGTGGAACCGCTGCTATTGTTGCTGAAGGAAGTTTTTCATATCTTTGCAGAGAATAATTCAAAAATGAAAAAATCATTGCTAATAGCATTGGGACTGCTTTGTACGGGTCTTGGAGCCTTGGGCGTAGTGGTGCCGGGACTGCCTACCACGCCATTTCTTTTGCTGGCTTCATGGTGTTTCTATCGCTCATCGCAACGGTTGCAGGACTGGCTTTTGAAGTCGTGGCTCGGCACTTACATCCGCAGCTATCACCGTCGTGGCGGAATGACCATCGCGCAAAAAGCCAGCGCTTGCGGTATCATGACGGCGATGGTATTGCTTTCCGTTTTCGTCTTTATTCCACAAGGCTCAGTAGCCCGAGTCATTGTCCCCATCGCCGGCGCCACAGGCGTTCTGGTAGTCATTTTTGCGGTGCCTGATGCAAAAAAAGAAGATTAAATGTCAAGATTATATAAGGATAATTAAAACATTTTTATATCTTTGCAGGAAGTGGGTAAATAGAAATAAAATTATTAAGATATGAGAGTTTTCATTTATATTTGGATGATTGTTCAACTGGTTTTGTTAGTCATTGGTGGGATGTGGACTTTTATTGACAGAAAGAATGAAACCCGCAAGAAAACCCCAATGATTCTCATTGCAATCGGTAGTTTTATGTTAGCTATCTATTTTCTGGTTTTAAAGCCAATGATGAACAAATAGGATCCATTTTAATCTATAGCAATGATAAAAAACCGACCTAACCCCAACGAGGCTTTCCCGAATCCCAACATCCCAAGCCTCTGCTTCATCAAGAATGTGGTGAAGAGCCCGCGTATCATCATCGGCGACTATACCTATTACGATGACGTGGATGGTGCCGACCAGTTCGAGAAGCATGTCACTCATTTCTACGACTTCATTGGCGACCGGTTGATTATCGGTAAATTCTGCGCCATCGCCAAAGGTGTGGAGTTTGTGATGAATGGTGCCAATCACAGGATGGATGGTGTGACTACCTATCCGTTTTACGTCATCGGTGGAGACTGGGGCAGCGCCATTGCTCCAGTGAAAGATGAATTGCCTCTGAAAGGCGATACCGTTGTGGGCAATGACGTTTGGATTGGTCAGCATGTAACCATTATGCCAGGTGTCCATATCGGCGACGGAGCCATTATCGGAGCCAACTCGGTGGTTGCCTCGGACATTCCTCCATACACTGTTGCCGTGGGAAATCCCTGCCGTGTGGTCAGAAAGCGTTTCGATGACGAATTCATCGCCTATCTGCTGGAACTGAAATGGTGGGATTGGGACATCGAGAAAATTGAGGCCAATTTCGAGGCCTTGTCAAGTGGTAATCTATCGTTAATCAGAAAGGTAAAAACATGAAAAAAGTCATCGTAATCTCAACCAGTCTCCGTCCGGGCTCGAACAGCCATGCGATGGCAGAGCAATTTGCCAAGGGCGCGGAAGCCGCTGGGCATCAAGTGGAGTTTGTCTCGCTGCGAGGCAAGGAAATCAAGTTTTGCATCGGCTGTCTGTCGTGCCAAAAGACGGGAGCCTGCGTCATCAAGGACGATGTACCCGCCATTATGGAGAGCGTCTTGAACGCCGATGTCGTCTGCTGGGCCACGCCGATCTACTACTACGAGATGAGTGGCCAGATGAAGACCCTCATCGACCGCATGAACGCGATGTACCCGAAAGACTACAGTTTCCGCGATGTGTATCTGCTGGCCACCGCTACTGAAAACGAGGAAGAGACTCCGAAACGTGCCGAAACAGGCCTCACCGGATGGATTGACTGCTATCCCAAGAGCCGTCTGGCAGGAACGCTCTTCTGCGGCGGAGTGACCATGCCACGAGACATTGAGGGCAACGGCAAATTGCAGGAGGCATACGAAATGGGGAAAAACGTTTAATTCTCCGACAATCAATAATCCGCAACTTGGGCGAAGGCTTGGGTTGCGGAATTATTTGTCAGCCGTGCAATAAATCACCCAAACCGCCGTTAATCGATAAAAGGACACCTTTGTCTCAATGTTTGAAACATTAAGGAAATATGGCTCGTTTATTATGCTCGTCTTGATGAGTATGGTGATGGTGTGCCTTGTTGCCGATGAATATGGAGACCCTCAACAACTTCTCATACAAACGGCATCTTCAACGTGCACGGCTGTTGTTGCCGATGATTTTGACTTGGACGACGATGACGATGAAGCAGTCAACATTTCTTTTGTTGAAAACAAGGCTTGGGCATCCATCCCGACGCTTGAAACCATTGGACAAAAGACTGAGGGAAGCAAGTGTTCACAGGCTTTGCTGAGAGGACAGGTAAGGCGTTACTCGCCCCGAAACAACCTCTCCGACAGCCATAACTATACCCTTTTGTCAATCATGAAAAGTGGCGTGGAATCGTTCCATGCCACTTTTTTTATGCAATTCACTCAATTATTAATCAAATCCCTAATCTCAAATGAAAAAACTGCTTTTTTCAATCTTGCTCACGGCCATTGCATTTAGCCTTGGGGCTTGTACAGACGGTAAGCCTATCGGTTTCGACCAACTACCGCAAAATGCGCAAACTACGATTAAGAATTATTTCAACAAAGAAGAAGTTCTACTTGTCACAATTGACAAGGATAACTTGCTGACAGAGTATGAGGTAAAACTCAAGGACAACACAGAGATAGAATTCGACCGCAATGGCAACTTGATAAAAATCGATAGCCAACAAAAAAAAGTTCCTGACGGGCTTATTCCCGAGAAAGCTCTTGCCTACGTGAATGCAAATTATCCGGATGCTTTCATCACCGAATGGGGCAAGGACGACTTGCGATGGAAGGCAGAGTTGAACAACGGGTTGGAACTCGTCTTCAACAATAACGGTGAATTCCTTCGATATGACGATTAACTAAAACTAACGCACTAATTACTAATCATTTAAACTAAAAAGAAATGAAAAAACTAAGCATCATCGCTGCCATCGCAGCATTGGCCTTTTTGGGAATGGCCTGTACGAAAAACGACCCCAATGGAGGAAGCAACTCCAACTTCCCAGAAATCAACACCTTTGTTGAAACCTATTTTTCTCGGACAAGCATCCAGAAGATAGAAACCGACAACGATGAAATCGAGGTGAAACTTGCTGACAAGACAGAAATCGATTTCTACCTCAACTACGACTGGAAGATGATCGACTGCGAGCACAGCCAGGTATATGGAATCGTCCCTGCAGAACTTGT